>JAXGRS010000003.1:0-249574 GCA_040765685.1 Anaerolineaceae bacterium | reverse complement strand
GCCGATCCTGGTGAACAGCCTCATCCTGCGTGAGGCGGGTATTGAGCCGGAGGAGGACATCACCGCTGAGGTGCTGGCCGAGAGCGGGGATGAGGTGATCCCGACTAAAACCGACACAGACCAAATTGAGAGCAAAAAGCGTCTATCGCTCTTTGAGGACTTCCTGCAGAATTTTGACCTGGATGAACTGGATGGAGGAGAGGATTCTCCTGATTCACCCGCACCTGACCAGGAAGACCTTTCATAACCGGAGAATTCCGGGCTATCTTAAAAAAAACCGGATAAGGGATGACCATGGGAAACTTTTCGCCATACGACGATGACAGTACAACGATGATCCAGTCGCAGCCGAATAGCCGCGAGGCCGAAGAAGCGGTGCTTGGATCGGTTTTGATCAATCCCGATTCCTATTTTGAGATCTCCCAGGTGATCAACCCGGAGGATTTCTACATCATCCGCAACCAGTGGGTTTGGCGCGCTTACATGCGGCTGCACGACAAACGGGTACCGATCGATATTCTGACGGTGAGCGAAGACCTCGAAGAACAGGGTCAACTCGGAGAGATCGGCGGAAAATCATACCTGCTGGCGCTCGTCAACCAGACGCCCACCTCACTGCACGCAGCCGCCTACGCCAACATTGTGGAACAAACCGCCGTCCGCCGTAAAATGCTCGCTGCGGCCAACGAGATGGCGAAGCTGGCGTACGACGAGGGCAAGGAAGTAAAAACCATTATCGATGAGGCGGAGAAATCCGTCTTCGGGCTGAGCTCACGCCGTGTGCGCCATGACCTGCAGGACATTCAGACCGTGGTCAGTGAGTATTACGACCACGTGGATGAGCTCTCCAAGCGCGACGAAGAGATCTTCGGCGTGCCCACCGGGCTGACCGACCTGGATAATTTACTGGGCGGGATGGAGAATTCCGACCTGCTCATCGTTGCAGGCCGGCCGGGATCGGGCAAGACCGGTTTCCTGCTTTCTGTGGCAAAGAACGCGGCGCAAAAGAACAAGAAGAATGTGGTCATGTTCTCAATGGAAATGTCCAACCAGCAGCTGGTGCAGCGCCTCATCGCCCAGGAAACCAAGATCGATACCCACCGGCTGCGCACCGGAAAACTGAAGGACGAAGAATGGACCCTTTTCACGCAGGCGATGGAGACCCTGGAAAACACGCACATCTGGCTGGATGACACTCCGGCCATCACCCCGCTCGCCATGCGCACCAAGTGCCGCCGCCTGCATATGGAACACAAGCTTGACCTGATCCTGGTGGATTACCTGCAGCTGATGGGCAGTGATTCGCGCTCAGAGAACCGCGTGCAGGAGGTTTCTTACATTTCCAGGAGCCTCAAGGTGCTGGCGCGTGAACTGAATGTTCCTGTTCTGGCTGCCGCGCAGCTTTCGCGCGCGGTTGAACAGCGAGAGGGCAAATTGCCGGTGTTATCCGACCTCAGGGAATCTGGTAGCCTGGAGCAGGATTCTGATATCGTCATGTTCATTAACCGTCCGGATAAGGATGACAAGGAAAATCCTCGCCACAATGTGGCCCAACTGATTGTGGCAAAGCACCGCAACGGCCCCACGGGCACAATTGAATTGATCTTCCTCGAGAGCCTGGCCAAGTTTGAAAATGCCAGGCGTGATGAGGAAGCCATGAAGAGAAGGCAAACCCAGCGATGACGGTGGTCAGGATTTTTAAAGTGGATCCGGAAAAAACGGTCGAGGTTCCGGAGGCTCTTTTTTCTGAACTGCTGCCGGTGATCGATCACCTGGGAGAATTAAAGATCACCCTGTATGCCATCTGGTACCTGGGCAGCCAGGTTAAAGAACCGCGCTTCCTCAGATACAAGGAAATGCTCAAGGACGAGCGCTTGATGGCAGGCTTTGGAGACTCGTATGGTATTCAAAAAATGGCGCTTTCAGACGCGCTGCAACGGGCTGTGAATCGGGGGACGCTTTTGTGCGTAGGTAACGTTGGTGATGAACATGATTCGATCTATTTTCCGAATTCTGCCGCAGGAAGAGCCGCTTTTGATGGTCTGGCTGCTGGAGAATGGGATCCGGATCAAATTGAATCATTTCCGGTAAAACTGCAGCCGGAGCGACCCAACATCTACGCGCTCTATGAGCAGAATATCGGTCCGCTCACGCCCATCCTGTCAGAAACCTTGCAGGAGGCGGAAAAGAATTATCCGCTTGAATGGATTGAGGACGCCATCCGCATCGCGGTGGTGAAGAATGTGCGAACCTGGCGTTACATAGAAGCGATCCTGAGATCATGGAAAGAGAAAGGCCGCGATGGAACCGATAGGGAAACCACTGAAGAGAACCGCAAACGGGATAGCGAAGGAAAATTCGGCGACTATGTCAACCGCTGATCCTGAAAAGAATACCACTGATGTCTGCCCGATCTGCGGCGGCGTGGGCTTTCTGCGCCGCGACCTGCCGGTCGGAGATCCTAACTTCGGCAAACTGGTTCCGTGCGTGTGCCAGCAGAACAAAGCCAACCAGGTTGCGCGCAACCGCTTGTACCAGATGAGCAACCTGGAAGCCTTCAAAACAATGTCACTGGCGTCCTTTTCAGTTCAGGGCAGGCTGGGACTGGCGGATGAGCAGATCCGTTCGCTGCAGTACGCGTTGAGCCAGGCGCAGCAGTTTGCCGCCAACCCGCGGGGATGGTTGTTATTGATGGGTTCATATGGTTGTGGGAAAACACACCTGGCGGCGGCCATCGCCAATACCTGTGTGGAATTCGGCATGCAGACCATATTCCTTACCGTGCCGGATCTGTTGGATTGGCTGCGTTACTCGTACGATTCGATCGATCAGACCTTTGAACAGCGTTTTGAAGAACTACGTAATGTGAGTCTGCTGGTGCTGGATGATCTGGGCGCGCATAACGCCACCAACTGGGCAGCAGAAAAACTCTTTCAGATCGTGGATTACCGTTACATCCGCAAGCTTCCCACCGTGGTGACCACCAACCTTGACCTTGAGGACCTGGATGACCGCATCCGCTCGCGCCTGCAGGACCCTGACCTGGTGACCTGCGTGCGAATCACCGCGCCGGATTATCGCACCCCGGTGAAGGAAACGCGCGATCCGTTGTTGTACCAGCTGCAGTTGCTGGCAGACCGCTCGTTTGGAAACTTCAGCCTGCGTGAGCCTGAAGGACTTTCACCCGAGATCGCGCTCAACCTGGAAAAGGTATTCCGCGTGGCGCAGGAGTTCGCTGAACACCCGCGCGGCTGGCTGGTGATGACCGGTACCTACGGTTGCGGGAAAACCCACCTGGCGGCGGCGATCGGTAATTATCGCAAAGGTATGGGCGACAATCCAGTTTTCGTAGTTGTGCCAGATCTGCTTGACCATCTTCGCGCCACTTTCAGCCCCTCCAGCGGCACCTCGTACGACGACCTGTTCAACCGGGTAAAGTCGGCGCCGATCCTCATCCTGGATGACCTGGGTACACAGAGCGCCACCCCCTGGGCGCGTGAAAAACTGTACCAGATATTTAATGAGCGCTATAATGCCAAACTTCCCACGGTGATCACCATGTCGAGCAACCTGGAAGATCTTGATGCGCGCATCCGCAGCCGCATGCTGGATACCCGCGTGTGCACGATCTTCGAGATACTCGCGCCCTCCTACCGTGGTGGCGGCGGACGTCCGCAACGCGCAAGGCGAAAGCCCTGAGGTCTTTGATATAAGAATTCTCCCGGGATTTCTCCCGGGAGCTTTTTTGTGAAACCTTATTTGATTGGAGTAACTTCAGATGTGCAGTGTGGGCAACGGTCTGCTTTTTTGGAGATCTGGCTGAGGCAGCGCGGGCACTCGCGTGTGTCGGGTTCAGCGGGGGCTTCTTTTTTGGATAAGCGGTTGAGCGACTTGACCAGCAGGAAGATGATGAAGGCCAGGATGATAAAGTAAATGAGATTGTTGATAAACAATCCGTAATTGATGGTCGGTGCGCCTGCCTCCTGGGCTTGCGCCAGCGTGGCGTATTTGGTTTTGCCAAGGTTGATGAACAGATTGTTGAAATTGACTCCGCCCAGTAAAAGGCCGATCGGCGGCATGAGGACGTCATCTACCAGCGAGGAAACGATCTTGCCGAACGCTCCGCCGATGATGACACCTATGGCCAGGTCCATCACATTGCCACGCATGATGAATGCTTTAAATTCTTTCCACATAATTTTCCTCCTGCTATATTTTTTCTTTCATTATTTTATCTCTTTTTCCTGCTTTAGTATCGTATTCATTGTGTGAGTGTTAGAATTAGCTCCATGTTTTCCCGGATTGAGCGCACGGTTCAAGCCTACCCGAGGCAGTTCTGGCTGCTTTCGTTGTTGATGATGCTAGCCTGGCTTTTTTACAGCATCATCTGGTCTTATCTGCTGCTCTATTTCAGTCAGCGTTTGGGAAAACCAATATCAGGTGTTGCCTGGCTGATGACTCTCAACGCGATAGTGGGTGTGGCGTCCTCCTTCCTGGGAGGGTCCATCGCGGACCGCTTTGGACGTAAAGGTGTGATGGTGTTCGCGCTCCTTTTTTCAGCTATGGGGTGGTTTTTCTTCCGTTCCGCCGGCAATTTACCGGTCGTAGCATTATTAATTGTGGTAACAGGTGCAACCACTCCACTTTACCGGCTGGCTACAGATGCCATGGTGGCAGACCTGGTTCCAGTGGATAAACGCCTTGATGCCTACTCGATGATGCGAATGTGGAATAACCTGGGTGTTGCCATTGGTCCGGCGATCGGCGGTTTTTTGATTTCCATTTCCTATTTCGTCACTTTTTCTGTCGTCGGGATTGGTTTCGCTGTCATCGGAGTGTTGGGATGGCTGCTCATGCGGGAAACTGGAACGCGGCAGAAGATGGTAATAAAGGATGATCTGAAACAAGGCCGCGGCTACCGCACCATCCTGCAGGACAGAATCTTTGTGAAGATACTCGGTGCTTACACATTAAACCGCGTTTGTACCTCGATCCTGTGGGTTACGCTCGCAGCGTACACGAAGCAGAATTTTGGTCTTTCAGAAAGCACTTACGGATTCATTCCTGCCACAAATGCTATTATGGTCATTACACTTCAGCTGCTCATCACCCGGCAGGTCAACCGGCATCGTCCTTCATCTGCCATGGTTGTTGGCACGCTCATTTATGCCATTTCAATTTTCAGTGTGGCTTTTGGGGAGGGTTTCTGGTGGTTCTGGCTGTGTATGGTGGGTGCGACAGTCGGGGAGATGATACTTGTTCCTACGACGACCACTTTTACTTCAAAACTGGCGCCGCCGGATCTGCGTGCGCGCTACATGAGCCTGTACACCTTCACATGGACCATCGGGACTGGGCTGGGTCCGCTGCTGGCGGGCTTCGCCGGCGATCTCTTTACCCCCCGAGCCATGTGGTACACGGCCGGCCTGGCCGGGTTTGCCAGCTTTCTCATCTTCTTATCCATCCACAGGTCAAAATCCGAGATATTACCGGAAAACCTTGATGCTGCTGCGGGTGATGCATGAATCTAATGTTCACGCGCCTGCAAAAACTCGTGCGGGAGTACCCCGCCCAGTTCTGGTTGATCTTCGCCGGGATGCTCATCAGCACGATCGGCACTTCGATGATCTGGCCTTTTTTGATGATCTATGTATCGAAACAGCTGACCATCCCGCTGACCCAGGTTACTTCGCTCATCACCATCAACGCGGTGATGGGACTCATCTTTGCCTTGCTGGCCGGACCGATCATTGACAGGGTCGGCAGGAAATGGATGATGGTGATCAGCCTGGTGGGTAATGGACTCATGTATGTGCTATTGAGCCAGGCACAGACCTATCTCGAGTTTGCCGTGGCGGAGGCTTTACTTGGCGCATTCAACCCGCTGTATCGCGTTGGCGCGGATGCCATGATAGCTGATCTGATCCCGTCCGATAAGCGCCCTTCAGCGTACGCGATTCTGCGTATGAGCGGCAATACAGGTGTGGCGATCGGGCCGGCGATAGGAGGGTTCATAGCGGTGCAATCATACACGACCGCCTTTTTCATTGCCGCCGGGGGTATGATCTTTTATGGGTTGCTGATCGCCTTGCGCGCGCGGGAAACGTTACCTGTCTTTGAGGGCCTTTCTGAGAAAAGGGCGGTGTTTGAGGGGTATGGAAGGATATTGAAGGACCGTGAGTTCATGCGCTTTACCGCAGCATTTACGCTGACCTCGATGCTCGCTTCACTTATCTGGTTGCTTTTGCCGGTTTACTCCAACACACAGTTTGGCATTCCAGAAAACCGTTACGGTTTTATACCCACTACGAACGCGGTGATGGTGGTGACATTGCAATACCTGGTCACCCAGGTTACCAAGCGCTTTAAACCGTTGCCTGTGATGACCGTGGCCACAGCATTCTACGCGGTCGCCACCGCGCTGGTGGCCCTGTTCGCCGGGTTTTGGGGATTCTGGTTTTGTATGGTAGTGATGACCATTGGTGAGCTAATGCTCATTCCAACCTCCAACACCTATACTGCCAACCTCGCGCCAGCCGATATGCGGGGAAGGTACATGAGCATTTATGGTTTAACGCACAGCGTTGCCTCAGGGATTGCCCCGCTGCTGGGTGGATTATTGAGTGATACCATCGCGCCACGCGCCACATGGATCGGAGGTGGTTTTTTAGGGATCATCAGTATTATCACTTTTCTAATACTATCTCTCAGGGCTCAAATGAAACCGGAAATGAACGAAATGAGTCCGACCTCGTTAAATGATGCATAATCACTATAACGATGGCGGTACTTATGAATGATAGTGGAGATTTAATGCCAGGAGAAGCAACACAAACACTATGGGTGAGGGTGAAAAACACCTTCAGTCAGATAAATCTACCACTTGTAATGTTGACGCTGCTTGGCGCTCTACTGAGGTTGTATCACCTTGGGTATAAAACGTTATGGTTCGATGAGGCAGTGACCTTCTGGATCTCAAAAGGAAGTTCGCTTTCTGAAATACTGCAACTCAACGCAGAACAAAACAGCGCTCCAGTTCTATTTACGCTATTGACCAGTTTTATACTCGATCTTGGAGAAACCGAGTTCATTTTGCGTCTGATACCCTGGTTCGCCGGGGTTGTTTCCATCCCTGCCATCTATTTCCTCGCGCGGCAATTTGTCAGCGAGTACCCTGCATTAATTTGCGCCATCCTGGTTGCCCTGGCACCCACGCAGGTCAGGTATTCACAGGAACTGCGTGAGTATTCTCTTACTTTCCTTCTTGCAACACTTATTCTATTGTTTTTTGCGATGTATTTACAGAAAAATCAAGTGAAGCACCTGGTATTCATGACAGGTTGTATGGTTCTGGGGATGTTCACCCAATATGGGTTGGGGGTGTTAATCGTCGCCATTAATGTATGCTTTATCGTAGATTGGTTGATCGATGAGAATCGCTCTGCAAAGGATATCCCCCGGTGGGGCGTTGCCCAGCTGGTGGTTCTTGGCGCGGCGATCGTGGTTTATTACACTTCGCTCAGCTATCATCTTACCCCGGGCTGGGGGGCAGATTCCAGCGCAAATTACCTATCCACCTCTTACTGGTCAGGTGAATTTTCCTCCTTGTTACATTTTGTTTGGGCAAACAGCCTTGACCTCTTTGGGTTTACTTTTCCAAAGCCGGTTTTTCTCCAACTCACAATGTTGGGTTTGATCGTTTCACTGGTGGATCGCCGTCATAAAATAGCTCTTTTTATGTTTATCGTACCGGTGCTGTTGACTGTCATTTTATCCATGGTGCAGTATTATCCTTACGGAGGGATCCGGCAGGATATATTTCTGACGCCAATGATCTATATTCTCGCCGGATTGGGAGCCAATTTCCTCCTCAAGTTGGATCAGAGCCGATTGGTCGTAACCTTGTTGCTATTCTTCCTGGTGGTTAATGGAATTTATTTGTCCTGGCATGTTGTGAATCAAAGCAGCGTTGAAAATCTCAGACCGATCGTTGCGAAGTTGCATAAGTCTTATAAACCCGGCGATAAGATCTATGTTTATTACGCCGCTTACCCAGCTTTTTCTTATTATTACAGAGATGATGCAGAGGCGTGGGTGATCGGAACCCGCAATCGCGAAGAAACGGCCAATTATTATACAGAAGTAGATGCTGTTTTGGCTTCCAATAATCCGGTGTGGATGGTTTTTTCACATTGTTTCGCTGAAGAATGCGAACTGATACCTGAATATGTTTCTGATAGGCATCAGATTCAGTTAAAAGCACACGATGTTGATGCATACCTCTACTATGTTCCATGAGTTGTAATGTTCGGTAAATAAATTTTTGATGAAATAAATGGATCAAGATCATCAGAAATCCATTGATTGCGTCTGCCTAAAAGGTAAATATAATAAGAAGTATGGGAAGAAAGCTATTCTTACTAACCATCCTGACGATCCTTCTGTTCCCACTGTGGCGTCCCGTTGCTGCCCAGGATACCGATTCGATATTCGTGCCCGAAACAGGTCACTGGGTTTGGGGGGAGTTCCTGAAGACTTACAACTCGGTTACTGATCCCGTATTCTACTTTGGTAATCCGATCACAGACGACTTCACAGATCCGGTCACCCGGGCTCATGTGCAGTATTTTGAAAAAGCCCGCTTTGACCTTGTGGATACTGATGAAGGACCACGCATTCAGATGGCACCGCTTGGGCAGTTATTGCACGAGTCCGGTAATCCGTTGGCCGATATCCCGAACGAGGGACCGTCCTGCCGCGCTTTCCCCTCCGGTTATAACGTCTGCTACGCTTTTCTGCAATTTTACGATTCGTATGATGGTGCGCTTCATTTTGGTCAGCCGCTTTCAGAAGTTGAAGTAATCGATGGACGTTATGTGCAGTATTTTGATTATGCGCGTATGGAATGGTGGCCTGATCTCCCGGCAGGTCAAAGGGTGCGCTTGACCAACCTGGGGCAGATCTATTTTGATAAAGTGGTCGCCAACCCCGATCTGCTCAAACCAAGCCCCCCCCCTGACATGGCGGGAGACGTTCTGAATCCACGCGTACGCGTTTTTGTGTTGAAATCGCTCATTGGTGCTGAGGAGCAGCAGACAGTCTATGTGATCGCCCAGGACCAGTACCTGCGATCGATCGACGGTGCCCAGGTTAGCGTGACACTTAATTATCCAAATGGAACCGCGGAAAGTTACCGGCTGCCTGACACGAATGAGTTTGGGGTGAGCCAGTTCACCTTTACCACAGTCAATCTACCCGTGAGATCGGTGGTGACCATCAAGGCTGAGATCCATATCCGCGGCGAATCAGGCAGCGGTAAAGCCTGGTTTCGTATGTGGTGGTGATCTATCCTTATGATCCATAATAAGATCCCCTCGCTGTGAATACGCTGCGAGGGGATCAGTTTACCTGGGACTTGATTACTATTTTAGTAACTCCTGGTAGAGTTTTTCGTAATCAGAGCGGTTGGGCGGGTTGAGGGCGATGATCTGCTGGACCACATTGGCCGAGGCTTTTACATTCTTTTCCACCAGTAATTTTTCTGCCAGGGCATCCAGTTTGGCAACTGCCGTCTCGGATCTACCAAGGTTCACGTAATAAGCAGCCATCCTTTTTTGAATTTCCGGGTCTTCCGGCCGTTCGATCAGTAGTTCATCCAGAAAGTTTTCAGCTTCTTCCAGTTTGTTTTCAGTCTCAAGCAATTTTAGGTACGCGTCCATTTCATTCAAAGCTGCCGGGTTAATGCCCAGACGGCCATAGAGGTCAATTAGTGCGAGACGCGGCGCGGGGTCTGTTGGTTGCAGGCTGCGCAGCTGTTCAAAGACCTTGATGGCTTCCTTCCAGTTCAGACTTTGTAGTTCAATATCTGCCAGCTGATGGAGGATTTTGATTGATTGATCGCGGGAAGTTTTGACCTGGCGCGAAAGGTTTAAGGCTGTGTGATAATAATGGCGCGCTTCATCTAGGTCAGCCAGCAGGTAGTACACGTTGGCCAGATCCATCAGCTGCTCGATCATTTCATCGTACCGTTTGTTGGAACGCAGCAGTTCGATCAGGTTTTTTCGCACGGTTGTGTCGACTGGAGCCAACCTGGTTACTTTGGACAATAGACGGATCGCCTGGCTGTTTTCATTGCGTAAAGTGTACAAGCGTGAAACCATCAGGAATTTTTCAATCGCCTCAGAGATCCGGCCCTGACTGATCAGGATATCACCCATTTGGATGTGCAGGGGCAGATAAGTGGGTGCGTAGGTCAGCGCATGGTAAGATTCCTCCATCGCTGACCTGTACTTGCCCTGCTGGAACAGCTTGCGCACTTCTGCAAGCGATTCGACCATTTGACTGCTGTTTGAATCGATCAGCATCTCCGCCAGGGGAAGCGGCGGGGAACCTTGAGGTTGGGGTGGTAGTTGAACACGGGCACCTCTAAGATAAGCGCGCCAATCCGGTCGGGTCAATTGTTCGCTGATCACTGCACATAGATTCCGCAAATCTTTTTCCTGGGTGATCAGGGTTTGTGAATCCAGGATGGGTCCATAAAGCTGGTCGAGTTCCTCCACCTGTTCGGGCGGCACCGTCTCATGATCTGCCAGCCTCAGAGCTTGCAGGTAACACGCGGTGGCCTCCTGCAATTGTCCGGATTGGCTAAAGATCTCTCCCATCAACAGGCGCGAAGCCAGGGCGTAATCAGGAGAGCGCACTGACTTTTGCAGGTGGTCGAAGGCATTCTGTGAATCCTCGTCCTTTCTAAGCAGACCAAGCATGAAATCTGCCGCGGGCAGGTCAAGCCCGGCTTTGATGGCTTTTTCCAGTTCAACAGCCGCCTCGTTTGATCGATCAGTGGAATGCAGGTCGATGAATTCACTAATGTATTGCTGGATGCTCCTTTGGTCCTGGTGTAAAGGTTGTGTGTCACTGACAGGCAGGTTATCTGGCAGTTCCAGGTTGGAGTACACAGCTGAACTTGTCCGTCTGCTGTCGTTTCCTTCATCAAATAACGCGCCAGCGAGATCGGACAGTGATTTAAGCTTTGCTTCGGTCACAGGGTCATAACTGGCTTCCGGGGCGTTTTCCACATGTGTGCTTTCGATCTCTCTCACCTGCGCCATGCGAATGGCTCCGCCGGCACTGTCGTCCAGCTTCCTGAGCGGTATAAGTTGATCGTTTTTCAAAGCTGTAAGGGCTTGATTCACCTCAGTGGAATCCGGCTTTACCTGCCGGGCATATTCAAGTATCTGCTGCGCTTTGTTTGGGTCACCTGCCCGTTGAACAACCGCCGCCAGGTCGGCGAATTCAGCCGCGGCTTCCTCTTTCCTGCCCAGCTTAACGAATACCATCGCGACTCTGGCTCTAACATCCTGGTTGTTCGGGTTCAAACGAAGAATGGCGCGGTAATCCGACAACGACCGGTCTATATCCCGGGTTTTAAGTTGTCTTTCAGCAGCCTGGTAGTAACTACGCACGGCTTCCTGTAGCAGCCCTTCTCTTTCGTAAATGCGCGCGATGCGTTCCATGGGCATTGGATCGTCCGGGTATTGCCGGGCTAATTGCTGAAAAATACGCAACGAGTCGCTGAACTTTTTCTGATGGAACAAAGCCAGTCCCAGGCTGGATAATCCCACCGGGTGGTCAGGACTTTCCTGCAGGACTGCGTTGTAGGCTTGCACGGCGCCATCCCAGTCATGTTCCCATAGCGCGGTGTGACCTTTATTTAAAATGCTCTGTACGTGTCCCTCTTCATTATTCATCGCCAGGTTCACCTTATCGTCAGGTTTAAATTACCTGCATACTCCCCCAGTTTATACCACTTCTGGCTTCAGTAAGCAGTGGGATATCAAGTTTGTAAGCTGATTCCATGACCTGCCGGACGAGTTGCGTCGCCTCTTCAAGTTCATCCTGCGGAACCTCCAGCACGAGTTCATCATGAACTTGCAGGATCATGCGGGTTGCAAGACCGCTATTAGCAAGCGCTTCCTGCACATTGATCATGGCTATCTTCATTATATCCGCGGCGGTCCCCTGAATGGGCGCGTTGATCGCTTCCCGTTCTTCTCGGTTGCGCATCATCACGTTCACCGGGTTGGCCAGGTTGGGGAAGTAACGTCTCCTGCCGAGCATGGTTTCCACGTATCCCTGTTTTGCAGCGACCAGGCGGATGTTATCCAGGTATTTCTTCACGCCCGGGAAGTGCTCGAAGTAATCCTTGACGAAATTCTCAGCTTCTCCCAACGTCAGGTCTGTCGAGCGGCTGAGCCCGAATGAGCTCATGCCGTAGATCAAACCGAAGTTGATGGCTTTGGCGTGCCGGCGTTGATCTTTCGTGACCTCAGCCAGTGGTACATCGTAGATCGCTGCTGCGGTTGTCGCGTGAATATCCTGTCCTTCGCGAAACGCCTCCAGCATAGCCTGGTCCCCTGCCATATGAGCCACAATACGCAATTCGATCTGCGAGTAATCCACTGAGAGAAGCCTGCAACCCGGAGCAGCAGTGAAACCAAGCCGCACCTGTTTTCCCAGCTCAGTGCGTGTGGGGATGTTCTGCAAATTCGGTTCGGATGAAGCCAGCCGGCCTGTTACTGAACCGGTCTGGTTGAAGCTGGTATGCACCCGCCCGGTGCGCGGATTTACCTGCAAGGGCAGGGCATCCAGGTAAGTCGATTTGAGCTTGGATAATTCCCGATATTCCAGCAGCAGGTCGACCACTGCATGCTGACCCTTGAGTTCATCCAGTACAGCGGCGGAGGTTGAAAAATGACCGCTGGAGGTTTTTTTGCTGCGGTCAGGGGGTGCAAGTTTCAGGTCCTCGAACAATACTCGCGATAACTGCTGGGTCGAGTTGAGGTTGAACGTACGGCCGACTTGGTTATATACATCGGTTTCGATCTGGTGCAGCCGATCTCCCATCTCGCGGCTGAACCGGGTGAAGAAATCCACATCCAGGTTGATACCCGCCATTTCCATGCTGATGAGGACGGGCACGAGGGGCATCTCGATCTTCTCGAAAATTTCTGTGCAACCATGCTCCTGCATACGTTGCCGTGTCACAGGTACCAGGCGCAACGTTACTTCAGCATCCGCAGCTGCGTAAGGAGCTGCTGCAGATATGGACACATTGTCCATACTGATCTGGTTCTTACCCCGCCCTATGATCTCCTCGATGTGGGTCATACTGATCCCCAGCAGCGAATCTGCCATATCCTTCAATCCCAGGTCGTGAGAAGCCGGGTCTACCAGCCATTCGGCGATCATCGTATCATAAGTGAGCGGGTTGACTTTGAGTCCATAGTTTTGCAGCACGAGGGCATCGAACTTGATGTTATGCCCGACCTTGGCTATTTCTGGGTTGGTCAGCGCCGGGGTTAGGGCGGTAATGACTTGCTGAACCGGAAGTTGTTTTCCGGTGTTCTTATGCCCCAATGGAATATAGTACCCTTCACCTTCTCTGATGGCGAGCGAAATACCCACAATCTCAGCACGCAGCGGGTCTATGCCGGTAGTTTCAGTATCAAAGGCGATCATACTGCTGGTGGAGAGAAGGTTGACCAGGTCAGCCAGTTTTTGATCTGTGTCAATGACTTTCACGTCCAGCGCGTAGGATGAAGGGATGCTGATCTCTTTCATTTCTTCACCAAACAATGAAAGTTGGGGGGTGGGTTGATGAGTGAGGGGTGCGACGATGGCGCGCAACCGTGGGATCAATGTGCGGAATTCAAGTTCGCGAAAGAGATTTTCAACGGCTTGGACATTGATGTGGTCGGTGCGGGCGTCCTCCAGGATCAATTTCACACCAACGTCGGTCCTGATCTGCGCCAGATCGCGGCTCATGTAGGCGGAGTCTCTGCCGGTTTCCAGCTTTTCCCTTGTTTTTCCGGTGATCTCATCAATATGCTGGTATACACCGTCCAGAGTTTTGTATTTTTCAAGGAGTGTGACAGCGGTCTTCGGTCCTATACCAGCTACCCCGGGGATATTATCGGAAGTATCTCCCACCAGGGCTTTGTAATCCACTACCTGATCGGGGTTAACACCAAGGTGTTCGCGGACATCGCTGGCAGAATAGTCTTTAGAATCAGATAATTTGGATCCCGGCAGGCTGACCGTGATGCGGTCGTTTACCAATTGCAGCAGGTCGCGGTCGCCGGTGATAATCTTAACGCCCAGGCCCTGTTCTACCGCCTGGCGCGCGATCGATCCGAGCACATCATCGGCTTCCACACCTTCTTTCTCCAGCCGCGGCAGGTGGAATGTATCGATCATTTGCCGGATGCGTTCGATCTGTGGACGCAGGTCATCGGGCATCTTTGCTCGGGTGGCTTTGTAATCAGGGTACAGATCGTTGCGAAAGGTTTTTCCGGTGTCAAATGCCACCGCCAGATATTCAGGTTTTTCCTGTTCCAGCAGGCGCATGATCACATTGGCAAACCCGAAGATGCCAGCCGTCGGCTCACCGGTTCGCGTTTGCATGCGGTCGCTCATCCCTGCTGTAATGGCAAAATATGTGCGGTAAGCCAGTGCGTGACCATCGATCAGGTAAAGAATAGGAGGCATAGGGTTTATTCCTGTTTTCCTTGTTACTAAGTTTCTGATTGTGCAGTAGATCTTGTTCGCTGGATGAATTCGCGGATGAGAGAGGAAGGTGTCGGCAGGTTTCCACTCAAGATCAGGTAACCGGGTGCCCAAAAATCTTCTACACCCGCGCTGTTATTCAATTCCGGGAGGTTGGTCAGGATACAAGAAGAAGTTAATTTCCGGATTTCGGATATTGCTTCAACCGGGCTGGTATCCAGTGGCAGGTCAGTGAACCACTGCATATATTGCGGACGGATGGACGTTCCTGTGACCCGCCATCCGTGTTTGAGATGCGCCTGTGGGAGCACCTGGCTGATGCGGTCCGACAATTCACCCACCAGGTAATGTTGTGGATTGCGCGGAATGAGCACACAACTGTAATGAAGACGCAACGAATGCAGGTTGACAGGTGGAGTTCCGGCTTTGTTCAGCCCGGCGCTTTGATCAATAGATGGCTCTTCTGATGTGAAGGCACTTTTGAGAGTATGCAGTTCCGCCGGGGTGATGGCAGCCGTGCTTACCACAGGATCTGCATCGGCGGCTTCGGCTGTGATTTGTGTGAGCCCTTCTGGATCATTTATCGGATCGTTCGTTTCAACAGGAGAAGATTTTATATCTTCACCCGCCTCTACGGGCGCACTGGAAATCTGCATTGTGTCTACCGCTTCAGCTACGGTTTCGGTCGCGGGCGCAACGATCGGCTCGCCTTCCTCGGTGTCTTCATACAACCAACCTTTGAGATAATCCAGGTCTTCGTCCACCGATGTGACTTCGGCAGCAGATTTGTCCGCGCCAGAAATATCCTGTTGTTTGTCTGTAATGATGAACAAAGGAGGCAGGTTGGGGCTTGGATTAGTTGTCACTTGAGTTGGTTCAGGAACTGGCAAACCTATTAAAGCGCTGTTCAGTTCATCCGCAGAGAAAGGTTTGCTGAGGTACCCGTGCAGAATGGCGTCGCTGATCAATGATGGGTTGCTCTCCCCTGAAGGCGGGAAAACCAGTATCCTCGCCAGTGGATGACGCGTCGCGATGTGATGCGTGACTGCTGGTAAGGGTAACGATCCATCCGTATCATCCACGATCACGGCAGCCAGATCAACGCTTCTAATGGCATCCGATAACGCATCCGGCCGATCAACGATCTGAACCTCAAAAGAATCTTCCTGTTGACCCCAGGAGGTGAATTCATCGCGCAGCTCAGCTTCAGGGGAATATACGAGGATTCTTGGATTCATAAGAAAAGTGTATCACGTGCCATATTCCGATGCAAGTTGATGGGCACGAAATGGCAAAACTGCATCTGCCGGTTTGTCTGACAACATTTCAGATTTACTTGTGACCCATTTTGCGGCTGTTAGGTTACTTAACCTTCGCGCCAAGCACCTGCTTCAACTGTTTTTCGACACCGAATGCGTTGGAGATGATAAATTTCATTTTTTCACTTGTGGTTTTGATCTCCATGCTGTCCGGTGAGTTGTCCTCAGAATCACCATGGAAAACACTCACTTTTACCACCTGGCTAAGATCCACAGAGAAATTTTTCGGGTTTTCGGCAAGGATGGAATCCGGCGCAACCCCCATGTATTTTTCACCGGTGCGTGTGGACATTTGCGCTCCGATCTGTCCGAAAAGGTTTTTACCCTGCTTTTTGGCTTCCTGTCTCGCCTGATTGACGTCGTTTGTTTGCATTTCCTTGGTTTGCAGGGCGAAGATAAGCCTTTTACCGGTAATGACCATGTGGTAAAGCTCTGAGGAAAAGAGTCCTGTTTTTCTGGTTACCATACCGATTACGCTGACCACCTGTTCTGAGGGTAGAGACGCTGGTGGAATGGCAGGGATGGCAGCCGGTACAGCCGGTGGAGTGGAAGTCGGCCGCACAACCGGTATAGGTTGGGTCTGCGGAAGAGGAGGGGGTGCAGTGGGTGGTATTTCCACAGGTCTGCCGCACGAGGAACAAAAGCGGGCGTCACCCGGCAGGATTGTTCCGCAGGCAGGGCAGGTATCAGATGAGCTCATCAGTTTTCTCCTTTATTTCTGAGTTTTGGAAAGATTGGTTTAAAGTATAGCAATTAAATGATCATGGTTTGATTTTTTTGAGACCAACAATTTTGATAACGGACTTTCCGAGCAAAAAAAAATGACCGGATTAATTAGATCTAGTTGGCTTCATTTCGTGGCTGTCTGTACTACGATCGGTATGTTGATTTTTTAATCGGAATTCTGGTTTTTTTGTTTTGTGGTGCTCTAATAAAAAAACGTGAAGGTTTTTTCTCCTTCACGTTTAATCCGGGTACTCCGCCTGTTCTATTCGAAGTTGATTCCGGTGATCTGCCAGGTATCATTAGTTTTATCAAATACCAGTACAACATTATAGGTGGTGCCTTCCAACTCAGCCGTGCCTTCCAATTGTGCGGTGTTGTTTTCGATGGAGGTGCTGTTGAATTTCCATTTTTCGAAGTTCCTAATGGCGGTCCAGTCCGCCCATCCGCTTTCACCACCGACCTCCTGCTGGATATCTGGGTGCAGCATCTGGTAGGAGGTTGCGTTGTCACCCGTGCTCAACGCGGACATGAAGGCATTGCCCATATCAGTAACATCGCCCAACTGTCCACAGGCGGTGAGGGAGAAGAGCATGATCATAACCGCAGCCAACCCCATTACTATACTTTTTTTCATCTGTTCCTCCGGTTGGTTAATAATATATACTAATTATATCCAATATGTATGAAATTGTTGTGATGAATATTACAGGTCGATGATCTGCTGCCCGGGGTTAAACCTGGCCAATTCCCAAGCCTGGAATTTTTCCAGGTCTACGCGGATCTGGCGAAAAACGAACACCAGCACCGCTGCATCATCTACGAATCCCGCCAGCGGCAGCCAATCCAGGATCAGGTCGATGGGGGAGAGAAAGTACAGCACTGTCCCGGCCACCAGCACGATCGAAGCCCAGGGGACCACCGTGTACTCTTTATTGATGTAAGCCTTGAGCATGCGAATAAACGCTTTCATCTGCGACCAGAAATCAGTTTGAAGAGAAGATACCGTAGAATTGTTCTTGGCTTTCTTGTACGCCTCTTCCACAAATTCTCGCGATTTTTTTGCGTCGCGCAGGTACTCCTCGGCTTTAGTCTTGCTGCGTTCCACTGCTTCTTTGATCTTAACTTCTGAAGGAGTGAAGGGGGATTCTTTCATTATTAAGTCAACCTTTCTTCAAATCGAACGAGGCCAGGTATTCCACCGGTCGAAAACCAACCACGCCGACCTGAGTGAATTCACCATCGATCGGTTCAAAATATTCCTTAAAAATCCCGACAGATTGATAGAGTTCATCTCTCGCGATGTCAAATTCAAGCGTCAGATGGGGTACCCAATTTCCAGGGAAGTAGTATGGTGAGGATTGCAGACCGACCAATTGCAGCCTACGATGAAAATCTGCATGCGCTGTCAGCAGCTCCAGGCTGGGAACCGGGTAAAGGAAGAGAACATTGCCTGAGGTCGGAAATGTGCCGGCCGCGCCTAGGCGGAACTTAAACCGGGACAGGTTTTTAGTGTACTCTTCTGTCAACATAATCAATTGTTGGCTATCAACACGAGGAAAAACTGCCAGGCTGATGTGCGGTTTATCGTTCATTAAACCCTGGACGGGTTGTACACCATCCCGATAGATGATGTCTCTGAACGCCAAAACTTTTGCTTCAGCTTCCGCGTCCAGGAAGAGTTCAACCGCGTAGCCCTCGGTGATACTTGTGTGGTTGTTGGTCAAAAATTACCTCGGTTTACCCAATTTTAATTAACTTCACGATCCATTTTTACAATTTTACCATCCAGTGAAACCAAATGGTTGTGTCAAACACCTTTGACCAATTGTTAGTGGTGAAAAAAAGGGGTGGTCTGCATAAAAGTGCAAACCACCCTGTAGTATTTTTGTAACCGCGCAAATCAGGTTTCACTTCTTGCTTGTTACAACCTCATCCATGTATTCTTTGATGGTAGGCATCGCGGTCAATCTTTCGTAGAAGAAATTATTCACGATGTTGATCACCATGCCGCGCGCGGCTTCTGCTTCCGCGGTAAGCTGATCATGCGCCTCCGGTTGGGCAAGGGCTGTACGCAAATTCAACAAGTGTTTGACGATCTCGGTCTCCTCATCCCCTTCCAATGCGCGGATCACTTCTAGGATCAGGTTATCCGTTGAGGCTACCATCTGGTCATGTGTAATGGAAGAACCAGGAATGTAGGCATCGTCGATCGTGCGGATCAAAGACCAGATCTGGTACAGGATGGTGGCGGGCTCATCGAACAGTTCACGCAGGAATGCCGCCTCTGAGTACTTGCCGGTCAGGCGGAAGATATTGTACATACGCTTGGCAACCTTGCCGTAATTGATATCCTTGGTGAGGTACTTGTACACCTCGCGTTCGAGCGCGCCCACGTAATCATCCATCGCATCAGAAGAAACATGCTGAGCTAATTTGGAAAAAATGGGCACAGAGGCAGCCTCCAGGTAGACTTCCTGGAAGTATGGGTCCAGGAATCCATCCAGCGGGGTGATCTCCCCATCAGGAGCTTCCCAGGTGACATCCAGCATGTTGCTGGCGTTCGCCAATTGTTTGCGAAGCGGATCGGCCACCACCCAATCCAATTTGCACCAACCTGGCTTTAGTTTCACATCCTCCCAGTTCACTACTGCCGGGGAACCATCTTTTGTGAATCCTTTTATCATTCCCGCTTTTATTTCTGCCGGGTGCCAGGACACAGGTGAACCGGCGCGCACTTCTCGGTTGCCAATCACAATATCCTGCGGATGCTCACCGAATTTTACCTCGATCAACTGGTAGTTCGGTCCCTGCACAGTCTCAAGCGCTTTTTCGCGCATGATCTTCGCCAGAATGTCGCAGGCTTCCTCGCGGGTGGGAGCGATGATGTTCACGCGTTCAAAATAATCACAATCGCCTGGATAGGTTTGGATCTTGGACTGCGCGGAGGAGCCGGAAAGGGCCAGGGCGGTCTCAACCTTGCCCGGAACATCTTCAAATTCCACGATCTTCCCAACGCGTTTAAAATACTCCAGCTCTTTGTCGCTGAAATCCAGCATGGTAATGTTGTGCCCAAAGACACCGCTGCGAGTGTCCATGGAGATCTGAGAACTTCCCTTGAAGGCGGCCATGCTGGTCAACCATTGCATGGCTTCCTCCTCCTCGATTTCTATACCGAGGCGGCTGGCGGAATCAATAATCCTCTGCAGGTCTTCTGAACGTGAATTGTCCTTCTGAGTCATTTTTCTCCTTTCATAAAAAATAGATCAACATATCAATGAAAAGAGTATAACAAAAATGGACATAAAATGTCCACTTTATTCGGGGATATTTTCACGCGGGTTTAAATTCAATATCTTGCGAAACACCTCTGCCTGGTCCTGCGCATCGCGAAGGGCGTTGTGTGTAAGGCGAACTTCGTCCAAAAAGTGTTTGGAGATATGCTGCATAGAGGTTTCAGACCATTTGCTGCCAGTTTGACCCATAAAATAGGCTTTAATATCCAGCGCGCTATGACCGAAAGGATTTCTGCCCAGGTAGCGCAGGAAATAGTCGTGAATGAACATCCAATCAAAAGAGGCGTTGAACGCCACCAGCACCGGGCGATTCCCTTGCGGTACCACCTTTTTCACCCATTTTTCAAAGTCAAGAAGCGCTTTACCCGGTTCCGTCCCATTCCTTTGCAGGTCGTCCATGATCAGTCCGGATATGGCCAGGGCATCCGGCTCAACATCGGTCTTATCGGGTTTCAATTCTACATAAAAAGTCTCGCCGATATCCATCACCAAGCAGGCGCCAATCGACAGCATCGCGTATCGAGCAGGGAACGGTCCTGCAGTTTCCACATCCACGCAGATGAGCACTTCATCGGTCATTAATAATTTTACCTTTCAAGGGAAGGGTTCAGAAATCGATTGGTTTCTTTTCGATGCAGATACAACAGCACAAACCGTTTTCCTTTTGGATGTTGGATGTTGTGACCCGGTAAAACTTGCCCAATCCCGCCCAGCTGGTGAATTCCTGCAAAAATCCTGACAGGTAATTGCTGTTCATCATGGGACTGGTTATTTCCTTATTCGCATTTGGAAGAATGAGTACCTCCCAATGATCGGGTTGGTTCTCAAACAACAGCAACTGACCCTTTTCCTCATTGATCATATCGCAGATGAGTTGAAGCCCTTGCGCGATCTTCTTTTTGATCGGTGAGAATCTAAACTCCGGATCATGCCACTTAAGCCTGCCTCTGGCGTTTTTCATCCAGTAATGGAACCCGGCTCTACCGGCGCGATGGAGAATACCGCGTGTCAGCAGGTCCTCCGGGCTAAGGGGCAGGCGGGACTGGAAATCTCGCGAGGCTTCAACACCGAGGATCTCCTCCAGGCTGTGGAGTTCATAATCCAAAGATGATGAAGCGGGAGCTATATCTGTCATCATGCGTTGTGGGTTAGTTTTCTTCCTGTTTGGATTCGTTTTTATCCATCTCTTCTAGAATACTGTACAACAGCTCCAACAACACCTGTTTTACAGAATCCTTCTTACGGGCTTCGCAGGACAGGATCTTGATGCTCGGGTCAAGCCGCAAGGCGAGGCGTATGTCTTCCACATCCCACGCGTCGTATAGATCCTGTTTGTTGGCCGCGACCAGGTAAGGTGTGGGGGCGTATGCGTGGAACGTTTCAAGGATGCTGCGCGCCTCGCGAAAAGTTTCCGGACGCGAGCTGTCGACCATGACGATGAATCCCAGCATACCCTCTGAGAGGATCTCCCACATGAAATCAAAACGTTTTTGGCCGGGTGTACCGAACAGGAAAAGCACCAGGTCGCTATCGACGGTGATCCTGCCAAAATCCATCGCCACGGTAGTCGTTTCCTTCACCTTTTCTGGAGCTGAGGAGATCTTACGTTCAGTCGAGACCACATCGATCTCGCTGACGGACCGGATAAATTCAGTTTTCCCCGCATTGAATGGCCCTGTTACTACGATTTTTACGGTTTGGGTCTGCATGAAGATTCCTGTGATGATTTCAGATCGAGCGGATGCGGTCAATCAGTCGTTTGATCAACGACTTGTTTTCTTTAGGATTTTTCACCGGCAGGGACTCATTTGATAATGAGACGGGCAGACCATCCGGGCGGATGATCTCGACCAACCCGGCTTGCAGTAATGTATACACCACTTGACGAATCTCAATCTCGTCAAGACCGGTGGTGGTAGCGATCTGCTGGATGGTATTCTTGGGGTTCACGTAAGAGATGACGTGCCATTCAGTTGAGTTGAGATTGACGTTGCGGATATCTGTTCCCGGACGATCTGTAAACTTAAGCGCCATTTCCAGGCTGGGGATCTCGGCTTTTAGTTCCTCGATCTGTTTTAATTCCCGGGCACCCTCAACGATCAGGTTTTCCAGATCGAGGCGAACGATGATACGGTCATTGGGGGGCAGCTCACCGGTTTCAAAACGGAACAAACCATCGGTCCACGCGAAAAGATGACGGAACCTGTCCGCGTAAACCTTCTCAAGCGTGGACAACACTTCATCCAGTGTCGTGTAGCCGGCGTTCACCAGGTAAATACCCGCTTCTTGGTCATTCATGCCGGCCAGGCGTTCCCGCAGGATACGGTGTTGAGAAGCGGTGATCAATTTATGGTCGGTTAGGGATTTAAGGAAAGAGATCTGGTTTTCACTGCTTTCGAAGTAAGCCAGCTTGCCGTTCTGGAAGATCGTCCGTGTTGTTAAGCCGGGTCTTTCAACGTAAAGTGCGCCTGACTTGTTGGCCAGGTTGATCAGGTTCAATAACTGGGTAAATGAAAAATCCCTAAGGTTACCTTTTAATGTCATCCGCCAACCCTTACAGGATTATCGTACGTTCATAAGATTATACATACAAGAGATAAAAGCGTCAATTAACTGATCGGCAAACCCGGCTGAAGTGAAAGGACAAGTTGAGTATAATCTGCTTAACGACCGTGAAGGACAAATATGCCCGGGATTCAATCCACATTACAGCAGCATGACCTCGATTTTTTGGAACGCATCGCACGTGCATGGGATGTGGAGATCATTACACGTGACGTTGACACTGCCCGCGCAGATCTGGCTGGGAAAATGGTGCTGCCGGATGTGTTCCATCCTTTTATTAACTCGCTGGCTGAAAATGTTCTCGAGGCCTGGCGAACCCTTGCCCGCAAGGGCGGCAGGCAAACCTGGGCTGAATTCACACGGGTAAACGGGGAGATCCGCAGTTTTGGTCCCGCGAAACGCGCCCGTGAAGATCCGGATCTGCATCCGGTATCGATCGCTGAATCGTTGTGGTACGCGGGCTTGATCGGCAGGGCGTTCTTCCGCGGGGAGGGTGAACCGGTCGAGCATGTTTACATTCCGGATGAGTTGCTGTCCTTTCAAAAGCCGGCAAATGTCGAAGAACCATCGCCGGTTCGACCGGCGGTCAATCAATCCCCACGCTTCATCACCCGCGCTGATAGCGCCATCCTCGACCAGCTGACCGATCTTCTGGCTTCTCTGCGCATGCAAAGAACGATCCCGGAGGAGATCTTCACAAGTTGGGGAAAACCGCGCGCATTCCTGCAGGATTTGCTGCTTTCCTGTGGTTTGATCGATCAGTCGGGGCAACCGGTCGCGTCAGCCCTGAAAACTTTCTTTACCGCGGTTCGTGAAGAGGCGTTGTGGCAGGTTTACCAGGCCTGGCGTGCTTCAACAACGATCAATGAATTACGACTCTTACCCGGCTTGAGTTGTGAAGGCAGCTGGCAGAATGATCCACTGGCTGCCCGGCGTGTATTGACCGGTTTGCTCACCGGGTTGGATGCTGGCGGAACCTGGTGGAGCATCTCCTCGGTAATCTCGGGTATTAAGGAAACCGATCCTGATTTTCAACGTCCCGCGGGAGATTACGATTCCTGGTTCATCCGTGACCTGGAGAGCGGCGCATTTCTACATGGATACAATTCCTGGGATCGGGTGGAAGGCGCGCTTTTATATTATCTTCTAACTGGTCCACTGCATTGGCTGGGGCTGGTGAACCTGGCAAGGGGGAGCGCGGAAGGACGATACACGGCTTTTCAACTGGTCGATCAGACCAGGGGAATGTTGACGGGCGCACCGCCCGCAGTTGATTGGAGAGAAAAGCAGCCCATCACGGTCAAAGATGTGCGTCATTTCATCATTCCAGTGGCTGCACCGCGGATGCTGCGTTACCAGGTGGGGCGTTTCGCAGAGCTGGTGAGCGCTTCTGTGAAGGATACCCGTTATGTATTGACCACAAAGTCATTGAAAAAAGCGGCTGAACAGGATCTGCATCTGGGTCAGCTCCTGCAATTGCTGGAGAAAGACCAACCCGGTCTTGTTCCTTCAGAATTGCGAAAAATGGAACAACGCTGGAGCCTAAAAGGTCCGGAAGCTGTGTTTGAAAGGGTCACACTGCTGCGCTTCATCGATCCAGCGGACTGCGATGAATTCTTCATTGCGGCATGCAAGCGGTTTAGCCTGGAGCGATTGAATCCCCTCACAATACTCATCCGGTCAAATCAGGAGGAAGGAATTATTAAATTGCTCAACAGGTTGGGCATCCTGATCGACAGGTCAGCGGATGTATAATCATGGGTAGGAAATCATATCCAAACAAGAGGTGAAAATGGGCAACAGGTTGGAATGGATCCAGCAGGAGATTGACTCGCTCAAGGCGGCCGGTTTGTATAACAACATACGCACTCTTAACTCGCCGCAGGGTGCCTGGCTGGTCGTTGACGGGAAGAAGGTTCTAAACTTTTGCTCGAACAATTATCTCGGGTTGGCGAACCATCCAAAACTGGTTGAAGCTGCCGGTAACGCATTGCGAAGATACGGCGTTGGACCAGGTGCGGTTCGTTCGATCGCCGGTACAATGGACATCCACACGGAATTGGAACGCCGCCTGGCAGCTTTCAAAGGCGTTGAAGCCACAGTTGTGTTGCAATCTGGTTTCTCGGCTAACACCGCGGTGATCCCCGTGCTGGTAGGCAAGGAAGACCTCATCATTTCCGATGCGCTCAATCACGCCAGTATCATTGATGGCAGCCGTCTTTCTGCAGCGCGCATCGAACGGTATGCGCACGCGGATGCAGCTGACCTGGAGCAGGTGATTTTAAAGAACAATGGAACTTACCGCCGCGCGCTGGTCATCACGGATGGTGTTTTCAGTATGGACGGTGACCTGGCTCCTTTGGATGAGATCTACGCGGTCACCAGCAAATATGACATCATGCTGATGGTGGATGACGCGCACGGAGAAGGTGTGGTTGGCCGGGGAGGCCGAGGTATTGTGGACCACTTTGGTCTGCACGGTAAGGTGGATGTGGAGGTGGGCACCTTATCCAAAGCCTTCGGTGTGGTCGGTGGCATAGTGGCTGGGAACGCAAAAGTGATCGAGTGGGTGCGCCAACGCGGCCGCCCGTTCCTCTTCTCTTCTGCCACACCACCAGCTGATGTCGCTGCCTGCATCGCCGCGGTTGACCTGCTTGAAAACTCCACCGAATTGGTGGACCATCTGTGGGAAAATGCACGTTATTTCAAGGCGGAGCTCAAGAACCTGGGGTTAGATACGGGAAACAGTGTTACACCCATCACCCCGGTGATGCTGGGTGAAGCCTCCCTGGCGCAGCAATTCAGCCGAGAGCTCTTCGCGGAGAACGTGTTCGCCATGGCGTTGGGCTTCCCGACGGTTCCGCAGGGCAAGGCGCGCATCCGCGTGATGATCTCTGCGGTGCATACTCGGGATGACCTTGACCAGGGGCTGGCAGCATTTGCCAGGGTTGCCCGAAAACTAAAAGTGATCTAAAAAAAAGCGCTGGAGAGTAAATTTCCAGCGCTTCTATTTTTCAAACATGCGGCGGCGCTTCCAGTTGATTAGCGGAGCAACCAGGCGGCGCAACTGGTATTTTAGGGTGATCGGAGCTATCTTTTTTCCCCCCTCGCGGTAGTGTACGCGCAGCATTTCCGGCCAGCAGCGATCATCCGCGGTGATGGTTTTAGCGTCGCTGTGCAGACGGAAACTCGCCCACGTTTTACCGGGCAGGTACCTGAACTCAGTCACTGCTGCCAGGCGCACCCACAGGTCATAGTCCATGGCGAAGTAGAAGGATGGATCTAACGGACCAACCTGCCGCCAATATTCTGCCCTGAAGAAGGCTGCCGGCTGTGGAATGTGAACGTAACCCCGTCGCAGGCGCTTGAGATCGGTTTGAGCAGCGGGGAATTTACCCACTATTCTACCGTCGTCATTGATAAAATCCAGGTCGCCATAAACCAGCCCGATCTGCGGGTGGTTTACCAGGAATTCCACCGCTGCGCTGATCGCGCCTGGTTTATAAGTATCATCTGAGTTTAGCCATCCAAGGATGCTGCCCTTTGCAACCGCATACCCCTTGTTGACGGCATCGGTCTGCCCGCGGTCTTTCTCAGACACCCAATATGCGAGGCGGTCTGCGTATTTGCGGATGATCTCCACGCTGCCATCAGTTGATCCGCCATCAATGACAATGTACTCAACGCGGGGGTAGTCCTGTTCGAGAACGGAGCGCATCGACTCCTCCAGGTAATCCACCTGGTTAAAAGAGGGGGTTACGATCGAAACCAGCGGTAGTTCACTCAATTCATTCACCTATTTTAACGGGTTCCTGAGATCGAACAGGTAATATCCATCGCCTTCGGTGTACGGATAATGCGCGAACAGGTACTCAGAAAGCTCGGGTTGTTTCTCAAGCTCGCCCAGCAGGGTCACCAGGAAGAAATGCTTGCCCTCCGTGCGCATCTTAACCAGTGTTTCAAATTCAGGATCGGTCGATCCGATCAATTCTTTTACTGTAAGGTCTCCTCCAGTAGGCCAGAGATCTGGCTGGATGAACCCCCAGTAGTTCAGGCGGTAGCCGTAATCGTGCGTAAGGGCGATCACCGAAGAGCGCTGGCCGATCTTATCGCCCAGGTCCTTCCAGTATTTGGCTTCGTGGCGGTAACTGGCGCCAATCATTTCACCGCGCGATTTCATCACGCACAACCCGATGGAGAAGGCGAACAGTCCCATCACCAGTACGCGCGAGAACCAATGCAGGGGTTTATCTTCCAGGTATTTGAAAACCGCGCCTCCGACAGCGCCAAAGCCCAGCGCGACGATGGGGATCAACGGCAGGTGATAATAATTATGCGTGTAGATGTGATACGCGAACATGAAACCGTACAGCAGGTAACCCAGCCACATGCTGAAGTAAACGATCTGGTGTTTCTTCTCGCGCATCATGAAAAACCCCAGCAGAGCGATGACGATGGGGTAGAAACCGACCACGAAACGCGCCATCATCAGCCAGTTGAGATACCATTTTGGATCTGAGAAAAGCGCCGGCACCCAGCGCGCGCCGAAAATTGCACCGGCGTTTCCTCCGATCGTGGCGCTGATCAGGTTATACAGCAGCGCGGGTAGAAGGGATATGGCGGCGATCAGGTACACGTGCCGGTTCTTCAGCGAGGGTTTAATCCCTTTGATCAACACGATGGCTATCATCGAAAACCCGACGAAGAACACGGAGGAGATCTTGATGAACACCGCTAACCCGGTAAACACAGCGGCCAGCAGGGTGGTCTTCAGCGTATCCTTTTCCAGCCATTCGAACTGGAAGTATAGCGCCCAAACAATGAACATCACCATCAACGGGTCAGGCTGGAAACTGCGGCTGGCGATGGTGGCAAACGGGTTGAACAGGTACAAAGCCAGCGCGATGAAGGCGCCATTCAAGGTCGTGACGCGTTTGGCGAGGAAGAACAACGGAATACCGCCGATGACCCAGAAGATGATCGACAGCAGGCGCGCCACGACCATGCTTTCCTGCCCGATCAAGCGATAGATGAACGCGACCAGGTACTCCATAACGGGCGGTTCGATCTGCGGCTCGCTCTTACCGGTTTCAATAGCAAACTGACGGGTTTCCGGCGGGATGGCGTTTGTGACAGGGGTGTCCATCTGGTAATACAGTCCGCGGGTCATGATGTAAGAATGCAGCTGGCGAGTGACCGCGAAATCAAGCGGAAGATCATCCAGGTCGATCAGGCGGATGCCCAGACCGGCCAGCAGGAAAATGACCAGCAGGATTACAACCATCGGCTTGGAAGGTTTTAAGAATAATGCGCTTTCGTTCGCCCGTTTTTCAGGCATGCGTCACCTCGTTGCAGGTCATTTTGTTTTAAAACGATACTTCCGGCGGGAAAGGTATCCAGCCTTCAAACGGTCAAGTCCCAACGGTGAAAGGAGCGCGAATAGAATGCGATACCAATCACCCACCGCGGCTGCTGGGTGGCTGCGCAGGCTGCGCCAGTACGCTTGCAGCGACTTCTTGTAATCCTGCGCGTCGAACAGGTAGAACGCGTTCAGACGTTCAGCCCCGGCTTTGATTCTGCGGTAATCCTGTTGAAGTATATCCTTAAGCCGTGGTTCGGTGGCCATCCACTCAACAATGCGCAATGCTTCCGTTCCAAATTCAGCCGCGTGCGCCAGGTTCTTGCTGGCAGCATGGTAATGCTCGCCTGCCCATAGTTGCGGGATGTATTTCATACCCGCGTGCATGGCAAGCCGCAGCCAAAGCTGATGGTCAAGCAGGAAATGATAATCCGGATCCAGGTAACCGGCGGCTTCCAGCACCTGCCGGCGCATGAAAACGGTCGGTTGACCGATGATCCTGAATTCCATCAAGCCTTTCAATCCCCAATCCCCGTAGGTAAGGATATTGGTCACCTCACCGGCTGAATTCACCACCTGCAGGTCGCCATGCACGAAACCGACCCCTGGATTGACTCGCAGGGCTTGAACCGCGCCGCTGATCGAACCGGGGAGGTAGAAATCGTCCGAATTGAGCCACGCGACGATCTCTCCGTTAGCCCGCCGCAGTCCCTTGTTGATCCCATCCGCCTGCCCGTTGTCTTTTTCTGATACCCACCAGTTGATGCGGTCAGCGTACTTTTTGATGATCTCGACGCTGCCATCAGTGGATGCACCGTCGACCACCAGGTACTCGATGCGCGGGTAATCCTGTTCGAGCACCGAGCGGATGGTTTTTTCAAGGAAAGGCGCTTGATTGAATGAGGGGGTAACTATGGTGACAACAGGTAGGTCGTTCATGCCATGATCGAATCGTAATCTACTTTTGGGAAGACGGTCAGTTTTCCGCCCACTGTGGCATCCAGGATCTCGCGGCCGTCTTTTAAGTAAGCTTCTTTTGCCATGTGGTACGCGATCTCCGAAGTTTCCAGATCCGGGAGCTGCCAGCGGAAGCCCTGGCCAAAGTAACCCGGATGGAAATGATTGGGATCATCCCCGGTTGAGATTACTGTTGTATTGGGGGTGCCTTTGGTGGTGAAGTTATGGTCCACGCCGATCAGGATGGCCTGTTTAAAGCCCATGAAGTAAGCCAGTTGCATGGCCACGAAGGTGACGGTGGCACCTTCCCAAAGGCGGCCTGTGGCATCGCCGCTGAAACGCGGCTTGATATATGAAGTGTAGAGGTAATGCAGGTTGGGCGCGGGTTGGATATGCTTGCGTCCGCGCCAGGATACAAAGGTAGGGATGGGCAGCTTGCGCAGGTCTTCGGCGCATTGTTCGATCACCAGGTCATTAACAGTGAGCAGCAGCGAGGTGGTAAAGCCCAGGTCCGAGAAAGCCATGTAAAAGCGGTTCATTCCGATGGTAAAGACGTTCTTCAGTTTGCTGAGATCTGTGTTCTTTAGGCTGGGACCGTTGCCGATGATGACGCATCGTTCGCCCTGGTGGGTATTGCGCAGCGCTTCCAATTTACGAATGGAATCCACCCGCCATGGATGCAGACGCGCCTGCGGGTATTCCGCGGCAATTTCCAGGTTATCTCGCACGCTTCGGTAAGCATCGAGCAGCGGCGCGGGAAGTTTGTTTTTAATACTCGCGCGCATCTTCTACTCTGTGCTCAAACGGGCGGTAGCACCGCCGTCGACGACCAGCGCCTGGCCGGTCATGAAGGATGATTGCGTATTATCCGCCAGGAAGTAGACCGCCCGCGCGATCTCTTCGGGCTGACCGATTCGGCCGTTAACCGTTTTGCGCGCCAGGTTATCCAACCGATCGTTGATACTCGGTCCGCTTACATGCCCGCGGTCAAGCCCGCTGCGCAGCATGGGGGTATCTACAGCGCCTGGCAGTACCGCGTTGACGCGGATATTCTCATGCGCGAACTCGATGGCCATCGCCCTGGTTAACGCCAGAATGCCTCCCTTACTGGCAGCGTAGGCGGCAATATTGGCTGAGGTTTGAATGGCGTGCACAGAGGACATGTTGACGATCGCGCTTTCCTTCGCCTCAACCAGCATAGAGTGGAAATAACGCGCTGAAAGGTAGACCGGGCGCAGGTTGGAGGCGATCACCATATCCCATTCGTCCACGTTGGTCTCCACCAGCGGTTTCGCGATCTGCACCGCGGCGTTGTTGACCAGCGCGTTCAGGTAAGGTGTAAACGCGGCGACCTTGTGGTAGATAGTGGAAAACTCCTCCGCGCGCGAGATATCAGCTCTAAAAAATAATCCAGAAACCGGAAAACCATCGCCAAAGTCATTCTTGTCAATGCCGATCACGCGCCAGCCTTGCCTGGCAAAGTGAGCCACGCACGCCTTGCCAATGCCGCCGGCGCTGCCGGTGATGAGCACAAATTTATCCTGTTCGGTCATTATGAGATCCTTTCTATGCCAGGTTCTTCCAATCGTCCAGACCAACCGGGTCGATATCTAACCCGAGGAGTAAGTTGCGGATTGTGTTCCAATGCACATTTTCCCAGGCGGCCGGGCTGGAGTTGGAATTGTGCGGTGCCAGCATGACGTTGTCCATTGTCAGAAGCGGTGAGCCCAACGGGATCGGCTCGTCTTCAAAGACATCCAGAGCCGCTCCGGCGATCTGTTTTTCCAGCAGTGCTTTCACCAGGTCTTTTTCGTTTACGATCGGCCCGCGAGCGGTGTTGATCAGCACCGCGCCGGGTTTCATTTGCGCCAAAAATGTTGCGTTGATCAGGTGACGGGAGGTCGGGTTCAGGTCGGCGTTCACACTGATAAAATCAGAGCGCTGCGCCAGCTCACTGAGCGACACACTTTGCACCTTAAACTCGCTCAGAAAGTCAGTGGGGATGGGAAGGATATCGTTGCCCAGCAGGGTCATCCCGAAGGCGCTGGCGCGCCGCAACACAGCCTTGCCGATATTTCCCACGCCGATCACCCCCAGCGTGGATTCAGACAGTGAGCGGCCGGGGATCTTCTTCCATTCGCCTGATTTGATGGCGCGGTCCATCCAGGGTTGTTTGCGGGCGAAGGCGAGGATATAACCCATTACGCTGTCTGCTACCGGCAGGGTAAATGCATTGGGTGTGTTTTTGATCTGCACACCCAGGCGGGCGCACGCGGCGTGGTCGATGGAATCGGTTCCCGTGCCCCACTTTGATATGACTCTCAGACGCGGAGTGCAGGCTTGCAGCACCCGCTCGGTGAAGCGGTCATCCCCGCAGATCACGCCGTCAAATTGACCGGCATAAGCGAGCAGGTCGGCTTCTTCCAGGCGCTCGTTCACGGTTGGTGTGATCACCTCGAGACCGTAGTGCTGCAACACAGGCAGGAAGCGGTCTAAAAATGGGAGCATGTACGGAGCAGATAGAAGTATGACTGGCATGGGTTAACCTGTAAATTGGCGAATTTTGATTATTATAACCTTCAAACTAACTGGCGCATTTGGGGCATTACTTGTGCTCGCACGAGCAGTTGAGGCCTCCCAACAATATGCTGTAGATCCATCGATCAGGACTTGCGCGACTGCAGGATCAGGTCGACCAGTTTAAAGTCGATCTCCTCATCAATATCCCACGATTCATCTGGATCCGTCTCGAACAGGATGGGCGTGTCACCGATGCGTGTGCCGTGCCTGGCAAGGGTCGCAGCGGAGAACAGATAGATGCAGGAATTCTCCTCGTACACTGGCGGCAGGTCCTGCGTCTGAATTAGAACGCGCGGATCATGATTGATGGCATTACCGGTCTGGTCATATAGGCGGGTTTGCAGACGCGTGACCGAGAATAGCGAGTCACGCGCCGGGTACTCCGCCAGGAAGCGGTCGATCGCTGAGGATAGCGTTGACGCTCTCAACAGCGGGTTGGTGGAATGGGTTTGCAGGTAAAAGTCAGCCGGAGCCTGCTTGATGTCGTACTGCAGGATCCTGTTCATGGAGATATCATCTGCGCGCAATTCAGTTGGACGATCGATAATCTTCACCATCGGGTAGGAGTCACGCAACCCGGCGATGATGACGGGGCTGTCGGTATCCACTACGATCTCGCTCACCTGTGGGACCGCGAGCAGGGTGGTGATGATGTGCTGGTAGAGCGGCTTTCCGTCCAGCAGGCGGAAGTTCTTCTGTGGTACGCGTTGAGAATGGTGGCGCATGGGTACCAGCGCGACGATCCTGGGTTTGATGGGTTCAGGCATCGACAAATCTCCTGTATGGTTCTCAGTCTGCTTCATCCGCCTGTAATGACGGACATCAAGTGCAGGTGTTCGCCATCTTTGATCGGTTCGCTCATGACCATGGCGGGATTGGCATAATCGCCGTCAATAATGAACATGTTCGAACTCAGGAATGTTTCCCCATCAGCGGCGATCAATACTCCAATGAGTTGCGGGTATTGTTTTCCCAGATGGCGGATCACATCCTGGTAGGTGGCCATTTCCGGCAGGCTCACCGTTGTTTTAGTCGTGCCGGTGATCGATTTTGACAAACCGGTAAATTCAACAGTAATGGTGGGCATTTTTTATCCTTTATCCACTTTACGTCAATTATACTGAATCGGATCTACGTCCCGGCGGCCGGGTTGCTTGGATACCAGAGCCGGATCGCGCGGATAATAAAACGCCTTCTTGAGCTGCCATGTCAGCGGTCCAGACTGGCGGTACCCCTGGTAAGTGCCATAGAACTGCCGCCAGCGAAAACCGATGATCTTGCGCCAGTTGGCGAATAGGTTTCCGGCCTGTCTGGCGGCTTTCCAGTCGCTCGCCGTGTTCTGGAAGAAGAGCTGGAATAGATCCCTGGCTTTAAAGGTCTCATGCGGATAGATGCGTTTGAATGCCATAGCCTCACGTTTGTAACGATTGTAAATGCCAGCGAGGCTTTCATTATGCACGTGGATCACTTCCGCTTCAGCCACATAAGAGATCCCGTAACCCTGTTCCTGAAGCCACTTACCCCATTCAAGATCTTCCAGGCCGGGCAGCATTTCATCGTAAGGGTGTTTTTCCCAAAGTTCTCGGCGGATGGCAGCATTGGCGTTGTTGCAGAAAGGATGCGTTTGCCGTGTTGTTGAGACCTCAGGGTACCAATGCTGAAAGATCTGGTGCTCTGAAAAATGTGTTGTGGCTGCCCCGCGCTGCTTGCCGTAGGCGAGACCGACCGTGTCCTCTTCAAAGGCGTCCACAAGACGCTCCAACCAATCCGGGTAGACCGGGTAGACGTGCGCGCTGGCCATAACAACCAGGGGCGCAATGGCGTGGGCGATACCCATGTTGAGCGAGCGCCCAAACGTGAATGCCTCCGGTGCGATCTCCACGATCTCCACAGGGTAATTGCCGGCCACTTTCCTTGTGCCATCGGTTGATCCGGAATCAACCAGGATGATCTGAACTTCACGTACACTTTGCTCCAGAATGCCCTGAAGCAGGCGGCCGATGTGTTTTTCTTCGTTAAATGCGCGGATAATGATCGAGCAGCGGGGAGGTGTCATGTCAGGTTCGTGAAGTCTCCCTCGTGTATGATTCCATCGAGCAGGCTTTGGATTGTGGGAGATCGCTCGGGTTTGAGCTGATCCAACGGGAAATCCTTCAACTTCACGTATCCCTTCCATACGCGGTCATCTTCTACAAAATCGCCAAACTCGAGCGAAGTGGCGTACAGTTGATAGTACAGGAATCGACGCGCGTTGTGCCTGAAATGGGGTGGAATTTCAATTATGTCTGTTGCCAGCAATTTTTCGAGCAGCTGATTGTACTCATCCGCTGAAGCCGGGTAAAAAGACGTCTCCAGCTGAGTGAAGCGCGCTTTACCGCCCGCCAGGACCGGTTTCCCCAGCAGCGTGGCCTCCAGCCCGATGGTGGAGTTGTAAACCATCACAAGATGCGAGCGATGGATCAATTCATAAGAATTGACGAATTCACTGGCTTCGTAAAAGACCACGTTGGGCAGGGTTAGGATGCCGCTCTTTTTTACCCAATCCGCCACACTCTCGCGGCTTTCCTTCCCCGGCCGGCACTCATCCGGATGGGCGCGGATGACAAATAGAATTTTGGGGTGCGCCGCAGCAACCGCCTGCACGTTATCCAGCCAGGCGAACATATGCGGGAAGAGGGTGTTGGCGTGCACCTGGCTGGTGTCGAATATGACATTGGTGAAGACCGGAACGATGCGTTCAAACTCAGCCGCCTTGCTGAGAAAGTCAGGGCCAAGCGGCTTGATCTCCGGCCAGAAGCGCACACCCGCCATCGAAAAATCACCCTTGAAGCGGGAGGACAGGTAATCATCCAGGCGCCGGTTCATCGCTTCATCCAGCTCGAAGTCCGCATCGATCTGCATCGGGTAGGCGGTAGCCTCACCGGTGGTGAAGAAAGCCGTGTACGGGCGCAAGCCGACCTCGTGCGTGACCACGCGGATATTGTGCTGAAGGCAGGCGTAGCGCGCAGCCGCTTCAGGGTAGAACATTCCGTTGAACAGGACCACCGCCTGTGGGTTCTCTTTTTGGATCAAAACAGAAAACTGGTTGTACACGTTCCAGGCGGATAGGATGTAAGAGCGGAAGAACGCTCGGTTGCGCGGCGTATCTTCGATGGTGAGCCGGCGCAACATCCAGCGCAGCGAGTTCAACGCCCAAAAGCCCAGCGGTGTTCCGGTATATTGAAATGTTTCCATCTCGCCAACTGTCAGGTCAGCGAGCTGTTGTTCCAGTTCCGGGTAAGAACGCGGCTCAAACCAGCGCGTGTCCAGGTCTTTGAACACCGTACGGCTCTGCCGGGTGCAACGTTCGCAAGGCGGCAGTTGTTCGTAATCATCCCGCTTGCTCCCCAGCACGCAACGCTGCAACCCGCTATTGCACACGAACTGGATCATCGGCACACCAGCCAGCCTGACCGCAAGTGCGGTAAGCAGGGAATACGCCGCGTTCTGGCTCATGGCCTGCAGGCGGGTGGAAGCGTTGAAGAATACGACCGGCCTGGTTTCTTTTACGGGATCGGCATGCGACAATACATCATGGATCAAGCGCTGCCAGCGTTGATTGCTTTTGTTATGCGTCCAACGTTGCCGCAGTCCGTTGATCACCCTTTGCTGTGTCAGTTTCAATCTTGTATCCGCCTTAACTTTCTTAACGAGGAGATCTCGGATTCGTAAACCTTTTTCACTCCATCACCCACCGCGGCTTCGGTTACCCTTATATATTTGACCAGCTTTTCAAAGCCGCCCGGTTCCACGGAGGCCGCCTGGTCGGAGCCCCACAGGGCGCGGTCAAGCGTGATGTGGCGTTCGATCATGCAGGCGCCCAGTCCAACCGCAACAGCTGAAGTGACCAGGCCAACTTCGTGACCGGAATACCCGATAGGACAGTTGAACATATCCCGCAGGGTATGGATCATGCGCAAGTTCAGTTCATAAGGGTCACACGGATAAGCGCTGGTGGCATGGGTGATGACCAGGTTTTCTTCGCCAATGAGGTTGACCGCTGACTTGATCTGATCCAATGTGGACATGCCCGTGGAGAGGATCAACGGTCTGCCGGTTTTGCGCAGGTGTTTTAGCAGATTGCTATCTGTGAGAGAAGCTGAAGGAACCTTGTAAGCGATGGGATTATACTTTTCCAGGAAGTCGACTGAAGGCTCATCCCAAACGGATGCGAACCAGTCCATGCCGATCTCGCGGGCGTAGCGGTCGATCTCATCGTACTCTTTTTCCGTCAGTTCAACCTTGTAGCGGTAATCAATGTAGGAAATGTAGCCCCAGGGGGTCTCGCGCATCTGATTTCTCTGATCGGGTGGCACGCACAATTCAGGCGTGCGTTTCTGGAATTTCACGGCGTCGACTCCGGCGTGTTTGCCCGCCTGTATGAGTTCCTTGGCGATACCCAGGTCACCGTTGTGATTGATACCGATCTCCGCGACGATGTAAGCCGGATGACCATCCCCGACCCATTTGTTGCCGATCTTTACTTCTCTTGCCATGATCATGCTCCTATCAGAAAGCGTTATTGTTGATAATGTTGCAACAGGATGTCGCAAAAATCGCGCACCGCGCCTTTGCCGCCCTTGCGGGTCAGCACCAGGTCAGCGTGCCTTTTGACGATCGCTTCGGCATCAGCGGGTGCGACCGCGTAACCGGCGATCTCCATGCAGCCGATATCATTGACATCGTTCCCAATGAAAACAATTTCTTCCGCAGGAATTCCCTTTTCACGGATCACCTTGCGCAGCACAGAAGGTTTGTCGTCAATGCCCTGGAAGTATTCCAGTTTGAGTTTTTTACAACGGGCAGCCACTACCGGGTTGACCTCGGTGGAGATCACCATAAAGTCGATCGGCAGGGTTTCGCGCACCAGTCTTAAACCCATGCTGTCACCACGCGAAGAGGACACCTGCTCATTTCCCTGCTCATCGATGTGCACCAGGTTGTCGGTCAATACGCCGTCAAAATCCATCACCACCAGGCTGGTCTTGGCCGGCAATTTGCGCCGCCGGCTGGCGGGATCGACCATATCCAGGTCGCCATTGCGCACCAGCCACTCATAACGCAGCCAGTCAAACGGTGTGTCAATATCGACCGTGTAGCGCGGGTCGATCTCGTAAGGGAGGATGGAGTCTCCGCTCATTGAGTTCTTCTCAAGGATGACCTGTGGACGGATCACGTCAATGTGACCGGTCTGCCAGTAGGTGGGCGGCAGCACCTGGCGCGGCGCGTTGTAGGGTTCCTTCACCCCTGGCAATGTCAATAGAGGCGTCATCGGCTCGTCTTTACCGTTCAATCGCCACATCTTGTAGGGGTTCTGGCCGCTGGGCACAACACCGCGGACGCTGTCAACCGTGGGATTACGCTGAAGCAGCGAGACCGCTTCATCCACGCAATTGTGCGGACGGATGGGGGAGGTGGGACGCAGCTGGATCACCAGGTCCGGAGTGTAGTTTTCCTGTTGTTTCAGCCAGGTGAGCGCGTGCTGGAAAACCGGCAGGTCGGTGGTCTTATCCTGGGCCAGTTCAGCCGGACGCAGGAAGGGGGTTTCAGCCCCCCACGCGCGCGCAACCTCGGCGATCTCTTCATCATCTGTCGAAACGATCACGCGGGTGACACTGCCGGCCTGCAGCCCTGCCGCGATGCTGTAACTGATCAGCGGATAACCGGCGAACAGCTTGATATTCTTGCGCGGAATTCCCTTTGAGCCGCCGCGCGCGGGAATGATCGCGAGAACTTCGGCTGGTTTTACCATGCTGTCCAGCCTCCATCGACGATCACATTCCCGCCGGTCATGTAGGAGGACGCGTCTGAGGCGAGGAAAAGCAGCGCGCCGTTCATCTCATCCTTGTGCGCCATGCGGCCGATAACAGTGCGCGCAGAATAATTGCGCACAAATTCGTCATCGTGGTTATTGAACACTCCGCCCGGGGTGAGCGCGTTCACGCGGATCTCGCTTCCCGCGTAATAGGTGGCCAGGTACTTGGTAAATCCCAGGATCCCGGCTTTGGTGACGGTGTAATAGACCGGTTTGTACACTTTCGGTTTGCCGGGTTTATCGTAAATGCGTTGATCCGGCCCGCCCAGACCGTATGTGGAACAAATGTTGATGATAGAACCTTTGCGCTGTTTGATCATTTGCTGCACGACCGCCTGAGAGATGAGGAACGGACCGGTCAGATTCACGTTCAGGGCATCCTGCCAGGATTGCAGGGGGTAGGTCTCGAAAGCGTTGCTGCTGTCCTGCGCGTGCTCCGGATCGAACTTGGGGTCGAGAGCGGCGCTGTTCACCAGCACATCGATACGGCCGGTGCGGGTCACAATTTCCTCCACCACCACAGAAACGCTCGCGGGGTCAGTCACGTCCAGCTGGATACCGCGGATATCTAACCCCGGTGCTTTCAGTTCATCAGCCACCGCTGCAGCGGCAGCGCCGTTCAGGTCAGCGGCGAAAACCACAGCGCCTGCCTGGGCAAGCGTGAGGCTGAACTCCTTGCCTAATAGACCGGCGCCGCCGGTTACCAGGGCAGTTTTTCCTTTCAACGAGAACTTCTCGAAAATATCTGACATGATTCCTCCGGGTGACCCTAAAATTTTACCAGACATCCATCACGGGCTGCCCGATGCACCGCGTTGGTGAGCTCAAGCGCGGCGATCCCGTCCTCTAACGTGCACAGCGATGTTGCGCTTTTGTTCGCGACGCGCAGAAAATGGGCCAATTCCGCTTGGAAAAGATGGTTGCGCTCAAAACCGGCTGGTGGTTCTAGTTGTTCCCACGCGTTGGTTGCTGGATCAAAACGCGCGGCGATCCCCGTGGAGTTGTCCCAGGTGATGCTGCCTTCAGTACCGGTGATCAGCAGGTTGTGCTGCCCGGGTCGCTGCAGGTAATCGAGGTGAACATTGGCGGTCACATCGCGTTCAAATCGTAAAAGGATGTCAGCAGTATCCTCCACGGGTAAGTTCAAACCAGTGTTTGAGGTCTTAGCGGTCAATTCGCTCACTTCGCCCAACATCCAGCGCAGGTAATCCAGCGGGTGGCATAGGGTGTTCACCACGCCGCCGCCCAGGTCCGCCCTGGCGCTGTAACTGGCGCGGTAATCCTCCCAGGGGTGCCAGCCGGGCAGGTACTCCCCCCAATGCGACTTGACCGCGGTAACTGTACCGATCGCGTTCTGCTCGAGCCACTGCTTCACCTGCTGTAGCCCGGGGTGAAAGCGAAACTGGAAACCGGTCAGAAACCCGCCCCCGCCTTGTGTCAGCGCATCTTTCAATTCCGATATTCGCGCCATCGAGTGTGAGATGGGTTTTTCCATCAATATTGAGCAGCCCCCGCGCGCGCAGGGAATCGCGACATCGAGATGCAGCGCGGTGGGGTTGGCGATGATCACCGCGTCCGGCTGGTGGGCAAGGGCGGCATCAAGTGAGGTTTCTACGGGAATTCCCGCAATCTCATCCTGTGGCAGGGTGGAGTGATGGGAACGCAGCAGAAGGATGTCGTTCTCTCCCAGCGCTCGCAGGTTGTTCATGTGACGCCTGCCAATCGAGCCGTAGCCAGCGATTAGTAACTTCATGGGAGTTTGCTCCATCTCATCACTAATTCCTCACTTGAATTGCTCTCAATGGTTTTAATCCATACCATCAGCATGAACTTACCTGATTCATTTAAGATAGCATTCCCGGCGGATGTTTGCACCTTACTCACTCCTCATTTTCTGCTCATCCGGTTTACCGCGGAGCTTGCCCAAAACGTCCCGGAGTACCCATAATGGAGACAGGCGCATCAGCAGTATGCGACCGGCGAGTCGAACACCCGGCATGTTCTGATACTTGGCGATCATGCTCTTGATCTTCTCGTAAGAATATTTCCTGGTTTCCATTTTCTGAACAGGGGTCAGGTGGTTTTGTTCTTCGAAAGCCCGTTGGATCCTGTAGATCGTCCGCAGTCCCTCTCTGACGTTTTCGTGTGATCCAACTTTAATCCTGTTCACATAATAGAAAGATTCTATGACCTCGTAAGGGATCATGCAACCGAGCAGGTCTGAATAAGCCAGCTGCGCAGATCGGATTGTCTCTCTCATCTGCCTTTGATTCTGGTTTCTTGAGGTCTGACCCTGGTGCACCCGGTAATACAGGTAAGGTTCAGCGATATTGGCGTACAAGTGGCGTGTGTTTTTGCGCAACCAGAACGAATAATCATCCGCCGCCAGGAAGTCTTTTTCAGATTCACTTTCATTGTAAAGACGGTAATAATCCGACCGCATCATGACCGAAGGGTTGTGCAGCACGCAGTGATAGTACATTTGAAGACGGATGATCATTGGATCAGTGGGGCTGATGTGCCGTTTCCCGGTTGGTCTCCCTTCCTCGTCGATAAAGATCAAACCCGTACCAACTGCATCGATCTCCGGGTGAGATTCCAGGTATTTGTGCTGGATTACGAACCTTTCCGGCAGGGAGATGTCGTCCTGGTCCATGCGGGCGATGAATCTTCCAGTGCAGAATTGCAGTCCTTTTGTTACTGAGGCGGCAATGCCCTGGTTCTCCAGGTTGTTGACCAGGATGATGCGGTCGTCTTTTTGCGCGTATTCAGAGAGAATTTCCAACGAACGGTCAGTCGAGCCGTCATTGACGAGCACGAATTCAAAATTAAGCATGGATTGATTCAAGATACTGTCAATGGATTGCGACAGGTATTTTTCTCCGTTATAAACGCACATCAAAACACTGATCTCTGCCATTCTCTCTCTTCTTACCGGTCGGCTAATGTGATTGTGGATCTATCTGATCCATTCCGGCTGGTCATTGTTAATTCGTGGAATTTCTCAAGGATCCTGCTGGCTGCCTTCGGCCAGGTCAATTCAGCTGTGTACCGTTCGCGTGCCTGTCGGCTCAGGCGCAAATATTCAACAGGTTGGTCGAGCAGTACTTCTAGGGCTTGCACGTATGCCCCTGCATCACTGCCGCGCGGCAGCACGATCCCGGTGCGGCCATCCTGCACGGTGGTGGCCAGCCCACCGGTGGCGTTGGTGATGGTGGGTACACCAAAAGCAGCGGCTTCGCTGCACACAATGCCCGCTGAATCCACCCGAGAGGGGTGTACCAGCAAATGCGCCCATTTGTAATTGTCAACGTAACCCCGTAATTGCACCGGGTCTGATTTCTGATACAACCCTTTGTACTCGATCCCGGCGGTGTCTTCCCCGTCCTGACCGACCACGCGCAGTTGAACGTTCACACCCCGGCTTTGCATCATCCGCACGGCTTCGATGACAATGGCAGTGCCTTTCATCAACGGGTTGCGGGCGACCGCGATGAGACGCAGGTCATCCCTGGTTGGGGCAGTTTTTAACACTTCCTCCGGGATGACCTCATCCGGCAGGGAGGAGGGTATGGGCAGCACCAGTATCCTGGAGCGGGGTACCCGGTAATCCTTCATCAGTGATTCCTCCGCCCATTTGCTCGCGGTGATGACCAGCGTGCTCCTCTCCAGCGCTTTATGTTCCCAGCGCAGCATGCGCCTGAATTCAAGTTTCGAGTAGGTTGGCCATTGTGCGTGCGTATTGGCCAGCATGGCGTCAGTTTTGTAGATGACTGGTACATTCGACCGGCTGTACACCAGCGGGATTAAATTGTGGGTGAAGATCGCGTCCGGTCGGTATTCCTCTGCCGCCTCATCCACCAGCTTTGCGCATTTCCGCAGATAGGAAGTGGAGAACTTGGCGGTCAGTTTACGCGAAAACAACCGGTGTACTCTACGATACAATTTTTCCACCAAGGAGGGCGTGTCTTTGAAGGGGCCAATAACGCGCAGCTCGCACCCCAGTTGCTTGAAGGCTTCCAGCACATTGTAATCCACACCGCTTCCGGCATCGCGGTCAAGTGGATCGTATCGACAGGAGGCGTAAAGGATCTTCATCATTTCTCGTTCTTATAATACAGCCCAAAGATCGCGTTATAAATCCGCATTAACGGGCTTTTGATCAGGGGGTAATCCACCAGACGCTTCCTGGTACGCTTCTTGACCTTGTCAGTGGCCGCTCCCGGAAGTTCCACCGTGTTGCTCATGTTCATTACATAAGGTTTTTCGGTCATCAACCTGAGGTATCCGCGTTCGTTAACCATCTGATCCAGTCGCAGAACCTGCCCCATGGGTTTGGTGAGGTCGATCGGAAGGAATTCCTGCAGTACTTTCTTCCAGGCCACGAACTGCCAGTGTGAAGCGCCGCAGAAAGTCGTCACACCCTTATAGGTGATTTTTATGTTCTCCTCCGCCAGTTCTGCGCTTATTTCCTCTTCGCTGCGCCCCAGGCTCATCAGGAACTCGCGCGCCCATTGTGGTTCGATCAGGCGGCCGCGTTCCAATTGTGCCTCAGGCGTCCGGGCTGCCCACTCCACTGTGGCTGAGTACAGCTCGGGTTTGGAATAATAGGGTCTGGCGGTGACCATGCCCACGAGAGGGTACGTTTCGAGCACCTTTACAGACTCGATCAGCCAATCCGGATAATACAGCACATCGTTATCTGCGTACGCCACGATCTCGCCCGGGGCAGCCTGCAACATCACGTTCCACGCACCACCTTTGCCCATGTTGCGGTCGGCGAGGATGAGGGTTTGGATCCTGCCTTGTTCAAATTCCTGAAGCAGGTAGGCACGCGCTTCAACACACGACCCATTGTCGTAGACCAGCAGGTCAAATGGCATGCCTGCGTTCTCGCGCAGGCTGCTCAGGCTGGCATCAAGCACTTGCATCAGATCTGCGTAAAATCCATCCAGGAATGGAATATGGTTCAACACCGCGACAGTAACACGCTGCGGTTTGGCAACCGTTTGCAGCTGTTTAATTGGATTCTGACCTTTTCTCATTCAATGCTTCCTTTGCTGCGCGCCGCAGCTCTCCATCCTGGCGCCAATCTCTGACCGCCCGCCTGGGGTTGAACAGCACGTAGGTGATGCGAGCCAACCATGGCCAATGTAGTGTGACAGAGGGGAAAATGCAGATCTCCCGCATCAACTTCCAACGGTTCAGGCGGATACGTTTTACGGAGCCTTTAATAATTTTGTGGCTGGCATCATACAGGGAATAGATCGTATGCCTGCCGCCGGCCAGATCCAGGTTCTCCATGGTTTCCGGTTGCATGCGGTGAATTTTTCCATCGGGAAAATGACTAAAATCGTGGTTCTGATGGATCACGGTGATAGAGCTGGTGGCATCAATGACCGCGATCTGCTCTACCCGCCCCTTGTAGATCATCCAGTTATCCCAACCGGCGCGTCCAACCGCGAAAGCGGGAATATCCTTGTATTCATCGCGCGGGAATACAAAGTAATCACTACCGACAGCGGTGTGCAGGGTGGCTGTTTTCATAGCCAGGGGCACAAATTCCTCATGCCAGCCGGGTTTGATCACCAGCTCGGTCGTGATCGAAGCGTCCCAGCGTTGACCAATGAGCAGGAAGCGTTCATATTCATGGCTCACACTCTGCAGCGTTTGCAACAGATCGGGGAAGAGCAGGATATCGGCGTTGACATAGCACATGAACGGGGCATCGCTTCTCTCCCGAACCATATTGAAGATCGAATCGATGCGGGGTGTACCGGAGCTGTTGCGTTGCACATCGGGAATAAACCCCACGCCGAATTCCGCAGCCGTTTGCGCCACTCCATCCTCATCACCCACCAGCCATACTTCCACCGCGTCACCCAGCGCTTTCCAGCTGCTGATGGCGTTACGCTGGATCGTGCGGATATGCGGATTGGTAAATGGTTTTGGCGCGGTAAAGATGGCTAACTGGTTCATTTTTTTGTCATTATCCTTGAACTTTGTTCGCAAGGGTCTTTTCGGGTTCGCTCTCCAGGTAGGTTTTATGCCGGACCCCGGCGTTAACCTGGAAGATCTGTGGTTTGTCTTGTTGCAGGTGAAGCACGTCCAGCCAGGAGAAATCATTCCTGCCTGCAAAATGGCGGTAGATGCGCCTTAATAGGATCAGGTCCTGCGGGGTATCCAATGTCCAGCGCAGGTGACCCAGGTCTTCTGAGTGATCAAGTTTGAGCACCTTAAAACGACCCGGTACTGAGTAGAGATAAGGCAGCACGTGCTCACGTTCGTTCTTTTGGGCCGCGTTACGCCAGGCGGTTTCAAGCGCCTCAAATGTACAGGCTTCCACATCCAGTCCGATGGGATAGGTGCGCGAGAAAGGCGGAGGAAGGCGGTTGCATGCAAAATCCAATTGTTTCGTGATCAACGCGTCAACCACTTCGTCGATCAATTGCGCATCGATCAGCGGGCAATCGGCTGTCAGGCGTACGATGATATCCGCGTGGTATTGCCGGGCTGCCTGGTAATAACGATCAAGCACATCCTGCAGGCTGCCACGGAAGACCTCTGCCTGATAACGGCGGCATGCGCTCACGATGGCATCATCAGTCGGGTCGGTTGTCGTGGCGACCACGACCTGATCGACCAGCCTGGCCTGCTTCACGCGCTCGAGCATGCGCTCCAGCATAGTTCGTCCGGAAGCGCGCTTCAGTACTTTCCCCGGCAAACGGGTTGAGCTCATCCGCGCCTGGATGATAGCAACTACTTTCATCTTCCTGGATCCTGCTTCTTCAACACGTTATTGTTTATGATAATCGCCTGTTCGTAGGCTTCGAGCAGCACCTTGAAGTTCTGCTGCCAATTGGCTCTTTCCTGCGCCAGTGCACGGGCGCGTTCACCCATTTCGGCCAGATCCGGCTCCCTGCTCGCGACGTTCATCAGCTTGGTCATCGCTTCAACATCCCCATCCGGAAAGACCCAACCCTGAACCCCGTGCGTCACCCACTCAAGGTTGCCTGGGATATCCGAGACGATCGCCGGGGTGCCGCACGCCAGCGCTTCAAGAAGCGAGACGGAGGACCCGTCACAATGGGACGCGCTGAGGAAGACATCCGCGCTGTTGTACGCGTCCGGCAGCTGCGCTCGATCGAGGTAACCGCCAAAGTGGATTTTGTCCATCACACCAACCTGCGCGGCTAGTTCCCGCAGCATCTCCTCTTGTGAGCCTTTGCCAAAGAGGAACATCCGTAATTGGGGATCCTGTTGCACGGCGTTAATAAATGAACGCAGGGTAATATCCACACCGTAGATGGGTTCGAATGAACGGATGCTGAGAAAGACAAAATTATCCTGCCAGCCCATTTTCTCGCGCAACTTGGCGCGACCGTTTGGCGAGAAGTGTTGCAGGTCAACTCCCCAGGGTAGGCAGTAGATGCGTGAGCGGGGGTATCCATATTCGTGAACGGCTTTCGTGGTAACCGCCTGGCAGTCGTCGACCAGCACGGTGCTGTTGTACAAGGTCGTGCGTATCTTTTCCTGATCAAGTGGTGATACTTCACCGTCGTGGAGGATATCCGCCCCCCAGGACATGCTGACCAGCGGTGAGAACCCGGTCTGCGCCGCGATGTAGGCAGGTCCGTGCAAGGGTCCGGCGTGCACCACATCCGGTTTTAACTGATCCAGTATCATTTTCAGTTCGGTCACCCGGTTGTTCACCGGATTGTCGTTCACCTGCACCATACCGGTAAATTTGACTTCGGTGATCCCGGCGGGAAGGTCAACCGACTGTCGCGGTTCCAGGCGGAGTAAAAAAACCTCGTGCGCGGTCTGCGCCAGTGCGCTCAGGAAGCGTTCATCGTGAGGTGAATAATCACGGGTAAAGTAAAGAACTCTCAATTTATTCTCCAAGATCCACCCAACGGATCTCTTTGCCAAACGGAATAGCTGTCAAAGCGCGTGTCCCGATAACGCGATTAACCTGGTCCGGGCGGATCGCGCCTGGTGTGGCCGGTCGCAGCACATCGATCATTTCGCGGGTGAATACCTCTCCCGCCTGAATATCGCGGGCGGCTCGCAGGCAGCGCCTTTGGACGACAGTTGTGTCTTTTTCATTTCCGCTGATGGACTTGTCCGCGGAACCCATGGCGCGTTCCAGTTCACGCGTGCGGTTGACCATCTCACGCCAGGTATGGGGGGTCATTGAGAAGGGATGGTCCGGGCCGATGCGTGAGTTATCATCTGTGAAGTGTTTTTCGATCACCCGGCCGCCTAATGCGACAGCACCCAGCACGGTGGCATGCCCGTGCGTGTGATCCGACAGCCCCACCGGTACATCCGGAAAGAGCGTCTGGTAGGTGTGCAGCACACGCAGGTGAATGTGGTCAAAATTCACCGGGCTGGCTGTGTAATTAGTATTACATTGCAACAGGATCAGCTGCTGGTTGAGCGCCAGCACGGTGTGTACTGCCTGCTGCACCTCGCCGATGGTCGCGGCACCGGTGGAAAGTATGACCGGTTTGCCTTTGCGGGCGATATGTTCCAACATTTCCAGCCAGTCCACATCTCCTGATCCGATCTTGTGCGCTGGAACGAAGGGATCAAGGTAATCCACCGCTTCAAAATCATAAGGGGAAGAGAAATAGTCAATGCCGGCTTTGTCGCATTCCTCTTTGAGCAACGGTGTCCAATCAAAGGGGATGGAAGCATCAGAATACACCTCAAACACACTCTTTTTCCAATTGGCCTGGTGAGAGACCTGACCTTGCATGGCTTTGAATCCGTAATCCGAAACGATGCGGGGAGCGCGGAAGTTCTGAAACTTGGCGGCGTCCGCACCGGCTTCTTTGGCCAGATGTATCAGCATTTTCGCGCGTTCTAGGCTGCCATCGTGGTTGGCGGAGATATCCGCGATGAAGTAGGTGGGATGCGCGGGACCGATCAGGTGATTGCCAATTTTTATGTCCATCTCAACTCCTCTCACAAACAGGATTCATGCGAGTGACTTGATATACAGGTGATATCCACGGCGATACTGGTCGTAAAACTTTTGCAGGCCATCAGAAAAAACGGGCAGGTCGTGCCCCAGCGCTGTTCTGATCTTTCCTGTGTTCAGGGTGAGGTTGGGCGACCTCGCGGCCTTTAGTCCGCTCTCCATTACCGATACCGGCTTGATCAGGGATGCCTCAAAACCGAATTTCTCAGCGATGCGCATGCCAAATTCATACTTGCTCATCGCTTCTGCCCCCACAATGTGATAAATTCCCTTCAGGTCCATCCCGGATGTTTCAACAAGCAGTGCGCTGAGGTCGAGGATGTTCATGGGGCAGAATTTCACATCCGTGAAGCCCATCATTTCTTTGCCGGCTGCCAGGTTGTTGACGAAATTTTCCGCCAGGCTGCGGTTGCCGGCAGCGCTCCAACCGTAAAAGTTCACCCGCGCCACCAGCGCGTTGGAGTTGGTGGCAAGCACAGCGCGCTCGCCAGCAAGTTTTGTACTGGCGTACACACTGAGCGGGTTCGGAACATCATCTTCCGTGTAATTCCCTGTGCTGCCATCAAATACCGCGTCTGTGGAGATATGCACCAGACGAATACCATGTTTGTTACACGCATCGCCAATGATCCCGGGTAATTCCGCGTTCACCAGTTGTGCCAACTGCGGGTTTGCTTCGCAGGCGTCCACGTTGGCCATCGCCGCGCAATGCAGAAAAATATCGGGCTTATGGGTCTCGATCAATTCCTCCACCACAGACGATTGAGTGAGTTCTGCCTGGACATTCTTAAAGGTCGACCAGAGCATAGGAGTGGTATTGGCAACGCCGGTGACCTGGTGTTTTTTGCCATCCACGGCCAGGGCAAAATTCAAGCCGAGAAGCCCGCTGACCCCGGTGACGAGGAAATGGGTCATCCAATCCTCCCGGATTCATATTCCGCCTGGATCGGAGCGATGATCTCACGAATGGCATCCACATCCAGCCAGTCGGTATTGGTGTTGGAGGCGTATTTGAACCCATCTTCCAGCATTCTGCCCTTGTTTTCCCAATCGCGCCCAAACCACAACGATTCCGCCGGTTGCACCACGTACATGTCCTCCAGTTCAACGGTCTGGCGTGCCTCATCGTCGGAGATCAACACCTCGTGCAGCTTTTCGCCCGGGCGGATGCCGATGTACGCGATCTCAGCTTCAGGGGCTACCGCGCGCGCCAGGTCGGTCACGGTCATGCTGGGGATCTTGGGGACAAAAACCTCTCCGCCGTGCATATTTTCGACCGCCTGGATGACGAAGCGCACGCCTTGTTCCAGGCTTATCCAGAAGCGGGTCATTCGTTCATCTGTAACAGTTACTTTTCCGCTTTCGCGCTGCTTGAGGAAAACCGGAACAACCGATCCGCGGCTGCCCACCACATTGCCATAACGGACACAGGAAAATCGTGTGTTTTTAGCTCCAGCGTAGGCGTTGGATTGAATGAAGAGTTTTTCAGCAGCGAGTTTCGTCGCGCCGTACAGGTTCACCGGGTTGACCGCCTTATCCGTGCTGAGCGCAACCACCCTGCTCACCCCGGCGTCAATGGCCGCGTCGATGACATTGCCGCTGCCGAGAATATTCGTCTTGATGGCTTCCATCGGGTTGTACTCGCAGGCGGGTACCTGTTTGAGCGCCGCGGCGTGGATGACCACGTTGACCCCCTCGAAAGCGCGCCTGCAGCGCTGCTGATCGCGGATATCACCGATGAAATAACGTAGCGATGGATCATTGAAGCCGGCAGCCTGCATTTCATGCTGCTTTAATTCATCTCGGCTGAACACGATCAGTTTGAGCGGGTGATACTCCTTCAGCATTACCTCGATAAACTTTTTACCGAATGAGCCGGTGCCGCCGGTTACCAGGACAACACTATTTTTCCAATCCATCATTTTATTAACCTCTTTATACGGTGCCTGATTTTGCGGAGAAAATTAAGTACATCTCCATCGTAGAATTTTTTCTTATACCCGTGCATGCTCCATGAGGAGTAATAAGGGAATTCTGCCAGGTCCTTCCACAGGTACTTGATGATCTCCTGCTCCATGGCTATATCTGGCCAGCAGCGATAACGTTTTGGTACTCCCAGCATGATATCGAGGACCTTGCGGTTACCAAAAGGAGAGAACTCCTCATGAGCGAAGCCAAAAATGCTGTGGCTCATCGCCTGCCAGCTGCCAGCTTCCACTTCCCACGCGAACATATCCAGGATCTTGTACCCCATCTTTTCGGTGGGGAGCGCTTCCTTCATCCACCTTTCCATGCACTTGAAAACGAAGGGATCATCACCGAGCACAGACGCATCCACCAGGGTATCAACCGTGACCTCCACCGGGTAAATCCCGTCCGGCCAGAAGTCACAACGCGCGGCTTCAGCGATGTTGCCTTTGAAGATCACCTTTTCCGCCGGGACGTGGGCATATCTACCATACACCAGGTTCATCCAGTCAGTTTTGTAGCCCGCGGTGCTGCGCTGATACAGGTCAATAAAGTCAGCTGGGATTTCCTCGTCACACCTGATCTGTTGGTATTTGAGATGGTGGGTTTCTGCGATTTTCTTAGGAATTACCAGGTCTTCACTATCTTCATTCAGGTGTCGGTAGATCATCGAAAAAACATCGATCTGCTGCGCGAAATCGCGGCAGGCCGCGAGGATGACCCTGGAATCATAGCCGCCGGTAAGGGTGAGCGCAACAGGAAAGCGATTGAAGGCTGCCTGGCAGGTGCCTTTCAACAGGTCACCGACGAGCTGTGTACCTTTGCGCAGGGAATAGCGCTGCAATCTGGTCAGCGGCCAGAAGCGCACCTGGGAGTGGGTCACCAGGTCGAGGTAATGGTTTGGCACCAGGCGTTGCACATTCATATAAGGTGAGCTGTCACCCGGCCACCAGGGTTCCAGTTTTTTCTTGTATTTGGGTGAGTGCATGTAATGATCGGCTTCGGGGCTTTTCTTCAGGTTCAACCGTTCAGCGAGGATGGCTGCGTGAGAGGTTAACCAAGTCCTGCCTTCGCTGTCGCGGTGGTAGTACACCTGCTTCAAGCCGCCCGCGTCATTGAGCACGATCTGTAGATTTCCGCTGTATACAAAAAGGACGTAATGACCGCTTTTATCGTAGAGCTGCGCGAGCAGGTGATTCAGACCTGCCGCGTTCTGCTCGATCTTCTGGAGTACCCCGAGGTTATCCAGTCCCGGATCAGTGGGATCCAACAGGTAGCCTAAAAGAATGAGGCGATACCGATCACCTTCATATTCCGTGATCTGCAGATCAGGGTGGGCCGACAGGGTATTGCCGTCCGGCAGTTGAGTCCGGTTCCAGTTCGGGAACAGGGTTGAGTCCGGACCGCAGATGTACTGGCGTCTGAACACCAGGTCAACCTCAGGAATGTTGGCCATTTCCGGCATCCTTTGTTTGGGTAAAAGTTAAGGAAGCAAAAGTTTCGGCGTATTTCTTCATCCCGGCAGAGCTGATCACTTCGGATAGAGGATTTTTATCGAGGTCTTCCTTGAGGTGTACCATGTGCCACGGGAAGGGCACGGGATACTTGAAGAAGAACAGGTAGGTGTATTTCCAGGCTAACGCCATCTGACTTTCGGTGAGACGGTGTTCGTGCACATTTTCCAACAGCCTGTTCAACAACTTGAAGTAATCCACCCAGGTATTGGGGTCATGTGTGAAGCCGCGGTTGCGGTAATGGGTTTTTCCTGCCACAACCACAGGGATCCCGCGCAAGGCCATTTCAAGCCCCACAGTGGTGGTGTATACCAGTCCAAGGTTGGCCACGTCCATCAGGTCGTAAGTGTTTACTTCATCCAGCGGTTCGATGAGTTTAATATGCGCAGGCAGTTGCGGGAGGGTCTTCTTCACCAGGTCCAGGATGCTGCCGTGTTTCACCAGCGCTTCACCGGGGTGGATTCGAATGACCAGCTGCACGTCCGGTTTCTCAATAAAATACTGGATCGTGCGGATGATCCATTCGGACATGGATTTGGTAAATGTATTCCTACCCAGGGTTAAACTGTCGCCGAGTACATTGGTAGCCAGCAGCACGATCGGTTTTTCAGAGAGGCCAAGCTTTTCCCTGATGACAGTCTGGCCTTCAGGCGGGATACGCTGCCACTTGCGTGAGTAATCACCGTAAGTGGTGGCATTCCGTCGGGAGGATAATAATGTCTGGGTTTCCTTTAATTCTGCAGGAGACAGTTCGTATTGCGCGTAGGCGTTCCATAAGCGGTCTGTGTTCTGCAGCATGATCTCTTCATTATGTGCCAGCCACATGGCACCTCGTTTGTCGCTGAATTCATAAGTAGATGTATCTATTTTCAAAAACCTGCAGACCCTGAACGCCACGCCAAATTCCAGGATAGTGCCGTTGGGGATGATGGCAACATCCGGCTGGTTCTTGCGCAGGTAATTATGTAAAGCTTTGGCTGTTTGCAGGTTGCGGCCGTACCGGAACAGGTAGAAACTATCCTCCGTATCTACACTTTCGGTCTGGAAGGCGTACATATAATCGTAATCTGTAATCTGTTTGACATCCTTCACCAGTTGTTCGGGTAGTTGGGCGAATGAGGAATTATTGCGCAACAGGTTCTCGAAATGTATAACGGAAGAAGCCGGCCGTAAAACAGAAGTCGCGTACATATTCTGGCGCCTGATGTCAAATTGGGTGGAATCTGAATGCCAGTGACCATAAGGATAATAAGCCAGAGTCACGTTGTGACCCTGCGCGGATAGCGCCATGCCAGTCATCACCACATGCTCCAGCCAGTAATGGGTCGAGGCGAACAACAGCACTTTTTTGCCGGAAGTTTTCTTTTCCCTGGCTTTTTCAGTTAACTTCACCGCTTCCGGTAGTATTTCGCGGATGTTCTTCAACGAAAAACTTGAGGGAGAGGAATAACCGTTCTGCCGTAATAACCAGTACACCTCCGCGGTCAGAGGTAGTTCGCCAAGAACTTTCTTTAAGATTTCTTTTTTGCTCGCCATTTAGTGAACTTCCTCAATTCTCCAATCCAACCTGGGGCGCAACGGGCCTTGCCTCACTTCAACCCACTGCATACCGGGCGCACCGGTGGCATTGATAGTAAAGTTGATTGCGCGTTCATCTGCGAAATATCGCTTAACCATGTAAGAACTTGCGTTTATTCCGATCACAAACCGGCCCTCATTTAGAGTATCAGCGGGGATCGTACACCGGCTGATATAACGACCGGCCTTACGCACCCCCAGGGCGTGGTACTTCTCAGGGTCGTCTGTATCAAACGAGGTGAGAACGTACTCACCACGCGAAGTCATCAGGTATACTCCCACGCGCAGACCGGTCACATCTGTGGCCAGCTCATATTCCACCTCGATCGTTACAGGTTCGACCGAGAGCAGGTTGTCTGTGGTCACATTAGCATTATTCTTCACGCGGACCGCGACAGGAGTAAAGGGGTGCGCACTGGCGGGAATCTCAGCGGCGGAATATTTGCGTTCTCCGCTGGCAGAAAAATCGTTGGTCAGGTAGTAATCTACCGCTTCCGGGGTGCGCGCCCGCAGCACCATTTTTCCTTTATCCAGGATGATGCATTCCTGCGTCAGGCGCTGGATGGCTGACATGTTGTGGCTTACGAAAATAACCGTGCGTCCTTCAGATGCGACATCGCTCATTTTGCCCAGGCACTTGCGCTGAAATTCCGCGTCTCCAACAGCCAGTACTTCATCAACCACCAGGATCTCTGGCTCCAGGTGGGCGGAAACCGCAAAGGCCAGGCGCATGTACATACCGCTGGAATAACGTTTGACCGGGGTATCAATAAACTTGTCGATCTCTGAGAACGCCACGATCTCGTCAAATTTCTTTTCGATCTCCGTCTTTTTCATTCCCAGAATGGCGCCGTTAAGGAAGATATTCTCCCTCCCAGTTAGTTCGGGGTGAAAACCTGTGCCAACTTCTAGCAGAGAACCTACCCTGCCGTGGATCTCCGCTTCGCCTTCAGTGGGTTCTACAACACGCGAAAGGATCTTTAACAACGTGCTTTTTCCGGCGCCGTTCTTACCGATCACGCCCAGTACCTGTCCATGCTCGATCGAAAAACTCACGTTGCGCAGCGCCCAGAACTTCTGGCTGCCTGTGGGGTTTAGGAGGGTTTTCACCGGGCTCTTCACCACCTCCACGATCTTTTCTCGCAAGGTCGTGTATTGGGCTTCCTTAAAAATATTATATTGTTTGCCAATGTCTTCTACGCGCACGGCCAGGTTGCTCATCTCATATCCTCTATATCATGTCGGCGAATTGTTTTTCCATGCGCCGGAAGTAGAACAAACCTGAAATAAGTACAAGAATGGCAATTCCCGAAGAAACCAGGATCATAGGAAGTGAGATGCTCTGCGTGGTTCCTAATAACGCGTACCTGAATCCCTCCACCACACCGGTCATGGGGTTAAGCGCGTAAAGTAAACGCCATTTTTCCGGGATCATGCTGGCTGGGTAGACCACCGGTGTGAGGAACTTCCACAACTCGGTGACGAATGGCATCAAGTATCCCACGTCGCGGTAACGCACCATTAAAGCGGAGAACCAGAACCCTACTCCCAAGGCTGAGATCAGCGCCAGTAAGATCAGTGCGGGCAGCCACAATATGGCGATGGTTGGGGTGATCTGATAGAACAACATCATTCCGATCAGGATGATGAATGCGATGAAGAAGTCGACCACACTTGACATCACCGAAGCCAGCGGGACGATCATACGTGGAAAATATACCTTTGAGATCATGTTCCCGCTTGATACCATTGAACGGCTGGCTACGCTGAGCGCGGAAGAAAACAGGATCCACGGCAACAGGGCGGTATAAGAGAATATAGGGTAAGGAACACCATCTGAGGGGATCTTGGCGAGGGTGCCAAAGAAAATGGTATACACCACCATGGACATAAAGGGGTTGATCACCGCCCACATGATGCCGAGCACAGATTGTTTGTAACGGACTTTGATATCGCGCCAGGTGAGGAAGTAGATCAGTTCGCGATATTCCCAAAGGTCTCTCAAGCGCAGGCTGACCCACCCTCTGGAAGGCTTGATATAAACCACGCCGGGTTTGTTTTTAGTCTCGAGGGCGGTCGTCATGGTCAGATTATTTTTCCTTTGTGATCGCGGTACCAATCGATCGTGCGGCGCAAGCCTTCTTCGAAATTTACCTGCGCCCGAAAGCCGAACTCCCGTTCAGCGCGTTCCACGTTTAACCTGCGGCGTGGTTGACCGTTGGGTTTGCTGGTATCCCATATGATCTGACCGGTAAAGCCGGTCAAACGCGCGATCAATTCCACCAGGTCTTTGATGCTGATCTCCATACCCGAACCCAGGTTCACCGGTTCGGAGGAGTTGTATTTTTCAGAAGCCAGCAGGATGCCTTCCGCGGCATCCTCTACATACAGGAACTCGCGTGTTGGAGAACCATCGCCCCATACTTTGATCGTGTCCGCGCCGGATTCGATCGCTTCGAGGCATTTGCGGATCAGCGCGGGGATCACATGGGAGCTCGCGGGATTGAAATTGTCCCGCGGTCCATACAGGTTGACCGGCATCAGGAAGATCGAGTTGTAGCCGTATTGCTGGCGGTAGGACTGGGATTGAACCAGCATCATTTTCTTGGCCAGTCCGTAAGGCGCGTTGGTTTCCTCGGGGTAACCGTTCCACAGATCTTCCTCCCGGAATGGGATTGGAGTGAATTTGGGGTAGGCGCAAATGGTTCCCAGCGCCACGAACTTCTCAACCCCGCGCAGCCATGCCTCGTGCAATAACTGCACACCCATCATCAGGTTGTTGTAGAAGTACTCAGCCGGGTGTTCGCGGTTGGCACCGATCCCGCCAACCTGCGCCGCCAGGTGAATGATGAGATCCGGTTTGCTGTCATCTAGCATCTGCCGTATAGAGGCAGCCTGGACGAGATCGTATTTCTCGATGGTGGGGATGAACACATTGGCAGCGCCGCGTTCGCGCAGTTTGGCGGTAACGAACGAGCCGAGAAAGCCGGCACCCCCGGTGACACAGACGCGTTTGCTCTGCCAGAAGTTGAGATCAGATGCCATTTATGCTTGCTCCTTCGTTTCGAGGATAACCTTCAGTCCAACCATCTTTAATACCGGCGCTGATCCATCTTCCACAACAGAAATTCCCTGTTCCAGGCAGGTAAGCCGGCAGATCTCGGCAACCTCATCATCGCCTCTTACACATACTTCGTTGTAACCCAACGCTTTAATTTGATCCAGCGTCGTTATGGCGCGCTGCCGTACCAATCGATAAAGATTGAAGGAGTTTTGAATGTAATCCACCGTCAGATGCGCTCTGAAGAGAAGGCCTTCAGGTGTGATGATGTACTTGAGTTTTTTGCGTTCCAGCCGGCTGACCTTGACGTAACCCTTTTCGATCAGGCGCTTGAGGTGCCAGTTCACTGTGCCTACCGCGACCTCAAGTTGTGATGCCAGGGCTGCCTGCGAGGTGTCGGGATCCTGCTCGATGTGTTCCAGTATGATCAGGTCCCGCTCGACATTTGTGGGAAGGCTCATTTTGCTCCAATATTCAACTATTGAATTATAAAACAGCCCATCCATGCGGTCAAGGGTCATTTTCTTGTGGACAAGGATATAATTTGCATGATCACTGGGGCTCGTAGCTTCGTAGATCCTCGAAGAGGACAAGAGGTTAGAGCGCGAAGTGATTTGGGATGACACAAAAATACCTGCGCAAGATGGATGGCGCGGGTTTGTGTTTTAATAATGATATAATTTGGATGATCACTGGGGCCCGTAGCTCAGTGGTTAGAGCGCGCGGCTCATAACCGCTTGGTCGCAGGTTCGATCCCTGCCGGGCCCACCTTCATCTCATAACTCCAATTTGGTCGCAGGTTTCCTTACAGGATGCTGCGCGACGATCTTCCTTTGTCCACATCTTTCTGCAAATACATTTCCTTTTGTTTACAAATGTGAAAAGGAACTGTGGCTTGATAATGGTTACAATGAAAAAAAGTCCTGGTGCTAAAGAATACATAAAAGGCACACAAGAAAAGGAGAAAATATGAAGAGTAAGAAAATATTGGTTGTATTGTCCATTCTGGCTGTGTTATTCATGCTCACTACACCGGTGTTAGCCAGCTCTCAAAATGGAGCCACGGCAGGTGTGAAAGAAAATTACAAAGGGACCATCACATTTATCGATGCCACCAGCATTGAAATCAAGCAGAAGGGTGATACATTGGTTACCATTTCCCTGAGTGCAGAGACGGTGGTGAAGATCCCTACGAAACACGACGCAACGCTCACTGACCTGAAGGCGGGCATGAAGGTCACCGTCAAAGCGCTGCGTTTGGATGATGTGCTCACCGCTAAAAAAATCATCCTGATCCCGGGCAAACCCACCAAGGTCTATAAGGTAGGTGTCGTAACTGACTACCAGCCCGGGATCTCCATCACCATCCAGGCAAAGAACACGTCGTTGTATACCTTCCTGGTGACAGCAGAGACAAAGATCCTGCCGGCTGACCAGGCGGATAAGCTGGTGGTTGGCGCGGTGGTAACGATCATCGCACCACGCGATGTCACTTCGCTTGACCGAACCGCGAAAGCGATTGTGATCCATCTGCCGGATCCTGAGCCTGAACCGACCGAAGAACCTACCGCGGAGCCAACTGTTGAACCAACCGAAGCACCTTGAGAGTAATATAGAGAGATGCTTTACCCATAACAGATGACGTTTCACAATCAGATCCCCGGAAAAGCTCCGGGGATCTTTCTATCAAAAGTTAATAACTCTGTATGCAGCCTGCTAGTTCGGGACGTAGAGGAATTGGGTTATAATCCGCAGCAACTCGATCGACCATTATAACTTTATCGTCAATGTGCCCATGAAAAAACTCTTGCCGCTTCAACAGGACATCCTCATCTCATTTATCGCCTCGGTCATCATCAGCCTGGCCATGGCTGCCTTTCAACCGGTACCTTTTTTCAGCGCGTGGTACGGTGCGAATTTGCTTTTATGGCTCAGCTTATTCCTGCTGCTGCGTACGTGGCGTTTTTTCCAAGGTGGACGAACGCTGGCCGTTCTGATGCTGGTCACGTTCTTCACCCGTGTTTTCCTGGGTCTATTTATCTATGCGGCCTTACCTGATATTGGTTTTGACAATGCAGCCGAAAACGCCGGGTACGTGTACGCGGATGCTTACGTACGTGATACTCAAGCCCTGACCCTTGCGCGCGGTAAGGAACCCTTAACCTCCATCTTCACTGATGACCAGAGCGCTGATCAGTATGGTGGATTGATGTTTCTCACTGCGATGGTCTACCGTTTCTTCAGCCTGGATGAAGCCCGCCCTGTTTTCATCACCATCCTGGCAGCGCTGGTGATGACAGCCGGACTGGCCTTCTTATTTGACGCGGTCAGACGGCGCTGGAATTCAAAAGTCGCCCTGATCGCTGCCTGGTTTTTCGCGCTGTACCCGGAGGGAATTCTTCTGGGCAGTTCCCAGATGCGTGAATCCTTCCTGATCGGATTCTTTTGTATCGCTTTTTGGGCAGTGGTCACCTGGCGTGAAAAGACCGCCCAAAAGATGATCTTTTTTGTCATCCCTGTACTTTTGTCATTGGTCATCTCCACCCCGTTTGGCGCGATGCTGGCGGGCTTGCTGGTGGCATTCTGGCTGGTGGAATGGCTCAGCACGCAGCGCTCCACGCAGATCCGGCGCATCGGATTGCTGGTGTTGGCGGGTATGGGTGTGGCGGGGCTGATCGGCGGCTGGTTGTGGTTAAAACCCACGCTCTATTACGACGCGTATCTCACGCAAACCAATTCAGGCTTTATCACCGTGCTGCTGGAACTGATGGGTGAGAAATGGCGCATGCCTTTCATCACCATTTATGGTATCGTGCAACCCTTCCTGCCTGGCGCGCTGACCGATCCATCTCTGCCATTCTGGCGCACAACTGCCATCATCCGCGCGCTGGGCTGGTGGTTTGTCCTTCCTTTTATCCCGTTCGGATTCTTTTCGATGTGGAAAGCAAAACCAAAGGCGGAGCGCTGGGGTTTGGTGCTTGTTGTGCTGGCATTAATCGCCTGGGTCCTGATCTCCACACTGCGTGCCGGCGGCGACCAGTGGGATAATCCGCGCTACCGCGCCTTACTGATCCCGTGGTTCGCGGTGCTTGTGGGCTGGTGCTGGCAGCGGCTGAGTGAAGGTCACCTGGCCTGGTTCCTGCGCTGGGTGGCAGTGGTACTGGTCTTTTTCACGGTATTTTTCCTGTGGTACCTGTTGCGTTACCAGGTGATCAAGGAGTTCTTGAACTTTTTTGACATGATCCGGGTCATTCTGGCTGGTTGGGCGGTGATCTTGCTGAGCGGCCTCGCCTGGGATTTTATAAAAAAGCGCAAAGCGTACCGCAAAGACAAACCGCAGCAATCAAACGGGAACGTTTCTTGACAATCGAACCCGTGTCGGGTAGAATAGTGAGCACTTGCCGAGATAGCTCAGTTGGTAGAGCACACGACTGAAAATTGTGGGGTCGCCAGTCCGATCCTGGCTCTCGGCACCATACACTCCCTCACGGGAGTGTTTTGTTAGACCACTGTCGGGCAGCCATGGATTATTATTGGTGGATTAGTTAATTTGTACATAAAGGATGTGGCATGAATATTCAGGTTTTTCGGGTTGGGGCAGCGGCCGCGGATGTCATCAATTCCAAATCGGCAGGCAGTGTTTTGGGGGTAACCTCGCGCGGGGCTTTCCTGCGTGTGCAAGATCGCATCATCTATCTCACCTCTGCCAATTACCACAGTCCTTTTAACCTGACGCTCGCGGGTGGTGATCAACGCTTTGAACGCCTGGAACCCGGTGATGGATTTACCATCGATGACGGCTGCCTGCGCTTTTCAGCGCGCCAGGTCATCGTTCACACCGATACAGCTGAGGTTTGGGAGCCCCCGCTGCCAGTGTCCATCCTGACGACCAACGCGGACCAGCTGCAACGATCCACATGCATAGCTGCCCGCCTCAACGAGATAAACCCTGGCAAGGGGTTTCTATTCCTCTCACAACCACGGGAAATGGTCAGCACGGATGACAACCTGCGCATACACAATGCAGCGATTGAGATCCTGGAAGCTTACAAGGCAAAGGATCAGTTGCGGTTCATCGCTGCAGCCGGTGTGTTGGTGGGCACGGGCGGCGGTTTGACCCCATCTGGGGATGATTTCCTCACCGGTTTTCTGCTCTATCACTTCCGGCGCGCGCTTTCAATGGGGGAGAGCGGAGATTTCTTGGGTGAATGGTGTGACGAGGTAACGCGGCTTGCTTTTCAAAAAACGACCACGATCTCTGCCAACCGCCTGATGTTCACAAAGCGCGGCTGGTCTGAAGATATTTTTCTCACCCTGATTGACCATTTATTTAGCCCGGCAGTGCCATTTGGTGATGACCTGATTCAACTATTGATGGAGATCGGGCACTCCTCAGGTGTGGACACTTTCATGGGTATCTATTACGCGATCCGAGCGGTGGAATAAAAAAACAGGAGCCATATCGGCTCCTGTTTTTTTACTTTTTCTTGGGTTAGACCAGGATCTCTTCCGGAACGATCATTTCTTCGTTTGCCTGGCGAACGGAATCAGGAACATCGAAGTCGAGATCGGCACCGGCCATCTGCTGGACGTAGGTCTTTACCAGCTGATCCCAGTACTTCTTGGTGACGTAGTAAACACGCGCGCCGCCGAGTTCGTGCTGCACTTCCGGCCACGGGTAGGAAGGCTGAGCCATTCCGAGACCCCAGCGTGACCAGCCATTGTAGCTTTCGTAGGTTGCCCACCATTCAGTGTTTCCGATCATCTCAAACGCGTAGAACGCTTTGGCGTAATACATCACAGCGCCGATGCGCCCACCGCGCAGCAATGCCATGGTGTGCAGGCTGATGTTCACTTTCTCGTTCATCACACGCCCATTGGCAAAGCCGGCCCATACACCGTCGATCAAACCGACCAGCTGATAGGGATCTTTTAGGCGATGGCGGTACCAGCCGAGGATCTCGGAATAAACGCGGGCGCCGACGATATCATAGAAGTCATGATCAACATCCATCAACCGCTTCACGTATTCCATCATCTTGGGGGCTTCTTCACGGCGTGCTTCGCGGATGTACAGCGTGCGGCCGTCTTTTAGTTTTACCTGGGCACCCGGCCATTTGGGCAGGTCCATGGCAGGTCCCTGCAGCAAAGCCTCAACTTCGCGGGCATCGATCTGCAGGATTTCTTGACTTGCTTTTTCGGGAAGTTCGAATTTCACTTTAATTCTCCTTTTACTGAGATTGGATTACGCCAGGTTTGCCTTGCTGAGTTTATTGAGGCTCTCAACGTGAGCAGGATTGTACGGATCGCCGAAGCGGGTCTTGGGCATGGTGGCTGCCTTCTTCATTAATTCTTCGTATTCGTCATCATCTACAAACGCGACAGCGCGGCCGATAGATGCTTCACCGTCAACGAAGCGCCACGGGAAGAAGCCAACCTGCACGCGGCGGTTCAGGATCAGGTCGATCAAACCACCGAAGCATTCAGCGTGGATGATCTCAGCCGGGAACATATCGATGTGCATCATCTGATATTTATCATCGGTGAAGAATTCTTCAAGGGTCTTGCCGAATTTCTTCTTGAACACATATTCGGCCTGTTTTGCCTGGCGCGGCATCCAGGTGCGGATGATGGTGTTCATCGGGTGATCTGCGGATCCGCAGTCCACGGCGATCCAGCGCAGTTTCATTTTCATTGCCCAATCAACAAATTCATGATCGGGACCCGGGTGCTTGGTCATGTAACGTACTTCGTCAGCAGTGGGTTGATCCCAGCCGAAGTGATGGTAACCGGTGTGGATGACAAGGATATCGCCTTCTTTAACTTCCACGCGATCGGTGACCATTTTGCTGGTGTAAATGTCATAGTCGCCGCACACATCGCTCAGATCAACAACAGCGGCATCGTGCACCAGGTAATCCATGGGCAGCTGCGCCATATCACGGCCAGGGGTGTAGAAGTGAATTTCACCGTCGAGGTGGGTGCCAACGTGGTTGGAGTGGGTTAATAATTGGCCGTTGGCGCCGTTGGGGGCCAGGCGTTTGAAGTATTTCACCTGTAAAGGTTCATAGGTCGGCCAGGGTGGGGTGGCAATTCCGATAGGGATAGTCAGATCGAGCAGTTTCATAGCTTTTCTCCTTTAAAAGAATTTGGATGTGGTTACTGCATCTTGCACAATTCTAACATGCCGTACAACGTGCTGATCAAAAAAACATGGCGAATTATCAGCATTCGCCATGTTTTAATTACTTAGGGGTGTTTCATATACCAGTAATGCATCATCTCAGGTTAGGGCAGCAGGATGGGGAAGATCATCTGCATCAGGATGCCGGCTGCGAGCACCGAGGCTACCTGTCCGGCAGCGTTGGCACCCAGGGCATGCATGAGGATGAAATTCTGATTGTCCACTTCGAGAGCGACTTTTTGCGCCAGGCGACCGCTCATGGGGAATGCGCTGATGGCAGCAGCCCCAACGAGGGGATTGATCTTGCGTCCTGAAATGGCACAGACCAGTCGACCGAATAGCAGTCCGCCAATGGTGTTGAGGGCGAAAGCGACCAGACCCAGGATCAAAACACGCAGGGTGCCCCAATTGAGGAACGAGGCGGCTTGCATGGTGGATCCAATGGTGATGCCGAGGAAGATCGTGGCAGTGTTGGTGATGGCGTTCTTAGAAGTTTCCACGAGCCCAGGAACCACTTCTGACTCTTTAAGCAGGTTGCCCAGCATCAAGGTTGCGATCAAAGGAGCGGCTTCCGGCAGGAAGACGGCAGCGATGATAGTGATCAGGATGGGGAAGATGATGACCGTGGCGCGTGAGACGGGACGCGGGGTATATTCCATGCGGATTCCGCGTTCCTTCTTGGTGGTGAACAGCCTCATCAATGGGGGCTGGATGATGGGGACCAGGCTCATGTAGGAGTAAGCGGTAACCGCAATGGCTGCCGCAAGGCCCGGCGTAACGAACAGATCTCCCAATTTTCCGTTGACATAAATTACTGTTGGACCATCGATGGCACCGATCATACCGATGGCAGTGGACTCAGCCAGGTTGAAGCCCAGGAGCAGGCTAACGATCAGGGTAACGAAAATACCCAGGTGTGCGAAAGCGCCCATGATGAACATAATGGGCTGGCTGAGCAGGGGGCGCAGGTCAAGCATTGCACCGACGCCCAGGAAGATAAGCAGGGGAAACAGCTCGTTGCTGATGCCGGCATTATATAGAACACCAAATAAACCGTGTTCGCCAACCATATTGGCTGCAACTGGCAGGTTTCCCAGGATACAACCAAAACCGATTGGGATCAGGAGGGTAGGCTCATAGTCCTTGAAAATCCCAAGACCCATGAGGATCAATCCAACCACCACCATGATCAACTGCGGCAAGGTGATATCGAGAAGACCTCCGAGTAGTCCTGTTAGATCGAAACCCATGATAGTATCCTTTCCGCCTACTCGATATCCATGAGAGGTGCGCCGTGAGCTACCTGGGCACCAACATTCACATGGATCCGGGCGACTGTTCCGTCTTGCGGAGCGCGGATAATATTCATGGCTTTCATGGCCTCGATCACACAGATCTCATCATTCGCTTTTACCTTGTCACCGGCGTGAACTTTGATCGAGTTGACGACACCCGGCAGCGGCGATTTGATCGTGCCCGGGCCGGCCGTTACAGCTGCTGCTGCAGGTGCAGCAGGAGCGGGAGCGGCTTTACGCACAACTGGTGCGGGAGTGCTGACAGCGGAAACGGTCTTGTTCAATTCCTCGGTTGCGACGGTGAGTACTTCGCCATTTACTTTTACCTGTACTTCATCCAGGCGTGGATCATCAAGGATCTCAACATCGTAGGTTGTATCTTTGATCGTAATACGGTATTGGGTCATTTCGTTCTCCTGATTGTGGAAGATTGGTTGAGCCGGCGTTGAAGCCCGAACTGACGCCAGGCGTTTACCTCTCCGGCTGAAATTTCACTTGTTACAGTTTGGATTTCCGCCTGGGCGCGTGCAATTGCCACAGCTACCGCAGCAGCCAGTGAAAGATCTGTTTTTGTTTCTTCAATGGCAGCAGCAGGGGCAGGTGTTCCTTCGACCTTGGTTGTCTCTTCTTCCTTTTTATCCACCACATAGCGGGTCAACAGGTACACGATCCCCGCCAGGGCAGCCAGTACGATTAGGAGTACAAACAAACCGACCACTGCCACTTTTATTGCAAGACCTAAAGAAGGTTCCATTATCCTTGTCCTTTCTGTTACAGCGGGATGTTACCGTGTTTTTTGGCAGGAGAAGTTGATTGCTTGTTCCTTAGCATGTCGAGGGTGGCAATGAGGCGCTGACGTGTTTCGCTCGGAAGAATGACTTCATCGATGAATCCAGCTGCAGCCGCCTGGTAAGGATTGGAGAACTTATCCTCGTAATCGGCGATCAGTTCAGAACGCAGTTGTTTGGCTTCTTCAGGAGTCTTCTCCTTGAGGGATTTACCGTGGAGAATGTTCACAGCGCCGCCGGCACCCATTACAGCAATCTCTGCGTTCGGCCAGGCGAAGCACATGTCAGCGCGCAGGTGTTTGCTGCCCATAACAATGTAGGCGCCGCCGTAGGCTTTTCGAGTTACAACTGAGATCTTGGGAACGGATGCCTCGGAGAACGCGAAGAGGATCTTAGCACCGTGGCGGATGATGCCGTTGTGTTCGGTGTGCGTCCCTGGCATGAATCCCGGGGTGTCAACGAAGGTGATCACGGGGATGTTGAAAGCATCGCAGAAGCGCACGAAGCGGGCGATCTTATCGGATGAGTTGATATCCAGAACACCTGCCATTGAAGCCGGCTGGTTAGCCGCGATACCCACACTCTCACCGTTCAGGCGTGCAAACCCGACTACCGCGTTGGTGGCAAAGTTCTGATGGACTTCAAAGAATGATCCGGTATCTACTACACGATTGATCACATCCTTGATGTCATAGGTCTGGTTGGGGTCGTTCGGCACAAGAGTGTTCAGTTCCTTGTCAGCGCGGAACGGACTGTCATCACTTTTTAGAGCCTGGGGAGTGCTGGCGTTGTTGTCGGGGATGTACTCTAGGATCTTGCGAACAATATTGAAGGTGTCCTGTTCATCCTGGCCCAGGAAGTGCGCCACACCTGAAATGGTGGTGTGGGTGGCAGCGCCGCCGAGTGTCTCATGGTCAACGATCTCATTGGTAACAGCTTTGATCACTTCGGGTCCGGTGATGTACATATTTCCCATGTTCTGGGTCATGATAATGAAGTCCTGAAGAGCGGGGGAGTAAACGCCACCGCCCGCGCAGGGTCCCATAATAACGCTGATCTGCGGCACGACACCAGAAGCCTGGACGTTACGGTAGAAAACTTCACCATAAGCATAGAGGCTGTAAATGCCTTCCTGGATGCGCGCGCCGCCACCATCATTGATGCCGATCACGGGTACGCCGGCGTCCATGGCCAGATCCATCACACGGGCAACTTTTTCTCCGGCAACTTCACCGAAAGAACCGCCCATCACGGTGAAATCCTGCGAATAAATGCAGACTTTTCTGCCGTTGATGGTTCCGAAACCCGCCACCATGCCGTCACCGGGAATCTTCCCCTTATCCAAACCGAAATCGGTGTGGCGGTTTTTCATCAGGCCGTTGATTTCCTGGAAGGATCCCTTATCCAGAAGGGCGTCAACGCGTTCGCGGGCGGTCATCTTGCCTTTTTCGTGTTGAGCGGCGATCCTTTTCTCACCACCGCCTAACCGGCTTTCCTCGCGAATCGCTTTCAGCTTGGCGATCTTATCCTGTGGTAAATCTTGCGCCATTACTACCTCCGTCTGTTTATATGATTTTTAACATAATTAGTGTAAGTCTAGATGTCGAACATTTCAAGTGATACTTTTAGCATCATTGCTGGCATTTTGTCATGTAAATTTCATAAAAAAAGCATGCGGTTGATCTTTTCCGCATGCTTCTCTTGAAATTGATGGTTTCTTACTCGCGTTTGTAGGGTTTCAGCAGCGCCGCGGGGTAAGAGGCGTTGCGGCCAGCCAGTGTGAGCGCGATAATGGTAACGATGTAGGGCAAAGCGAGGAACAACTCGTACGGTAATTTTATCCCGGTCAGCTGCAGCCTGGATTGCAGGGCTTGCACGCTGCCAAACAACAGCGCACCCCATAGCACTCTCACCGGATTCCAGTTGGCGAAGATGATCAAGGCGATACAGACCCATCCGCGGCCGGCAACTATGCCAAAGGTGAACGAGCCGAGTTGGGCGACAGAAAGGAAAGCGCCGCCCACACCCATCAACGCGCTGCCGATCACCAGTGCGATGGTGCGTAGCCGGTAAACGTTGATCCCGGCAGCGTCTGTGGCTTCAGGGTTATCTCCCACTGAACGCAGGTTCAAACCAAAATTTGTGCGGAAGACCACCCACCACACGATCGGGATGAGCGCGATGGCTATGTAAGTCAAGGCGTATTGTGAGAAGATCTCTCCCAGTATGGGACTGTTCGGAAAAATGCTGAGTTGCTTGAACGGAGTGATCGAAGGCAGCACACGGCTTTCACCAAAGATCACTCTGAATCCGAACAGCGACAAAGCTGTCATTAACAGGGTGATGCCCAACCCCGAAACATGCTGGTTGACCCCCAATCTTACTGAGAACAGGCTCATCAACCACCCGGCGAGCATACCGCCCACAAGCGCGGTCAGTACGCCTATCCATAAGGAACCAGTTAATGATGCAGCGGCAAATCCCGAAAAAGCTCCAAAGAACATCGTTCCTTCAATACCCAGGTTCAGAATGCCCGCCCGTTCACAGAATAGTTCGCCGAGAGTTGCGAAGATCAGCGGCGTGGCGATGCGGAGCGTAGCCGCGATGATGTCAACAATAAAATCTCCCATGATCATATCCTCTTAATTCGATAGTTCTGCAGCAGAAGCATGCCCAGGGTGACCAGGAGCAGGGTCGACTGCACGACATCACCCAGGTAAACGGGAACCCCCAGTACCCGGCTGACAGTCTGCGCGCCGGTATCGATGAGACCGATGAACAAAGCAGCCACGGTTGCGCCGATGGGATTTAGCCCTCCGAGTGTGGCGACGATGATACCGGTGTATCCATAACCGCCGGATAGCTCGCTAATGAGGTGATAGTGGATACCGGCGATCTCGCTCACGCCCGCCAGACCGGCGATGCCCCCGCTCACCAGGGCAGCGATCAACATGGTACGGTTGACGTTGATGCCCGCGAACTGTGATCCAACCTTGCTGGCCCCGGCGGCGCGCATTTGCAGCCCGAATGGCGTGCGTTTAATGATCACGAAAACGATCAACACCAGCACCAGCGCGATGACAAATCCAAGGTGCAGACGCGATCTGGGGATGAGTTGTACAAACCGCGCGGCTTCAAAGAATTCAGGGGATTTTGGCCAGCCTGTTTCAGGGTCACGCCATGGACCATTTAAAAGTGCTGAAACGATGTACATGATGATCGAATTCATCAATAAAGTGGTGACCACTTCATCCACTTTCAGTTTAACCTTCAGCAGAGCGGGCAGAAGCGCCCAAAGCATGCCGGCTGCAAAACCCAGTACCAGCATAAGTGGCACAACCGCTATGGCGGGCAGGTTGGTAAAGGTCGCTCCCACCCAGGCGGCAGCAACCGCCCCAGCATACAACTGACCTTCAGCGCCGATATTGTAATAGCCTGCAGCGAAAGCGAAGGTGACCGCGATACCGGTAAAGATCAACGGCGTGGCTTTAACCAGTACTTCAAGCGCAGAGAACTGCGATGAAAGTGGCACGATGATGAAGTTGTAATACGCCTTAAATGGATTTGCGCCTGCCAGGATGATGAAGAGGGAGGTCACAATAAAAGTTACCAGCACCGCGGCGATCGGGATGATCGCCCGTGTCCACACGGGAGCTGGCGCTCGTTCTATCCGAAATTTTGCCACAATAAATCCTCCGATGTTTAGGTTGTTACTGCACCGCGCCGGCCATCAGCAGGCCGATCTTTTCAGGTGTTGCTTCGGCGGAGGGGACCACCCCCATGATCCTGCCTTCGTAGATGACCGCGATGCGATCCGAGAGAGCGAGCACCTCGTCGAGATCCTCTGATAGGAGAACCACGGCTGTACCACGTGTTCTTTCCTCCAGAAGGCGGTTGCGCACATATTCTGTCGCGCCTACATCCAGTCCGCGAGTCGGCTGAGAGGCGATCAGCACCTTGGGTTTGCGTGAAAGAGCGCGTGCCAATACAACCTTTTGCATGTTCCCGCCTGATAATTTGCGTAATTGGTCGCCGGGGGAAGCCTTGATCTGGAATTCCGAGATGATCTCCGCTGCATCCTCGCGAATTTTCTTGCGATCAAGGAGGCCACGATTGGTGTAATCCTTGATGTGTTCGAGCGCGAGGTTCTCTGCCACTGTAAGATCGCCAATGGTTCCCTGATGCCGATCCTGTGGGGTGCGGCCTACACCGGCTTCAGAGATCTCTCCGGGAGAGAGGTGTGTAATATCCTTGCCTTCCAGCTTGATCGATCCCTTGCTGGGGGTCACCAGGCCGGTGAGCACTTCGGTCAATTCCCCCTGGCCGTTTCCAGAAACGCCGGCAATGCCGAGAATCTCTCCTTTGCCGACGCAAAAATTGATATCATCGAGAACTTTCTTGGCGTGTTTTCCTTCAAGCGTGATGCCGGTCAATTCATAAACCGGTTCAATGTTGATGCAGGCATCCTGCAGGCGCACACCGAAGGTCTCTCTTCCAACCATCATTTTGGCCAGTTCAACCTGATTGGTTTCGGATTTCTTAACCGTATTGGCTACCTTGCCATCACGCAGAACGGTGATCCTGTCGCAAACAGCCATAACCTCAACAAGTTTGTGGCTGATAAATATCACTGAAAGTCCGGCCTGTACCAACCGGACGAGAGATTCAAAAAGGACATCCACTTCCTGAGGTACTAAAACCGCGGTTGGTTCATCCATAATGAGGATGCGCGCGTTGCGGTAAAGCGCTTTGAGGATCTCAACGCGCTGCCGTTCACCAACTGATAGGTCTCTCACCAGGGCTGCGGGGTTCACCTGTATGCCAAATTTCTCCGCAGCGGCAGCTACGTTCTTTTCTATTTCTTTTTGCGAAAGAACAATGCCATTTGTGTAACCCAGTACAACGTTCTCAGCGACAGTAAGGGTTGGAACGAGGGTGAAATGCTGGGTGACCATACCCACCCCGGCTGCAATGGCTTCTTTTGGTGAATGAATGGCTGTTTTTTCACCATTGATAAAAATCTCACCACTATCAGGCTTGTATAACCCGTAGAGTATGCGCATCAAAGTGGTCTTACCGGCACCGTTCTCGCCAAGCAGTGCGTGAATTTCACCCTGTTCAAGTTCAAAATTCACATCCTGATTGGCCTTTACGGGTCCGAAGGACTTGTAAATATGTTTCATCTCAACTGCTAACATGGTCAATCCTTAGTGGTTAAACGTGAAATATATAAAAATAGGGGCGGCAGAATAAATTCTCTGCCGCCCCCTCTCTAGAGAATTAGTTTACAGCACCAGGCTGGGCTTCATCAATGGGTACTCGGAACATACCACTCTTGATGGCTTCTTCCTTAGCTTTGACTGCTGCAAGTGTCTCAGCGGGGACTTTGGCGTCGTTGCCGTGGAAATCAGCCAGTGTCGCGCCGCCCATGGCATACATGCTGAAGTCTTTCAGGTCCATGGCGGTAAAGGTACCGGCTTTCACCTGCGCGACCACATACTCAACGGTCGGGGTCATATTCCAGACGGGTCCAGTGATCACCCACTCGGGAGCGACTGAGTTCTGGTCGCTCATGTTGCCGAACACGAACACACCCTTCTCAGCAGCGGCTTCGATAACACCTGCGCGTTCCGCGTACAGAACGTCAGCACCAGCTGCGATGTGAGCAAGCGCCTGTTCCTTGGCGGTGGCAGGATCGAAGAAGGAGTTGATGAAGGAGACCAGCACCTTTACTTCGGGGTTGGTTTCCTTGGCGCCAGCGATGAAGGCGTTGACCAGGCGGTTGACCTCGGGGATGGGGACCGCGGCTACAACACCAATGGTGTTGGATTTGGTCAAGCCACCGGCAAGCATACCGCAGAGGTAAGCCGGTTCATGGATCCAGTTGTCAAACACAGCCAGGTTCGGAGTGACTGGGCCGAGTTCGGAACCGAAAGCGAATGCGATCTGGGGGTAATCAGCAGCCGCGCGGCGCACAGCCTCTTCGTTCACGAAAGCATCACCCATGATGAGGTCGGGTTTCTGCTGTTCGGCTACTTCACGTAAAACTCTTTCCATGTCTCCGGTGTAGCCGATATCTTCGGTATAGGTATACTCGATCAAGCCAGCTTCCTTGGCTTTGAGCAGAGCATCGTGGATGACGCCGTCCCATGGTTCTTCGATGGGGGTGGCAAACGCGCCGAAGACCTTGATCTTTTCAGTTGCAGCCTGTTCTTCGGGTTTGGCCTGGCCAGCACAGCCAGCGAGTAAGCCGGCGATCATCAGCACTGAAACAACAAACATTAACACGGACTTCTTGGACATTTTCTCTCCTTCTGATTATTTGGAATGGGAACTCGTCTTTGTTAACCTGTCGATTGGTGGATTTGTCCGGAAAGCACCTCCTTTTTGTAATGCATTATCATAGCATAGAAATATTTTCAATTCAAACCGCTCAGGAATTTTCCCGGATGATCTCATCCATCTTCTGTTGATCGACCAGTTTACCGTGGCTGATCACATATTTTGGTTTTTCGTGGTAGCGCAGCGCTTCCAGCACATTGGGTTGATCGAGCACTACCAGGTTGGCAACCGCGCCTTCCTTGATCTCAAAGTCTTTTAGGCCTATCGCCTTAGCCGGGTTGGTGGTGACCATTGTGTAAAGGGTTTCCATATCTTCACGGGTGGTGAACCACAACAGGTGCGAGTTGAGGAACGCCACCTCAAGCATGTTGTTGCGCCCATAAGGATAATACGCATCCGAGATGTCATCCTGTCCCAGGCAAACCAGCACGCCCTCTTCCAGCAGTTCACGCACGCGAGCGTGCAGCGGACCGGTGTGCGGGTCGCTCACGATACCCATTTGAGCTTTCTTGAGGATCGCGGCCAGCTTCTGCAGGTAGGGCTTGGGGTACATGGCCATGGCGCGGGCGTGATGGGCGAGCGAGCGCCCCTGCCAGCCGGCGCGGATGGTTTCAAGCGCCATCACTTCCAGTGAGCGCAGTCCGTTGTCGCCAGCGTCATCCACCAGCATGGAAACGGGTTTGTCGTACTCTTTAGCCAGTTGGAAGCAAATACGCACGTGTTCCGCGATATCTGCATCGGTGTATTCGATCCAGGGGATGCCGCCCACCACATCGGCTCCCAAATCCATAGCCTGACGCATCAGGTCTTCAGCACCGGGTTCGCGCACCAGGCCGTCCTGGGCAAAGGCAACGGTTTGAATATCGACGATCCCTTTGAATTCATCGCGTGCCTTGATCAACGCTTTGATGCCTTCCAGTTTGCCCTTTGAATCCACATCAGCGAAAGCGCGAATATGGGTGCAGCCATAACGGGCAGCCAGCGCGGCGGCTTTACGCACGTTTTTAATGATCCATTTCTCATCGTATTGTTCTTTGATCTTCGCAGCCAGCTCAATGGCGGTCATAGCCTTACCCATGTCAGCGCCGTGATAATCCTTGAGCGCGGCTTCATCCATCATCATCAAGGTGTAAACCTTGCACAGGTGCAGGTGTGTGTTGACGTAAGACTCGGTTACCAGGTTGCCTTCAGCGTCCAGTTCCTTGCTGCCCATCCCATCGATCTTTGGGGCGATCTTCTCGATCTTGCCTTCCTTCAGGGCAATGTCATATCTTGCTTTGGGGTCTTTCCGCAGTACAGCGTTGCGGATGATCAGGTCGAATTGCTCAGTCATATTCCTCCAAGTCAATTTTTTTAAAAACATGCCGGATGGGAGACATCCGGCGTTGTTTTTTTTTATCCTACTACTCGATTTTCCCTGCGTCCAGCATGGCGAGGAAGATCTTCTCAGCGGAGAACGGAGGACCTTCCAGGCGAATGCCGGTGGCATCATAGATCGCGTTGCCAAGAGCAGCAATGGTGGGCACCATGGGATGTTCACCCACACCGCGCGCGCCCCATGGACCGTCATCCTGCGGGACTTCCACGTAAGATGTATCCAGCGGGAATGCGGTATCGGCTGAGGTGGCAATGCGGTAATCCACAAAGCTTGGATTGGTCATCACGCCGTTGCGCAGGCGGATCTCTTCGAACAGCGCGGAGCTCAAACCCTGCACAAATCCGCCTTCCACCTGGGCTTTCACCAGCGCGGGATTGATCGCCTTGCCAACATCAAATGAAGCGCCTGCGCGGATGACATGGATCTTGCCGGTGCTCTTCTCGATCTCGATGTCGAGACCCTCGCATCCGACGGTGTAATGCACGACCGCGCGCGGTCCCTGACCTGTTTCCGGATCAAGATTGGTGACGTATTTGGGCATGAACGAACCGCGTCCAACGATCGGTCCGCCCATCCAGCCTTCGTCATTCTTGCGGGGCAGGCCGTAAATGACCAGGTTCGCCAATGGGGTTTCCTGCTCGCTCTTATAAGAGACTACCATCCCATTCACGATGTCCAGGTCTTCGGGGGTTTCATTCCAGGCTTCGGCGACCACATCCAGGATTTGTTTGCGGGCGTCCAGCGCGGCCAGGCGCACGGCGTTCCCCATGCTCCAGGTGAGGCGGCTGGCAACGGTTTGCCACTCGTAGGGGCTGTATTGGGTATCTACCGGGCCGGCAATGCGCACGTCTTCGTATTTCACGCCCAGCGCTTCAGCCGCGATCTGTGCCATCACCGTGAAGGTGCCTTGTCCGATCTCCTGTCCGCCCAAACCGACTGTTGCCTTGCCGTCTTCTGAAAGCTCGACCCAGGAGCTTGACCCGGGGTTGGGGGGCATGGCGGGGGCTTTCCACATGATGGCGATGCCCTTACCGCGCAGGCGGTCAGGTGAGGAGGGTTTCTCTTTCTTTGAAAACTCGATGGCTTTGGCCACGTTGTCGATGCATTGTTGAATGCCGTTGGCGTGCATGGTCATGCCGGTAACAACGATGTCGCCTTCCGAAATGGCGTTTTGCTTGAGGAATTTGACCCTATCAATGCCGGAAATTTCTGCCAGTTCGTCGATCGCCTGGTCGATACCGGTGTGCAGTTCTGACATACCGAACCCGCGGTATGCGCCGCCGATCGGGTGGTTGGTGTACACACAAATGCTGTCTGTTTCCACATTCGGGATATCGTAAGGCCCGGAACTGGAATAACCACCGGCACGGGTGATGTTGGTGCCGTATTCGGTAGATGCGCCGCCATCCCAATACATGGTGTTCTTGAGCGCGAGCAAATTGCCGTCTTTATCGCAGCCGACTTTTACGTGGATGGTTAAACCCTGGCGTACGAAGTTGGTATAGAACTCTTCTTCGCGGGTGAGAATGAACTTGATGGGGACGCCAGGCAGTTTGGTGGCCAACGCCACCGGGATGGCTTCCATCGTCAAACCGGCCTTGGAGCCGAAGCCGCCACCCACCAGCGGTGCGATCACGCGCAGGTCACTGTGAGAAATATGCAGGGCTTTGGCAACCAGGTTGCGTTGGGCAAAGGGTGATTGTGAGGATGCCCACAGGGTCACTTTACCTTTTTGATCCATCATGGCTACAGCGCCGTGTGGCTCAATGGGGACGTGTTGAATGTGCGGGATCTTGTAGGTCTTGTCAACGATGTGCGCGCATTCTTTCCAGGCTGCCTCAACATTGCCTTTGCGGATCTTAAAATGGTTAGAGATGTTGGTGCCGGGTTTAGGGAAAATGAAGTTCACGCATTCGTACTTGCCCAGGTCAGGATGCAGCAGGGGGGCTTTGTCAGAGGCGCCATATTCAGCGTCGAATACACCTTCCAGCGGTTCATAATCCACTTCGATCAGCGAGCAGGCTTTTTGAGCGATCTCTTCACTGACCGCAGCGACCGCGGCCACCGGTTCACCGAGGAAACGCACTCGATCGGTGGCGAAGATCGTTTTATCTTTAAGGTAAAGGCCGATGCGCTCCGGGAAGTCTTTTCCGGTCACAACGGCTTTTACGCCGGGGAATTTCTCTGCTTTACTGGTGTCAATGCGTTTGATGAGCGCGTGCGGGTGCGGGCTGCGAACTGCGCGGGCGTAAAGTAAATTGTTACCGAACTGGATATCATCGAGGTAGGTCGCTGAACCTGTTACTTTTTCCAGAACATCGTTACGCGGGACACTCGCGCCGACCACAGTTGGATTTTTTGCTTTTGATTTAGCGTTTGCCATATTTCGGCTCCTTTAAGGATTTCTCCTGTTATTGATCTATTACTGTGTCGGAAGGCTTACTGACCAGCCGCTTCTTTGACAGCTTCAACTATTCTGTAGTAGCCGGTGCAGCGGCACAGGTTACCTACCAGTGCTTCTCTGATCTCGGTCTCCGTGGGGTGGGGATTACGATTCAGCAGGGCGGTTGCGGAGATCAGCATACCGGGGGTGCAAAAACCGCATTGCACTCCACCGGTTTTGATGATGGTGTCCTGAAGCTTGCTGAGTTTGCCTTGTTTGGCAAGTCCTTCCACGGTGAGGATGTTAGCGCCATCGCATTCGGCGGCAAGTACCATGCAGCTGTTCACTGGTTCACCGTTGATCATCACGGTGCAGGCGCCGCATTCACCGGCAGTGCAGCCGTTCTTGGTTCCGGTGAGCGAAAGCTTCTCTCTCAGCATCTGGAGCAGGGTCATGTGTTGCGGGACATCCACCGTTTCCAAAACATCGTTCACGGTGAGCGTAATTCTTGAATAAGACATCGATTCCTCCTGTAATATGCAAACAGCCGGGGCTATTTGTTTAATTTTGCCCACACTTCTGTGAGTGCTTCGCGGACGAGGTTACGAACCATGTACTTGCGATAACGCGCTGAACCGCGCACATCATCGATTGGTGTAACCGCGTTCATGGCAGCTTCTGCCGCTTCAGCAATCGTTTCGGCTGTGATCTTCTTTTCAGAGAGAATGGCCTCAGCTTTCAATGCTTCCATGGGTACTGGTGCAACGGAGGCCAGGGCAATGCGAAAGGCGTAACCGGAAGGTGACTTGCTGTTCGGATAGCCCATTACGGTGACACCCACAATGGACAGATCGCTGATAACGTTGCGTCCCAACTTCTTGTACACACCCACCATACCGGCGTGGGGCGGGGGAAGGGTGATCGAGATGACCACCTCGCCAGCCTTGAGTACGGTGCGGCCGGGGGCCAGGAAGAAGGAGTTCAAAGGGATAGTCCGATTCCCTTCAGGTCCCACTACATTTAGAACACCATCCAGCACCAGGCAGGTACCAATGGTATCTCCAGCGGGGGAGGCGTTGCATATATTTCCAATTACAGTGGCGCGGTTGCGCAGTTGGTAACTGGCAACTGAATCAGCCGCCTGGACGAGGTTGGGGTAATACTTGATCACGTCCTTATTTCTGGCCACCTGATTCATCGTCACAGCAGCGCCTATCGTCAGACCCTTCCTGGCATCGAAAGATAATTCTTTTGTACCTTCCAACCCTTTGATGTCGACCAGGTAATCAAGTTTCATTACCCCGTCACGCAACCTGACAAAGCAATCAGTGCCGCCAGAGAAAGGTCTGGCGACTCCTTCGTGTTCCGCCAAAAACTTGCACGCCTCTGAAAGGCTGGCGGGTTTTACATACTCTAGCTCTGGGAGTCCTGGATGAGGATTGATCATGGTATGTCCTGTCTTTCTTAGATTTTTGTTTCGCCTTACGAATTTTGTCACCCCAATTTAGTGTTCAAACAGTATTAGATGTAGGGTGAGAACTTGAGATGCGTTTGTTTTTTGTAAGGGAATTGGAATTGCGTCCGGTGTATCACCTCGCTTTCATATTAACGATAAGAAATAAAAAACTTACGTCATTTAATAAATGGCGGATATCTTGCCGTATGTTGCTTTTCCAGCTTCGCTAAGTTGATAATAGCATGAAAAAAAATTGATTACAAGGCTAATGTAGCGCTTGTCTGACAAAACAGGAAGAATGTAATACCTGTCTTAACGGGTGAATACGATTCAGCATTTCCCGGCAGGCACAGTATTGCTGGCGATCATTACCGTTTGGATCTGGACTTCCTTAGTTCGCAGATCCGCAAGCTGATGGTATAGATCTGGTTGACAGGTGTCAAAAATAAAAATCTGAACTTGTAGAGGATATTGATTAGGATTTAGAGCCGGGATCGTGGAATAATGTGGTTCTAACCATCGCTCGCAGGAAGGTTGACCGACTTACAGAATTCCTGAAAGCTGGTAATACCACATCCCGAAGTATTCCTTCATCGTTTTGGTCACTGTGGATAAATGCGTGTAAGAGGGCAGCAGGTTGATCAAAAATTCCTGCAGATTCGGGTGGGTGAGGGTTTCCCAGCTGTCTTCGGTGATGCTGAAATCCACTGGGGCTGGAATGACCGGGCAGCCCTGCGATTCAAACAGGGCGACGGAACGCGGCATGTGAAAAGCCGAAGTAACCAGGATGATCGACTTAAACCCTTGTTCTTTGATCAATTTGCAGCTGAATTCGGCATCCTGCTGGGTATTCAATGAAGCATTCTGGATCAACATATCCTCGCGCGGCACTCCCAGCATTTCCATCAGCGTGGCCATGTCATCCGCCGGCGTAGAGGGGGAGTCGTACAGAAAGTCAATATCTCCTCCGCTGAGCAGAACAATCGGAGCGGTGCCATCCTGGTAGAGTTTCACAGCGTAGAGCACACGGTCGCCGGAGGCGTTCACCTCCACCATGCTGCGCGGCGCCACGTCAGGTTCTGTGCCGCCGCCCAGCACCACGATCACATCCGCTTTGCTCCCTTCAGGGAGGGGCGGGTACTGCCACTCCAGAGTACGGGCCAGACTTGTGGCGGCGTATTTGTTCCCCGCGATCAACAGGATCAGGAACGCCAGGACCAGGAATGCCAGTGACAGGCGGCGTTTCTTCCAGAACACCAGCGTCAGGAAGATGAGAAGGGTGATCATCCCGGTGGGGTAGAGGAACAGCGGCAGGAATTTGGATAGGAAAATGGTCATTTGGACTCAAACTAATTGGATTTAAACGGTCTAAATAGTTGACATAGCATTTCTTTCTTGCTACACTATATCATAATCTATAAAGGAGGCGGAATGGACTACGAATATGGTGGTGAGTTAGGTGTGTTTGGTACGCTGCTTTACGTGGCTGTGATTGCTTTTTATATTTACTGTATGTGGCGCGTTTTCGTTAAAGCTGGTAAACCCGGGTGGGCAGCGATCATCCCTATTTACAACATATTGGTCGAACTCGAGATCGTAGGTCGACCCTGGTGGTGGCTGCTGCTGATGTTTGTACCGGTTGTCAACGTGGTTATCGGTGTGATAATCCTGTTGGACCTGGCCAAGGTGTTTGGCAAGGGAACCGGTTTCGGCCTGGGGCTTATATTCCTCCCCTTCATTTTCATTCCGATCCTGGCATTTGGTAGCGACCGGTACCTTGGTCCGATTGCAGGGCAACCAGTCATCACAACCCCCCCTCCTGCAGGCTTTTGATTCTTTTATCCTCAAATAAAAAGATAAGAGTCGATATTTGATTCTTATCTTTTTTGTTATTAAATCCCTAGACTTTTTTGTTAAGACCTAAGTGTATATACTGGGTTATATTTAAGTAATGCCATGGTAGAGTTTCCAGTTATTCGCACGAAAACGCTGATTCCGCGGCGCCGTAGCGAGATTCTTTCGCGTCCGCGTCTGCTGGCCATCCTTGATGATGTGCTGGATCTCAAACTGTTGATCCTGGCTGCGCCAGCGGGGTACGGTAAAACCTCACTCCTGGTCGACTTTTCCCATCATACGCAGGCACCGGTTTGCTGGTACGCGTTGGATTCGCTGGATAGCGATCCCAAGCGCTTTGTCGCGCATTTTATCGCCGCGATCCAGGGCAAGTTCCCCGCTTTTGGTTATATGGCGCAAGCCGCGCTGGCCGATCTGAGCCAGGACCGGATGAACCTGGAACCCGTCATTTCTGCCATCGTCAATGACGCCTATGAAAACATCAATGAACACTTCATTTTTGTGTTGGATGATTACCACCTGGTGCGGGATAGCAAACCGATCGAGGTATTCGTCAACCGCATTATTCAGGAGTGCGCGGAGAACTGCCATTTCATCATCGCTTCACGAACCCTGCTTACCCTTCCTGATCTGAGCCTGCTGGTAGCGAGGTCACAGGTTGACGGCCTCAGCTTTGAGGAACTGGCATTCCTGCCGGAGGAGATCAAACAACTGATGGCGGTGAATTACCATCAGACCATTGCCGATGAAAAAGCTGCGGAAATGATCGAACGAACGGAAGGCTGGATCACCGGTTTGCTGCTGACTGCTCAGCTGGCTCCTAAAGGGTCGGGAGAGCGCTCCCGTATAGAAAAAGTATCAGGTGTAGGCATCTACGAGTATCTCACCCAACAGGTGTTCGACCGGCAGACCCAAGCCATGCAGAGTTTCCTGTTGCGCACTTCTCTGCTCGAAGAGTTTGACTCACGCTTGTGCGAAAAGATCGTTGGAAAAGCGCTCGGGTTGGAAGGGCAAAATTGGGATGAGGTCATCGATCGCATTCAACGCGATAACCTCTTCGTGCTGCCCGTGGGTGATGAAACGGTTTTCTTGCGCTATCATCACCTGTTCCGCGATTTCTTACAAAACCGCATGCGCGTTGAGCGCCCTGATGAATCCCGTCGCATAGAGACCGAACTGGCCTTGTATTACGAGAGCATCCAGGAGTGGGAACGGGCCATCGCAATCTACTTCAGGATCGGAACGCCGGAACAGCAGATCGAGATGATCCGCCGCGCTGCCCCTTCCATGATCCTCACAGGACGCCTGGTTACCCTCAGTGACTGGCTGAATGCGCTGCCTGCCGCGCTGGGGGAGTCACGCCCGGAGTTAAAATCCATCCGCGGTTCGATCGCTATGCTGCGAGGCGATTATAAATCCAGCCTTGGACTGTTGAATGAAGCCATCCGTGATCTACGAAGATCAGGGGCCGGTGAAGAGCTTGCTGCGGCTCTGATCCGGCGTAGCGCGATCAATCGCCACCTGGGGCACTACGAACTTGCTCTCAAAGACGCACAGGACGCCAGTGAATTGACCCGGCCTCCCTTTGGCGCCCCGCAAAATTACGCTGAGGCGTTACGCGCTGAAGGGCTGGTGCATTTTCAGAATGGGGATTTAAATGACGCGCAGTGGAAGCTGCGTGAATCCTATCGTCGCTTCCAGGACCTGGGCTTGGAGTCGGATGCAGCCAAAGTGTTAACCGATCTTAGTGTGGTGTATAACGCCCGCGGCGACCTGGAGCAGGTGGAAAAATGCCTGACCGATTCTCTGGACTACTGGCAGGCGATTCAAAACCCGTTGTGGCAGGCGAATGTCCTCAATAATATTGGCACGCTCAAGCACCAGCTCAGCCAGTATGAACAGGCGGTTATCACGCTCGAAAAAGCCTTAACTTACGCGCGTCTGGCAGTCAATCCGCGTGTCGAAGGCTATATTCTCACCGGGCTGGGAGATATCTACCGGGATGTCCGAGCAATAAAAGAGGCCAGGCTCGCCTACCAACAGGCCGCAATGATCCTGGAAAAAACCAGTGATCTCTCCCTGGATATTTATCTCACACTGGCGAATGCGGTGCTTGAGAGGCTGGCAGAAAATTTCAACGCATCCCAAAAACTGATCGCGTCTGCGATGGATAAAGTGGAGAAGAGTGGATCCAAGTATGAACAAAACCTGTGCCTTCTTGAACAACATGCATTGAATTTGCATACTGGAAGCACAGACCAACTTGAACAGGCGTTCAGGGAGATTGAAGAATACTTTATCGCTGCCGGTTTCCAGTCAGAAGCGTATAAGGCTTCTGTTTATCGTGCAATAGCGCATATACATAAAAATCGGGCAAATGTTCCGGATGAAATTTTAAATTTGCTTATTCCTGTCCCAGACCGTAATAAGATCCAGACGCTTATCCAGATCGCTATGGAATTCAAGCACACACTGGAGGATTTGGCTGATGGATCAGAAACCACACACGGAATCAGTGAATTGCTTACAGAGGTAAAAGTATTTGAGAACAAGCTTCCCATCATCCATCGGGTGATCCGGCGACATAGTTCAGCGGTTGAATTTGCCAACGCAAAACTGGTCATCAGGGGGTTTGGGCGCATGCAGGTAAAAGTGGGAAGTAAATCGATCACCTCTAGAGACTGGAAAACCCAGGCAGTGCGTGATCTTTTCTTCTTCATTCTGGCGCATCCAGAAGGCGTGACGAAGGAGGAAATCGGTGAGGCGTTTTGGCCGGATGCTGACCGCGATACGATCAAGTTGCGGTTTAAGAATACCATTTACAGGTTGAGAAAAGCTCTGGGATCGGACTCGATCTCATACGACGAAGAGTACTATCGTTTTAACCGCTCTCTGGATTATGAATATGACGTCGATATTTTCCAGACTGAGCTTGCCAATGCGAAGAAATCCACAGAAATAGAAGATCAGATCGCCCATTATCGCGCTGCGCTCACCAGCTATCATGGCGGATTCCTGCCCAAAATTGACCAGGAATGGGTTATCATTGCGCGAGAAAAATATCATCAGGCTTTTATGAACGCAGCGATCGAATTGAGCAACCTGTATATGAAAACAGGCAATTATTCCCAGGCGGTTGCCCTTGCCAACCGAGCTTTGGAGGAAGATAATTATAATGAAGCAGTTTATCGATCCGCAATGCTGGCATACTCTGCCCTGGATGACCGTCCAGCGGTTGTCCGTCAGTTTGAGAGGTGCCGAACGATCCTAAAGAAAGATCTCGACATCGAACCTTCCCCGCAGACCATCAAATTATTTAACTCATTAATGCAGCACTGAAGTTGAATTTATAATTTCATTTTTTTATTGAATTGAATGGAAAGTCATCCTTTTTTAAAAAGAAAGGCTGATTAATGGTCTGTGCGCGGCTTGTGTGTGATTTTGGTATCAATAATGCATAGATTAGTCTGGCTTGCATCCTGTTTTGCATCCTGCCTGTTGAGATAATCATCAGGTATAAAAAACTTTATATCAAAAGGAGTCTCTCATGAAAACACTGTCCCGCAATGTTGTACTGTTCTCTGGCAAGATGAGCAGCAAGGTTCGCTTGTTCGTATTCATCTTCACCCTTGTTTTGTTCGTCCTTGCAGCTGGCGCCCCCATGTGCACCGGCTCTGTCGGTGGATAATCGACCATAAATGGTCCTTGTCACCGCCGTCCTAGTAGGATTGATCCTCGGTCTGGGCAGAGCATGGATAAACAAGCAGAACTACAGAGTGTACGACCTTCGAGCGCCGGGTTTGGTGCTGCTGGCTTTCATTCCTCAGTTTCTGATTTTCTTTTTACCAGCCACCCGCTCTCGCATCCCCGATCGAACAGCATCAATTCTCTTCATCAGCTCGCTCATCATCCTGATCGCTTTTTCGATCTTTAACATCCGCAAAACCAGTTTTTGGCCAGTAACAGCCGGTTTCCTGCTCAACGCAGGGGTGATCCTGTTGAATGGCGGTTGGATGCCAATCAGCCCGGCGATGGTACAAAAATTGTTTCCCGCTGCTGAACCTTCCTGGAAGGTCGGTGAACGGCTTGGTTTCAGCAAGGATATTTTGCTGAACCCGGAAATGACCCGTTTATGGTTCCTCTCAGACCGGTTTACCCTTCCGGATTGGATCCATTACAGGGTTGCCTTCAGCGCAGGAGATCTACTGATCTTCATCGGGATCGTCTGGTTGTTGTGGTCGTTAGGTGGAAAAGCAAAGGACAAGATAAAGGAGAACAACAATGAGTAACATCTTTTCAGATTATCATCATCATGATGACAGCATTTTACAGAAGGAACGCGAATACAGTAAAATTTTGACCGCAGCCGTGGTCAATGAAAAATTCCGCAAACTGCTATTGTCCAATCCCGGAATGGCCATTCGGAACGGATTTGGTGGAGAAGCTTTTCATCTGGGCGCAGAAGAAACCCGCAGGATCTCTTCGATCCGCGTCACCACCCTGGCTGAATTCGCCCGCCAGATGAATTCCGCAATGTCACGACCTTCCGTGACGATCGCTGATTAAGTATTTATTAAATTGCTAATCCGCGCGAGCGTTTTTCGCGAGCGTATAATTTATTGTTTTGAAGGGTCTTGTTGATGACTCAATTTGTTGATGGAATTGCGCAATCATATAGACGGAAGGGTCGTGCGATGCCGCCCCTGATAAAGGAAAAATGGGTCAGTCTTTCTGACCTGAGCCATTTTCTGATGGGGTCAGATACACTGGAGGATCTGGTTGAAAACGCTTCCGGTTACATCGTCGACATTCTTGAGGTCGATTATTGCCGTATTATCCTGATGGACTTGAACGGACGTTATTACTGTAAATCGGAATATTCACGAACGGAGCCATTCCATTTGAATGGAACGATCTTTGAGCCTTCCGTCGCTGAAGGGGTCTATTCCAGGTTGCTCGATCCTGACAACCACCTGAGATTGCTGCTTGCGCACGAACACCTCAGCCCGCTTGAAAAAGCCAGTCTGGGGATAAAAGAATCTGAAAAATCCTGGATCATCCCTCTGAAAATTGAATCCCGTGGAATTGGGGTCTTGATCTTAGGTCAAAAAGGTTCCAACGGCAATCAAATTCTTTCGGAGGACTCTTATTACATGGTGGACCTCATCTCAGACCAGCTTTCCAACGCAATCCACCGCGCTCAAATGAGCGACCAGCTTGAAAGTTTGTCGATCGAAACAGTGATCGCACTCTCCAAAACCCTGGAGACACGCGACCTGCACTCCGCCTCCCACAGCAAATTGATGGCTTCATTATCGGAACAGATGGCAAACCATTACCAGTTTTCCGTTAGAGAGACGCGGGAACTGTGCTGGGCTGCCTTATTGCATGATATTGGCAAGATCGGTGTGGAGGATACCATCCTTAAGAAAACCGGGCCGCTCACTGATGAGGAGTGGGAGGTCATGAAGATGCACCCTGAAATTGGCGCGCAGATCGTACGCGGTGTATCAGGACTCGAGAGTATTGCCCCATTGGTACTGACACACCACGAAAGAGTGGACGGCACCGGGTATCCTCAAGGGCTTACTGGTGATCAGATCCCCCTCGGCGGTAAGATCCTGGCTGTGGTTGATGCCTACTCCACCATGACCGAAGGACGCCCCTACCAGGAGAAACGGACCCATTCAGAGGCGATACAGGAGATCCTCAACAACTCCGGAAAAGCTTATGATCCTGAGGTTGTTGATTTGTTTTTATCTTTATTCAACGGAAATAAGAAGGAGCAATAATAATTCTTTTTCTACCTCCACGAGGTAGATAATCTCTTCGCTGCAGGGGGAAACCTCGAAATGGATGGTCGTGACTTGGACCATCCATTTTGTTTAAACTCCTATGTGGAATTCGGTTGAGGAGATTGTTGCGAGTCTATTTAATCCGCAGGTTTCGTTTGAGCCTGGGAATATTCGGAAGGGCAGCCTGCCGCCCGGCTTCAAGCAACTGAGGAACCTCTTTAAATCCCCAGGAAGAGTATTGTGTGACATGTGGCCGGATGTAACAGTCACATTCATCCTCATTAGGTAGGGCTGCACGCGCCTGCATGATATACGTCATGGCTAGTAGAACTTCAAATGGGTTCTCCAGTTTCTTGTTTAAAGTACCGTGTTTTGAGACATCGCTGGCAATCACGTAATCAGCACCCATCGTGTATACCTGTTCGATTGGGAGGTTATCCACGATCCCGCCGTCCACCAGAAGGCGTCCGTTGATCTCTACCGGTGAAAACAGCCCCGGAATAGCCGCGCTGGCGCGTACGGCCGGGGCTAAAGGACCAGAGTTGAGTACCACTTTTTCTCCCGTCTCGATGTCACAAGCGACTGCCGCGAAGGGGATCTTCAGGTCTTTGAACTCAATATCACCGATCTTTTTACGTAAAAAATCCTCCATCGGTTGTGTGTCGAATATGGAGAGGGAATTTCGAATGGAAATTTTCAAAAGCGACGGCCAGCCCATTGTTCGAAACAGTGTTTCGATCTCGCTCAATGGTACACCAGCGCTATATGCTGCGCCGACTAGCGCTCCGGCGCTGGTACCGGCGATGATGTCCGGCCGGATGCCGTTTTCTTCCAGCACCTGCATCACACCCACGTGAGCGGCTCCATACGTGGATCCACCGCTTAAGGCCAGTCCGACCTTTCTTTTTCTTCCGGGAATCGGGATGCTATGTAAGAGTCTATTTATTTGATTCATGATAAACCATTTACGCAGCGTGGATGAATAAGTTGCAATGCATCCGTTTTCAAGATGCTCCGAGTGCTATCTTGATCAGTTGATCGATGATTGCGGCCTGGTTTTCTCGGGCGACCTGGATCACCTGAGCGTCCGGCCAGCGCAGTCGAGCTTTCTCCAGCAGGGAGGGGCGGATCGTGACCAGCGAGAGTTGAAAGGCGCGAGTTTCTAACGCTTTAAACCCTTCGGTCAGTCCTTCACCACGCTCATATTCAAGCGGCCCCATTTCATCCACGAATAATACATCGCACGGAGTCGACTTGGTCAAGACCTGGTTGCCCCAATCAACCGCAGCCGGATCCAGTTTCCATGTGGTGGTGGCCAGGCGTGTGGTTTGATCACGATTTAGCTCAGCCAACAGCTGCTTTTCATTTGATGCCACGTCCATGATCTCGATGTGAGTTTTATCCGCTTTTGTAAACCCTGGTGGGCAGAGTACACCCCGGCAATCAAGATTGTGCGACTTCAGCAATTCCAGTAATTTCAACAGAGTGGTTGTTTTTCCAGCGCCGCTGCTGCCGCATAGCAGGATGATGTGACCGGGTTTCACCCTTCCAGCCTCCCCATGGATTTGACCACCCGTAAACCATTGATAGGGATCACCTCAACACTTGTTCCATACACCCGGCTGAGGATTTCTGAGGTAAATACCTGCTCCAGATCACCAGAGTCCAGCACTTCGCCTGCGCGCATCAGCACCAGGTGGTCAGCGATGAGGGCAGCCGCCTCAGGGTCATGTGTGCTGAAAATGATGGTGGTGCCGTTGCGCCGTAAACGATCCAGGATGCGTAATGTGTGGTTGCGGTTAGCCAGATCAAGATGAGATGTGGGTTCATCCAGCAACAGAACCGAGGGTTGCTGGCACAAAGCGCGCGCCAGCAGCACCAGCTGCAATTCTCCGCCGCTCAATTCAGGGATCACGCGATTTTCAAGATGACCAATACCGACCTCTCGCAAGGCTTCCTGCGCGATACGCAGATCTTCATCACCCGGCATGTCAAGCGGACCCAGATACGGAGCACGGCCAAGAATGACATACTCCAGCACACTGTAGGCAAAGGGGACGTACTCGGTTTGTGGAACAAGACCGATGTGCTGGCTGAGTTCATGACGTGAGTATTGCTTGAGCGGCTTTTCATTGAGCAGGACCGAGCCGCTTGACGGGGGGTGCAACCCCAATAAGAGGTGAAGCAGAGTGGTTTTACCCGCTCCATTGGGTCCCAGTATAGCCGTCACTGATCCCGGGCGGATCCCAAAGGAAACCTTTTTCAAAGCCGCCTGATTCGTGGTGTTATACATAAAAGTGATGTCATTAACCTGGAGGATATCGGATGTCATCTTGAGATCCTCATTCTACGCGAGGTCATCATGATCAGAAAAACTCCTGCGCCGATCAATGAGGTGATGATCCCCAATGGTATTTCACCCATCATCAGCGTCCGCGCGAGGTCATCGCTCACGATGCCGAAAACAGCACCTAATGACATGCTCACCGGAATGAAAGCGGCAGCGTTTGCACCGGCAATGCGGCGCGCAATGTGCGGGATGATCAGCCCTATCCAGCCGACAATACCCGCTACTGAAACCACCACCGCGGTCACTGCTACACTCGCCGCCAGCAGCAGTGCGCGTTCCCGTCCGACCGAGACACCCAGCGAGAAAGCTGTTTCGTCACTCAAAGACAGTAAATTCAGCCGCCATCGCATCAGAAAAATGATCACCAGGCCGATCACCACTACTGGCAGGATGTACAAAAGATCACTCCAGGTTACCGACCAGAGCCCTCCCAGTAGCCAGAAGACGATCTCAGGCAATTGCGAGGCGGGATCCGCCATATACTTGAGAATACCGAGCCCTGCTGAAAAGAGCGCAGAAACCGCGATGCCGGATAACACCAGCCGCAATACCCACCCGCCAAAACGAACGCGTCGGGCAATATAGTAAGAAAACAATAGTCCAATCACCGCGAAGGCGGTAGCCGATAGCTCAACCAACAGTGGGGAAGTGGATAGGAAGAGAATGCTCAAAGCCGCGCCAAACCCGGCACCCTGGGTAACACCGAGGAAACCCGGCTCCACCAGCGGGTTGCGGAACAGCATTTGCATCACTCCTCCGGCGGTTGCCAGAGACATCCCCAGTAACGCGGAGGTGAACAACCTGGGTATACGCAGGTTCAAAACCAGGTTCCGGCCAAGTTCGTCGTTGAACAAAACGGATATGGGCATGAATAAGGGCTTTGGGTACCTCCCGATGAAGACGGAGATACCCAAAACCAGTAACGGTAACAATATTAGAAGGACGACAAAGAACGGTCTATGTTGCTTCACAAGTTGAATTTCGTGTACCCTCTCAATTTACTGAATGTCACCTTTGATCAAAGGAATGATTTTATCCGTAATAAGGCTATCGTTCAAGCCGTAGAAGTCCCGATAAAAAGCTTTGGCTTCCTCAATCACATCAAAGCCTGGGAAGAGATCGGGATGTAGTTTTGCCGCCATCCAGGAGAGACCAAGCGTCCAACGAGTGTCGGGTTGATCCCAGCTTTGAAAATCGAGCGGGAAAGCGTAAAGCCGGTCATTTTGCACCGCATCCAGCAGCTTCCAGTTGGCATCGGATTTGAGGTTTTCCACCACTTCGACAGCTTTCCCTTGATAGTGGATGATGAAAATGGCGTCAGGGTTCCACGCGGCAATCTGTTCTATTGTAACTACCGTCCAACCATCGGCAGGAAGATCCTTCCAAACGGGTATACCGCCAGCCATTTCAACCATTGTTGTCTGGAAGTAGTTCAAGGTGGGAAAACTGAAAGCGACCTCGCCGCCTTTGTCAGAGTACATCAGCACCAGCGTTGATGGTTTTTCCTCATCTGAAATTTTACTGGTGATATCCGTTACTTTTGTTTTAGACTGGTCAAAAAGGGCCGTTAATTCATTTGCCCTTTCGGTGTTGCCAAAGATCTGGCCGAGTGTTTGGATATCTTTGTTGATCTGTTCGGGGGTTTCCAGGTCAAGGTACACTACCTTTATACCGAGCTTCTCAACCTGGTCGCCCAATTGCTCTTTCAGGTAAGCTTTCATCATCACCAGGTCAGGGTTGAGCGGTGCGATCTGTTCTGGACCGGAATCCTGTTCGATCACGGTCATTGAACCATCTCCCGGATAGACAGTTTTAACAAAATCCAAACCAGTTTGAGAGCGCAATTCATAGGCGATGATCCGTTCAGGAGCCTCAGGGAAAAGGTATGCGGCGTCAAGGAGCATGAAGGCCGCCTTTCCCACGATCATGATACGGGTGGGCAACTGATCAAATTCAATGGTCCTGCCCAGCGCGTCGGTCACCGATATCTTTTCCATGGCGGGTTCTGTTGTCGGTACCGCTGTCTCGATCACTTCAGGTACCGCTGTTGCTGGAGTTTCGTTGATTACTGGAGCTTCGGTTGGTAAGGGAGCTGCGCACGCAGCAAGTAAGCTTATCAACACTACTGATAATATTGCCATACTAGTAATTCGTTTCATTGTTCGCCTCGTTTTGATGGGGTTGTAAGGGTTGGTTTTTAAGCCAGTTTAGCCAATCGACCATCGACTGGATCTGGGAAACGCGAAAGTGGAAGGTCAACCTGGAAAAACTGCCCTCCTGCGACAATTGTTCTTCCTTTTCCACGGTGTTTGTCAGCCAACGTTGACAAACTTCAAGTTGTCGATCGATCTGTTTTTGCAGTTCACCTGGTTTGCAGCGGGAGAGAAAATACAGCCGTGCCATGAACTCGTGTCTGAAGTCGCGGGGATGCTCGACCAGTTGGTACAGCCATCGCTCAAATTCCTTCCGGCCTGCAGCGGTCAGCGAAAATTCTGTTCGAGCCGGCCGTTGCGGATTGGTCTGGACTTTCCCAATTATCAGCCCTTTGCGGGCTAACTTCTCCAGTTGGGCGTACATGTTGGCGATCTTCACACCCCAGATCATGCCAATCCCTTGCGGATCGGTCAATAGTTTGTGCAGGTCATAGCCATGCGAAGGACCCTCGGTGAGGAAGCCGAGGAGCGCGTATTCAGATGTGGGCAGGAATTCAATATTATTAGTCATAGTATAAATATTCAAACATTGAATAAGTGATTGCCATAAGGATATCATTGACAACCGGTTTTGTCAATAAAAGGGATATAATTTGATAAACAAAAATAAGGGAGAGGAAAAAATATGGCTACAAAAAGTGTAGATCTCACTCAATTGTTTGGCAGCGTTGTCAACACCATGGTTGAGAATAAGGAGGCATTAAACCAGGCTGATACATACAATCACGATCATGGGACGAACATGGTCGAGATTTTCGATGTCATCACAAAGGCTATGCAGGAAAAGAACACGGCCATGCCGTCTGAACGTCTCGCCTACGCCAGCAGCAAGCTGCAATCAGCCAGCCAGAGCGGTTCCGCCAAGCTGTATGCTGAAGGTTTGCAAAAAGCCGCGGTAAAAATGCAGGGGAAGAAGACCGTCACCCCTGATAACGCGGTGACCCTGCTGCAAGCCTTGATGGGCACGCAGAGTAAAGTTGCCCCCAAGACGCTGCAGTCACAGGCACAAGCCACTTACGGTAGCGGGTCAGGTGCTGATCTTTTGGGTGCCTTGCTGGGCGGCGCCATTCCTCAGCAGCAGCAACAGCAATCTGCTGCACCTGCTTCAGGTGATCTGCTGGGTTCGCTCCTTGGCGGATTGATGGGGGCACCCCAACAGCAACAGCAACAACCGGCCAGCCAGGGCATGGGTGATTTGATGGGTGCGCTCCTCGGTGGAGCCGGCCAGAACACCGGCGCTGCCTCAAACGCCGATCCGATGGGAGACCTGCTGGGTTCATTACTGGGAGGATCATCAGGATCAAGTGCTTCAAGCGGAGCCCAATCCGGCAAAATTGACATCGCCAAGCTTCTCAAGGCGGGTATGGCTTATATGGCTGCCAAGCAATCCGGCGCTTCAGGTATTGAAGCCATTCTGCAGGCTGTGATGGCAGGCAGCCGGGTGGGTAACCAGGGATACCGTGCGCAATCTGGCACGCTTGTAGCCAGCAGCATTTTACAGGCGCTCGCCCAGATGGCAAGATAGGTTCTCGTGCACAACTTTACCCCGCCGCATCTTATCGGCGGGGTTTGTTTTTTTTAGGTCAATCAAACCGTTTATAATACTCGCTGAGTATTGACTGACTTAGATGAAAATACTTGTTGAAACCGGAGATTGGATGAGCCGAGAACGTCATACCCCGCTGGAAGCAAGGAATTCACCGCTTGATCACCTATGGCCGCAGATCTCATCACTGCCTTACTTCAGAGGTGTTTTACGCGCGGTCGAAGCCCGATTTTACGGGAACATCGAACTTCCCGCGCCAACCCTTGACCTGGGCTGCGGGGACGGCCATTTTGCCGGGCTGGCGTTTGACCGTCGTCTCGAAGTAGGTCTTGATCCATGGCCGGGACCTCTGCGCGAAGCTGAACAACGCGGCGTTTACCAAAAAACGATCGAAGCAGCGGCAAACTCGATCCCATATCCGGCAGATTATTTTTCCAGCGCGGTCAGTAACTCCGTGCTTGAGCATATCCCGGATCTGGATCCCGTGCTCAGCGAGCTCGCCAGGGTATTGAAACAGGGTGCGACCTTTGTTTTTTGTGTGCCCAACCACCGCTTTCTATCCACACTCTCCATTGGCAGGTTTTTCGATCGGATTCGCTTGAAACCGCTGGGCGATCTCTATCGTCGTTTCTTTGACCGCGTCTCTCGTCATCAACATTGTGATGATCATTCCACCTGGCAGCAGCGCCTGGACGCAGCCGGGTTTGAGATCTTGGATTGGTGGGATTACTTCTCGCCGCGTTCACAGCATGTGCTGGAGTGGGGGCATTATATTGGTCTGCCGTCTTTGATCTGCCACTGGTTCCTGCGCAGGTGGATCCTTGTTCCTGCGAAGTGGAATTTGTTTATTACTGAACGCATCACACGTGGGGTGTACGAAGAATCATCGATACAGCCGGATGGTGTGTACACCTTTTACATCACCCGCAAGAAATCAACAGGATAAAGCGAAATCATGGATGAACCCAGCCTGCTGGATTACCTTAAAGAACGACTTGACCTGCGCCGCATCCTGCGCGGTGAAGCAGCCAAGCCGCCGATTCTACCGCTTCCTGATAAGCCGGAAGAGGCGCAAGATCAGGGGAACGCTAATACCCGTTTTCCATGGCGGGTGATCCCGGTGCTTCTGCTGGCATTGCTGGGGCAACGTTTTTTCGAGCCCGGCTCAGCGCAACCTGCCCTGGGAATCATTTTCTATGTGTTCGCGGTGGGTCTGCTCATCTTTCTACTGATAAAGAAGGATTGGCAGTTACCCACGGTAAAGCCGGATGAAGCGGATCAACTCAGCCTCAGGTATCGCAGAGTCCCTTTGATCATTTTTATTCCGTTATTTCTGCTCACTTTCTTTTTATTCAGCGGCAATCAATTCACTTTCCTCAATGTGTTGCTTTGGATCGCCACTTTCATTTCTGCGCTGGCGGCTTTCTGGCTGCCCGGTGAAAAAAGTAAAAATATTGTCACAAGCGATGGAACTACAGGGTTTTTGAGTGAAGGGATCGGGGGCCAGCGCATCAACAGGTGGCACCTTTTACTGTTGCTCGTTTTTCTTATCTCAGCCTGGTTTCACTTGAGCCAGATTGCTACAGTCCCCCTGGAAATGACTAGTGACCACACAGAAAAGCTGCTAGACCTGAAGGATGTGGTCAACGGCAACCTGTCGATCTTCTTCCCGCGAAATTCAGGCCGGGAACCGATTCAGTTCTATCTGGCAGCCATTCTGGTTAAAGTTTTCGGCATGGAAATGAATTTCACCGTGTTGAAACTTTCAATGGCGCTGGCTTTTCTGGCTTCGCTGTTTTATGTCTATCTCCTCGGTCAGGAAGTGGGTAATCGCTGGACAGGCTTACTGGCGATGCTGCTGGTCGGGTTCGCCTCGTGGCCTAACATCCTGGCGCGTTCAGGCATGCGTCTGGTATTGACCCCAGTGTTCGTCGCGCCGGTGCTGTTTTACCTGTTGCGCGGTTTACGACTTTCCAGGCGCAATGACCTTGTCCTTGCAGGGGTTTTCCTCGGGTTAGGGTTGTTGGGGTACTCGGCGTTCCGCGTCATGCCGCTGGTAGTCATCATCATCTTCGTTATCTACATGGCTCGACAAAACCGGATAAAAAAGAATGATGCCGCGCTGGGCGGTTTAGGGGTGGTGGTGATATTCGCGCTGATCGGCGCGCTTCCATTGTTGCGTTACGCTATTGAGTACCCTGAGATCTTCGCTTACCGCATGGCCACCCGTATGACCGGCGCGGAGCAGGCGATCCAGGGTTCTGCCTTTGTCGTTTTTCTGCAGAACCTGGTCAAAGCTGCAGCGATGCCATTCTGGCGGGATGGTGAGACGTGGATCATCTCGGTCATCAACCGTCCTGCGTTGGATCTGATCACCGCCGCGCTTTACATTTTGGGTGTGGGGATTCTGATCTATGCCTGGATCAGCCGCCGCAACTGGCAATACCTCGTCCTGCTGGTTTCCATTCCCATGCTGATGCTGCCATCGATCCTGGCTCTGGCGTTCCCAAATGAGAACCCCTCATTAAGCCGCGCGGGTGGAGCTGTGATCCCGGTTATCCTGGTGGCAGTGATCGCACTGCAATCCTTATTATCCACGCTCTGGCAACCGGTGAGCCGCACTGGCGGCAGATTCGTGGTCATTTTTTTCGCTGCGGTATTGATATCTGTCTCTGCCGCCCAGAATCATGACCTGGTCTTTAGGCAATATCAGCAACAGTATCGCTCGGCTACCTGGAATACATCGCAAATGGGAGCAATCGCCAGGGAATTCATTAAATCGAACGGTCAAGCGGATACGATCTGGGTGGTCGCGGTTCCATACTGGGTGGATACTCGCCTGGTTGCGGCTAATGCCGGTTACCTGGGCAGCGATTTTCAGGTCTGGCCGGATGACCTGCCTGCTACGCTGGGCGACCCACGCGCCAAGCTTTTCTTCGTGAAGGTAGATGACTTTGAGGGGATGGAAAAACTGATGTCTATATACCCGAATGGGGTCAGTCAGTACCATACGTCAGATGTACCGGGAAGGGAATTCTTTACCTACGTGGTTCCTGCCGTGGATAGTGCTCAATAACTTCTTAATCGCGTCTCTTTAGGTGCGTGTAGTACTGATAGCGGTCTCCCCGGTAGAGGATCTTCACATACTCGATCGGGCGACGCTCCTGTGAAAACAACACCCGTTCGCTCAAAAGCAATGGTGCACCCGTGGGAATGTTCAGCAAAGCGGCTTCCTGCGGGGTGGCGAGGGTGACCTCAAGCGTCTCGTCGGCTTCACTGGGGTGAATGTTAAATTTTTCGTTGAGGATGCGATAAAGCGATCCACTCGCCTCAAGCTCCTCCAGGGTGATCAGCTGGTCAGGACCCAGCGCCAGGTAGGAGGTTTGCAGCCCGATAGGCGTACCGTCAGCCAGGCGGACGCGTTCAATGCAGAAAACCGCGCTACCCGGTGCCAGTTCCAGGCGTTTCAATACGCTTATCGGGGGTATTACCTGTGAGAGGTTGCGGATGATCTGCCCCGGCTGCAACCCGCGTTTGAGCAGATCCTCTGAAAAGCTGGTTAGTTCCATCCAGCCTTTTTGTAACTTGCGCGGAGATACAAATGTGCCCCGGCCGTGCTCACGGTACAGGTATCCCTGCTGCACCAGGCTGTCGATCGCCTCACGGATCGTTGTGCGGCTGATGTGATACAACACCTCAAGCTGGCGCTCTGATGGGATTGCCGAGCGCGGCTGCCATTCGCCATCTTCTATCTTTTGACGTAAAATAGAAGCAAGCTGATAGTACTTGGGTACAGCGTTGTATGGATCTATGGTTCTTGACATTTGTTCTTAAAGTGGTATCATATTTTTGATCACTGGTAATGTGGTCACTACCAGTTACATTATCCAACATTTACAATGAAACGTCAAGCATGGAGTTCCTGGGTAGATGAGTCCGGTCTCAGATAACGAAATCCACGCAATTGTGACCAGGGTCGTGCGTCAAACGCTCGGAGCGGGTAATGCCCCGGCCCTTGCCGCAGAGGTTCAGACCGCGAAGCCTCCGGAAGTCAAACCGGCGGGTAGCTCCATCTCTCCAAATGCAACAACCCGCAAGGTCGTTGCCATTGGAACAGACCACGGTGGTGTGGAGCTCAAAAATCTGCTCATCAAAGAATTGAACAATCTAGGTTATACAGTGCAGGATTGCGGTACCAATACTGTAGATCCGGTCGATTATCCGGATATCGCCCTGGCTGTGGCAACACTGGTGGCTGAAGGCAAGGCTTGGCGCGGTGTAGTCATTGATGGCGCGGGTATTGGATCCTGTATGGCAGCCAACAAAGTACCCGGTGTGCGCGCCGCCATGTGCTATGATTATGCTACGGCGGTAAACAGCCGTGAACACAACGATGCCAACGTGCTCACACTGGGCGCCGGGTTGATCGGTAATAATCTCGCCAAGCAGATCCTGACCACCTGGCTGGCAACCGATTTTGGCGGAGGCAGGCACGCCAAGCGGGTGGATAAGATCATGGCGATCGAGAAAAAGTATGGCAGGGATGGGAAGGCAGCATGACACCGGATTTGAAAACGATTGAAACCCTTGTTGAGATCATCACCCGCGAAGTGCTGCTGGTGATGATGGAGCAGGAAGAGCGTCAGACGAATGGTAGCGGGGCTTATTGTGTAACAGACATAGCCGACGGTGTAAAAGTGAAAACCTGCTTTGATAACGCCGGTCATGTGGTCAGCGCCGGGGCTGAAAGGCTGACCTCCACCGTCGGTGTGATCCCGGAAGACCGCTCGCTGGCCGGAATGATCGACCACACGCTGCTCAAGCCGGATGCAACGAGTGACAAGGTCGCTCAGCTTTGCTTTGAAGCGAAGAAATATCATTTTGCTTCGGTGTGTGTGAACCCCACGCATGTAAAGTTGTGCGCTGACCTGCTTAAAGATTCTGACGTGAAGGTCTGCACGGTGATCGGTTTTCCCCTTGGCGCGACCTCACCAGAGGTGAAAGCCTTCGAAACCCGCAACGCGCTCGACAATGGCGCGACCGAAATTGATATGGTGATCAATATTGGGGCATTAAAAGCAGGTGAAACAGAACTGGTCGCCCGCGACATTCGCGGTGTAGTGGAAACAGCCCACGCTGCTCATGCCCTGGTAAAAGTGATCATTGAAACCGCCCTGCTGACCGATGAAGAGAAGGTTATCGCCTGCCTGTTGGCCAAAGAAGCCGGGGCGGATTATGTAAAAACCTCCACCGGTTTTTCCGGCGGGGGCGCGACCGTCCACGATATCGCCCTGATGCGCCGCGCGGTCGGTCCATCCCTGGGAGTGAAGGCTTCCGGCGGAATCCACACACATGAAGAGGCTGAGGCGTTGGTTGCAGCGGGGGCAACACGTATCGGTGCCAGCGCAGGGGTGAAGATCATCCAGGCGGATAAGGCTGCTGCTGAGCCGACCGCGCCTTCAGCGCCAGCCAAAGCCTATTAACGGAGGAAGTAATGCTGATTGCCAGGGTTGTTGGTACCACGGTCTCCACCGTGAAAGATGAAAAACTGACCGGGCGCAAGCTGCTGATCGTGCGCCAGACGGATGAATTTGGCGCACCCGTCGGCAAACCCTTCGTTGCGGTCGATACTGTCGACGCCGGGGTGGGTGACCTGGTATTGACCGCGGCAGGTTCCAGCGCGCGCCAGACCAACATCACCAAGGATACGCCGGTCGACGCGGTGATCATGGCGATGATCGACTCGTTGGAAGTGGACGGAACGGTCACGTTCCGCAAGAGTTAAGGAAAACCTGAAGACCATGGACCAGGACCTGTTATCCATCCAGGAAGCGCGCGACCTTTCCACCCGGGCATTTGAAGCCTGGAAGGTGTGGTCGAAGGCATCACAGGAGCAGGTTGACCGGGTTTGCGCTGCCATGGCAGCTGCGGCTTTCAACGCGGCTGAGCGCCTGGGGCAGATGGCGCATGAAGAGACCGGTTACGGCGTGCCCGCGCACAAACGCCTCAAGAACGAATTTGCCGCCCAGAACGTTTGGAACAGCATTAAGGATATTAAAACGGTGGGTGTCATCAGGCATGACACGGAAAAACGCATTTATGAGATCGCCTGGCCGATGGGTGTGGTAGCCGCGCTTACCCCCAGCACCAATCCCACTTCAACGGTCATCTACAAGATCCTCATCGCGGTAAAAGCGCGCGATGCCATCATTATCGCGCCGCATCCATCAGCGGCGAAGTGCAGTTACGAAGCAGCCGCGCTGATGGCGCGGGCTGCTGAACAGAACGGTGCCCCTGCGGGTTTGATCGCCTGTATGCAGCGCGTCAGTCTCTCGGGTACTCAGGAATTGATGAGCCACAAGTACATCGCGCTCATTCTCGCCACTGGCGGCACGCCTATGGTGCGCGCAGCCCATTCCACCGGTAAACCCGCCTACGGGGTCGGTCCGGGCAATGTGCCGGTTTACGTGGACCGTTCCGCGGATGTGGAGAAGGCTGCCCGCTACATTGTCGCCAGCAAGTCGTTCGATTGTTCGACCATTTGCGCCACCGAACAGGCTGTGGTGGCGGACCGCCCGATTGCCCAACGCTTGCGTGAGTTGATGACCAGAGAGGGGGCGTATTTTACCAATGATGACCAGACCGAGCGCCTGCGCGGGCTGCTTTTCAATTCCGAAGGCGGGATGGTCACCTCCACAGTCGGTAAACCGGCCATCACATTGGCTGCCATGGCTGGTTTTGCTGTTCCACCCGGCACACGGGTGCTGGTGGCACCGCTCAATCGCGTTGGTCGTGAGGAACCTCTCTCACGTGAAAAGTTAACCACTGTCCTCGGCTGGTACGAAGCGGATGGATGGGAAGCCGGTTGCGAGCGCTGCATCGAACTGATCCAGTTTGGTGGCCGCGGTCACAGCCTGGTGATCCACGCCACAGACGAGAACGTAATCATGGCATTTGGGCTGGAAAAACCGGTCTTTCGCATCGCGGTGAACACCATGTCCACCTTGGGCGCTATCGGCCTGACCACTGGTGTATCCCCCTCACTGACCCTGGGCGCGGGCGGTGTCGGCGGCTCGATAACGGGTGACAACGTCACCACGTACCATCTTTTCAACGTAAAGCGCCTGGCTTATGAGACGACTCCACCTCCACCGGCCGCTCTGTCCCCGGGGGCTGCGCCGCAAGGCATTTCCCCTGAAGAGATCGAGCGAGTGGTGAGAAGTGTTGTTCAGGAAATATTAACTCTAAAACACTAATAAGAGATAGAGAAAGGATTTTGAAATGGCATTTGATACTGCATTGATCGCGTTGGGAATGGTGGAAACAAAAGGGCTGGTCGGCGCTGTTGAAGCTGCGGATGCGATGGTCAAAGCGGCCAATGTCGTCCTGATCGGTTCCGAGTATGTGGGCGGCGGTTACGTTACCGTGATGGTGCGCGGTGATGTAGGCGCGGTGAAAGCGGCCACAGATGCCGGAGCAGCAGCTGCCAAGCGTGTGGGCGAACTGGTTTCGGTGCATGTCATCCCGCGCCCTCACCAGGACGTTGAAATGATCCTGCCACAGAGCAGCAAGGGCAGCATCGGCGGGCGCGGATCAGAAGCCAAGAAATAACCCGGGTTTCAATTCGTGACAACCGGCTGGAAGACCGCGGGTGCCGACCTGAATGGTTGGCTCTCCCGCGCTGAGCAAGTCATCCATCTCAATCCGGATGGAACCGCGCCACGGTTGAGCGCTATTCCGCAGGGTAACTTACGGGTGGGCGTGGACCTGGGCACGGCATATACGGTATTGGTGGTGCTGGATGAATCCGGTAACCCGCTCGCCGGGGAGTATCAGTTTGCCCAGGTGGTGAGGGATGGGCTGGTGGTGGATTACTGGGGAGCGGTGAACCTGCTGCGTTCATTGAAAGAACGCATGGAGGAACGCCTTGGCCGGCGTCTTACACGGGCTGCCAGCGGGTTTCCACCCGGAGTGCCGCGTACTGAGGTACGCGCCACTGCCAATGTGGTTGAAGCAGCCGGAATGGTATGCCCCAACCTTATCGACGAACCATCCGCTGCCAACCACGTGCTGGGGATCCGAGATGGGGTGATCGTCGATGTGGGCGGCGGTACGACCGGGGTAGCGATCGTTGAGGATGGCAGGGTGGTGTATACCGCCGATGAAGCCACCGGCGGCACACACTTCTCCCTCGTCATCGCCGGCGCGACAGGTCTCAGCTTTGAACAGGCTGAGGAGTTGAAGAAAGACAGACGGGAACAGGCGCGTTTATTCCCGCTGGTACGCCCGGTAATGGAGAAGGTCGGTACGATCATTGATCGGCATTTACACGGTTATTCGCCGCGGTCGATCACCCTGGTTGGGGGAACTGCGCTTTTCCCGGGTATGGCGGGTGTGATCGAGGAAGTGACCGGAATTCCGACACAGGTTCCGGACCGGCCGATGTTTATAACCCCGCTGGGTATCGCGCTCGCGGATACCGGCGATTGATCGAGGAGGCAGGATGGCAGAGGATTTCTCATTACGTTGTTACTGTTTTATTGACCGTATGCAGGCGCAATACGCCGCTTTTGTCGGCACCATCACCCAGGGTGACCTGCCGGTGGAGGGCATGGCAGCGCTGTACGTAGAAATGGCGCCGGGCAACGAGGTGTTTCGTGTAGTGGATATCGCGGTCAAAGCGACCGAGTCCAAGCCGGGCGCGCAGATCGTTGAACGCGAGTTTGGCATGTTCGAAGTGCATTCACTGAACCAGGCGGCCGTGATCGAAGCGGGTCATGTGGTGCTGGACCGGCTGGGTCTGAAGCAGGAAGACCGCATCAAGCCTCAGGTGGTCTCCACCCAGGTGATCACGCGCATTGACCCCTACCAGTCACAATTGATAAACCGCTTCAGACGCGGCAGCATGCTGGTGCCGGGTGAGACGATGCTGGTGCTGGAATGCGCACCGGCTGCTTACATCAACTTTGCTGTCAACGAGGCTGAAAAGAAAGCCAATATCAAGATCATCCACATTTCCTCGGTCGGGCGTTTCGGTCGCATGTGGCTTTCTGGCAGCGAGGCTGAGATCATCACGGCAAAGAACGCCGCCACCGCCGCGCTGGAAGCGTTGGATGGGATCCCGGGAGCGTAGCGGCTGATCTGCCGCAGGAGACAGGTATGGCAAAACGATTCTTTACCGAACGGGATATTGAAGAGATGGCTGCCCGGGGCGAAATGAGCCTGCAGGTGACGGATGATGTGGTACTGACGGAACTGGCTTATGAAAAGGCTGAACGTCTGGGCGTACGCCTGCTCCAGGCGCATCAACTCCCGCCTGCCGCGCCGGTGCGCCCTTATCTCTCCGGCGGGTCTACTCCCTGCCGTAACTGTTCTGACAGCCACCCAACCGATGAAACCAACCTGCGTCAACGCATCCGCGACGCGGTGGCAGCGCGGTTGGGAAACCAGGTGGACCCGGCGCTGCTGGATACCATCATTACGCGCGTGCTGAATAATGTAGGGATGAAATAACCATGCTTTTCGGGCGTGTTCACGGCACAGCGGTTTGCACGATGAAGATCGCGGGCACTGAGGGTTTGAAATTGCTCGTGGTGCAGCCGTTGAACCGCAAACTGGAGCCCGTTGGCGCGCTGCAGGTGGCTGCTGATGTGGTTCAGGCGGGTACGGGTGATCTGTGCGTGATGGTACGCTCACGTGAAGCCGCCCTCGCCATGCCCGAGATCCGTTTTGTGCCGGTGGACCTGGCGCTGGTGGGGATCGTGGATCAGTTGAACGTGCTTCCGGACGGCGCATTTGACCTGGTGATGAAAAAAGGCGTCACCAGCTTTACTTAAGGAAATATGATACTGGCAAAAGTGGTTGGCACTGTGGTCACTACCATCAGTCACGCGCATTATAAAAACCGCCGGCTCCTGGTGGTTCAACCCTTGGTTACGGAGGGGGAGGATACCGCCGAGGATTTTATTGCCATTGATAACACACACGCAGGAATCGGTGACACTGTTTTGATCAACAGGGAAGGCAATGGTGCGCGGCAAGTGCTCAAAAACCCCGACGCGTGCATCATCTCGGTCATTGTGGGGATTGTCGATTCAGTTCATATCTCAGCATCCAATTAACCGAATACAAGGCGGGTAAAAATGAAGGTCATGCTCATCGGCGGCACTGGGTTGCTGGGGTACCACGCGGCGCGGGAACTCCTCAAACGGGAACACGCGGTCAGTATAATCGCCCTTCCGCCCTTGCCGGCAGAAGGGCTCTTCCCGCAGCAAGTGACCATTCACCTGCACGACATGAACCAGCTGATGGACGCTGAGCTGGTGGAGCTGCTGCGCGGCCAGGACGCGGTGATCTTCGCCGCGGGTGTGGATGATCGTGTGACCCCCAAAGCCCCGGCGTTTCCTTTCTTTTATCGTCACAATGTTGCAGCCACCGCCCGCGTTGCGCAAATCTCCCGCCAGGCTGGAGTCAGGCGTTTTGTCATCCTGGGTTCGTATTTTGCCTATTTTCACCGCCTGTGGCCGCATCTTGAACTGACCAGGCATCATCCGTACATTCGCAGCCGTGTTGAACAGGGCGCAGCCGCCCGGGAAGCCGGCGGGGGAGAATTGGCGGTCATGACGCTGGAACTGCCCTACATCTTTGGTGTCATGCCGGGCAGGATGCCGCTGTGGAAGCCGCTTGTAGAGTACGCCGCATCGGTGTTCCCGCTTTTTTATCCCAAAGGCGGCACTACCTGCGTGACGGTGCAGCAAGTGGCGCAGGCGATCAGCGGAGCGCTAGAAAACGGCGCCCCCGGGGCTTACTACCCGATCGGCGGAGAGAACCTGCCGTGGACCGATCTACTCGCGCGCATTGCGCGTTATGCCGGGCGTGATAAACGGGTGATCACCCTGCCGAACTGGCTGGTCACCGCCGGGGCGGCCATGCTCAAAGCGCTGCATAAACTGCAGGGTATTGAAAGTGGTCTCGATCCCATCCAGTTCATTAAGCTCCAAACAGCCGAGACATTTATTGATCCCGAACTTTCCCGGTCAGTGTTGGGATACGAACTGGGCGGTTTGGACGAGGCATTACAGGACACCGTCAAAGTTTGTTTAATCAAACAGGATCCCGCAAGGGGATCCTGAAGTTCAATTGGGAAAAATTCCTACTTGTAATTGTCAGCCAAAAACTGCACGAGGATAGCTCGCTCTTCATCGGTGAGCTTCGCGCCATGTGTGATCATCCTATCGACGATCTTTCCCCAATCCTCAAGGGTGCCTGTTTTACTGGTTACTCTTTCGATCGCGTGGCACTCGCCGCAGCGTTCCTCCATTAAAGTCTGTCCGCTGATGGCGGTGACTTGCGGTTCTTCTGGTGCAGCAGCTGGGGGTTCAACAGGTGCGATTGGTGCAGCCTCTTCCGCCTGGGTTGGTAGAGTTGTCGCCTCCGCCAAGGGAGTAGGTTCTGCGGGTGCCTGTGTCACCGTTTCAGGTGTGCTGCAGGCGCTGAGCAACGTCGTAGTCAGAACTAGCAGGATAAGGATCTGGAGGATCTTTTTCATTTACTCTTCCCCTGAATCATCGACCGGTTTTCGAATGCCAATGGCAAGTGCCAGCAAAATCACACCAACTGATACCGGAATGTACCAGTAAGGGATGAAGGCATCAGCGCTTTGGATAATTTTCCAATTGACAATGTAAAATTCGTTGTAGGCGATGATACCCGCCAGCATTAATATGATCGAAATGACTGCCAGTAACCAACTGCGTACAGTGTAGGGAGGGGTTCCCTTGGGTTGCTGCGGAAGGGGTGAACCTTTTGAGCGGCCTTTAACCTTGCGGCGCTTGAGCGCAAGTTCCCGTTCGTAGCGTTTTTTCTGACCGCGCAGCATGGCAATACGCAGGTAAAACACCGCGATCGCCGCGATGACAACGATCAGTTCCGTCGATATTCTATTCATTTCTTCTTCTTCTCCAGTCGGTTTTTGATAATGCGTTTGAAATCCTGCTTGGTTGGTTTTAACCCGATGCCATATTCGTGATAATTGCCGCGGGGCGTGACAATGCCAAAAGAGGTGCGGTTTGCTTCATTCACTTCGTCTTTCCTGCATAGCACGAACATGCTTGAATTGTAAAATTTTACCATCGCGAACCTGCGTTCAGGCTTCGGGATCAATCCAATAAAGTATACTTCACCGTTCTCTCTTGGAGATGGCATGGTGATGATGATCAGCAGATTCTTGGGATCGAGTTCTTCCTTCTCGAAAGTAAGGCCAGCCGGTGAAACACGTTTCTCTTCGGGTAGTCTGTCGCCGATGTGATCCCACCAGAATTTTAAAAATTTTACACCGTCTTTGTCCAGGTACTTCACAAAGTTATCGGTCTGGCTGTGGAATAACGCTGGCATCACGTCGAAAGCAAAATTCCATTGATGACTTTTATTTTTTTCCATTGATCAAATCCAATCAGATAGATTTAGGATGATTGCCGAATACCTTATCGATGTTTTGCAGTCACGATACGCCGTAAGAACTCTGCATACTTCGTAGCTGGTCTTTTGAGAAGATAGCTGAGAACATTGGAATTTCCGGTTAACCCGTAGTTCTCATAATACTCGAACATTTTTAATAATGTGCTGATCGCAGGTTCACTCATACCGGACTTTTGGGCGTTTTCTGTCCATTGATGGCGATCAAGAGAAATCGCTTTTACCTCTCTTGCCAATTCGGTTGAGAGGATTTGAGCTACTTCATCCTGGCTCAAGGGTTCCGGGCCAGCCAATTCATAGATCGCTCCGCTGTGAATTCGTTGGGTCAATACGATCTCAGCAACAGCAGCCACATCCGCCAGATCAACCACGCTGATGCGGGCGGTGGTAGCATAAGGCACCGCGTAGATACCCTTTTCGGTGATGGATTGCCAGCTGCCGAGGATGTTTTGCATGTACGCGCAAGGTTGCAGGATGGTGAAATCCATACCGGATTCAAAAAGGAATTCTTCCATGCGCATTTTCTGCCAGTGATGAGGCATCACTTCGATATGCGGGTGAAATACTGAGTGGTACACAAAACGCGAAACACCGGCTTGCCTCGCCAGATTGACGAGGTTCTTGCCGATTTCCAGTTCGTCGGGGGTCATGTTCGGGCAGATGAAGTAGATCTTGCTCACGCCTGTCAATGCCCTGGCAAGAGATTCAGAATCACGCAAGTTTCCAATGAAAACGTCGGCGCTGCCAAGATTCTTGATCTCTTCAGCCTGCTTCGCTGAGCGCACCAGGCTTCTCACCTTCACCCCGTGTTGACCAAGGTTATTCAATATGGCTTTACCGGTTTTGCCGGCAGCGCCGGTCAACAGGATCATGTATGTTTTCTCCGTTGTTGAGGATGTACAACTTTCTGATTATAACCGATGAATGAAAAAAACTTCCCGACCGCATAGGTCGGGAAGTAATGTTACGTATTGCTATTCTGGAAGACTACTCCAGAACGTCGGTAGAGCGAACCTTTGGTGGTTTTACGAACACGAAGAGTAGGTTGAGCAGGATACCGAAGACCGCAGCGGCCGCGATCGCAGGCCAACCGAAGGGGAAGATACCCTTCAGCAGCGGGATAGGCAGGTTGCCGCCGTATCCAATGTTGCCGCCAATACCGACAACCAGGATGAGGGCAACGATGGCCAGTTTACCGGGATCGTACAGGTCAACTTTTTCAGCCATCATCAGGGCGATACCCTGAACGCCGATGACACCATACAGGTAGATGGCGAGGCCGCCGGTGACCGCGGTCGGGATGCTGTAAATGGCATCGCGCAGCGGGCCGATGAAGCCGAGGATAACGGCAATGACGCCGGCGGTGATGAGTGCCGGGCCGGAGTAGTTGCGGGTGATCACCATCAGCGAGTTGTTCTCACCGTAGTTGGTGCCGGCGGTGGAACCGAAGAGACCGTTCACCAGGTCATTCAAACCATCGAGCATCAGGTTGAGGCCGATGTGTTTGGCAAGGTACGGTTTCTCGCGTCCCTGCTCCTCAGCCAAATGGTCAACATACAGGCTGATCTGGTACAGGTGAGCAGTGGATTCGGGGATGGTCGCAATAGCCATAACGCCAATACCGATCATCGCCGTTGCCGAAAGCGCGTTGTTGAAGACCGGGAAGACGATCTTTGGCACCGTGATCAGGCCGCTCGAGCCGATGGACGAGAAATCGACCAGGCCGATGGGAATGGCGACGATGTAGCCGAAGATCATGGCCAGGAGGATCGGGAGCATGCCGATGAAACCTTTACCCTGCAGATACACAGAGAAGACTACGGCTGCAAGGAAGGTGAGGGCAGCAGCGAGCCACCACTTGAGGGTCGGGGGCATGTTCGCTTCGACACCACAGCAGGTACCGGAGGCCATGGTCAGCGCGGTATAGGCAAGGCCGATACCGATGATGATGGCGACGGCGCCGGTGATTTCAGCGGGCAGGACCTTATCAAGACCCTTTTTGCCGCCGGTAACACGGATCAGCAGACCGAACAGGATGTTGAGAACACCGGTGACAATGAATCCAGCCGTGACAACCGAAATTGTCTCAGGTTTGGCAGGTACGCCAAAGCCCAGGCCGGGTTCCAGTGTCGCGATGATCGATGAGACTGCAGCGATGTAGGCGAAGCTTGAACCGTAGTATAGGGGAATGTAGGTATTGATCGAGAATTTTGATCCAAGCAATGCGACGACGGTGCCCAGACCAGTGATGGTCAGCACGGTGGATACATCAAAGTTCATGAGCAAGGCGCACAGCACGGTGGCGGGGAACATGGTTAGCACGTGCTGGAAACCAAGCAATAACATCCTGCCAAATGGCGGGGTATCCTGCGGTAAGTAACCCAGCACTTTTGAAGTAGTTGCCATAGGTTTTTTCCTTCTTTCCTTTGATTAATTGGATTTCTACGATCTCATACTTGTTACCTGGTTTGAGCTCCAAACGTCAAATAAATTAATCCTTATGTTTTTCGCTCGCACCTGAAATACCAAAAACTCTCTCCGATAAACACCTCCTATGCAATTTTATATATTAACCAAAATGAATTGATTTAGATACTTAATAATACAACATTTTGTCAATATGGTTGGTGGGGAGATTTATATCTCCCCACCAGGATTATGCACTATTTGCCCAGGACTAAAGCAAGAACGAGCAGGACCAACGCAACAGGGATAACGTAAACCAGCATACGGAATTCAGGAACTTCCATGAATTTCTTTTTGCCTTCTTCTTCCGGTTCCGTTACCTTTTTTTCTAAATCTTCTGCCATCTTTCCTCCAAAATTTTATCTAATTTCTCGAACACAGTCTTGAACATGGATTTCGCGACGCTGTCGATCATCCGCTGCCCTACACTGGCAAGAGTTCCACCAATATTGGCCTCACCTGTATATTTCAACAAGGTTGTCTGGTCACCGAGGTCTTCAAATTTCACATAACCGACCCCTTTGACAAAACCTGCTCCGCCTTTGCCCTCAATGATAAGGGTGACACTTTCAGGGGGAACCTCATCGGTCAGGGTGAGATTTCCGGAGAAGTTGGCAGAAACTGGACCAACCCGAATTCCCAGCACAGCTTCGTAGTGGGATTCGTCGATTTTGACCATCTTCTGCATCCCGGGCACTGCGGCGCCGAGGGCATCAGGATCATTGAACATCTCGTACACAACTTCACGAGGTGCTTTGAACAGGTGTTCACCTTCAACTTTCATTTATTAACCTCCATTATTTATTGCTGACCGGCGTAACACTTTATTCTACACCCAAATCAGGACAGCTAAGCTTTTAAGGTACTCGTAGATCTGGCTCGGGCTCAGGTTGATTCCAGGATCTCCAGGTTTCTATCATGGAAGGCGTCCTCGAGGGCCTGCACGATTGCCGGACCGGGCGGAATTGCGCCGGCTTCACCAACCCCTTTGATACCCAGTGGATTAACTTTTAGAGAACTGTCAGCATGATTGTGGATGATCTCCAGTTTCTTTGGCATATCGGTTGCCAGCGGCATAAGGTAATCCATGAAGGAAGCCGTCACAAGTTGACCATTTTCATCGTAGACCAATCGCTCGAAAAGCGTGTTGCCAATGCCCATGGAAATACCGCCCTGGAGCTGACCATCGACGATCAACGGGTTGATCATTGTGCCGCAATCATCGACCATTACCATTTTCTCAATGACCGGCTTGCTGGTCTCTTCGTCAATCGATACGATAACGCCCAGAGCGCCGGAACCTGTTGAGCCGTGAGGAGGACCATAGTAAGCGGTGGCTTCAAGACCGGGTTCCACACCAGGTTCAACAACGCCGCGCATCGGGTTGGCTAACGCAGCCAATGTACCCAGCGGGATGGTCGTTTCAGGTTTGCCTTTGACGCATACACTGCCCTCATTGAGCTCGATCTCTTCCTCCGGGACTTCCAGCTTCTTGCTGGCGGTGCTGAAGATCTTTGCGCGCACCTTTTGCGCTGCCAGGTAGGTGGCTGCGCCAACCAGCGCTGCACCGCGGCTGGCAAAGGTGCCGGCACCCCATGCGAACTGGTTGGTATCACCCGTGACCACCCTGACGTCCTCAATCTTCACATTCAATTGATCAGCGATGATCTGGGCAAATACAGTGTAGTGCGCCTGTCCCTGGGTGCTGTAACCGGTCGCCATTGTTACCTTGCCGCTGGTGCTGACGGTGATCTTGCAGCCTTCGTAAGGTCCAACAGCAGTGCCTTCGGTAAAGGCGACCACGCCGATACCCAGACGTTTGCCTTCGGCTCGCGCTTTTGGTTGAATCTCCTTGCGGAATTTGTCGTAATCGATACCCTCGAGGCATTTCTGGTAATTGCCCAGGTAATCGCCGCTGTCGAGTACATTAACGACGAAGTCCTGTCCGATGATGCCTGTTTCGAGTGGTAATTCCTCACCTCTAAGCAGGTTCTTGAGCCGAATCTCGATCGGAGAAATCCCCAGTTCTTTCGCAGCGAAGTCGAGCATGCGTTCCATCGCGAAGACACCTTCAGAACGCCCGGCGCCGCGCACTGGTGTGACCACCATCTGGTTGGTGAAGACCATTCGGATTTGCGTGAAGAAGTTCGGGACCCGGTAATTGCTAACGGTGTGGGTCTGAGTGTTCAGAGGAACGGTCATGCCGTACGAGTCGTACGCACCCGTGTTGTGATAGAAAACATCCTTGAAACCGAGGATGGTTCCGTCTTTCTTGAGGGCGATCTCGCAATGGTGTACCTGGTCGCGTTCCGAGGTGGTTGCCAGGAAGTTCTCACGGCGATCTTCGATCCATTTGATCGGACGTTTCAATTTCATCGAGATCCATGGCAGCAGCACGTCATCTGCCAGTGAGGTCATCACCTTGGGTCCAAAGCCACCGCCAATGTAAGGGGTGATGACGTGTATCTGGCTTTCAGCCAGACCCAACGCGCGGGAAACCGATCCCCTGATCGTTAATGGGGATTGCGTTCCAGCCCAGATGGTCATTTCCTGGTTCCGTTCATCCCAGCTGGCGATGGTGCCGCGGTTTTCCATGGCAGCTGCGGCAACATGTTCAATGAGCATGCGTTTGGATACCACCACATCGGCGTTCTTCCTGGCTTCTTCGTAATTTCCCACTTCCTGTTTGACCAGGGCGGCCATGTTGGAGGGCAGGTCATCGTGTACCAGCACCGAGGTGTCTTCCCAGGCTTTTTCAAGGTCTACCACGGCCGGCAACGGGTCCACGTCGACGATGATGTCATCAAAGGCATCTTCGGCGATGTAGCGCGATTCGGCGATCACCACAGCCAGTACTTCACCGGAATAGCGGATCTTATCTTTGGCGATGGGTACGATGGTGCGTGCGTTGAACTGGGACCCGGCGATGGCTGTTGGAGGGGGCACCTGCAGAGGTCCGGGTTTCCAGAAATCGCCAAAATCTTCGGCCGTATAAACTGCCACGACACCCGGGCGTTTCAAAGCTTCGCTTGCATCGATCTTGAGAATCCTGGCGTGAGCATAATCACTGCGCAGGAATGCGGCATGCAACTGACCGGGAACCTCAATGTCGTCTACGTACTTGACATTGCCTGTCAGAATGTACTTGTCTTCTAATCTCTTGATTGGCTTACCAAAGTATTTGTCAGTCACGGTTCACCTCGCTTCACTTAGCCTGAGAATTTTTCGCGGCCGCATCCTGCACAGCCTCGACGATCTTCTCATATCCTGTGCAGCGGCAGATGTTTCCATCAATGGCTTCACGGATCTCTTCTTCACTCGGGTGCGGATTTTCCTCGAGGAAGGGTACCAGGGTCATCAGGAAACCCGGTGTGCAGAAACCGCACTGCAGAGCGTGCTTTTCATGGAAGGATTGCTGCAACGGGTGCAGGTTGTCCGGGGTGCCGAGTGATTCCACTGTGCGGATCTCATGACCGTTGGCCTGTACAGCGAAGATCAGGCAGGAGCGCACAGCTTCACCGTCAAAAAGGATGGTGCAAGCGCCGCAGATACCATGCTCGCAGCCCACGTGTGTGCCGAGCAGACCGAGGTCGTGGCGCAGGAAATCGCTCAAGAGCAGGCGGGCTTCCACTTCACGTTTGTATTCCACACCGTTAACAGTAACAGTAACGGGAAAGAGTTTATTGCTCATATTATCCTCCTCTCTTCGCGCGTTCGACAGCTTCGGTGAGTGAACGCACGACCAGTACGCGAGTAATGCTGCGTCGGTAGTCAGCGGTGGCGTGCAGGTCAGTGGCGGGGTCAATTTCTGTGGAGGCGGCCAACTCGGCGACCTCTTCTATCGCTTCACGAGTGGGCGCGTTACCCTTCAGGATCTCACCAGCCTTTTGTGAAAGGATGGGAACTTCTCCCACGCTCATCAACACCATGCGCACGTCCTTGCAGTGGTCTTTTTCATCCAGCGTTACGATGGAGGCGACAGCGGATTGAGCGTACCCGCCGCTCTGGCGGGACACCTGCACGTACTTGGATCCGGTGCGTGCCGGCCAGGGTTTGAGCACAAGTTCGGCCAGCATTTCATGCGGTTCGATCACGGTCATGAAAGGTCCGATGATCAGGTCCTGTCCATCCACCCAGCGCTCTTCACCTTTGCTTTTGATCAACGCCTGCATGTTCATCAACACAGAAATGCTGGGCAGTTGTCCGGCAGGATCGGCATGCGCGATAGCGCCGCCAAAAGTGCCACGGTGGCGGATCTGAGGGTGGGCGATAAACTTGGCGACTTCAACGAGCAGAGGGAAGCGTTGAGCAACTTCCGCGTTATGCTCGACTGTGTGTACACGGGTCATTGTTCCGATCGCCAGACCGCCGTCAGCGGTTGGTTTGATGTAAGAGAGTTCGGGTACATTATTTAAGTCCACCAGCGCGCTTGGTCTTGCCATGCGAAAGTTCATCGCGGCGATCAGGCTTTGACCGCCGGCGAGCACTTTCCCATCGTAGCCAAGTTCAGCCAGTGTATCCAGCGCTTCTTCAACGCTGGAAGGTGCATAATAATCAAAATTTGCAGGCTTCATTAATTACAACCTCCTGTTTGTTTGAGAGTACCAAATCCCGGGTTTTTGCTTTTTCGTGTTTTTCAAAAAACATGTTGTTAATGATGCAAAAACCTTCAGGGGAGAATTCCCCTGAAGGTTTCGAAATCACATCCACTTACTCTTTGAATGCAACGAAGCGGCCCCACATGGATTCGGCTTCCATGGCTTTCTGCAAGTAGCAGCCTATGTAGTAGCGGCCGCTCTTGGCAGTGGCAAGTTGGCCAGCCAGGTTCTCGGCGTGCACAATTGTGTGCGGGAAGAGATTCAGGTGCATATCCTGGTAGAAGTCCTTGAGCGGATAGAGCTGGTCCCAATCCTTGCCAAAATCTTTGACCAGCTTGGCATTAGCCTCAGCGAAGGTCTTGGGATGCCAGATGCGCATGATGGTGTTCATCGGGTGGTCAGCTGATACGGCATCCACACCGATCCACTTGATCTTCATCTTGATCGCCCAGGCGGAAAAGTCAGGTGAGGGGCCCGGGTGCTTGACCATATAGCGGAACTCATCAGAATCCTTGCTGTTCCAGCCAAACTTGTTCCAGCCGGTCTTGATGATCAGGATATCGCCTTCGCGAACTTCTACCTTGCTCATGATCATATCGGGGGTGTATACGCTGGAATCGCTTACAAGGTCGGAGATATCGGCGATCACGCCGGGGCCGACCCAATCAGTCAGGGGTACCTGGCCGATGGTGCGGCCGTTGGGGAAGAAGTGCTTCTCGCCATCCATGTGGGTGCCCAGGTGGATGGAGGCGTTGCAGATGGAACCATTGCGGCCCATGCCAAAGTACTGCCCGCCCACACGTTTGGTGTAGGTTACGGTCAACGGCACGTAGTTCAACCACTGCGGGGTTTGAACACTGAAAGGCACGGTCATGTCGATCATCTCTGATTTCTTCATGACGGCAAAGAATTCATCATCCGCCATACCCTTGGGGGCGGTCCAGGCAAAGACGCGGCTCCACGCGGTTTCCACTTCCATATACGGAATCGGCATGATGCTGATCCAGGCGCGTTTGTTCTTGAGCTTGTCGATATCACCGACAATGGCTTCAGCCAGCACCAGGTGCTTCTTCGGCATTTCAATGTGGGTCAGGTTGTAGTACTCGCCCTGCGGGAAGGTTTCGTCCCAGGTCTTGCCGGTCTCTGCCTTCAGTTTGGCTTCGGCCAGTTTGAAGTGGTCTTCATGCCAGCGGCGGATGGGAGTGTTCATGGGGTGCTCGGCGGAACCGCAGTCCACACCGATGACCTTGAGCTCCATATCCAACGCCCACTTGTAAAAGTCCATTGAAGGACCGGGGTGGCGGACGAGGAAACCGAATTCCATACCTTCAACTCCGCCCTGTGAGCCTTCATTCCAGACTGCGGGCTGATCCCAGGAGTATTTGTGGTAGCCGGTGTTGACGATGAGGATGTCGCCCTTCTTGACCTCGACCTTGCTGAGGATCATTTCAGGAGTGTAGATGCTGTAATCCGACACGAGGTCGGAAATGTCAGCCACCACGCCCGGACCGGAAAGGTCGGTGAGGGGGATGTCAGCGATGGCACGACCGCCGGAATGGAAGGCGCGTTCGCCAACAAGGTGGGTACCAACAGTATTGCTCCAGTTCAGGATCTGCCCGTTAGCGCCCTGTCCGCCGCCGTAAGCGCCGGTAACACGTTTGAAGAAATGCACTTCCAGTGACTTCTCGTGCGGATGCGGGGGAGTGAAGATGCTGCAGTCCTGGGTCAGGTCATACAGCGGAGCTTCAGTAAGCATTTTAATAAAATCTTCTCGATTCATCGTTTCTCCCTTTCTAAGGAAAATGGATTTAGTTGTAACCGTACTTATCAGCGAAGGCGTAAATGGCGTCTTCGAAGCACTTCATCGGAGCTGATACCACACCAGCGCCAACCTGTCCGACACCCGGATCCTTGTGTGCCACACCGGTATTCACGCGCGGGGCGATCTGTTTTTCGACTACTTTGCGGATGTCCACACCGGTCGGGGTGCCGCGGAAATCAAGGAATGGAATGGTAAACTGCTTGTGCTCACCCTCGGTGATCTCATACATATCCAGCGTGGTATTGATGGCGTCTTTGGGTTCGCCGCCAATGAAGGTAACCAGGGCTGGGGCGGTGGCCATGGCAAAACCGCCAATACCGGCTGTTTCGGTGATCACACTGTCGCCGATATCCGGGCAGGCGTCTTTTTCGGAAAAGCCCGGGAAGTAGAGGGATTTAACCATCGGTGAGGGGGCGGTGAACCATTGGTCGCCCAAACCGCTCACGCGGATACCCCAATCGGTACCATTGCGTGCCATCACGGTCACGATCGTGCTGCCTTCAACGTTGTGACCAGCGAAGGTCATGGTCTTGCAGCCTGCCATCACTGGATTGAGGATGCTGAGCGCGTTTTCACCCAGGAATTTGATCACTTCAAAAGCGGTGGCAGTATCTTTAGCAGTCTTAGCAATGTAGGGGGCCAGCTGGGTGGTCCAAAGAACAGAGGCTGCATCGAGGCGGTTGTGTCCGTCATCGCCCATATGCAGCGCTTTGGAAAGGATGGCGCGGAGGTCGATTCCACCAGCTGCTTCCAGGGCGACTTTAATGGTCGGGCCTAACACAGATTCCATCCACCGTAATTTGGCGATGACATCATCACTGTAAGCGCCCATGCGCAACACTTTACCGCGGCCTTCATTAAGATTGCCGAAACAGGTAATATTATGGGTCTGGTTTTCTACAACGTAAACAAGCTGTGAAGGAGTGATCACACCGGCCATGGGTCCGGTGGCCATATGATCGTGGCAGGGCGAGAATTCAATTTTTCCTGCTTTAAGCATTTTTTCTGCTTCAGCAGCATTTTTGGCTTTTCCTTCGAAGAGCAAACCGCCGATCATCGCGCCCTTGATCGGACCTGACATTCTTTCCCAGGTGACGGGAGGACCGGCGTGAAGGAACATGTTCTCGTGCATGCCGGGGACTACATCCAGCGCTTTGGCCATGGTAGTGGCAACAGGCCTGGCTTCCATAAAACGTTCAATTACGTATGCATTTGCTTTTTCAATATCAACCATGTGATTCCTCCAGGTTATAAGTTTAGGAAATTCCAATTACTTTCTGCGTGGTTTCATCTTCTGCAGGATGTCGATCAACTTCTCGTTGCCACCGGCAGGGGGTTTCCAATCAACCTGCACGTACGGGGCACCCTGGTCCTTGAGGTTTTCAGAGAAGGATTCCAGACCCACATTAATGGCGGCCAGTGGTTTCTTTAAGCTTTCCAGGTCAACCGGTTTACCGAGTGCTTTTACTTTGGGTTCGTCTCGTTCGGCCAGGGCGCGTAAGATACGACCAACATAGCGGCAGATGACCTCGTTGCTGGTATCAACCATCGCTCCGGCGGCTTTCAATTGGGCGATCTGGTTGTTCAGATTCTGCGGGTCTTCATCTGTACCGCAGGCCACGCAAACCACTTCCAGGTGGCGCCCTTCTTTTTTAGCTTCTGCGATGCATTTGGCGATCGCGGGAGCGATCTCGCTGGCGGGATCCGGATGGGAGCCGTAACCGATCACCACGTCAAGGAGGATCACGGCTACTTCAGGATCTTTGGCTTCTTCATACAGCCTGCGGATGCGCAGTTCGTTATCCATCATCGGGTGCAGTCGACCGACGGTGAACTCATCTTCGCCGAGGTCTACAATACAATGTTCCTGGCTGACGAAGGCATCAGGCAGCTGGAATTCTTTATTGATGGGGGAGTTTGCCAGCACGCGCGGAACATAACCGTAGAGGATATGCTGGGCTTCGTAAGCGAGTGTACCGCCCGAGAACAAACCGCGCAGATATTTCTGCTGAGGAGTGAATTTTTTGATCGGCAGATCAGCATCACCGGTCAATTTGGGGGGATTGTTGGCCAGTTCCACAGCCAAACGTGCTGCGTCATCCAGACCGGTGGCAAAGAAGAGGTTGCCGTCGCGCAGCGTGGTAACGGGGCGGGCGATAAAGTTCACCACAACCGGTTTTCCGGCTTTGCGGGCGACCTTGAGCACTTCTTCAGCGACCTTGGGTGAAGGCGGCTTGGAGGTGAGCACGATCACCTTGGTATCAGGGTCGCGGGTCAACACATCAAGAGCCATCAGGAAAGTGATCGCGCCGACTTCGGCTTTCAGATCACGTCCGCCGGTGCCGATACCAAAGGTGATACCGCTGCCAAGCTGGTGAATTCGCGTTGAAACCTGCTGCAGGCCGGTGCCAGCCGCTGCCACAATACCGATCGGGCCTTTGCGGATCTTGTTGGCGAACGCTAATCCGTATCCATCAACCATGGCGGTACCACAGTCCGGTCCCATTACCAGCAAACCGAGCTCGCGGGCTTCTTTCTTTAACGCGATTTCATTTTCGAGGGAAACGTTGTCACTGAAAAGATGTACATGCTTGCCAAGACGCAGCGCTTCACGGGTCACGGCGGTCGCGTAGCGGCCGGCCACTGAGATGATCACCCATTCTGCACCCGGCAGCGCATCAACGGCGCTTTCAAGGCTGCGCGGCTGGTAAGCCTGGTCGCTTGAGGCTTTACGGGCAGCCAGCAGTCCTTCCACTTTCTCGAAGGCTTCCAGGGCGGCTTTTTCGTTTTCTGCCTTAACGACGATCGCCAGATCATCCGGTTTGGCGGCTTTTACTTCAGGGGAATCCAATCCAATATGGGCGAGCAGTTCCTTGTTCGAATCTGTTCCCATAACCACACCGGCGTCCAGCACGCCGGGCAACTCAGCCAGCGAACGTTGCAAAGACATCAGCTTGGCCGAGTCGTAGTACACACCACTGCGGATTTCAGTTTTTAATGTTGCCATTATTACTCCTGGGAAGTGAGATATTTGGGGAAAAGTGTGTCATAGTTGCCGGGTCCGAATGTCCCCGGAAGCGATTTACACGTTAATCCCGTTGTTGATAAGGTTCGTCCGGCTTGTAGTTGAGCGACAAGGTGGGAGTGATTTAGCAGTTCAGTTATCCACCTGTGACCAACCACCACTCTTCACTATATCACGAACAAATCCGGTCAGTCAACTAACCTTAATCGAAAAAACTACTGACAAATTACATGCTTAATAACAAAACCTCCTCTACTCTTTGAGTTCTTAGAGGAGGTTTTTGATTCATTTGCTAAATTTTACAGGTCGACGGTCTCGGGAACGCGGAAGTTCTCATTGGCTTTGCGAACTTCGTCGGTCACGTTGAAGTCCATGTCCTGTCCGATGACTTCTTTAATGTAATTCTTGACACGGCTCTGCCACATATCCTGGGTCAGGTAGAAGATCTTGGCGCCGCCCAGCTCATGTTGGTACTGCGGCCAAGGCTTGGTGGGCTGTGCCATTGAAAGGCCGGCCATGCGCCATCCGTTGTAGCTTTCGAAGGTTGACCACCATTCCTGCACCTTGAGGAGTTCCATCGCGTAGTAGGTTTTGGCATAGTACATCGGCCAACCCAGGCGGGCGCGTCGGGAGAAGGTGAGGGTATGCAGGCTGACTGCCACGTCTTTGTCCCAGGCGCGGCCATTAGCGAAACCGAGCCATTCACCGTCAACGAGGCCGACCATGGTGAAGGCGTCTTTGAGGCGTTTGCGGCGCAGGGCGAGTACTTCACCGTAGCAGCGCACACCAACGATATCGTAGAAATCTTTGTCAACTTTCATCACTTTTTCGAGATAACCAAGCATGGGATCGATGTCGCTATCCTGGATGCCGCGGATGTAAACAACACGGCCATCTTTCAGGGTCACAGTCGCCTCAGGAATGGCGGGCATGTCCATCGCGGGTCCCTGGAGGATACCCTCGATCTCGCGCACGTCGATCTTCATCTCTTCAGTTGATACAGGGGTCGGGAGATCTATTTTCATTTTAAATCCTTTTCAGTATATTTTTTCTTGATCTCAGTATAGCATCCACAATACTTCGCGTCAATTACACCTGAATGGATTAAGACGAAATCGGTCAGGAATGAGTATTTTAGTCACACCCGTATGTGCCTTTCGTCCACGTTTCTCCAGGCTATGTCCCTGTTGAAAGTTATGATAAAAATAGAAGCAACACAAACCACTTCAATTTGACTGAAATTCCGGAGGCGAGATGGCATGCGATATTCAGATGATCACGATTTTTTTCAGGCATGACCAGTCGAAAAACCTGGATGAGATCCAGGCTTACCTGCGCGAAAGTGGTTTCTGGAGGGAGTTTCCGCCCCAGGGGATTGAGATCGTTTCATGGCAGGTGATGATGGGCATCGGTCACGTGGTCACAATAAAGGTCCCTGCCTCCCGTTTGCGGGAGGTGAACATCGTGATCGAGAAACGAGCCTGGCACGCGTTCCGGACTGAAGTTTATCCAACCTACGACTTTCTGCCTTTTTACCAGCAGTTCCATGCGGAAGCGTCAAAATAGTTTTCTAATCCATTAAACAAACCACCCGGCTCGCCGGGTGGTTTTCAGTTGGATCAATACTTCTGGATCAATACTTCAAAATTGTTTTTTACTTGCCGTATTTGGCGAAGTGCGGAGCGAACAGGTCATCGGGGTTGGGAACGTTCAATGGGATGGGGTAGGAAACCCACGTCACATTCATCATATGTTTTACAGTGATGTTCTCGGTGGTGATGTTGCCGCCCCAGGTTCCGCAGCCCAGCGACATGGTGAAAGCCATTCCATTCTCCCAGTCGCCGCTGTTGCCCACCGATTGCGCCTGCCGGACCATCATACGGCTCACCTTGGCTTTGTGAGCCAGTTCCATGATGTGATCTTCGTTGACCGAGTGGATACCGCAGGAATGACCGTATCCACTGAATGCGGTGATGTCGATCACCATCTGCACCGCGTCGCTGAATTCTTTGTACTTCCACAGGGTGACGATAGGTGAAAGCTTTTCCGCCGAGTACATATCTTCCGGTCCGATCGCCTCACCCAGCACCATGAGGAATTTGGTGCCTTCAGGCACGGCGATACCTGCAGCTTCCGCAATGACCTTGACGCTCTTGCAGACAAGCTTTCCATTAAGGTGGAGTCCATCCGGCCACATGGCTGCCTTAAGTTTGGCGCGGTCTTCGCCGGTTACCAGGTATCCGCCGGTCTTTTTCAGTTCCTCCAGCAGGGTGTCAAAGACACCTTCCTGGATGATGATGTTATTTTCCGCTGAGCAGGAGGTGGCGTTATCGAAGATCTTGCCCCGGCAGATCTTGGCCGCGGTGACGGGCAGATCAGCGGTTTCATCGACGATGATGGTGGCGTTGCCGGCACCCACACCATAAGCGGGTTTTCCGCTGCTGTACGCCGGTTTGACCACACCCTGTCCACCGGTAGCCAGCACCAGGTCCACCTTGCTCATCAGTTCCTGTGAAAGCTCAATGGTAGGATCTTCAATGTAGAGCACCAAGTCTTCAGGAGCGCCCACTTTCTTTAGACCCTTGCGCATTTCCTCGCAAACGTATTTGCAGGTGTTCTTAGCCCTGGGGTGCGGGGCAAAGATGATCGCGTTGCGTGCTGCCAGCGCCGGCAATCCATTGCAGGGCATCGTGGAGGAGGAGTTGGTCATGGGAGTGATCGCGCCAATGACCCCAACCGGTTTGGCGATCTTGACGATCCCTTTTTCGGGGACGCGTTCGATCACGCCAACTGTTTTTACATCTTTCAGGTCACGTAAAACGCCCAGGGTTTTTTTCTGGTGTTTGGCCACTTTATCTTCATAAACACCCAACCCGGTCTCGTCAACGGCCATGCGTGCCGCTTTTTGGGCGGTTTCCAGTTTATAGGATTCCCAGGCTACCGAGAGGATCATCTCGTTAACCTGCTCCTGTGACCAAAACTCAACCACCTTCTGTGCCGCCCGTGCCCGGGCCAGTAACTGATCGATCAATTCCGACATGTTTATCTCTCCTTCATATATATATTTGAGTGTCTCAAAATTTATTTTACCGCTTCTGCCAAAGCGCTTTCAAAGATGTTCAGCCCTTCATTGATCTCGGCCTCGGTCGCCACTAGCGGCGGGATCCAACGCATGGTGTTATCCCAGGGTCCGGCGGTGAGAATGAGCATGTTGCGGTCGATGCAGCCGTGCTGCACAGCCTTGGTAAAGGCTTTGTCCGGTTTGCCCTTGGCATCGCGGAATTCCGTGCCGATCATCATACCCAAACCGCGGATGTCAACGATCTGAGGGTATTTTTCACGCAGGTGATCCAGTCCAGCGGTCAACTGGGCACCGCGGACATTCACGTTCTCCAGGATGTGTTCCTCTTTGATCGCGCGGATGGTCGCCACGCCCGCCGCAGCTGCCACAGCATTGCCGCCGTAGGTGCCGCCGTGTGATCCGGGGATCCACTTGGACATCAGGTCCAGGCGGCTGATGACACCCGAAATTGGCATACCGGAGGCCAGTCCTTTCGCGATTGTCATAATATCCGGTTCCAAATCGAAATGATCGATTCCGAACCACTTGCCGGTACGGCCAAACCCGGATTGCACTTCATCAGCCACCAGCAGAATGTTGTGTTTTAATGTCAGCTCGCGCAGACCTTTCATGAATGACTTTGGCGGCACAATGTATCCGCCTTCGCCGATCACCGGTTCGATGAATACAGCGGCGGTTTCTGCCGGGGCTGATTGTGTCATAAGCAGCAGTTCAAGTTCATCCAGGCACCATTGACTGGTTTTTTCCTCATCCCAGCCGTAACGCAACGCATACGGGAAGGGCGTAATGTAAACGCCTGACATCAAGGGCTGGTAACCGACCTTGTATCCGTTTTTCGACGTGGTCATGGCCATGGTGGCGTTGGTGCGGCCGTGGAAACTGCCCTGGAACACGATGACATTCTGCTTGCCGGTGGCGTGGCGGGCGAGTTTGAGCGCTCCTTCCACTGCTTCAGCGCCGGAGTTGCTGAAGAAGAACCCGTCCAGCGTGGGCGGGACAATGGTACGCAACTCATCCACAAGTTCAAGAAGCGGTTTATGTACCACCAGGTTGATCTGGCCATGCAGTAATTTACCAGCCTGCTCACGGATGGCTTCTACCACTTTTGGATGGCAGTGACCGGTGTTGGTCACGCCGATACCGCAGGTAAAATCGAGTACCTTTCTGCCATCGGTGGCGTACAGGTAGCTGCCTTCTGCGTGGTCAACAATGATGTTGGTGTAATGTGACCACACCGGTGAGAGATGCTGGTAGTTCTCTTCGTAATTGATCATATGGCTGTCCTCTTGTTAATGTTTTTGTATGATGGATTGTGGAAAATGTTTTCTGAACACATGTCGCATTTACTTCCCTGGTTCAAAAAAGAATAAACGGTCATTAAAATCAAGTTCCCCAACCGTCCATTTAATATTATGGCATTAAAGTCAAGGTTGGGGAACTCATAAATATCATCTAATTACCGGTAATTCTTCACCACTCCTTCATGCCCCAGGGGAAGCCCATTCCGGCCATGCGATCCATGAACGGTACCGGATCAAAGAATTCCGGGCCTTCCACACCGGTAGCTTTCCAGATCCCCTCGGCCAGCAGTTCCATGCCGATCACTGCGTTGAACCCGGTTTGAGTGACAACCACCTGGCAGTCAAATTCATCCATGCTTTCTTTATTGTCCGCCACCTGGTAAAGGTATACGTTCTTTTCCTTGCCACCCTTCTTACCCTTCACCCAGGTGCCGGCGCAGGTCTTGCCTTCCATCAGTGGACCCAGGTGCGCGGGGTCTGGCAGGCACGCGGCGACCACATCACGCGGTGCGACCTCAACTTTGCCGACCTTGATGGGTTCCTTGTTATCCAGACCCAGCAGGTGCAGTGTCTGAAGAATACCGATGAATTCATCGCCCAGCCCGTATTTGAACGTGACGCGTTTGCAGTCGATATAGCGCGGTACAAGCAGAACTTCCTCGTGTTCCACGTTAACGCATTCTGTGGGGCCAATGCCTTCTGGAAAATCGAATACTTCCTTCTCTGAGAAGGGCGCGGTGGTAAACCAGCCCTTACCCTTTTCCCATATGACTGGCGGGTTAAGGCATTCCTCGATGGTGGTCCAGATCGAGAAGTTGGGGGCAAAATCGTAGCCTTTGACGATCAAATTTGCGCCATCCCTGACGCCGATCTCCTCGATCTCATCAAACAGGTAGGTGGCGGCGTATTTCGCAAATACATCTGCCATACCAGGTTCCACCCCCAGCCCCAGCAGCGCTAAAATGCCTTTTTCCTTCCATTTGTCAGCGCGGGCGAATTGATAATCACCAAGCTTGACCCCGGTCTTTTCATAAGGAGTCTCCGGGTGTGGATACGATAGGGTCATCGCCATATCCATATAATTGACACCCGCGTTGTAAGCGGCATCAAAAATGGCTTCATTGAAACTAGGATCGCAGGCGTTCATGATCAAATCAACCTTATAATCCCTGGCCATTTTTTCGATCATTTCGCGGTTGCGCGCATCAATGAACTCCACCGGGAAGCGTTTGTCATCTTTGATCTTAGCCTGCACTTCCAGAGCGCGATCCTTGTTGTAATCCGCCAGTACCATCTTTTCCAGCCAGGGTTTTCGAGCCGCCATCACGGCAATGGCTTCCCCGACACCACCCACTCCAACTAACAATACTTTCATTACATCCTCCTGTTTGTTATGATTTTTAGGCTTCTTCGTCGCCAGTACCCAGTACGTATGGATCTACATCTGGAATGTCTTTCTTAACAAATTTCTTGATCGGAATATACAGCAGCGCGCCAATCGCCATGGCGATCAGGCTCAAACCGATCGCCCCCTGCCAGCCATAATCCAGCACCTGACTGACGATGGCGATCATGATGATGGTCAGTGGAGCAATGACGATATAGGCCAGTCCCAACTTCCCGCCTGGAACCCGGTTGCGCGGCAGGTCAGGTTTTTTCTTGCGCAGCATTACCAGGGCAAAGATCTCCGCCATCAGCACCAGCATATTCAGGAACACATCGATCACAACCAGGTTCTGGAAGGCGGAAGTGGAAAACACCAGGTAGAAGAATCCGCAGATGAGGATTGCCACCCACGGTGTACCGTATTTGGGGTGAACTTTGGTCAACCACGTAGGCATCATGCCGTCCTCCGCCATCGCGAAGGGCACGCGAGTACCACCCAGGCCATTTCCAATAAACAAGCCGATCATCGAGAAGATGGCTGAAATACCAACGATCGCGCCCAGGAAGAACGATAAGGGGCTGTCCTTTCCAGCCACTGCATCACCAATGCGATGGGCAATGGTTGGGAATTCCCACCCCGCATCGGATCCGGGATCGATGCCCCAGGTGAGCATCTTCTCATCCTCGATCCCATATTCATTCAGGATCGGTCCGATGCCTACCCCCGTGTCGGATTCTTCGATTCCCCATGCCAGGTACTGTCCCTCAGTACCCGCGCCGCCATACAGACCCGCCACCGTCGGGATCGAGTAGGAGAGGATGGCCGCGATCAACACAAGCACCATGGCGCGTGGATAGGTCTTCTTGGGGTTTTTGATCTCATCACCCGCGGCGGTGGGTAGTTCCCAGCCCATAAAGTTCCACATGGCCACGTAGATACCCACGCTCAATGCGCCAAGCAGGTTCTTGCCGTTGACCTCAGCACCACCCGGCAGGAAGGGGATATCGGTGGGAGTTCCATTGACGATCCACGAGTAGATACCAAAGCCTGACATGATAATGATCGGGATGATCATTGCCACACCCAGCCAGCTTGCGGTAAGGCCGGTGAGCTTCGCGCCGCGCATGTTTAAGATTGAAACGGCGATGATCAATATCGCGGCAACCAGCCATGAAAGAAGGTCGGAGGAAACCTCAACCCCTCCTATGGTTGCGCCGTCGTTCAGCGCCGGGATGAAATAACTCAGGTACCAGGCTGTCCAAACCGGGTAAATGGAGACATCTACCCAGGAGACGACCCAGTTCATCCAGCCTGACATGAAACCGGCGAAGGGTCCAAAGGCCTGCTTTACCCAGTGATAGTACCCGCCTTCTACCGGCATCATCGATTGCATTTCCCGCACCATCAACATGTTCGGAATGCTGAACACGAGCGGGGTGATTACCATTAACAGTAAAGCCAGACCCGGGCCGGAAAGACCGACCATTGGTTCTGCGCCGAAAGCCCCACCGCAGACGGTGAAGTAAATAAGCGCAAAGAGCGGAATGATGGTTAATTCCCTCTTCAGCTTTGACTTCTCGGCTTTTACGAGACTACCTTTATCGACTTCTGGTGCCATGTTCCCTCCTTATTTCAAGTCCTGGTTAAGTATGAAGACCTTACGTGCGCCATTGCGACGCGACGATAACCAATCTGGGAGATGCACTTTTCAAAGAACCGGTAATAGGAATTAGTCTTTTTCAACGATAGAGGAAGGGATCGGCCAGATATGGTCGTCCTTGATCTTGATGGGAACAAACGAGATGTGCGTTTTGCGAACCCCCGGGATCTTACCAATAATATCGGTGACAAAGTTGAACAACTCGCTATTGTTGTGCGCAAAAACCTGGATACTGATATCGGTATCACCAGTGGAGTAGGCAATGTAGGTGACCGATTCGTATTCCGCCAGTTTTTTTGCGATCTCCAGCACATGGGCTGGCTCAACTTCAATAAACACATCCGCGCACACCGTTAGTCCAAGCGCTTCTGCGTTTACGTTTCCCCGTACTGAGATGATCCCGTTGTTGATCAGGCGGTTGATACGATACCTGACCGCTCGCTCACTGATCCCGCCAATTCGTTCTGCTATCCTGGAGCAGCTCATGCGGCCGTCTTCGAGCAGCAGGTCGGATATCTTTTTGTCGATTGTGTCAATTTTCACCATATCGGCAAAATCCTTTTCTGAAATATACATAAATTATAGATATTTTTTCCGAAAATGCAAATAATTGGTCTGTGAAAACTGAAAATTTAAGATTGGATGGGAGAAATGCGGTTTTTCAGCTTTTTCCATTTCCAGAAAAAGTTACTTAAATTAACTTGACATGCGGTATTTTTTTGCAATAATAATTTCAGGGAAAATTTTACAATTTTCCAGCTGCTTTCCTATCATATCGGTACAATAAAATCTATTTAAGTGTGAATTCGGCAAGTTTTTTACTACTTTGGTTCCAAACCGTCAAATGTAAGTAAAAACCACCATTCTTGTTCCAAGGAGGAGTCATGCCACAGAATTTACAAGATGCACTATCGTATTCAAGTCGTTGGTTAGGGCTCATCGAAAAACCCGAGGTCAGCGAGATCGAAGGGAAGCAGATCATTGAAGAGAGCGTAAAGAATTTCTCAGAGTATTTTAACAAAGGTTGGCTTGAGTATCGCAAGTCAGTCACCGAGGCTGGCGACTGGGCTTGTGTGGAGTGGACGGGTAGGGGAGCGATTTTCCGCGACGTGCTTGGGCGTGAATACATCGACTGCCTGGGCGGATATGGCATGATGGACCATGGCTGGAGTCATCCGGATGTGGTGAAAGCGGTCGCGGCGCAATTACGCCGTACACCTATGCCCAGCCAGGAATTGATCGATCCGTTGCGCGGCGTGCTGGCTCGTCTGATGGCCAATATCACCCCGGGTGATATCAAGTATTCATTCTTCTGCGCGAGCGGTACCGAAGCGGTTGAAGGCGCGATCAAGCTGGCCAAGATGTACACCAAGAAACCCGCTTTCATTGTTGCCACCAAGGCTTTCCACGGCAAGACCATGGGTTCACTCTCCATGCTTGGCAAAGCCGATTATCGTGTTCCACCCGGCTTGCTCTACGCCGGACCGGTCTATCATGTTCCTTATGGCGATGCGGCAGCCGTTGAACGCCAATTGGATATCTGCGACCAGGTGGGTATCGGCGTTGCGGCAGTAATGATGGAGCCTATCCAGGGTGAAGCCGGCGCGATCGTTCCTCCGGATGACTTCTGGCCGCGCATCCGCAAGGCCACCAAGGACCATGGTGTTCTGCTCATCGCCGATGAAGTACAAACAGGCCTGGGCCGCACGGGCACCATGTGGGGTGTTGAGCACTGGGGAGTGGAACCTGATATCATCGCTGTGGCCAAATCTCTGGGCGGCGGGGTCATGCCGGTCAGCTCCTTCTGCTCCACCGAAGAGATCTGGCAGGTCATGATGGATCCCAATCCGTTCATCCACACCACCACCACTGGCGGCGGCGCGTTGGCCTGTTCAGCGGCTATCGCCGCGATCAATGTCGCTGTACGGGATGATTTCCCCGGGCAGGCGCGGGAAAAGGGCGAGTACTTCTTCAAGACGTTGAAGGAACTTGAAAAGAAGTATTCTAATGTCTATGATTACATCTCCGGTCGCGGCTTGCTCATCGGTCAGCATTTCAAGGATGCCGAGGTTGGTTACAAGGTAGCTGCGGGTCTGTTCAAGCGTGGTGTACTGGTTGCCGGCACACTGACCAGCGCGCACACCATCCGGATTGAACCTCCGATCGTCATTACCTACGAACAGATCGATGAAGTCTTAAATCGGTTGGAAGACACATTGAAGGAAGTTGCAGGTTAATCTCGTTCGACCCTATTCTTACCTTGTCAAAAAGAAAGGAAGTGTCTTATGGTTCTTGAAGGTTATCAGTACGCCTGGCTGGTCTTTCTGTTTATCGCGCTTTTCTTTGTTGTACGCATCATTGTGGGTGTTTGGGCTGGCAGAAAGGTTGAAGATAATACAGACTATGTAGTGGCAGGCAGGAGGCTGCCCATTCATATGGCGGCCGCTTCCATCATGGCCACCTGGTTCGCGGCTGAAACCCTGATGGGTGCCTCGGAAACAGCGTATGACTATGGCTTCCAGGGGGTGGTCTTCGATCCCTTTGGCGCGTCAGCCTGTCTTTTCCTCTCTGGGTTCCTGTTTGTACGCCTGATGCGCCGCGCGAAATACCTCACCATCGTGGACTTCTTCGAACGACGATATAACAAACTCACCATTGTCCTCACGGTGATCGCGGAAATGCTGACCTACTTCTCTTGGACAGCCGCGCAGATCGTGGCGGGTGGTGCTATTGCCCAGGGTATCTTCGGACTTGATCCGGTGTGGGGGATGGTCATCGTGATCACGATCGTGGCAGGATACACCATGATGGGCGGTATGATGGCAGATACCATGCTGGACTTTTTCCAGATGTTCCTGACATCCATTGGCATCACGTTGGTGTTCATCTTTATGTTAAAAGCGGTGGGTGGTTTCCCTGGAATGATCGAAGGGGCGGGTTCCACTTACGTCTCTGAGCCGTTCAACTTGCTGCCCATCAAGGGAGAGGGGTACCTGGGTTACACTGGAGTCACCGGCTGGATGTACTGGCTGGCAGCCTGGATGGCGATCGGCCTTGGCTCTGTGGCCACACAGGACCTGATGCAGCGTTCAATGGCTGCCCGTAACCAGGCCACTTCGGTTTACGGCTCCTACTTCGCGGGCGTGCTCTACCTGTTCTTTGGCATCATGAGCCCATTGATCGGCATCATGACCTACAAGTTGAACCCGGGTATGGAGGATATCAGCTATCTGCTGGTGCACGCCGCCATGGAGCATATGCCAGCGCTGCTGACTGCCATCTTCATCGCTGCCCTGGTATCCGCACTAATGAGCACCTCCGACAGTTCGCTATTAGCAGGTGCTTCGGCGGTAACCGAGAACCTCATTCCACTCATCACCGGTAAGAAACTTGAAGGCAAGAAAGCATTATGGGCGACCCGTATCATGGTGTTCGTCAATGCTGCAATCGGGCTGGCGATTGCCTTATGGGCGCAGACGATCTATGAGCTATCTGTTGTCGCCTGGACGCTGCTCCTGGTTGGTCTCTTCACGCCATTTGCATTTGGCATGTACTGGAAGAAGGCCAATGCCTCAGGAGCGAACGCGGCGTTTATTGGCGGGTTCACGGTGTGGATCCTGGCTACGATCTTCTTCTTCAATACTGGCATCGGCGGGCAATCCACTGCGGTGGTGTGTGAGTACGTGCCTGATGCTACGATATCGGTCTTCGCCAATGATGGCTGGTGGTGCGCCTTCTGGGATGCAGTTTATGTGGCCTCCTTTGTGGCATTCTTCTCCGCCATACTCCTGATGATCGTGGTATCGCTCGCCACTCAGAAGAAGGATCCCGCTAAGAAGCTGGTGGATTACTACGGCGAGCCGATCGATATGAATCCAAGGCTTCACCTGGGTATTCTGCCCATCCGCGATGCCTTCCGCAAGATCACCAAGGAAGAAAAGGAGATCACCTGATCCTCTTAAAGCCTGGTCAATGGTTGAAATCAAATCCAGGCTGTGCCATTAAAATGTAAGTGTGTATAATGAGTGGCGTCCAGGGTTGCAGTCTTTGGCCGCCACTCCTATTTTTAAAGTTATTATCTCCGGCCCGGGAGGTTGATCGATCCAATATGTCAAATTTTAATCCTGAAGAACTCAAGTATTACGCGCTCATTTTCGGGGTCATTCTACTTGTCGTTTTTCTCTGGCGTAAAGCGGTCCGCAAGGTGCGCAAGGACCAGGAAGCCAAGCTGAAGGAAAAATCCGCTTATAAGCCCGCAACAGCCAGGGTCAGCACAGAAAAACCAGTCATGACCGAAGAGCAATTTAACAAAGCCTGGAAGAGCCTCTCCTACCTCATTTTGCTGGCCGGAGTGGGGAACCTGTACATGGCTTACACAGCGATTCGAAGCGCAACGCAGCCCAATGGATTATGGGTCTGGTGGGTCGATGCGGTGTTCAGCATACTGGCAGCCCTTGCTGCTTTCATGATGTGGCGTCGAAGAGAAAAACTGTGGGTTTTTATCTACTTTATTCTGCTTCTTGTGCCCATCTTCCTGTTCATGTCTATCAAAGGATCACCATTCAAAGTTGGTGCCCTGATCCATCTTTTCCCGCTGGTGCTGCTCTATTTTGCCCTCAAACCAATCTGGGAGGGAATGAAAAACTGATCCAAAGCGATAAGACAGAAACATCCCCCGCGTTTTCAGGCGGGGGATGTTTTTATCTAATATTGGATCAATCCAATATCCGACCTACAGCCTCATGGAATACTTTGGTATGGTAATCAATATCCTTCTCGGTCACATCCGGTGCGATCAAAGCCATATTGTGGAAGGGTGTCATCAGGATGCCGCGGTTCATCGCTGCCAGGTGCATGTAGCGGTCCAGTTCTGAATCAACCGCGGCCTCTGCATCACCGCCGTTGCGCGGCAGCTCAGGGCAGAACCAGTATTCCGCGCGGCAGCCAAGCCGGTTGATGACCCAGGGCAGCTGGAATTCGTCAATGACCTGTTTGACGCCATCTGTGAACCTGATTGCCAATGGAATGGTGTGCGCAAATGTTTCTTTGTTCAATGTGGACTGCAGTGTGGCGCGCATGGCTGCGAGCGAAAAGGCGTTGCCCGCCAGCGTACCGCCAATCCCGCCTACATCGGATTCATCCACTTTGATGCTTTTTGAAACGCGTTCTCCTACCTCTTCTGAAAGACCATATACTGCCGCCGGCACGCCGCTGCCGATCGTTTTTCCGATGGTCAGGATATCCGGTTCCAGCCCGGCTTCACCGGTGTATCCTCCCGGTCCGGAGCAGATGGTGTGGGTCTCATCGATGATCAACAGGGTGCCATATTTGCGAGTGAGTGCTCGCAATGCTTCGTGGTAGCCGGGTTCAGGGTGAATGATCCCGATGTTGGTCATTACCGGTTCTGCTAGCACACAAGCAATGTCACCCGCGGCCAGCGCTTGCTCCAGCGCGGGAATGTTGTTCCACGGGATCACGCGCGTGGTCAACACCGGGTTGACCTGTGGACCGATCGCTCCCGGGCGTGGACCGGGGATGCCATCATTGATGGTGATAAAGGTCTCATCCACCGATCCGTGGTAGCAGTAATCATAGACCAGGACATAAGGGCGTTTGGTAATGTGCCTGCAGAGGCGCAGTACGAAGCGATTGGCGTCAGTCGCTGTGAGGGTAGTCTGCCAGTATTTGAGCTTAAAGCGCTTTTGCAGCTCTTCACCTACCCAGATGGCATCTTCGGTGGGCAGCATGAAGGTGATGCCTTTGTCGAGCTGCTTTTTGATCTCGCTGATCGTGTTATCTGGAGAGTGCCCGACCATCGCGCCGGTATCACCCAGGCAGAAATCGAGGAATTCCTTGCCATCCGCGCAGGTAAAATGCGCGCCTTTGGCATGGTCAACGAACAGCGGGAATCCGCCTGCCCAGCGCACCATCCAGTTCATGGGCACGCCGTCAAGCAGGCAGCCTTTCGCCCTTTGGTAAAGGGCGTAACACTTGGGGTGTTCCCTTGCGAACAGCTGGATCTCCTGTTCAAGCACTTTGTCCAGTTTTTCTCGGTTGATCGTTGACATAATGCTCCTCTCAATAAAATGATTGTTGTTATTAATTATATTCATGCTAAAAAAACGCGAGGTCAAACAGGCTATAATAAGAATTATCGCCGGATAAAAATGACTGAATTGGTAAATAATTAACCCGGTGGAACGATGAGGGATAGATCATGAAAATTCTGACACCTGACCAGGAAAACCTGCTGCAGCGCGAGAGGAATTTCCTTAACGACCTGCGCATGAAACTGGTGGAATATAACGCGTCCAAAGATCACATGGAATCACTGGGGCAGTCCATCCGCCAGTTGGATGATCTTTTTCTGCTGGTGATCGTGGGTGAGTTCAACGCCGGCAAGAGCGCTTTCATTAATGCCCTTCTGGGGCAAAAAATGTTAAAAGAAGGCGTGACACCCACAACGTCGCAGGTCACCATCCTGCGCTACGGCGAGACGGCCGGATCCAACCTGGTGGAGGAAGGGCATACGCTAATGCTTTTCCCGGTGGACCTCTTGTCAGAATTGAGCATCGTTGATACCCCCGGCACCAACGCGGTCATCCGCCAGCACGAGGAATTGACCACCAACTTCATACCGCGCGCCGACCTCGTGCTGTTCGTTACCTCTGCTGACAGACCATTCACTGAAAGCGAACGCGCCTTCATGTCGCACATCCGCGATTGGGGCAAGAAAGTAGTCATCATCCTCAACAAGATTGATCTGCTGCAGAACGAGGACGAGCTCAACCAGGTGCTGCAGTTTGTTAAGGAGAATGCCCATTCATTACTGGGCAGCACACCTGAGGTGTTTCCGGTTAGCGCGCGCCTGGCTTTACGCGCTAAAAACGGAGAGCCGCAGTGGTGGCAGCCCAGCGGGTTCGGTGCGCTTGAAGATTACATTCGTGAGAACCTGGACCAGACCGAACAGGTGCGACTGAAGTTCCTCAATCCGTTGGGAGTGGCCTCTCACCTCACCGGTGAGTACCGCGAGCGGGCTGAAATTCAACGCCGCATCCTGGCGGAGGACATCAGCTTGCTGCAGAATGTGGAACGCCAGCAGGCGGTTTACAAAACGGATATGCAGAAAGATTTCGCATTTCGTATGGCGGATGTGGAAAACATTTTTTACACCATGGAGCAACGTGGGGATGAGTTCTTCGAAGACCGTTTCCGCTTGAGCCATGTGCTGGACCTGCTGAAAAAGGAACGCATGCAGGCGGATTTTACACGCCAGGTTATCGCGGATCTGCCCCAGCAGGTGGAGACCAGGGTAAATGCGCTGATCGACTGGCTGGTCGAATCTGACCTGCAGCAGTGGAAATCGGTGACCGGTTACCTGGCAGACCGCCAGCGGGAACATAAAGACAATATCATCGGAGAGGGAATCAATACCAACTTCAGATATGACCGCAATCGTCTTCTGGAAGCCATCGGCGGGGAAGCCGAGCAGGTGGTCAAGAGCTATGATAAGCGCAAGGAAGCGAACGAGATCGCCGAAAAGGCCATGAATGCGGTAACGGCTTCCGCGGCCGTTGAGGTCGGCGCGATCGGCCTCGGTACACTGATCACCATACTGGCTACCACCGCGGCTGCTGATGTGACCGGTATTCTGGCTGCCGGGGTGGTTGCCGCGCTGGGTCTATTCATCATTCCGGCCAAGCGGCGCTCTGCCAAGAACGAACTGCACGAAAAAATGACGAAATTGCGTGTGGCTATGGTGGATTCACTGAAAGTCGAGTTTGAGAAGGAGATCGATGGCAGCCTCAAACGAATAGAAGAAGCCATCACACCTTACACGCGCTTTATCCGCGCGGAAACTGAACACACGGAAAAGATCCAGGAGGATTTGAAAGCCGCGCAATTAGAGATCAGTCAAATCCGTGCCCAGATCGAAAGCTGGTAACTGCCCCGTTGATATCCCCCGGTGGTGCCGGTCAGGTCTCCTGGAAGTCGCCGCCGGTTTTTATTTCTCGATGAACTGGCGTTCATACAACTGGGCATACAACCCTTTACGCTGCAGTAATTCTGCGTGAGTTCCCTGTTCCACGATGCGGCCGTCATCAATGACATGCACCCGGTCGGCGTTGCGCACGGTGCTCAGGCGGTGGGCGATCACCACGGCAGTGCGATCCTTGAGCAGGCGGGCGATGGCATCCTGCAGCAGCGCTTCGGTCACCGAGTCAATATTCGCTGTGGCCTCATCCAGTATCAAAATTCGCGGGTCGGTCAGTAATGCCCGGGCGATGCTGATCAGTTGCCGCTGCCCTTGTGAAAGATTCACCCCGCCTTCAAGCACCCGCGTCTGGTAACCATCCGGCAGGCGCTCAATAAAACCGTTCGCATTGGCTTGCTGCGCAGCCAGGATCATTTCATCATCTGATGCGCCAGGTTTACCGTACTTGATATTCTCAGCGATGGTGCGCGAGAACAGAAACGGATCCTGCCCGATCACCCGCACCTGTTGATGCAGGGAAGCGGTGGTGATCTCGCGAATGTCGTAACCGTCGATGGTGATCGAGCCTTCACTAACCTCATAAAACCGGGCGATCAGGTTGGCGATGGTGGTTTTACCGGCGCCAGTCGGCCCCACCAGCGCGGCGGTTGTGCCAGCCGGAATATGCAGGTTTACCTGGTGCAGCACGTCCGGCAGTTCAGCCCGGTATTTGAAAGATACGTTGGTCAACTTGATCTCACCTTTGACCGGGGGCAGGGGTACCGCTCCTGGTGCGTCATCGATCTCCACCGGGGTGTCCAGCAGGTTCACCACCTGCTCCCCGCCTGCCATGGCGGATTGAAAGGTTGTGTAGATGCGGCTTAGTTCCTGGATCGGTTGGAAGAAGCGTGAGACATAAGCGAGGAAAGCCACCATGATTCCCAGCGTTACCTCCGCGCCCATCACAAAACGTCCACCGAACCACAGCACAATGACCGTTGCCAGCATTCCCAGCATCTCGATGGCAGGCAGGAAAATGAATGAGAGGTTCATGGCGTTGATGTAAGCATTGCGATTTTCACGGTTCACCTGTTCAAAGCGGTCCTGGCTGGTCTTTTCGCGGGTGAAGGCCTGGATGGCCCGCATTCCATTGATATCCTCCGCCAGGTCGCCCACCACCGCGGCCACACTGGAACGGGTCTCTCTGAATGCGCGGCGTGCCTGGCGTGAGAACAACCAGGTGGCCAGAACCATTAATGGCAACACAATGAAGGTGAGCAGTGCCAGTTTAGGGCTCATGCCCAGCATGATGATGATGATACCCACCAGAACGATGCTATCTCCCAGAAGGGTGATGATCCCCTGCGAGAGAAGTTCGTTGATCTCCGCCACATCATTGATCACCCGGGAGACGGTCACACCCACGATGCGCCGGTCATGGTAGCCCAGCGGCAGCCGCTGCAGATGCCGGAAGAGATCTCCACGCAGGGTAGCCAGCACGCGTTGACCGATCCATGCCAGCGTGTAACTTTGCAACGATGTGACCACGAAGAGCAGGATAAACGTGATGGCGAGAAGGATGCTAATACTCACCAGCCCCGCCATATCTCCCTGTGTGATGTTCTGGTCGATAGCCACCTTGATCAGGTAAGGGGTCAGCAGGGTCAATCCGGATTGAACCAGAGTGAGCAGTAAAGCTGCGACCATGCGCCACTTGTGTGGTTTCAGGTAAGCGAGCATGCGCCTGACCACGCGTGGATTGTAGACATTACCGCCTTTACCGTCGATGCTGCCGAAATCCTCCAGCAAAGAGCGCGGTCCAAGCCCGAAGGACGGTCCAACCGAGAAGCTCATGGCTGACCTTCCTGTTTTTTCAGCTGATGGCTGTAGATCGATTGATAAACATGAGAGGTTTCCAGTAATTCCATGTGTGTACCTTGCGCGCTGATGCGGCCTGATTCCAGTACCAGGATCAGGTCCGCGTTGCGCACCGTGCTGAGCCGATGTGCGATCACAAAGGTGGTACGTCCCTGCACCAGTTGTGCCAGCGCCAGCTGGATCAGGTTTTCGGTTTCAGAATCCACCGAAGCGGTTGCATCATCAAGGATCAGAATGCGTGGATCGAGCAACAGCGCGCGGGCGATGGCGATACGCTGTTTCTGACCTCCTGAAAGGTTAACACCGCGTTCACCCACTCGGGTGGAGTATCCTTCCGGCGTCTGAACGATGAAATCATGCGCCTGGGCTGCTTTGGCAGCCTGGATGACCTCATCATCTGTGGCGTTTTCTTTCCCAAAAGCGATGTTTTCCCGGATGGTGGCGGCAAAAAGCGTGGTCTCCTGTAGCACAATGCCGATCTGGCTGCGCAGCGATTGCAGGGTGACGCTGCGAATATCCGTTTCATCCACCAGGATGCGGCCGGATGTTGGATCGTAAAATCGTGGGATCAGGTTGATGATGGAGGATTTGCCGGAGCCGGTGAGACCCAGCAACGCGACCTTCTGACCCGATTGGATGTCAAATGAAATATCCTGCAGAATGCGGTTGCGCCCGTAACTGAAGGACACGTTTTCAAAGCGCACCCGTCCTTCAATGTTTCCAAGCGGTTTCGCATCCGGTGCGTCACTCACATCTGAAATGGTATCCAGCACATCAAAGATCCGCTCGGATGCGGAAGCGGCGATGGCCACAGCGGGAATGATCATACCCAGTCGGCGCACCGGGTCGACCAGCTGCCCCACATAACTGATGAAAGCCACGATGGTGCCAATGGTGAGGCTGCTGTTGATCACCTGCGCCCCGCCGTAGAGGATAATGGCGACCATCCCCAGGTTGGCAATCAGAAAGAGCAAAGGGGTATTTACAGCTTGCATCCTTGCTGACCGGTTGGCCAGGTTAAGCCACTTGTTGTTTTCATTTTCAAAGCGGTTGATCTCTGCATCTTCCTGCGCGAAGATCTTCACCACCCGGCTGCCGCGCAGGTTTTGTTCAACGGTGGTGGTTAGCACAGCCAACTGCTTTTGCACCTGCATGGAAAGCGGTCGGAAGCGGTTGCCAAAATGGATCGCCTCGTAGACCAGCAGCGGTATGGTCAGCAGGATCAGCAGCGCCAGCTTGATGTTCATCGTCAACAGGATCACTGACGTGACCACTAACATCACGCTGGCTTCGAGGATGCGCAGCGTGGCGCGTCCGGTGAGGAAGCGCACCCGTTCCACGTCCTGAACCGCGCGCGATAACAGTTCGCCTGTTTCAGATTGATCGTGAAATGAGAAGGAAAGGCGGGTCAATTTCCGCTGCAGTTCATTGCGCAGGTCAAACGCTACGTTTTGTGACGCGGTCTCGGTGAATAATCCCTGGTAATAATTCAACACACCTTTGACCAGGGTCAATCCCAGCAGTGCCAGCACAGACCAGGTGAGCACATCCGGCTGCCTGCCCACAATGCCCTTGTCGATGATCCAGCGCGTGAACTGAGGGATCACCGCGTTGATCGCTACCATCAATAACAATGAACCATATGCCCCCACGGTCTGTTTCCAGTAAGGACGCAGGTAACTGTAGGTCCGGCGCAGCACCTGCAGCAATGGCGCGGACGGCATTGGCAGCGGAATAGACTGTTTTGGATCGATCGAAGCTGAATTCGGACTCTTCATTTCGGCAGGTTTAGAATACTATAAAAAGCCGAATCCCACCAAGTGGCCCCCTTAATACTTTTGTCTGAAATTCATCGATTAGATGGATCGGGCGATTTCTTAACGGTTTACGATATACTTACTTTATCCAATTTTTACCTGTAGAGGTGACGCGGGTGCAGATCGCGATTGTTCATGATGCTTTATGTGTCTCCGGCGGGGCGGAGCGGCTTGTGCTATGGATGGCCAAAGCCTTTCCGGATGCGCCGATCTTTACCTCTGTCTACCTGCCCGATGGCACTTTCCCTGAATACAGGCAGCTGGATGTGCGAACCCTGCCGCTGGCTGGCGGGATCCGGACTGAACGGCAGTTCAAGCTGCTTTTCCCGCTCTGGCTGCACCTCATCCAGCGGCTGGATTTTCGGGATTTTGATTTTGTGCTTTCCTCCTCCACGTACCTGGCAAAATACATTCGTCCCGCTGCCGCTGTCCGGCATGCCTGTTACCTTTACGCGCCGTTCAGGCTGCTCTGGAAACCCGAATCTTACAGCGCGGGCAGCCTGCCCACCCCCGGGTCCACCCAGGGGCTGGTGAAATGGATCAGTTCGCTGATGCGCCGCTGGGATGTACGGCGCACGCAGGCGATCCCCAGGCTGGCGACATCCTGTCAGAACATGGTGAATGAGATCCAGAGAGTCTACGCTCGCCAGGCGGTGATCCTGTACCCGCCGGTTGAGCTGCCCGCTGAACCCGTACACAGTGAGCGGGAGGGTTACTATCTTTCGGTTTCCCGCCTCATTTCTCACAAGCGCGTGGACCTGGCGGTGGAGGCATGCAACCGCACAAAGCGCAATCTGGTTGTAGTGGGAGACGGACCTGAACGTCAAAAACTGGAACAGATGGCCGGACCTACCATCACCTTCACCGGGAGAATCAGCGATGATAAGCTGCAAGACCTTTATCGCAAGGCGAAGGGATTGATCTTCCCGAGTTACGAGGACTATGGCATTGTTCCTCTGGAAGCCCAGGCGTGGGGGGTACCGGTGATCGCTTACGGAAAGGGCGGATCGCTGGAAACGGTACTGGAAGGCGTCAGCGGCGTGTTTTTTGAACAGCAGGAGGTGGGTTCATTGCTGACGGCGCTGGAAGGGTTTGAAAAAACCGCCTTTGACCAGCAACAGATCCGCCAGTGGATCACCCGCTTTGATGTCGGGCAGTTCATCGCTGACTTGAGAGAATTTGTAGCAGCCCCCTGAGGGGTTCTGCCCGATGACCTTTGGAGTAAAATACGAGCATCACGATGATAGGAAGACAACTTTGAGTTTGATCAATAGCAAATACAATCCGCAACTGGGTATAAGGAACGAATATAAGCCATTCCTGGTGTCAGGTTTATTACTGGCGGCTGACTTGGCTGCGATCCTGATCTCCTTTTTTCTTTCTTACTTTCTGCGCATGTGGTTGATCAATGTGATTGGTGGTGTTTTGAGTTTTGCGCAGGTTGCCCCGTTATTTCTGCTGATCGTCATTTTCATCCTGGTAATTTTTGTGTTCACGGGATTGTATCCAGGTCACGGGCGCACCGGTGTGGTGGAATTTCGCGAGATTGTTTATATCGTTTCTTTCTCGCATGTCATTGTCGCGTTGATCATTTTTATCCTTGGCTATGGCCCGCGCTTATCCAGGTTGATCTTTCTTTTCAACTGGATCATATCGCTGATCCTGATCACCTCGTTTCGCCTCATCCTGCATAACCGTGGATCCCTGCGGCAATGGTGGGGTCAGCCGGCGGTGGTCATCGGCGGGGTGGAGGATGCTGCAGCGGTGATCAAACATCTGCAATCCGCCCGGCGTATCGCTTATCGGCCTGTCGCGGCGATCATACTGGAAAAAAACACACCAAGTACATCTCTGCAAGGTGTCCCGGTTTTTAACTACTCGGCGGAGTTGCTCGAGGACATGCGCAAACTGAATATCCGCCTGGCCATTTTTACCAACCGCACCATTACCACCCAGCTCGGTTTCCGTAAGTACCTGCAAAATTTAAGCCTGGTGTTTCCGAAACTGCTCTATGTATTGGGGGATTCACCCTTGAATATGCTGGCGATGAAGACGATGGATCTCGATGGCCACCCTGCGCTGCATATCCAGTACAACCTGCTCAATCCGGTTTCCCGCGTGTTGAAACGCATTTCAGATCTGCTGCTCAGCCTGGTGTCGCTGGTGTTCACTTTCCCCCTTTTCATCCTCTTTTCACTGCTGATCTGGATCGATTCACCCGGACCGATCATTTACACCCAGCAGCGCCTGGGCAGGGGAGGTCGGGTCTTCAACATCTACAAATTCCGCACAATGGTGGTAGGTGCTGAGGAAAAGCTGAAAGCGCTTCTGGAAACAGATGAGAACCTTCGTGCTGAGTATCTGACCTACCACAAATTGCAAAATGATCCGCGGGTCACCCGCGTGGGGCGCTTCCTGCGTAAAACCAGTTTCGATGAATTTCCGCAGATCCTGAACGTGATCAAGGGTGAAATGAGCTGGGTGGGTCCGCGCGCCTACCTCCCCGCGGAACTGGAGCAGATGGGCGAATCGGCTGAGATCATCCACCGTGTGTCACCGGGGTTGACCGGCTGGTGGCAGGTGATGGGGCGCCACAACCTGAGCTTCGAAGAACGCCTGCAGCTCGATGAATACTACATCAGCAACTTCTCGTTATTGATGGATATTTTCATTCTCTTCAAGACCGTGTTCATCGTGCTCAGCGGTCACGGCGTGTGAGTTCCTGTTCGCCGGAAATACCCACATCGCCGCTTTATGGCAAAGGGAGATACCGGGTGATGTGTGAGTGATGGACATATGAAGCGACAACCTGCCCTGCTCATTAAGTTCTTCCTCGTGCTCTCGATCGTCGAGGGGATCATTGTCGCCATTGTGTTACTTTCCATTCCCGGTGATCCCAAGAATGCCTTCCTGTTTGGTTACTCCAAAAGCCGCCTCGCGCTGCTTGTTGCGGTTCTGTTGATACTTGCGGCATTGGCCACTTTGATAACCAATCGGCGCATTCGCCAGGTACTCCTCAACCTTGTTCCAGCTCCTTCCGGGCGCTTGCAAAATACACTGCCCTGGCTGGGTGGAGGGTTCTGCCTGCTTCTGTGGCTGACCGTGTGGATGCCCGCTTACCGCCTGGAGGAATTGGCGGCTACATTTACCCGTCTGCAGCCGGTGTTGATCTGGCTTGAGTTGTTGCTCATTCAATGGGTGCTCTTCCTTTGGCTTGCAACTTCTAACCCCGTTTCTATGGAATACCCCGCTGAAAAACAAGCGGCTTTCAGGATCAAACCCGTGTGGGTTGTTGCTTTTGCTTCGATCACCCTGGTTTTTCTGGGGTTCGCGTTATTCTCCGGCGAGTACCCCGGCAGCCAGTTGTACTTTCCGCCGGGCGCGCCGCTCTCTGCTTTGCAGGTTCTGCTCGTCTGGATCGTTTTCTTTCTCTTGTACCGGTTCCAACGGAGCAGCCGTGCATCTTCGAAAATACAGCGTGTATTCGTTGTGCTGGCTTTTCTTGCGATTTGGGCGATCACCTTTCTTGCTTGGTCAGCCGCGCCTCTCGCCTGTACGGATGACCGCCCCGGACCTTTTCCTCCGAATGACGTGTGTTATCCGCACGTGAACGACGCGGTGTATAGCATCGGGTCGCATTACATCACCCTGGGGCAGGGGGTTTACAACCATTGGTTGACCGATAAACCGCTCTACATGGCTTTCCTTGCGCTCGGTCAGGCCGTCGCCGGTCCGGGCATTGAAGATTACCTGCGTTTCCAGGTTGCAATCATCGCTTTGATTCCCGCGTTGTTGTTTCTTGCGGGGCGCAGCACTTTTGGCAGTGCTTTAGGGTTTACGCTGGCTTTGTTAACAGCGTTGCAGGGGTTCTACTCTATTGCACTATATCGCGCTGTGGGCAGCGTCAACGCGCGCCTGGAGAACCCGGAGGTGGTCACTGCCCTGGCGCTTCTCGGACTGGGTTTCGCAGTTTTCAAGTGGTTGCGGTCAAATACTGATATAAAATGGGCGATCCTTTCCGGCGCCTTTATGGGACTGGCAGTGCTGTTGCGTTTCAATCCTGTTTTCATCGCTCCACCATTGCTGCTTGTGATCCTTCTGGCACCCCGCAAAAAATTGAGTAACGTGATCAGACCAGTGCTCTTTTTCGCCCTGGCGTTTGCGCTGGTTTTTACTCCCTGGTTCATTTCCGCGAAAGACAGGAACGGACATAATCATTACATCACCAAGATCGAAGAAGTGATTTCCAGCCGCTTCTCACCGCGGGATGCCAGCGAACCGGTTTCCCCGGTTGAAACTGAAGCACCAACAACTGAACTACAGGTGGTCGAACCGGACCTGCTCACGTATGACCTGGGAAGCATAGATAAGGCGGGTCCTGAGGGGATCATTTTCCACTTCCTCAATAACTTTTATAGCGGGCTGGCAAAATTACCCACAACCCTGATGTTCTATCCCATAAACGACCAGGTCAGCCAGGGTATTTGGGACTTTGCCAACGCTGAACCGCTGTGGAAGAAAAACTTGGGAGTGGAGAACCTGCTTGCCCTGGGCGTCAGCCTGGCGCTCGTGCTGGCCGGCCTCCGGGCTGCAATTCAACGATTCGGGTTGGCTGGCTGGACGGGTTTGCTCATCCAGGCGGGGTATTACCTGGGGAATGCGGTTTCGCAGACTTCCGGCGGGCGATATCTGGAACCGGTGAACTGGATCACACTGATCTATTATTGTCTCGGACTTTTTAGTCTGGCCGGGCTGTTGGTGAGGGTTTTTTCACGACGTAAAGATGAATTTGCGCAACCTGACCACCACATAAGCCCGCAGGAACATCTGCCTGCCTCCAGACGCACTGTTCTCACCCTATTAGGGGTGTGCCTGTTAGCCGGATTGGTGCTGCCCGCCTTGAACCTGCTGCCCAAAAGACTTCCAGAGGAGGATTCGATAGAACTGCAGCAACAAGCGCTCAAAATCCTTTCCACGCAAGGTGCAGTGGATTTGGCCAGCTGGGAGAATTTTCTGACTGATCCGCAGTTGGTGCTGGTGCAGGGTGTGGCTTATCATCCTCGGTACTACAGAAGCGATTTTTACCGCAAGGGGAATCTGAGCTTTGAATTGATGATGTTGGCACGCGACCATGTTTATATCGGTTATTCACCCCACATTGAACCGCGTGAGCCATTCAGTGATGGCAGCACGGTGATCCTGGTGGGCTGCCGTTTGGGCCGTGACGCGCTTTGGTCAGCGCAGCGCGTGATCACTGAAACGATCGCGGTCATCCAGTTGGACCATGAAGGCAACGTCCTGGTCGATCCTCAATCTGACTGGACGTGCAACCGCTAGCTACGAGCTTGCGCGCCGCTGATGATCACCACCTGGCCAGCGGCAGGCAGCTGAGCGGTAAAGCGTCCCTCTGCCGGCAGCCAGACCTTACCCTCGTGTACTGAGCTAGTGTGACTGATTTCTGGGATGTAAGTAATGGTAGCCTGTTCCATTTTTCTTTGCAGGCTGATCAGCGACCCCGTTTCTTCTTGCACTTCCACTGCAGCTTTGAGGGGAAGATAAGGTCTGAGCAACTGGTGCGAGAGCCCAATCAGGCGCGGGGTATCCAGTTCGAGTGCCTGCGCGAAGGTTTGGCTGCCCCAATGAGCCAGGAATTTACCATCCCCCACATTCCAAATGCCATGCGCGCCATAACAATAACTGACCGCGCCAGCCAGCATGCTGACCCAGTAAGCGTACAGCTGGTCAGACGCGTAAAACCGGTCACGGATGCCCTCGTACCAGGGTTCAAGATTAATGAACCCCCGGCCGGCGGGATCTAACGCGGCGCAGTGCGCCAGCGGCAGCTGATGCAGGCGCTGGCGTGCCTCATAAGTGTGCCCGGTTTGGGCGGTGTTGGCTGACAGAAGGTACGGGTTATCCACACACTCGAAACCGGTGTCGTTCGGGTTGGGGTGGATGAGGATCGGTTTGCCGGTGAGCGGGGCGACCTCTTCCAGCACTCGGCTCCAGGCACGCCTGCGCGCCTGTGTGAGGGCAGGAAAGCGGTAAACACGGTTGACCACCCTGCGCGCCAGTTTGGATCGTCCGTTTATGTTTTCGATCAACCGCGAGAGTCCTCGCCGGTTCTGTAAAAGTTTTAAATCTTCCGGACCCACGCGCAGGTTGCTCTCGCCGGCGAGGCAGTAGATCACATCCAGATCCGCGCTGATGTTTATAACTTCCTTCCACCAGTCGATCATGCGTTCTGTTCCCAGCCAGTTGATTTGCGGCCCCCAAGCGCCATAAACAATGCCGGTCAATCCAGCCTGGTTGAGCGCGATCATGCGCTGCCGGGCGTGCTGCAGATAATCCCTGTTGAACGCGCCATCCCGCGTCCAGGCAGGGCCGTACACGCTGGCAGCGTTGGCATCCTCAGGTGTGCTTTCAGGGGGGATGCCCACCACGAATTGGGCTGCGCTAAAACCCTGGTTCACCCGCAGGTCAACCAGTTTCCGGAAGTTCTCATCTGACAACCTGGCGGTCATGGCGTACCACCAGGTGTCAGCGAGGAATCCGAGTGTTTTATCTGTCATTTAGAGGGCTTGTTTGAGCGTGTACTGCCAGGCTTTGTAGGCTAAGGAATCAGGAATCTCGACGTCATCGAGGGTGAGCATCTGCCCGGCTTCGACTGTGTGCTTGAGGACGACATTCCGCATCAGTCCGATCGGAAGATGATCAGGCATGGACTTGATCAGGATAGCTTCTCCCCTTACCTCAAAGCTGCCCAGCGCGTGATCGATTTTTGTGCCCTTTTTGAGTTCAACCTTGCTGATCGCCGCCACGCTGGTGGTGGGTTTGGCGCTGTTATCCAGCAGGATTGGTGCTCCGGTCATCGCTTCGCGGATGGTTTTAGGGATTTCCAGGTGGCACAAATGGTAATTACGCAGCAGGGTGTAGTAGGGTCCTTCGCCTAATTTTAGATACTTCAGCGCCGCTGCCTGATGTTCATCGTGCAGGCCTGTGATGAATACACCAGCCGGTAATTTTCGCGGCGCGTTTCGATCTGAAAGCAGGTAATCACTGATCGGTTTGCCGATCGCGTCAGCAGCCGCTGCCAGGCGATTGGCTCCTTCATCCACTTCTGCTGAAGTGAAACCGAGCAGTCCCTGTTGAGCGATCGTGGCACCCAGCCCGTTAGCTACCAGTACCTGTTCCACCTGCAGTTTGCTGCCGTCAGTGAACGCGGTTACCTGGTCCAGGCTGATCCCCTGTAAGGTTGCCCAGTAATGCATGTCTTCCGGTGTCGGATTCAGGTTCAGATAGCCCTTGAGATTGCCGTAAACCAGCGGTTTGAACCCCATCGCCACAGCTTCACGGTGCAGCGCAGCCAGCGCTCCGGGCTGGTCACCTTCGGCTTCGGACAGGTAACCGAGGGTGCTGAGGTAGGTGCCTGTGGTGATCTGCAGCTCGGCATCCATGGTGAGGGCGGGTAGGCCGGCGTTGAGTGCGCGGGCGATCACTTCCGAACCATAGATCGGGTCGCCGGCTGCTTCTACGATCAACTCACTGTGATCGATCAGATCATCGACCGAATTGGTGTAAAGACCAGCGCCGGGCAGGTCAGACAGGTTCCGCCGGGTGAGCATGCGGGTTACCTGCATGTCCGGCTGGTTGTCAACCGCCATCCTGAGTCCGCTCGCGATAAAACCACTTCCGATTATTCCAATGCGCGTCCGATTGTTTTCCAATGTAATTGCCTTTGGTGATTTTCTGGATAAAATAATGCAATCCATGATGATTGCACCTGGAATTATACCCCAACAGCCGGACAGGGGTCAGCTTACGATACTGTCACCCCGTTTATGGTTGTATAATTGCCGTGTGGTGACCTGGAAACACTGCGTTCTTCGGCTTGTTTGTGGGTTACAAGTTATTTTAACCGGTTGTTTAAAAGCGCGACGATGTCAGTAAAACACGAACGATACTCAAAATTAAGAAGCTATTTTACTCCGTACCGCATTTGGCTGGTGGTAACCTTTTTCCTGCTCAGCGGTTGGGCGGCCATCAATTACAGCCACGGTCACCGCTTCTACGCGTTGTTTATCATCGGTTTTTACCTGGTTTCATTATTGCTGCCAAAGCCCTCGTTTACACTGGTGCTGGTTTCAGTAGTCGCCTATGTGTTCCTGAGTTCGGTGTCCTTTTCCGCGTTTACACAGGTTCGAAAGACGGTCGAGCTCGCCATGGAAAACCCAAGCCAGCCTATCAAAAATCTCCTGTTACCCCACACCGGGCTGGATGTATTGCCGGAGCCGGTTCTGCAGATGCTGGCGATGATCGATGAGCATGCGATCACGAGCTACCGACTCTCACCAAAATTGAACGCTGATTACCACATCGTTCAGCGCATCGTCGAATCCGCCTGGCCGCTCAGGATGACTGAGCAGGCAACATACGTCTTCACGGCGAAAGACGAAACCGGTGATTTTTCCACGTGTAAGCTGATCGACCAGGCAGAGGAAGTGGCACTTGTCAACTGCCCTTAACCTGCTCAGGCTGATAGCATTAACCGCGGGCGCGCTCCTTTACCTGACCGGGCTGGGATGGCTGATTATTGGACCCTTGCTCCACGGCAACCTGCTGCGCAGAAAAATGAATTCGTTCCTCATCGATGAGCTTCCCCTCATCCTGCTGGGTGGATTCATTCTCAATTTCGGCATCCTGCTCATCCTCCAAAAACTGAACCTCAGCCTGATCATTGGAGGGATTCTCGGCGTGATTGGGCTGTTTCTTTTTGCGCTGTATCTTGTCCGCAACCATCTCCAAAAGGTCAGGAACCCTGATTCCATCAATAAGTGGATAGGGGCGGGGTTTTTTGTCCTGCTGCTGTCTGGACCGATCCTTTCCAACGCGATTTATGACTGGGATGCCCGCTCGATCTGGTTCTTTCACGCCAAAATGATCTATTTTGCCGGTTCGATTGGTCTGGAAGCCGGTTGGCAGGACCCGACCGTGGTTTTCTCGCAGCTTGATTACCCGAAATTGATCCCCTCACTGGCTGCCCAGATCATGCACATCATGGGCTTCTGGAACGAGTACCTTCCGAAATTGTCCCTGCTCCTGGTCTTCATCCCGCCTGTAGTTTGGCTGGTCACTTTTGCCCGTAAGACTTTCAGCTACGCATTCCTGGTTTTCCTTTTACCGTTCAGCTTTTTTCCATGGTTGTGGAACGGGTATATGGATGGTTTGCTGGCCTTATATTTTTGCATCGCGCTGTTGTTGTTTGACCGTTACACGCAGGAAGGAAGACTGATCGACCTGTTATCAAGTCTAGCGTGCGCGCTATTTCTGCTTTACATAAAGAACGAAGGCAACCTGGCGCTGCTGGTACTCCTTTTTGCCTTCGCGTTGCAATTCCTCATCTCAAAATGGCCATTAAGGTTAAAATTCAAACCCGGCTTGATTGTTAATTGGCGTTATGTGATCATAGCCATTGCCGCGCTGGTTCCATTTGTGATCTGGAATATTTACGAGCGGCAATGGGGGTTATCCAGCGATCTTGGCCTGGGGTCGACAGAATCTTTCCAACGGCTGGCAGCGCGTATTACAGATGGGTCTCTCAGCCTGATCACTGAAAAGATTTTTAAATATATTAACGCTTCCCTGATGCTGCTGGTAGTGCTTTTGACCAGTATTTTGCTCTTTAAACGACCTTTCGTCAGGGAAAGCCTGCCGGCGATCATCGCGACCAGCCTGTACGTGCTGGGGATGAGCGCGATCTATCTGGTCACACCGCATGACCTGGTGTGGCACCTGAACAACTCGACTGTGCGGGTAATGGAACTGGCAAATGGCGGATTTACTATAGCCAGTTACATGATCCTTCGCGCATTGGAACATGACCCCGTGGTCAATGAACCGAAACCGATTCGGCACATCTAAACAAGGCGGTCAATCCTTAACAAAACGTGGGTAAAATAAAGAAACAGGTTTAATTTCCTGGTCATTAAGAGTTACAAGCGAGGACGATTGAAAAAAGCGCTTATTACAGGCATCACCGGGCAGGATGGTTCATACCTGGCGGAATTGCTTCTCAGCAAGGGTTACCAGGTTCACGGCATTGTGTTGCGCAGCGAGATCGAAGATCCCGAACGTGCAATGGCACGCTTATCTGCGATAGAGCGGGAACTTGAACTGCATGTCGGTTCGATCGAATCCTACCCTTCATTGCACAGCATCATCGAAAAAGTCGCCCCGGACGAGTGTTATCATTTGGCGGCATCCTCGTTTGTTTCCTACTCCTTTGATGAAGAGTTCTCGGTATTCAATACCAATATAGGCGGAACCCATAATGTGCTTTCTGCGTTGAAGAACGCCGCGCCGAATTGCCGTTTTTACTTCGCCGGTTCTTCTGAACTCTTCGGCAGAGCCAGAACTTCACCTCAAAATGAAGATACCCCTTTCAACCCGCGTTCTGCTTACGGCATCACCAAGGTCACAGGTTATTTTCTCACCTCCAACTACCGCGAGAATTACGGCATGTATGCCTGCACCGGGATTGCTTTCAACCACGAGTCACCCAGGCGCGGATACGAATACGTCACGCGCAAGATCGCCCACGGCGCTGCGCAGATCAAACTCGGTCTGCTTGATAAGCTGGCTTTGGGCAACCTGGAAGCGGTGCGAGATTGGGGGTACGCTCCTGATTACGTCAAGGCCATGTGGCAAATGTTGCAGCAGTCAGAGCCGCGCGACTACGTCATTGCCACCGGGGTGGGTCATACTATCCGGGAATTCTGCGAGCTGGCATTTGCCCGGCTAGGATTAGATTACCGCGAGCACGTGGTCTTCGATAAGAAATTCTATCGTCAAGACGAAGTAGTGCCTTTGATCGGTGATGCGAGCCGTGCCCGTGCGGCATTGAACTGGCAGCCAGAGGTTGGATTCGCGGAACTGGTTAACCTGATGGTGGATGCGGACCTGTCAAGGCTTAGTTCAGGAAAATAATCCAGTCGCTGTACGTATTTGTTCAGATGCAGCCCTCCGTTCGTGATCTCTGTCGATAATTTTCTATATTATAATGATGTGGCTATCTGATATTGCTTCCGATTAATTCGCAATTCGGATAGTTTTGTGCGACTGATAATCGGTGACGAGAGTAAGATTCATTTTGAGAATCACTTATATCCCTTAAATTGGTTCATAAATGGCGATAGAAGAGACAAATGTTTATGACAGCGACCGAGTCCGGTCAGTAGCCCTTGAGGAGATCAGGGCGATCATCCATTACAAAGACCTGATCGTTCAACTCATTCGTCGGGATATTGTTGCACGTTATAAGCGGTCAGTCCTGGGTGTGCTATGGACGATGCTCAATCCATTGGGCACAATGGTCATCCTGACCATTGTGTTTTCCCGAATGTTTAATATGCGCGGAGTGTACCCGGCGTATATCATCACCGGTTTGGTAGCCTGGAATTTCTTTGCCCAAACCACACAGTTTTCGTTGAACACAACCCTGTGGGGAAGTGGTCTTTATCACAAAATCTATATGCCGCGTACTGCGTTTATCATATCGGTGGCTGGAGGCGGGATCATCAACATCGTCTTCGCGCTTGTGCCTATGCTGCTCATATACCTGGTGACCAGGGTGCCGTTGCATGCCTCCGCGCTGTTACTTCCAGTGGTGATATTGATTCTGGCGATGTTCACCCTCGGGTTGAGCCTCCTGCTTTCCACCGCAGCGGTCTTTTTTCCGGATGTGGCGGAGTTCTTCCCTGTATTAATTTCTGCCTGGATGTACCTGACCCCGATCATTTATCCGGAAGAACTTTTGATGGATGTGTTGAACGGGTGGGTGCTAAAGTTGAATCCGATGTACCACATCCTCAAAGTGTTCCGATTGGTACTTTACGAGGGTGTTGTTCCCGGTGGGTTGGAATGGCTGATCGCTTTTCTGATCGCGGCAGTCACCTTGGTAGTCGGTTGGCGCGTCTTTACTAATAAAGCCAAATTATTCGGTTACTATGCCTGATCAGAATTCTTACGAGATCATGAACAATACCGCCATCTTCCTGAAAGATGTGAATGTCGCTTACCGCATTCCCACGGAAAAAATCCGCACGATCAAGGAATACCTGATCAAAAAGATCCGCGGCAAGGTAAAACATCAGCATTTTTACGCGTTACAGGACATAAACCTTTCGATCGATCAGGGTGAGATCTATGGCATTATCGGACGCAACGGCGCCGGAAAATCGACCCTATTGAAGGTGGTCTCACGCGTTTTATACCCAACCAGCGGTCGGGTCAGGATCAAGGGTATCGTTTCCCCTCTCCTGGAACTTGGTGCAGGTTTTCACCCGGAGCTTACCGGCATGGAAAACATTTACCTGAACGGCACCCTTCTTGGGCATACCCGGCATGAGATCCAATCCAAGATCAATGACATCCTGGAATTTAGTGAGATCGGTGATTTTATCAACGCGCCCATCCGTACTTACTCATCAGGTATGGTGGCGCGTCTGGGTTTTTCAGTGGCAACCGCCTGGGAACCGGATATTCTGATCCTGGACGAAGTCCTATCTGTGGGTGACGCTGCCTTTCAGAAAAAATGCACCAATCGCATGACCTCCCTCATTAAGGGCAAATCCACCGTGCTGTTGGTCACACATTCACCCGCGTTGATCGAAGAAATGTGTTCAAAGGCTGTGTTGCTGGACCATGGAAGGATCATTGCCCGCGGCTCGGGTGAGGAGATCAGCCGGCAGTACATGACCATGCTGGAATAATAAACACTTTGGAGCATTCATGAAATTTACACCTACCGCCATCCCTGAAGTGATCCTGATCGAACCGCGTGTATTCGGCGACTCGCGAGGTTTTTTCATGGAAACCTACCAGAGGGAAAAGTTCGTAAAAGGCGGGATAGACTTCGATTTTGTGCAGGATAACCACTCCCGATCGATCCAGGGCACCCTGCGCGGTTTACACTACCAGGTCAAACACGCCCAGGGTAAGATCGTGAGGGTGGTGGCAGGAGAAGTGTTTGATGTGGCGGTGGATTTGCGCCGTTCTTCGCCGACCTTCGGTAAATGGGTTGGATATAATCTCAGCGCAGAAAATAAACACCAGCTATGGGTTCCACCCGGGTTCGGACACGGTTTTTATACAATATCTGACTGGGCGGAAGTGGTATACAAAGCCACTGATTATTACTCTCCGGCTGACGAACGTTCAATCTTATGGAACGACCCTGACATCAATATTAATTGGCCTGCGCTGAGCCGAGAAAAGTTGATCATCTCTCAAAAGGACGCGCAAGGCGCAACTCTCAAACAGGCGGAGGTATTTGAATGAATTATTCCCGAATAATGGTAACGGGCGGAGCTGGTTTCATCGGTTCAAATTTCGTTCGTTATATCCTCACCCATCACCCTGATGTTTTTGTCCTGAATCTTGATCTGCTCACATACGCCGGCAGTCTTGAGAACCTGAACGACCTCCCGGTGGATGCCAAATACCAGTTCGTGCAGGCGGATATTTGCGACCAGAACACGGTCACGGACCTGATCAGGGGCTACGGGATAGACGCGGTGGTGCACTTTGCTGCCGAATCGCACGTTGACCGCTCAATTCTTGGACCGGGCGCTTTCATTAATACGAATATCCTGGGCACGTTCTCCATGCTTGAAGCTGCCCGGACTGTGTGGCTGACAGAAAGGAAGCTTGGGGAAGGTCAGGTGAGGTTCCACCACATCTCCACGGACGAGGTCTTCGGTTCACTGGAACCCGGCGAACCAGCGTTCAGCGAGACCACTCCTTACTCGCCTAATTCACCATATGCCGCTTCAAAGGCCAGCAGCGACCACCTGGTGCGGGCTTATAACCATACTTATAAAATGCCGGTCACGCTGACCAATTGCTCCAATAATTATGGCCCTTACCAGTTCCCTGAGAAGTTGATCCCACTGATGATCCTGAACGCGCTGGAAGGCAAGCCGCTGCCGATCTACGGTGACGGAATGCAGATCCGCGACTGGCTTTACGTGGAGGATCATTGCGAGGCCATCTGGAAAGTGCTGCAGGATGGCAGGGATGGAGAAAGTTATAACGTGGGCGGCAACAATCAGCCCCCCAATATCGAGATCGTGGACGCGATCTGCGCGCTGCTGGATGAATTCAGACCGGATTCAACGTATCGTCCGCACGAGCAGCTGAAGAAATACGTCACCGACCGGCCCGGTCACGATCGGCGTTATGCCATGAATATCTCCAGGATCGAACGCGAATTGGGCTGGCAGCCGAAGTACGATCTTCAACAAGGCTTGCGTAAAACAGTGGAGTGGTACCTGGCCAATCCAAAGTGGATCGCGGCCATCCGCCAGCAAAAACAATATGATGAATGGGTGAACCAAAACTATTCGAAACGAGGAGACAAATGAAAGGGATCATTCTGGCTGGAGGAAAGGGCACCCGGCTTTTTCCGCTTACATTGACCATCAGCAAGCAGCTCCTACCGGTTTTTGACAAACCGATGATCTATTACCCGCTCTCCATGCTGATGCTCGCGAAGATTCGTGACATCCTGATCATCAGCTCTCCTGAAGACCTGCCCTCTTTCAAACGGCTGTTGGGGGATGGCTCGCAGTGGGGCGTGCATTTTGAATATGTCGAGCAGCCCACCCCGCGCGGTCTGGCGGATGCGTTTATTGTCGGTGAAAAGTTCATCGATGGCGAACCCTGCTGCCTGATCCTGGGTGACAACATCTTCTTCGGTCAGGGGTTGCCCGAGAAACTACGCCAGTCCGCTGAGCTAAGCTCAGGTGCCATCGTCTTTGCTTATCCGGTGCGCGACCCTGAGCGTTATGGCGTGGTGGAATTCGACGAGACCGGTAAGGCCATCAGCCTGGAGGAAAAACCAGCTCACCCCAAATCCAAGTTTGCCGTGCCCGGTTTGTATTTCTACGATAAAAAAGTAGTTGAGCTGGCCAAATCACTAAAACCTTCAGCGCGCGGCGAGATCGAGATCACAGACCTCAATCGCATCTACCTCGATCGCGGCGAACTGGCTGTTCAACAGATGGGGCGCGGCACGGCCTGGTTGGATGCCGGAACACACGAGTCCTTGTTACAGGCTTCAAACTTCATCCAGGCGGTTGAAGAACGCCAGGGGATCATGATCTCATGCCCCGAAGAGATCGCTTATCGGCTCGGGTTTATTGACCGTGCGCGTTTCCTTGAAACTGCCAAAAAGTACGAAGGGAATGGATACGGCGCTTATCTGCGCCAATTCATCGAAAGCATGCCATGAAGTTTTTATTGATCGGCAGGAACGGACAGTTAGGCTGGGAATTGCAGCGCACCTGCATGACCCTCGGCGAGGTGATTGCTACAGATTACCCCGATGTTGACATCAGCCAGACTGCCGCTTTACGTGATTTGATCCGTACGGTCAAACCTGATATCCTGCTGAATCCAGCCGCATACACCAACGTGGATAAGGCGGAAAGTGAGATTGATCTGGCGCGCAAGGTGAACAGCATCGCTCCTGGCATCATGGCGGAGGAAATGCAGAAACTTGGTGGAGCGCTCATTCACTATTCGACTGATTATGTCTTTGATGGTGAAAAAGGGACCTCGTACTTTGAAACCGATGCTGCCAATCCCATTAATGCTTACGGCATTACCAAGCTGGAGGGGGAGCAGGCGGTCCATTCAGTGGCAGGCATTGCGCTAACATTTCGGACTTGCTGGGTGTACAGCCTGCGCGTGGGCGGGTTCGTCAATAAGGTACTGGGTTGGGCGCGCCAGCAGGAAGTTATGCGCATAGTCGACGATCAGATCGGCAGTCCCACCTGGGCGCGTATGCTGGCGGAAGCCACCGCTCATGTGATCGCACGTGGGGGAAATGATCCATTGGCGTACCTGCAGCAGCATAGCGGACTTTACCACCTGGCGGGCGATGGCGCGGCCAGCCGCTACGAGTGGGCGCGCGAAGTGATCGATCAGGATCCCAAAAAAGAGGAACAGGTGGTCAGGCAGATCATTCCCGCCAAATCAGAGGAGTTCCCCAACCCCGCGCACCGACCGGTGTACTCAGCCCTTGATTGTTCGAAGTTCAAACAGACCTTTGGTTTTATGATACCGGATTGGAAGGACAGCATCAAACTACTGCTGTCTTGATTGGTTCCTGTTGAATTTAATTCATGCTTTAATGAAAAGTACTCACCTGGTCCATTAGGCAAACAATTTAAAATCCTCGATTAGGTCGATAATGAACCCGATGATTGGTAAATTGACCAACAAACTAAGAGTTATTCGAGAACGTTTCCTGATCCAGCGGACTGATCTATTTGATACCGACTGGTACAGATCACAATACCTTGATGTTGCCCAGAGTGGAATCGATCCGATCTTACATTATTTAGAACACGGTTACAAAGAAGGCAGAGATCCCGGTCCGTTGTTCTCAACAAAAGACTACAATTCAGCAAATCCGGATGTATTCCAGCTTGGAGTAAATCCTTTGTTGCATTACATACGCAATGGAAGAAAAGAGGGTAGAGCAGTTCGACCCAGGCGTGATGTAATTTTGGAACAATCAGGAGCTTTTAATGCGATAAATCCAGGTGGAGTGGATTATCTATCCAAATGGCTGATCTCCACCGAGCAGAAATATGGCGGTCTTGTTACAGGTTTAAAGAAACGAAAGATCAGTGATAAAGACCCCAGAACCCAGGCAGAGTTGGAACAGGTCAGCATGCAGGGGGGGGATCGGATGTCTGTTCACGGGTATGCTGATAAATATGCGCAATACTTGCTCCCGTTTGTTTTGCGCAATATCCTTGACCCTCATCCAATTACCTTAATTGAGGTTGGTATTCTTAAAGGAACCGGCCTCGCCACCTGGTCTGATCTATTCCCGGGAGCGAGAATTATTGGTTTCGACCTGGACCTTTCTTATATTGATGAAAACATGCCACATCTATTGGAACTGGGTGCGTTCAAAGTACACGCGCCTGAATTGCTTGAATTTGATCAGTACCAGAACAACTCTCAGGCGGTAAATGCGCTCCTTGGTAAATCAAGGATAGATATTTGCATCGATGATGGGGTGCACACTCCTGAAACGATCATGAATACGCTCAACACGTTGTTGCCCAATATGGCAGAAGAATTTGTTTACTTCGTAGAAGATAACCCAGATGTACACAGTACCATTCGCAATAATTACCATGGCTTGCTAGTTGAAAACTTTGACGAACTGACCATCATTACCCGTAAGCGATCCACAACCTCCAACAATTCCGTCGCGCCTGTCGAACCAGAGTTATCGGATATCGAATGGACGCAAAAAAGGTTTATGGAATGGTTCAATAGGCCACTGAACTTGAGCAACCCCATCACTTTCATTGAAAAGATCAACGCTTATAAAGTGCTATACCGTGAGAAACCGTTGGCACTTTATTGTGATAAATTCTCAGTTAAGGACTATGTCAAACAACAGGTGGGTGAAGCGCACGTGATCCCTACGCTCGCTTGTTTTGACCATGTGGATGAGATAAACCTGGCAGACCTGCCGGATCGTTTTGTCATGAAAGCCACACACGGTTCCGGCTGGAACATTTTTTGCCACGATAGATCCAAATTGGATTGGGAAAAGTGTGCAGCGGACCTTCGCAAATGGATGGCTGAAGACCTTTACTTGCGTTTTAGAGAATGGTCGTACAAAGGGATCAAGCCCAGGATCATTGTTGAACCGCTTTTACTGGATACCGAGGGAAAACTACCCAGGGATTACAAATTCTTCTGTTATGATGGTGAAGTTAAATACGTGTACGTAGTCTCTGAACGTGAGACCTCGTATTACATGGATTTTTTTGACCTGTCCTGGAACTGGCTACCGATCCAATTTGGTTTTAGCAACAGCCCCAACCCTCCGACCCGTCCGGAAAAATTGACTGAGATGGCGGAAGTTGCGCATAAGTTATCGATCGGGTTTCCTTTTGTGCGCGTCGATCTTTACTCTGTACCGGATGTGTATTTTGGGGAAATGACTTTTTATCCGCAAGGTGGCTGTGTGGCAATAACACCGGAAGAATGGGATTTACGTTTAGGATCGCATTTATCCACATCCAGTTTTATCAGGAATTGATGGGAATTTAGAAAGCAAATAATGTTATTCGGTTTTTTCATATCTAAGAGCGTGTAATGAATTTACTGTTGTTCAGTCATTCGAGCTGGTTGAACGGGGCGGAACTTAGCCTTGTTGAATTGGTTAAAGAATTGACTGATGACCATGGTGCTGATTGTACGGTCGTCCTTCCTTCAGATGGTCCCCTGATCGAGTTACTTAAAAATGCCGGCGCAACCATAATTGTTGCACCGATGACGTGGTGGTGTTCTTTTGCTGAATTACCTTCACCATTAACTATTCGTGAGGATTATCGTCGAACGTTCAGGTGGATAAAAGAAAATCTATATCTCTTCAAGTCGATCAACCCAGATGTCATCCTTACGAATACACTCGTGTTCCCATGGGGGGCGGTAACTGCTTTCTTATTACATAAACCTCATCTATGGATGGTAAACGAATTTGGACAGTATGATTTCAATCTGAATTTCTATCATCCCTTTGATCAAGTACTTAAGGTGATCGAAGCGGGATCGGATATGATCATCACCCGATCCAAGGCGATCCAACAACAACTGTTCCCGGAAGTAGATAAGCACAAAATTCGCACGATATACCGCTATATTGATATTCCCGACGAATTACGAAACACACAATTATTAACGACCGGCGTTTTTAATATTCCTGATGCCTTTCACCTGATCATCGCCGGGACCATTTCCGAGAATAAGGGACAGGCAGACGCCGTTCGAAGTGTGATCCACTTGAAGGAAAAGCAACACAGGTCAGTTGAGTTGTTAATCGTTGGGGATGCCACCGACCCTGCTTATTTACAATCCCTGAAAAAAATGATTCATGATGAAAAAGCTGAAGGATATATTCGCATTCTTCCGCATCAGAATGAAGTTCTGGGGATTATAAAATCAGCGGATGCGCTGCTGCTGTGTTCAAAGATGGAAGGGTTTGGTCGGGTAATCCTTGAAGCCATGCTGGTGGGAACGGCGGTGATCTCAACCAACACAGGCGGCACCCAGGAATTGGTCGTCGATCACAAAACCGGCTTATTTTATACCTCAGGAAATTATTTGGAGTTGGCCGATCGAATTCTCAGGCTAATGGATCATCCGGATTTACTCAAAAGACTCAGGAATAATGCGTTTGAATTTGCCGATACAACCTTTACGAAAGAACAATATGGCGGTGAGTATTTTAAGTTACTTGCCGATCTTTCTCATCGACCATATCGTCCCAAAAATGAATTAAATACCTATTATTCATTCCTCAAGGTACTGATCAAAACGCGGGACGAGGATACGATCAAACAATTACTCGATCAAGTAATGATCCATTCTGAGGATGGACCACTTCATACAAAGAAAGCTAACAATATAAAACTGAATCCGCCAAGGCATTTTCATCGGATTCATCAATTGATTGAATTATTGAAGAATGGATTCAGGAAATCAGCTCAATTCATTTCGAGCATTCTTAATCGTGAAACGTTATGGGATCTTTTTGATGCTGATTATTATTTGCGCAATTATCCGGATGTATTAGATTCCGGAATGTCTCCGTTGAAACATTTTGTTCTCCACGGATTTTCTGAAGGAAGAAACCCGTTGGACCTGTTCGATACGCAGACCATTATTTGGCCAAGAATCCGGATGTTGAAGCAAGTGTGCTGGAACCACTTTGACGGTGAGATATGGCTGGCGTGAAGGGAGAGACCCTATGAGAACTTTGATGTTAATTTTACCCGGATTTTCGAATCCGATGTAAAGCAGGCAGGCATCAATCCCCTGGTTCATTACATCAGGCACGGCAAAGCAGAAGGCAGGTCACCTAAAAGTTGGGGAGAAAATTGAGCTCAACGATCCGTTTGAGATCCTAGACCCGGGGAAAGGTTGACCTGATCTCAGCTGAAGAATTGGCATTTTAAGATCCTTTCATCGATGATCTCAGATAGGATCGTGATCTCGATCAGTAATGATGATTATTTGTTGACCAAAGGCGGTATTCAGGTCTACATCTCTCCCAGGAACAAAGGCTGACCAACCAGGCCGGACAAATTATCTTCATTTCTACTCCAGCGTAGGCAATAAAATATTGCTCGATGATGATGCCTTCCTCCTGCTCGGCATTAATTTGAATGGTAAATATGTAGCGACTGCTGAAGTGAATACCATCCTGGAAGTATTGCGGGATATCAATGCCGAGATCGTGGATGTGGTTATTCACCATACAATGGGTCTAAATCTTTCTGTGATCAGCCTAATCCTCAATCTGAATAATAAAAAAGGGAAATTCTGGGTGCATGATTACTTTTCCTTGTGCCCATCCTTCAATTTGATGCGCAATGTGATGTGGAATATTGCGGTGCTCCCGAAATGACGAGTAACGCCTGCACTATTTGCAGGTACTGCAATCTACGAATGAAACAACAGGCTGAGCTCATGCGCTTTTTCGAGGAGCATGACCTGCGTGTGACCGCTCCTTCAGAATTTTTTTTTTTTTTTGCGCTCAATTTCTGGTTGGGGAAGTCTCCTTACAAAGTATCTTCGCGAGTCGCACCCCATCGCCAGGCTGAATTGGCTTGAGCCATTACAGATCCGGCTGAGGGAAGATCGTATCCGCGTAGATATCTCGGTTATCCATTCAAAACTAAAGGTGGGATGTCTGGTTGCGCCTTGTGAACGTTGTCGATGATGCAGCAACGAGTTTTTTCTCATTTTTCCTCAATTGAAGGTACTGCTGGCAATTACGCTTGCGTTCATACAGCAAAGTCACCAAGGATTCCCCACCTGCCATGACCGAGACCCTGCGCGATAAAGAAATTGACGCGGTTCTGTTGTGGCCCCTCTGGCCGGAAACCTTTTCGATAAAATTGCATGATGCGTTGGCTGCCGGTTGCTTTATCGTCACGAACCCGCTGAGCGGAAACATTCAGGATTACATCAGGAGAAATCCCCGCCAGGGCGTCATTCTGGAAGATGAAAAGGCTTTGCATGATTTTGTAGCGACCGGGGAATTAGCGAAGCGCCTCAAAGAGTACCGGGAAAATGGAAAACCTCAGGCTGAACTCATCTGGATGTGAAAGGCATATTAACGGATGGATGTTTTTACAAGTATCACACTGAATTACCTGCCTAAGGCCCGCATCCTGGCGCGATCGCTCAAGAAATATCATCCGGATTGGATCTTTCACCTGGTGATCTGTGAAAAGTCTGATGCCCTCGACAAGCGGGAAAATTCGATCGTACTTGAAAAGGATCTATTTGACCATGTAATCTGGTTGAGTGAATGCGACATTCCGGATCGATCCGCCTGGATCTTCAAGCACACCGTGGTGGAGCTCTGTACGGCTGCAAAGGGGTACTATCTGCATCACCTGGCGCATAAGGGGGTCGAGAAGATCATCTATATGGATCCTGACATCGCGGTTTTCAACGATCTAAATCGAATCGAAGAATTACTCGACGACAATGCCATTGTGTTGATCCCTCACCTGGTGGATTTTACCGACGACCCCCACTCCATTGCTGATAATGAGATCAATGGCGCTATGCGGCATGGTGTTTTTAACTTCGGTTTCCTCGCGGTAAACTCAAAACGTAATGACGGCGCGCGCTTTATAGATTGGTGGTGGAAGCGCCTTTATGATTATTGCTACGCGGATTACGAGCGCGGGTTATTCACCGATCAAAAATGGGGAGACCTGATCCCTTCCTTCTTTGAGGATTATTACATCATCCGTGATCCCGGATACGACGTGGCCAGTTGGAATCTCGATAAGCGGCAAGTCTCCTTCGATCACACTGGTCAATTAACCATTAATGGGATGTACCCGTTAAGGTTTTATCATTTTACCGGTTACGATTCCGGATTGGGCAGGGGGGTGATCGATTATCTGACCGCGGGTGGTTTTAACCTTATCGTCAAAGAACTATGGACCTGGTATAAAAAACAACTTAACCTCAACGGCCATGCAGAATTGGGAAAACAAGCCAGCAGATATGAAGTCTTTGATAATGGGAAGAAAATTACCAAAGAGATGCGGGTGCTGTATCGGAACCGGTCTGATCTGCAGCAAAAATTCCGTGATCCGTTTGTAACTTCAAGTGAGGATAATTACTACAATTGGTACAGCCAGCAAGGATAACAACCTGAGCGCAACTATGCCGGATGATCGGTCAATTTATGGAGTGGTTGAGAGGAATGGATAATCCGGTCCACTGAACACAGATTGTAGATTGGTGATAAGAATAAGAGTTCAAAAATTGGTAGAAAACCGCTCATTAAGATGACCTGTAATATTGGATTAAAATAAAGATTGAGTCAACTCACTTAATTAAATAAATCGGAGAAAATGAAACGGAACGTTTTTGAGAATACCCGGAATTTCTTCAGGAAAAACTACGCCTTACTATTGACACTGGTGGTGTTTTTTGCTGTCATCGAATCTCTCTGCTACGACGCTTACCCCCGCCAATGGAGATCGGAAGGCCTGGTGGAGACCGAATTTCAGGTGCAGGATACCGAACTTAAGGATTTCCACCTGGAAGATGGTCTTCTCATCGCTGAAAGCAATGATCCTTATCTTATCTTTACCCCGACTACCAGGGTTGGCGCTATTTCATTGGTTTGTTCCACAACCTCTCCAGAGGTACTCAGCCAAATATTCTTCCGTTCACCGGATGGTGTTTTCACGGAGGAGAATAACATCAAATTCCGGTTGCTGAGGCCGGTCACCATTGTGCACCTTCCCGCTGTGATGGAAGATGTGGAATTTCGCTTCGATCTCACCTCCCGGGTAGGGGATGTGTTGCATTGCGAAAAGTTCACTCTCAATCCCCGTCCGTCGTTCACCCCGCTCATGTTCCGCATCCTGTTCTATCTCCTGGTCATCGCCGCGTGGGCATTGATCCGCAGATCCCTGCCTCTCCAGGTAAAACAGAGGCTGGTGGATGGGATCTTTCGCTACTCCATGTTGATCTTCATTGTTGTTCTGGTGCTGATCGACCTGCTGTACACCATCACACTTACATATGATTCCGGCCATTATCTCTCTCTATCAGAGGTCATCCGTCTTGGCACCTGGCAGAACTGGGATCCGATCCGCTTGATAATATTCCCGCTGGGTATCTACCTGTCTCAAGCGATCTTTGGTTTCAATACCCTGGGGCTTCTGATCCCGATGATCCTGGCGCACATCCTCCTATTTGTCGTGAGCTATTCTCTGGTTGTGGCTGTGTTCACACCCCGCACAAGGCAGGTTCGCCTGCTGGTCATGGCGTTCGTTTTCCTCTTCATCGGGTTGGACCCCACCGTGATGGGTTATTACCACACGTTACTGACTGAGCACCCCGCTGCGACTACAGCCATTCTGGCTTGTTTAGCGGCTTACCAGTTGGTTAAAGCGCTGCCTTTCTCCCGCCGTTTTTATTTCCTGACCCTTATCCTGGTGTTGATGGTGCCGTTCGCCTGGCATATCAAGCAGCCGTATATCGGGGCTGCTTTGTTCCCGCTCATGATCGCCTGCCTGCTGATTTTGATCCGCAGTTTTACGAAGAAGACTGTATTATTTGTAGTGATTACCGGCATCGTCACCGCCGCGCTCGTGTTGGGAAGCACCGCTGCCTGGAATGGATTCCTGCGCTCCCAGGGTAATCCACTTGATCAAAATCGCCGTCTGTCCAGCTTTACAGATAAGCGTATTGAAGATCGGACGACTTCACTTAAGAGCGACCCGGTGGGTTTCGTAAAAATGACTGTAAAAAGGTATTTGAAGAGCGCAAATGCCGTCCAGCTGGACAAAAAAACCGGGGCTATGTACGATTTTTCTCTCACGCGCGGCTATCAGAATGAGATGATCGCGCACAAGATGTACATACACATCGGTGCGATTAACCGTGAACCCATGCCCAGGTTCGATCCGTACGTGTTTTACCTGGAGGATCACTACCGCTCTCCTGAGTGGCTGAACCAGCTGTTCAGATTGCGCCTGCCGGTAAGCAATTTTCTGTTCACGGTCACCTTGCTGCTCTTGCCGTTCTACGTCATCTTCCAATTGGTGTTTTGGATTAGACGGAAGACACCCGTGAATGCACTATTGCTCATTCTTTCCGGATCTGCGTTCCTGAACGCCTTGCTGCACCTGATGGCGAACCAGATCGACCGCTATTTGTTCTGGGGATATCCGTTATGTTTGCTGGTGCTGTCGATCCTGCTGATCCAGCTGGTGCAGGGTTTGGCTGCCAGGCGGAAGCGAAAAACCAACTTGCGCAGCGGTGAAGCTCAATAATCTGTTAAATTCAGAATAGATCAGGGGAATTGATACCCCAGGGAACCGGCAACCCGCGTTACAAAACTTGCCAGTTCCGGGTTCACATTTAAGTTCCAGTCCCCGCTTTTTTCGAAATCTCCGGATTGCTGCGCATTGATGCGTTGATTAAGGATATGCCTGATCCTGCGTTCAGCGGGTAATGCCAAACCCAGGTGCGTATACAAAGCTTGGAGTATATCCGCTTTTTCTGCAAACAGGTCTTCCGAATGGATCAGCAGACAATGCCCGCTGCCCATAGTTTTAGAAAAATCTAGGATCCAACGATTCGTTTCTGCCCAAAGCCACAATATTTTTTCGGCCTGATCCATTTTTTCCCACAAGGCTTCAAACGGGTCTCCCGGCTTTGGAGTGATGCGCCACTGGTCGTTGATCTGGCCGGCGTACCACTGACGGCGCACTCCTGAGGTCACCACCGCCTGCGGATTGCGCACCATATGGATAAAGCGGGCATTCGGGATGACCTTGAGAATGAATGGAGCGGCGAAAGTGACTTGAGGGCTGGTTTCTATGTACCCACGTTTGCTGTAAAGTGAACAATTCAGCAGGTCCCTCCTCGCGGTTAAAAAAGCCTCGACCAGCGCTGCTTCCACTTTCACATCCGCGTTTGCCGATGTGGTCAGGTCGTAACATACTCTTGAAAGACCGAATAGCTTTGGAAGGGGTTCATGATAGGCATAAACTTGTTTGTCCAGCGCAAACAATTCTGCCAGGGTCTTTGTTCCCACCCGCCCGGTGGAGAGAATAAACGCGCACGGGCTGATGGTTTCGTAAGGCTCGATCTGTGTTTGTTTCCTTACCCCGGACTTGATCAGCCGTAGCAATATGCGGGGAGGAGTATTGAGAAGGATTTCCAGGTATTTGTTCATGGATGCGCAATAAATCCCTTATGCATTATTGTCCCAATATGCTGATCAGAAAAGAGCTGAATCTTTCTTCAAACACCGCACCATCAAAATTCTTCCTGGCGTAAGCCTGTAATTCAATCATAACATCATGCAACCCAGAAGCTTCCTTTTGCTCTAATTGCAGAAGGATCCGGAGAATCTCCTGTAGCGAATCAAATCTTAGTTCCGCAAATGGTACCGTTTCTTTTTGCCCCCCAGAGTTGTGCACGATCGGGATGCAGCCAGCGGCGATGGCTTCCACAGCGGTGATGCCGAAGGGTTCGTTTACCAGGGTGTGCAGAAAATATTTGGACGAGTTAAGCAGCCTGACCATCTCGCCATAATCCAGGTTCGGATGAAGATGGACATTTTTCAAATGATGACTCGCCACATAACTCCGGCAACGCTCAAAATACGCCTTATCTGTCACAAACCCCACAATGTGAAAGTTGATCTCGGGAAGGTTTTCAGCGGCTTTGATCTGCTCCATCTGCATCTTTGATGCCGCGAACCTGCCTAGAGAGATCACGCCTTTCCTCTGTGGATTTTCATCCGCCTTGTAATCATCCATTTGTACGGGAGGGTAGATGACCGGGATCTCCTTGCGGTACTCCGGAAAAACCGCGAGGAAACACTCTTTCGAGAATTGGGAATTACACACGATGGCATGGTCTGGGTTGACCTTTGAGCGGCGATAGATCCGTTTTAGCCACGTACCCGTTAGCTTGAAAAGCCATGCCTTAATTGACCGTGGGTTTCCACCGTAAACACTTGATGTGCCTTCGCGTACGCGATATTCACGCGGAAAGTGAATGTAACTCATTACCCGGGTGTTGGAGGGAAGTCCAATCTGACTGTTGCTGGAGTTGATGAGGAGGTCATACTCCGCAGCGTATTTCGCGAGCATGCGATTGAATGCGATGATCTGAAGATCCTGCGGCAGCTTGCGCCAGGGCACCAGGCCTTTGACCGTGCGAAAATCCATGCGCAGCTCGTGTCCATATTTCTGCTTGATCTGCTCCGGGGTGAAAGAATATCCCAGGGCAAGGATGTCAGGTTCAATCCCCATCGCGTTGAGGGTCCTGACGATGCCCAGCACCAGCGACAATCGTCCGCCCATGATGAAATTAGGCTGGCATATGGCCACGCGGGGTTGAATCATGGCTGGCTACCCATCAGTACTCCCCCGTCCGTCGCACCCTGGCATACGCGAGATAAAAACGGTTCGCCAGGTAGATCCTGATCATTTCTCTCTTGATGGGCAGGAGTGGAGAAGCGGAAGCATGGATAGTTTCGTATTGATATTCTCGCATTACATGCGGGAGTTGAGTATTCACCAGTTCAATTTCCAGCGGGGTGATCTCTGATTTCCAGGCTTCCAATGGATAAGTGGAAATACCCTGGAATTCCACCCCGCTCATGCTGTTTCCTTTCCACTCCTCACCCATGGCTGAGGGCTTCAACATGACCGGCGTAAATGGAGTATCGAGATGGTCTGCCACTTTATGCATTGTTCCTTCCGGATCGGTCAACAGGTCTTCATAACGGACAACCAGGTAATCCGGCATGAAAAGCGGGTTTTGCATCGCGTAATAATATGAACTTTCGAGAGCGTCAATGTAAGTACCCAGGAATGGATATTTACCCTTGTACGGTTTAAATTTTCGAATTGAGACCAGCGCGGCGTATGGGTTTCGCACGATATGTACAAATTTAGCCCCGGGATACAACTTTTTGATCAGCGCGGCAAATTCAGCGTTTTCCACCGATTTTTCCACGAAACGCGTCCCTTCGGGGGGTAATTCTCCCCGGAGAGCCAAATGGACGCTTTCCACGTAAACGTCAATGAAGCCTCTGAGATCTTTTTTCTCGAAGGCAGGCTTTCCATACTGGTCCAAATGGGCGATCAGGTGTTGGATGTCCCATTTCCCGGCTTTCACCAGGCTGTCCCCGCCGAACTTCCCGCTCCCGCTTGCTCCCTGGTTGGATTTCTCAATTGCGGTTAAAATGCGGCGCTTAACCTGGTCAAAACCCGGGTTTACGGGCAGGCTGCGCCGAATTGGATAATCGACCCATAACCCGCTGTATTCAAAGAAGTGCAGTTCAATGGGGATGGCAAAAAAACCGTCCACTCCATCAAGCAGGTTTCTCAATAAAGAGGTGCCGGATTTGTGACTGCCGAGTATAAATACTGGATCATGCATCGTTGTCGTCCAGGTACCCGAGGTGGTGTAATTCTTTAGCAAGATGCTTCATCACGTAATCCTGTTGTTGCTTTGTTAACCGTTCCCGCCACTTGCCGATCGATGAGTCGAACACCGGCTTGCCCAGGTTTTCGTGAAATGATTCAATTTTGTGTTCGATGGTAGTGGGGAGTTTCCAGTAATCCAGCATGCGCTGAGTGTAATCGATACCGATGAAATCACATACCTTTTGCAGGGTTAACTCAGGCTCCCGCACCAGGTTCTCGTAACGGATCTCAATAAAACGATCCGTTGATAATCCCTTGCGGAATTGATTGATGCGTCTAAGGCTTGTCTTCCAGCGCAACACGGCTTCAAATAAGTAATCATCCCCATGCCTGGTCACCATGGAGGAGACCACATCGCGTCCATCCCGCAACAGGTGCATGTACCTGGCCATAGGGAAAACCCTGTTAATGGTCGGCAGGTAAAACGTATGGAGGGGAGATTGATCCCCCCACACTTCAGCTTCAGGGAATGCCTGCGCTGCGTAAGCAAAATTAACCTCATGGATGATGCGCGCCAGTGAACGTTCATTTTCTGGCAGCACCAGCAATTTCCCGTAGGCATCAGCCAGGTTGACCTGCCAAAGTGGAAAGTTGTGATGGGACTCAAAACTGGCCACGATGCTTCTCACCTGCATATCCCAGCCTTGACTACGGGTCGCGTTGTATTTTATTGGCAGCGTGTGGAGAATTTGAGTCTCAGCAGGGATGGCGATCTGTCCGCCGGCAGCCAGCATGCTGCGCATCAGGGTGGTGCCGGAACGGCCGGAGCTGATGATAAACACTGGCTGTTCAAATATCAGGTCGGTCTCGCAGAATAATGGATAGTATTTTTCGGGCGATTTTCCAATTGTTCCAATGACGCTCGCCAATTCGCGTATTTCCATGGGAATCTGGGAGTATCTAAGAAGTGTCATCAATTTGCTTTTTCTCATCGTCAAAACATCCATTACTTATGCATTCACATCCTGGGCGAATTTTAATCCATGAATGGCAATTCTGACATCATCGGAATAATCATAAGAACCTATAAATTTTTTCGTTTTCCAATTCAGGCACAAAAGGGCGGCGGGCGATATTCCACAAAATAAGAGCTCATTATGAATATCGAGCCCGCGGACATGAAATGCGGTGACTACCTGTTGCTTCGTCAGACCGGCCCGGTTCGTGACCCTCCGGATTGGGTTGGTTATTTTATACCATGGTACTATCCGGCTTGCCTTGTGAAAGGGCAATAGGTTAATTCGTTTTATTAATCTGCCATTCATCCCGTAGAGGTTTACACCCTGGTTTCTAGTGTCATTGATGAAAATTATTCCGTCGTCATTTATAAAAAGGTTGTGCGCTCCTTTGATGGCGGGGTCTTCTACGATGATTTTTTCGCGGCTAAGATTGACGACTGCTCCAAAACGATTGAACAGACCATATACATCCCCCTGCCAAACGTATATAGCGTTGAAATGCAGATGACTTTTATTTTTAAAGACATCGGATGCAAGGAATCGAATACGGTTATCCACATTTTTATCAATGTTCCCAGGTTCAAGATTCCATTGCTTTTGAAAAGAACTGATTTCCTGTGGCCAAATTTGCTGGAGCACTTCTCCTGTACTGATATCGATCAGTAGTGCTGCATTCAGCGTGGTTGAGACGATCCATAATCTGTCTCCAGACTCATGAAATACTTCGTGTATTCCAGCCATCTGATGATGTGTGATTGAATAGAGAAAATTAAGCTCTGTGTCGTAAACCTGTAATTCACAGTATCCGGCGACCACAACCCTGTCACCAATCACGGCAACACCCCGTCCTCCGTGAGAATTTCCTCTGGGGTTGGGATCGTCAAATTGGATTGTTCTCGAGATAATTGGGGTTTTGTGTATCACTCGTTTACTCTCCCAATTAAATTTAACCAGTTCTCCGGCGCGCGTCTTATTTGGTGCGTAACGGAAGAGTGTGCTGAAAAACAAATCCATTAATGGAATCCTCTTAATCCCGTAACACAGTGATACTAGCTTGTTTTTTCCATGTTTGAGACAATTTTTTTTGCCCGATAAGGGTCAATTGCATACGATCAGGCGATATGCAATCCGTGAACCGCGACGCGCACATCGTCTGTGTAATCAAATACATCAACCAATTTACCGGTCTGCCAATTCACGCACAGAATTGCGGCCGGTGATATACCGATGAACAACAGATCCTCCGATAAATCAAGCCCGCGCACAAAGAAAGGCATAACGGTATCCTGCCGCGGGAAACCGATCCCAGCCATCAATTTTCGAAAGCCACTTAGCTGTTTGTACCTTCGTGCCTTTTTGCTCGCCTGGTGAAATGGTAATAAGTTGATGCGTTTTTTCAACGCGCCATCCATTCCATACATGTTAACCGCCTGGTTTCGAGTGTCGTTGACAAAGATCGTTCCGTCATCAAGGATGATGAGATTGTGTGCCCCGTAGATAGAGCGATCTTCGAACACAATTTTTTGCCGGGTAAGATTGACAACTGCACCAAACCGGTTGAATAGTCCATACATGTCACCCTTCCATTTGTTGATCGCGTTGAAATGTAAATGGCTGGGATCCTTTTCGATATTTTTTCCCAGGAATCGGATTCGATTGTCTGCTGATTTGTCCAGCTGCATCGGCTTTAGACTCCAGCGGTTTTGAAATTCAATACTATCCTGCGGCCAGATGGCATCCAACAACTCACCATTATTTACATCGATGAGCAATGCGGAATTGAGCACGGTTGATGTAATCCAAAGCCGGCTGCCTGATTCGTGGTAGACCTCATGCAGCCCAGACATCAGGTTATGGGTAATGTTGTGGAGGTGGTTGAGTTCTCGGTCATAAACCTGTAATTCACAGTATCCGGCGACAATAATCTTGTCATCGATCAATGCGATCCCTTTACCGCCGCGGGAATTACCACGCGGGTTGGGATCTTCAAATTGCAGACTCCTTGGTGCGACCGGTACCTTGCTGATGACATGTTTTGTGTCCCAATCCAATCGTACCAATTCACCTGCCTGGTCGATGGGAGCGTATCTGAACACTGTGCTAAAGTAGATATCCATAAATCCTCATCAATATAATTGAGTATACGATAATTCGTGACTCAACCGTTACAGGATGACTTTCACCCGAGCTTGAAAATTTGTTTCTTCAGCATGCGGTAATACTTTTTCAAATCCTCTGGGTCAAGTATGTAATAGATGGCGAGAAAAACGAGTGAGAAAATAAAAATTTCGATCAGGGCGGATAACACATTTGGCAGTAATGGGGAGACCAGCTGGTCAAAGAGGAATCCGAGCCCGAGGCCTCCCATCATGGCGAGAAATGGGGTCAGAAAGAATTTTCTCAAAGAATAATCCACATATTTCTTTGCCCTGACCAGGATCAGCATGATCCCGACCACCATCATGATGTCCACAGCCAAAGCGATACCTTCGATGCCCCACAGGTTGCCCAGTAGATACATCCCCACGACCATTACAGCAAGTTGTATAACCCGAATCTTCACAATGATCTCAGGTTTTCCCACCGCGATAAACAGATTTGCCATTGTCTTTTTCATGGGATCGAACAGGGTGAATGGCAGCATCAGGCGAAAGGTCAGCAGCATCGGCAGCCATCTTTCGCCGATCAAAAAGCGAATAAATTCAGGGGCGATCAGGAATAATACCCCTACGAAGAAAAAGCCGGTGCGGATAAGGAGCGCGTTAGTTTGAAAAAAGGCTTCGGATAATCTTTTACGATCTTGTGCAATCTCTGCGTAGGTTCCCACCGCCACGTTTTGCACGGGACTTGCCAGAATCGAGCCGGGGTATTGGGCAAAGTTGTACGCCTTGGAATAAAAGCCCAAAGGCGTGGAACCCAGGTAGGTTTTAGTCCACAGGTCATCCACCTTATCAAGCGCGTCACTCAGAAAACGCGCCAGCACCTGCTTACTGCCAAAAATTAAGAAATACTTGACGGTTGAGACCGTCCATTTAAACCTGGGTTTCCAAACCGGCCGCCATATGTAAAGGAATAGCACGTTCACGAAAGCACGAACAATGTCACCAGATAAAAGCGACCAGAGCGGTAAATTAAGGAAAGCCAACCCCACTGAAACAACCAGGCTGAGGAGGACATCTAAAATGGTAACAATGGCCAGGCGTTTGTGTTCCACCTTGCGTGCCAGCAGGAAGTGCGCGGTGTTGGTGAAATTCAAGGCGGTTTTTGAAAGGGTGAGCACGATGTACGCCATCCGGAATCCGTCGCTGGTCTCTTTGATGAAAAGAAAACCGCCTGCAACCATCAGCAGAGTCCATACCAGATTGAGTACCAATTGCAGGGTGAAATGGACCTCGGCGGTGTGTTCAATATCCTGGGTTTCCTTGCTTCGGTACGTGAACGCGCTCCCCAGGCCAAAATTAGACAGCCCGCCGGTGATGCCAATGATCGAGGCCGCGCCGGCTACAACACCAAAGGTTTCGATGGGAAGCAGCCTGGCCAGTAATACGGATTGAACAAAGGTAATGACAATATTGACGACATTACTGACCATGTTCCATTTAACTGACGTGATACTGCGGCTGGTGAGATCGTCTTTCATTAAACTATGTATCCATTGTCATCCGAGAGTTTGTTAGCAAGAGTGATCCTGCTATAGAACTGGACGCTTCTCGTATCTTGTATTTGTGAGTCAGCGCAAAAGAGAATTCCATTGGTAATTATTGGTTGGTAAATGTAAATGATATTCTGGAGTTTCAAACGCATATTTATCGTCTTAGTAGGAAGATTAATTCCAGTCATTATACTTTCTTTCAACCTGTTTCATTTGTTACCGCTCAAGTAATTAGTAATGTTAAACGTCCGGGGAATTGAGGATTTTCTATGGAGAAAGATAGTTGTGTCTGTTTTGACCAACAGCGTGATTTCGGCAGGTCAAATAAGTGGCTGGTTCCTTCAGGTACACTCGATTTGTACGGTAGGTTTATGTTCCGTTGATCGAGTGGAATATGATATGATTTTTTTGTGTAAATTAGTTGCTAATAAACAGGATAGAGGATTGATAAAGAGCCGATGCTGACCTCAGCAGGAATTCATTACGCATGGGAACAAATCTGTCAAAGAGCGGGATTATCTCTTAAAGACTCCCTGGACAAAACCGTTATTCAATATGGCGAATTCAACATCGGGATTGACAACGACAAGCTCAATATTTGCATCTTTCGCTCCACAGAAGAGCAGTTGCTCAGTCTGGTAAATTCTGCCGATAATTCGCTCAACTGGGTTGTTGCGGATTCACTGATGCCAACCGGACATCCACATCCGTTCTTAAATAGAATCCCGATACTTCTCCCTGCCAATAAAGAATTTCCCCCTGATCATCTGATCGAATATGATGCGGAACAAAATGCCCTGACCATCAATTTTGACATTATCGCCGCGGCTTATATCTTGCTGACGCGCTGGGAAGAGACGGTGATCCAGGCACGCGATCAGCACAACCGCTTTCCATCTGCTGCCAGCATCGCGTACAGGCAGGGATTCCTGTCCCGGCCGATCGTGGATGAGTACGCATTGATCCTACGGCAATGGCTAAGTGTGCTCCTGCCTGAGCTGCCACTCACCACCCACAAATTCCAGTTACAGATCAGCCATGACATTGACCATTTGGGAAGATCCAGGCGTCCTGTGCTTGATGGTGTAAGAATGCTTAAGAATTACCTGCTCCATTGGGATAAGCAGATCTTTCTGGATGATGCACGTCATGTTGCAGCCGGGCATGGTATCACGCCAAATACCTGGGCAGCTACGCAGCTGGTAAAATGGGCAGGCGAGTATAATTACCGTCCCAGGTTTTACTTCATGACTGCAACGCAGAGTGCCTATGATGAAGGGTACGAACTCACCACTTCGGAGAATCTTGAATTGATCGATAATATTTCAAGGTCGGGTTATGAGATCGGGCTGCACGCCGGTTACGAAACGATGCTGAATTTGGATCAGTTGAAACGTGAAAAAGAGCGCCTTGAACAAGTGCTCCAATCGCCGGTTACCAGCGTGCGGCAGCATTACCTGAGAACTCAGACCCCCGAGACCTGGCGGCACTGGCAGAATGCTGGTTTTCTGCATGATTCCAGCCTCGGTTATTCTGACGCCCCGGGGTTTCGTTGTGGAACCTGCCACCCTTTTAAATTATTTGATGTTGAAACTGATCATGAACTGGATGTTATGGAAGAGCCACTGATCGTGATGGATACAACACTATTTAATCAACAAAAAACCCTGAAGATGGTAGAAAACCAGATCTTAACATTGGCTTCGAACTGCCAATTCGTTGGTGGTATCTTCAACTTTTTGTGGCATAATACCTCGCTCTTTCATAATCGTTTTCATTGGGGTCAATTCTATTTTCATTTCATCCCCAGGTTATTAGAGCTCTGATGGTGGAGGACAGAAGGGAATTTTGACTTACCTCCTGAAGCCATATCTATCGAAGAACCATTGTGCGGTTCGTTAGAGGTTAGTAATAATGAAAAGATCAGTCTGTGTCATTTCTTTATCGAACATCGAGTCTGATAGCCGCGTGTTAAGGCAAATCGAGTACCTTTCGAAGAGGTATTTGGTCGTTGTGATAGGGTATGGCAAACCTTCAACGCATTTTAGGGATGAAAGTGATGTCACATGGCATGAAATTCCACTTCCGGGAATCGGTTTATTGCGGACAGTAAAGAAATTGTTCGCCCGATTCATTCAGATCCCACTCATGCCGAAAACAAATCCTGCTTATCAAATAGCGCTCGCGAGCAAATGTGATGTATACCACGCGAATAACTGGGATTCACTCCCTATGGCTGCATTGGCTGCGCAAGAGAACAAAGCAAAACTGGTTTTGGATTTGCATGAGTCCTACGATAGCTGGTATTGGGGACTGAGCAGGGGGTTGGTTCAATTTGTACTTCATAAATACTCGCCCACCGTCGATCGGTCGACAACCGTGGTTGGAAACCTTGTGGACCAACACCGCAAGTTTGGGCTCACACCGGCAGTCATTCGGAATATTCCGGTCATTCCACAAGAAATGATCCAGCCGCATAAGACGTCGCAAAACCGCATCCATCTTATCCATCATGGTATTGCTTCCGCCACGAGGAGTTCTGACCTGATGATTCGGGTCCTGGCGTTGTGCGATCAGCGCTACGATCTGCACCTGGCATTTACCAACATTAATTCTCATTATGTGAAGCAATTGCGGCGTCTGGCGGAAGAGATCGCGCCAGATAGAGTGACTTTCGGTCCAGCTTACCCGGCGATGGAGATCGTTCAAAACATCGCAAAATATGATATCGGTTTCTTTCCAATACCCCCAAAAAATTATAATTATCTGATCACGCTGCCGAACAAGCTTTTTGAGTTCATAGCCGCAGGCTTGGCAGTGTTCATCGGTCCATCACCGTCGATGGCCGAAATCGTAAATGAGTATCATTGTGGAAAAGTCGCCACTTCATTTTCACCCGAGGTACTCGCTGCGGAATTAAACAACACCACGGCTGAACATTGGGATGAGATGAAACGGGCTTCATTTATCGCTGCGCATGAACTTAACGCCGATAATGAAATGGCTAAATTGCTGGCCATTTATGAGACTTTATACTCGTGACGGAAACAAGATTGGAGATCAGTAAGAGCCCTTTTTGAGGTTACTTTTGGGGGTGTATATCCTGTCTTCAGCCAATTGTTTCGATAAAATCCACCATCCAGGCGGTAACGTCAATTTTTTCTGCCAGCATACGCTGCCGTTTTTCCGAGTGGATCATGGCCAGGTTATTTGCTCCGGCCAGTTCGATAGCCTTCTCGACCGCGGGTTTACTTTCCTGAAAGTGATGGATCAGTTCGTACTTACGGCTCAACTCATTAATATAGCCATCCACCCTGGTGTTGATGTAAATGCTAGGCACACCCAATATTGCAGCTTCTGAAGCCATCGTGGTTCCTTCGCCGGCGTACAGGCGTGAAAAAGCGAGCAGGTCGTGGATCTTTGTCGGGCTGATCTGAACTTTATACGGGTCAAGCGCCGGTGGCAACGGACTTTCCGACGTGATCAACACCCTGCCGTGGTCCAACAGACCACGCACCAATGCCATCTTGTCCTCACTCGATAGTCCTCCCTGACCCACATCATGCGCAGCCCCCCACGAGATAAAGCGCAGCAGGAAGTAAGGTTCGTCCACCTCCAAACCGCTTTCCTGCAAAGAGCGTGGGTCCGGAGTGAACCGGTTGGGATGCAGGTACGCCAGTTCATGGTAGCCCGGATAGCGAATCTGTTTCATGCCCAGGTCGTTCATGTACGCGCCTGGCGTGCAGATCCAGGTGGCGAATGGGAAGGTGATCTTGTTCGATAATCGCGCGGATTCTGTATCGGTGAAAACCACGGTCTTGATACCCATCAGTTTGCCGACGTGAGCGATGAAGGTGCCGCCAATGTTCAGCATCACATCCGGTTTGAACTCCCGTGCCACACCCGCAAGCCTTGACTGGTGCTCGAGCAATTCAACCGCCAGACCGGCCAGTCCTTTGCGCATTGTGCTCAAACCCTGGTAGGGAATGTTGTATTCATTAAGGAGTTGAAAGGTGATCTCCTTGTTGCGCGCCACGAACTTGACCGCGTGACCATGCTCCTGCCAGATGCGGGCGGCATGTTTAAAGAAATGTACATGCGCTGGATGGCTGATATCGATCAGGATTTTCATTGGGAGGTGGTTACCGCAGCCGTTTGTTGGAATCCATATCAAACCACATGGCGAACAGCAGCATCTGAATACCCAATGTGAGGCTGAAAAAAGCTGCCAGGGCGTTAATGGGGGGAATGTGCCCGATCTGTATCCAGTACACGATCATTCTCACCAGCAGAACCAGTCCAGCCGTGTTGAGCAAGCCGGAGATGAAATAGAAGAAGATCAGCGGGTGAAAGTCACGGATGATGTACTTCTGCACCATGCGGTAAAAGAACAGGCGCAGCAGCAGCCAGCTGAAGCGCGGGATCACCAGGAAGGGTTTAATGCCGGATTTTTCACCGATGCCATAAATGGGTTTGATCTCCACATCGCGTACTCTAAAGTTGTAAATATTCAGTTTCACCAGTATGTCATTGGGCATGCCGTACTTTTTATAGATCTGTTCCAACGGGATGGTCTCAAGTACTTTGAGGTTGGCCACCGTGTACCCGGTTTGCGAATCGGTAATATGCCAATAGCCGGAGGCGATCTTGGTCAGCAGGGAGAGGATGGCATTGCCCAGGTAGCGGTCATGCGGGATGATGTTCCAGGCTTCACCTGAGAGCAGTCGGTTGCCCTTGGTGTAATCCACCTCGCCCTCAACGACCGGGTCAAGCAGCGCGGGCAGGTCCGCGGGATCCATCTGGGCGTCGCCGGCCATTACCGCGGTGGCGTCGATCTTGTGGTCGCGGCACCACTTGTATCCCTCAGTGATCGCGCCTCCGACGCCATTGTTCTTTTCCAGGTTGATCAGGATCACGCGTCCGTTAGATTTGTCCACGTACGTCTGTACAATCTCCGCGGTCTTATCTTTGCTGTTGTCGTTGACGATGACGATGTAATCTACAAAATCCGGCATTGTTTCGATAACCCTGCCGATGAGCAGCTCTTCGTTGTAAGCGGGAACAACCGTGGCGATGATTTTATTTTTATACATAAACGGACCTTAGTATCTAAAATAGCTGTGGAGACGCAGCTTTATTCGATGTTGTGTGCTTTTAATTGACCTGAGCAATGGTTACAACATGGAACACGAATACTAAATTTTATCATTATTCCAATGGGAAATTAATCGGCGTGCAACCATGATGAAGAGCTGCGTTATGACGATGGCAAACTATGATATATTCTTAATTTAATGGTCAATTATCTAAGTTGTAACAGAAATGTTTACTGAGTCGTACGCAACAACAGGTAAATTGAAAGTATAAAACTTCACGTGGGACTTGCAATGCGCTTGAATCAATTAAAGTACTTCCGTGATTATTGGCTGGTCAGGAATAGCAATCTCTTTGACAAGGAATATTACCTGGCGCAGAACCCTGATATCGCGCGCTTAAACTTGGACCCCATCAAACATTACCTTGAGCGTGGTTGGCTTGAAGATCGCAATCCATCTGAGCGATTTAATACCAGGGAATACCTGCTTGCCAATAAGGATGTAGAGCAATCAGGTATTAATCCGCTGGTTCATTATCTGCGTTTTGGCAGGGTCGAAGGTCGTTATTTAAAAACGTTCGGTGTACAGGTCAAAAATCCCCGCGATAAAGATTTTTGTGATTTATTATCATTTTTCCATGCTGAACCGGTAGAAATTCAATCCACTATCCCTTGTCAAGTCGATATTCTAATCCTCGTTAATGACCGACCGGATCTGATCAAAGCCACGCTCAATAACTTGATCAGGAATACCCGTGGTCCTTTCAGGTTGCTGATCGTTAATGATCATAGTGGCGACCCCGAGGTCACCTATTTTCTGACAGGTTTCAAAGAAACCAACGCGAACCTGGATATTACAATAGTAACCAATGAACAAAAACTTGGTTTTGCCAAAACGATCAACCGGCTCGTTGAACAAACCCTGAACCATTTTGTCATCCTGAGATCAGGCACATTCGTGCCGCCTGACTGGTTACCGCGGTTGATGTTTCCGATTCATTCAAACCAGAACATTGCCAGCACGACTCCTTTCTCCAATACAAACTCCATTTGCGGATTCCCCGGGATCCTAACGGATAATGCCCCATTCATGGATTTGGAAGTCGAAAAAATCGATAGCTATTTTCGCAGGGTGGATTATGAGCGCAACCTGACCGTAATACCCTCAGGAGTAGGCTTTTGCATGGGGATTAACCGGGATGTTTTTACGAGAACCGGTATGTTCCGCGATGATTCTGGAGATGGTTACACGGCAGTGAATGAATGGTGTACGCGCGCATCCAATTACGGTTTTTCACACCTCCTTGCACCCAATCTTTTCGTTGAATGTGAAAGTGGGAGCCCTCACGGGACGCAAAAAAACGAAATACCTTCCACAGAAGAACTGCCTATCGAGTCAATTAAAACCCCCAATTACGATTTGCTGATTAAGGATTTTCGAGACCATGATCCACTGGCTGAGTTACGTAAACTCATGATGATGGCGATTTACGCAGGGGAGGGACATTCCCAATTGGTGCTTGACCATGCCTGGGGAGGCGGTGCTAATGAATACACCCGCCAGCTCACGGAAAAATCCGACCTGACCCTGATCATCGCGCCGGACGATGAAGCAGGAGATTACCAGGTCATCCTGGTGATGAAAAACAAAGATACTGAGTCGTATCGTCTAAAGGATGAGCTTTCCATTCGCCAGATCGTCGAAACACTGGGTGTCCGAAAAATCGTCCTCAATGAACTTGTGTCGTTTCCGCATACGTTGAACTTGATCAAATTTCTCCTGGAACTTAAGTCTTCCATCAGCGGTCTCGATTATTCATTCATTACGCATGATTATTTTGGTGTTTGTCCATCTCTAAATTTACTTAACCAGAAAGGTAAATTCTGCAATATTCCTGAGGATCTCAACATTTGTGAGGCGTGCCTGAAAGAAAACCCCCTGGCTGGTAAACAGGTTCACCATCTATTGGAGCATTATCCAGGTGGCATGATGGCAGCCTGGCGAAGCGGTTTTATGGATTTACTGAGCGCTTGTTCCAGCATCATTTGCTTTTCCAATAGTTCACGTGAGTTGTTGCTGAAGGCTTATCCCGGGTTAGGAACATTAATAAACGTAGAGCCCCATCAGGTGGGATGGGTACGGCGCGTAAACATTAAAAAGACATCAAAGCGTATCAATATCGCGATAATTGGCACCCTCACGAAGATCAAGGGCGCTGAAGTTGTGGTTTCTCTGGGTCGTTATCTGAAAGAGAACCATTTGAAGCACCACATTCACATTTTCGGTCCGGTGGTTGAACCATACAACGCTCAGTTAGCCGGGTTAGACACGGTGACCCGCCATTTCGCTTATGTCAAATCAGAGCTGCCGGGATTAATGGAAGCCAATCAGATCGATATCGTGTTCATTTCTTCCATCTGCCCCGAAACCTTTTCTTACACTACACAGGAAACGATCGAAATGGGATTGCCGGTTGCTTCGTTTGACCTCGGTGCGCCGGCTGAACGGGTGAAAACCTATCCTAATGGACTAATCCTCAAGGACGATATTCCCCAAAACATGATTAATTCCATCAACAGATTCCTGTTATCACTTAAAACAGAACAAAAGAATCGATAATAAAGAAATTGGTACACCCATTAAAGCAGCACAGGATGTAATAGAAATGGATCAAACTAAAAGTGTAGGTGAGCTGCTAAGACGTTTTGTGGAGGTAATTCGTAACGAGGGTTTGGCGAGCGCCTTGATCCACGGGCTCGAGTTTCTTTCCAGGAAGATCCCGTTCATCAATTTCTCACAATACAAGATCTGGTATCAAAAGCATGAACCATTGGAAGATGAGTTATTGCTGCAGCGTCTTCAGGGTGACTTGCTGCCGCAAAAACCGCTCATCAGCCTGGTGGTGCCGGTTTACAACCCGCCGTTGAACATCCTCACCGATACCCTCGCGTCTGTGGTCGATCAATCCTATACAAATTGGGAGTGCTGCATCGCGAACGGGGATAAGACCAACACAGCCATCACCAATCTGATCGACTCGTACGCCCAAAAAGATGCCCGCTTTAAAGTTGTGCATCTAAATCAAAACCTGGGTATCGCAGGCAATACCAACGCCGCGGTTGCCCTTGCCTCCGGCGCCTATGTCGCGTTTCTCGACCACGATGACCTCATCGCCCCCTTTGCCTTGTTCGAGGTTGCCCGGCGTCTGGTCTCAGATCCGCAGATCGATGTTTTTTATTCTGATGAAGACAACATCAACCTTAAAGGACGCCGTTCCGGACCGTATTTCAAGCCTGATTTCAGCCCGGACCTGCTTCGCAGCGTGAATTACATGTGCCATTTCCTCGTTGTGCGCAAAGCTTTGGGAGATGCTGTAGGTTGGATCCGCGCCGGATACGAAGGTGCGCAGGATTACGATTTTATTCTGCGTATCACCGAAAAAGCCGGTAAAGTCGCGCACATTCCCATGATGCTCTACCATTGGCGTTCTATAGAGGGATCAACGGCTTTTGATTCCAATGCCAAACCTTACGCAGGTCCATCCGGCATCAAGGCTCTGGAGGAACACCTGCAGCGGCGTGGTACACCCGGTAATGTGGAAACCGTTTTCATGCCCACATGGTACCGTGTGAGATATGAATTGCCTGAGCATCCCCTGGTGACTATCATCGTCCTCAACCGAGATCACGCCGACGATCTGCATAAATTGGTGACCTCGATCCTCGAAAAGTCAACTTACAAAAATTTCGAATTGCTCATCGTGGAAAACAACAGTACGCAGAAAGCTACCTTTGATCTCTACGCGGAGCTGCAGGCAGCCGACAACCGGGTGAGGGTCGCGAAATGGGATCATCCTTTTAACTATTCCCAGGTGAATAACTGGGCGGCGCAGCAGGCTAGCGGAAGTGTTCTGTTGTTCCTGAATAACGATATTGAAGTGATCACACCTGCCTGGCTGGAGGAAATGCTCATGCACGCCCTGCGCAAGGAGGTGGGCACAGTTGGGGCAAAGTTGTACTTCCCCAACGACACCATCCAGCACGCCGGGGTCATCCTGGGCATCGGTGACGTGGCCGGGCATGGCTACAAGGGCTTTCACAGGGACTTCACCGGTCACGGCGGGCAGCTGCTGCAGATCCGCAACACGTCTGCCAATACCGCCGCCTGCGTGATGATGCGCAAAGAGGTTTTCGAACAGGTGAACGGCTTTGACGAGAATTACATCCTGGCGTTTGGAGATGTGGACCTGTGTCTGAAAGTGATGGCAGCCGGTTTTGTGAATGTCTGGACGCCCTTCGCTGAGTTGTACCATCACGAATCCAAGACCCGCGGTTATGAGCGCTCTCCCGAGCAGCTCGCCCGTTATCAGAACGAGGTTTTCTACTTCAGGCAGCGTTGGGATACCTTCTTGCACAAAGGTGATCCTTATTACAATCCAAACCTTACCAGGAAACGCGAGGATTTCCGCCTGGCATGACCCATCTGAAATGCTTCCACTTTGTGATTGAATCAGTGACCCGGGAGTATATCAATCTTCCGGGTTGCTGTTGTATCACAGCGGTTCATACCACACGGCAGGGTGAGAACGACAAATGAATTATAATTATCGAAATTACCGGCGCCGGGATTCCCCCCGGAGAGTATGATTTTGTGTTTTTAGGCAGGAATACACTACTGCCGGCGGTAATTCACCAATCCTGCGTATCGAGGGAATACCCAGTGTTCAAGCTGTTCAAGCGAAAACCGAATCAGACCGGAAGATCACAGGTTTTCTTCACCAGGCTCGCCAGCGACCCGCTGCTTGAACCGGTCCTTTTTGTTGTAATGCTGGCGGTTTTCATCGCCTGTGCGGCATATTTCGCGTTGCATCTACAAAAGGCTATCGTGCCGGATGAACCGGGGCATTTCTACATCTCGACCTTGTTTGCCGGAACATGGGGAACCCCTGCACCGACGGATTACTCTTTTTCCCTTGGCCACGGTCAATTCAGCCGCCAGCCGTTCATGTATTACTGGCTTAATGGGCGGTTGTTGAACCTGCTCGGTTTGGTCATGCCCGGTGTGAGCGAGTGGCGACAGCTGATTTTCCTGCGCCTGGTCAGTGTTCTCTATTCCGCGATGACAGTGATCTTCAGCTATCTTCTGGCGCTGGAATTTATCCACAAGCGCTGGTGGCCGCTGCTGGTGGCATTACTGACCACGGGCACATTGATGTTTGCATTCCTTTCCGGCGGCGTCTCTTACGACAATCTGGCCAACATGTGTGCTGCAGCTGGCACTTACTTCCTGGTGAAGGTGCTAAAAGGCAAAAAGGTTGTGACTCACAGCCTGTTGTGGATCTTCATGATCGGATTGGGTGTATTGGCGAAGAAAACGGTGCTGCCATTAGCCGTAGTCATGTTAATCTTCTGGCTGGTTTACTTGATCAAAAACAGACGATTGATTAATTTGAAACAGGAGCCCATGTGGCAAATGATCCTCACAGCGCTGCTGGCTTTGGTGATGATCGGTGTGAACGTGTCTGTTTACGGGGTTAATCTGGTCAAATACGCGGAGCCGATTCCTGATTGCACGGATATCTATTCCCAGGAGCAGTGCGACCTGAGCGTTTTCGTGCGGCGCGCCAAAGAGATGGGGTTCCCTCAGGAAAAACTCACTCTGCGTGAGGTGATCCAGCAGGGTAAGGCCAACCCGCTCTCGTACTTCGATGATTACTGGTTCACACGAGTCCTTACTACCGTATATGGCATAATGGGTCATCAGGCTTACTACCCGACGCTTACCATCAGTTTTTTCAAGCTTTTATACATCTTTGTGTTTATCATAGCCATCAAGTACTGGCAGAAAAGAGACTATCTTTTTTACACCCTGTTCGCCTTGGCGTTATCTTTCGTTTTTGCGATCTTCATCGAAAGTTATAATGAAGAATTGATGTCTGATTTCCGTCATGTAGCGATCCAGGGACGTTACCTTTTCCCGGGTTTGGCACCCATTTATGTATTGCTGGTGGATTTCCTTTCCCGCATCGGGCACAAGCTCGTGCGCCGCGTGGCGGTGGCTTATACTTTGGTGCTTTTCACCGTTGGCGGACCTGTTCTCTTCCTGCTGTTCTTTGCCGCCCGCAACCAGTTAAACTGGTTTTATTGATTCTAAGGAGTGCAGATGACCAGACTGATCATTCAAATTCCCTGTTACAACGAGTCAGAAACGATCGCTCTTACACTCGCGGACCTGCCGCGTCAAATTGATGGGGTGGACGAGTTAAAGGTATTACTGATCGATGATGGTTCAGTCGATGACACCGCTGCGGTCGGCCTGCAAAATGGGGCGGATTATGTGGTGCAGCACCCTTCCAACCGCGGGCTGGCTAAAGCCTTCGTCACCGGTATACAGACTTCACTGGCGCTTGGCGCTGACATCGTGGTCAACACGGATGCGGATAATCAGTACCCTGGTCATTACATCTCTGATCTGATCGCACCGATCCTCAAGCGCAAAGCGGATATTGTCATTGGCGACCGTCAGGTGGATAAGAATCAAAACTTTTCCCCTATCAAACGCTTCCTTGAATCTTTTGGCAGCTGGTTCATGCGCGTGGTTTCCGGCACAGACGCGCCCGATGCCCCAAGCGGGTTCCGCGCTTATTCCCGCTACGCCGCGCTGCACCTGCAGGTGTTCAATCGCTACTCCTACACGCTGGAAACGCTCATTCAGGCGGGCAAGGAGCGCATGAAACTGGCGCACTTGCCCATTATCACCAACCCCACCACCCGCCCATCCCGCCTTCACAAAGGCATCCTGAATTTTATCTGGCGGCAAAGTGGCACGATCATCCGCTCTTATGTGCTATACCAGCCGCTCAAGACCTTTTTACTGGCAAGCGTTCCTTTTCTACTCACATCCGCCATACTCATTGGCAGGTTCCTGTACTTTTACTTTACCAACCAGTCCGGTGTCGGGCGTTACATCCAGTCGGTCTCCATCGGTGGTACGTTGGGCATCTTCGGGTTAATGCTGGTGACCATGGGCTTGCTTGGGGATGCCATCAGCACCAACCGGCAGATGATGGAAGAAGTGGTTATCCGGCAGCGTGATGAGTTCCGCGTGGCAGAAGATACTATTGAAATTAATGGTTGTCGATTACTGCGTAGAGAGGAATAACCGGTCGTTTACGCGGACTTATGTATCAGCGTTTATAGAAGAAATTTATTAACAATGCGGTTAAAGGATAAGGATTGGAAAAAAGACATCTCGGTTTTGTACTTTCATACCGCTTTCCCAAATATATCAGGTCAACCACGTTACGCGAAGCACTGAGCACCCGTTCTGACCTGGTGCTTGAAGACGCAGTCAATACCAGTCCAAAACTTAAACGTTATGTGCAGACCATCCGGAAAATACTGGCGATTCGCAAACAGAACAATACCTGTTTGTGGCTGGTAAATTTTCGTGGGCATGATATTTACTGGCCATTGCGCTGGCTGGTAGGGCGGAAGTCCCGCATCATATTTGACCAGCTGATCTCGCCGTACGACGCCTGGGTGAACGAACGTAAAACCTTACAGAAAAACTCTCTTTTTGCGAAACTCATCTATAAAATTGAGCGCCGCATCCTGGCGGATGCCGATTACCTGATGACGGATTCCCGGGGTCAGGCCGCCTATTACGCTGACCTTTACCATGTCCCGCTGGAGAAGTTCACGGTCATCCCTGGCAGCGCGAATGAGATCATGTTCTCACCTGACGCTGCTCCCCGTAAATTTGACTTTCCCGAACCATTCGTGGTCTTCACTTACGGCACTTTCATCCCGCTGCAGGGAATGGATCTGCTGCTTCCGGTGGCTGAAATGCTCAAGGATCTCCCGCTGCGCTTCATGATCGCGGGGGGAACCGGCAGGCAGTTGGAGCGCTTCCTCAGCACGCGTGAGAAACTCGGGTTGTCCAATATCAGTCACACACCGTGGATCAATTTCACCGAGTTGCCATCTTACATCCGCGGCGCCGGGCTCTGTATTGGTGGTCCGCTTGGTGATTCGAACCAGGCGCGCCGTGTCATCACAGGCAAAGCGCTGCAGTTCCTGGCCTGCCAAAGCCCGACGGTGATCGGCCTTACCGATGAAACACGCGATCTATTCACCGATCGTGTTAATTGCCTGCTCGCCAAACCCGGAGATGTTAATTCGGTGGCAGAAGCCATCTCATGGGCGTATCACAATCAGGATAAACTGCCCGCGATCGCGCGTGCCGGCAGGCTGACCTACGAAAAGTATTACTCTATGGCCGTGTTAAAAGAACGCCTCAATTCATTTATCGATTCCATCCCACGTTGATGTCCAGGCGAAGTGTGAATTCATTTCTGACCAGCTCACCCCGAATCCTCAACAAGCGGCGGCTCTTATGTTAACCAGAGGGATTTTCCAGGAAACGCTTTCAAAAGTAGTTCTGGCGGTGGCCGGGTTTGTGTTGAATATGATCCTGGCGCGCGAGCTGGAACCAGCCGGTTTTGGTGTGGTAGGTATCGTTCTCAGCATCATGTTCGTGTTCGAGCTCTTTCTTACCAATGGATTGCGCCAGGCGGTCAGCAAGATCCTGTCATCGCAGCAGGTCAACACGAAGAAGCTATGGTGGCAGTCCTTTTTCATTCAAATGGCTTTCAGCCTGGGGCTGGTCCTGCTCGGCTTGCTTGTGCTCGGCAAGGTGGCTGAGTGGCTGCAGATCGAACAGTACCGCAACCTGCTCTACCTCATCCTGGTGATCATTCCGATTAAGGGGCTATTCTTCCTTAATTGCGGTTTCCTGAACGGTCAATTCAAATACAAACAGCACGCCATCGCCAATTCAGTGTATTCAATTTTCAGGTTGGCCATCGCGTTGGCTTTGCTTTATACCACCGGGGATGGGGTGCTGGCTGTCCTGGTCGGAACGCTCGCGGCGTTTATTCTCTCGCTTTTCTTTACCAGGTTGGAATGGACCAATCATGATTCCACAGTGGTCGTATCCAACCGCTACCTGCTCGATCTCACATGGGGAGCGCTGGTTTTTTATCTGCTGGTGAACATCTTTTTTAATATTGATGTACTGCTGTTGCGCGGCCTGGGCATGACCGAAGCTGCGGTAGGGTATTACAAAGCCAGCGCCAACATCGGCAGCTTGTTGTATTTTCTCTTTATATCGGTATCTCAGGCTTCCTATCCGATGATCGCCCGGCTGTTTACCCGCCAGGCTCATGATGAACTTAGCTCAGTGGTCAACAGGTTATTCATTTCGATCTATTACACAACCGCCCTGGCCTTTTTATTCACAATATTGTTCGCTGACGTGATCATTTCTGTTCTTTTCGGCAAGGCGTATTTGCCTGCCACAGGGGTGACGCCCTGGTACGCGCTCAGTATCGGTATGCTGTCGGTCATCATCATGTTGGGCAACATGATGATCGTTTTTGAGCATAAAAAGACCTACCTGTATTACCTGTTGGGTTCATTAGCGCTTTACCTGGGCTTGGTCGTGGTGCTGATCTCCAGGCTCGAGATCCTCGCCCCACCGGTAGCTTTGATCACTGTTTCGGTATTGATCAATATTCTGTTCATCGCCATCATCAACCGGCACTACAAGCGCATCTTTGACGTGAAGACATTGTTGTTGATCATCGGCTGGCTGATCCTGATGACGGCTGCTGCGCTGGTGATCCAGCACTTACTGGCCGGCTTGATCGATCCGCACCTCTCGGGTATGCTGGTGTTTTTGGCATTCTCTCTCGTCAGTCTGTTTACCATACGACAGGTGCGGGATGCGGTCATTAATTCGGTGTTGGTTTTATTAGGGAAGAAAAAATGAGACAGTCTGTCAACCGGCTTTTCACTGGAACTGTTAAACATGCGTAGTTCACTGATTCGCAAGCTGCGCAAGGTGCTGCTTCCGCCTGAAAGCCCACAAGAGCTTTTTCTGCGCACGCTGTACCACCGCCTGAACGCCAGTCCTTTTTTTGTAAAACGCCAGATCAGGCGTGCTGAGGCCTCCTATCCGGCCTGGCGTCGGCGGCAGGACGCGCAGATACTCCTTCCCCCGGAAAAACCTGACCACTTGCCCGCGGTGACCTTTCTGCTTTCCATCGCTCCGGGTGAAGAAGGCTCAGCCCTCGCCACGTTGGATTCACTTATCGCGCTGCGTGGTGATGGCTGGCAGGTGCAACCAGTGGTCACAGCCGGGGTTGACCTGGCAGCGTACCAGGCTCAAGCCGCGGTTGGCGGCCGACTCCGTTCACCGCTCCAATCGAGTGAACTCACACTCACATCCTTACAGGAACTGGCAGCAGATTTTGTGGTCTTCTGCCGCGCGGGTGATGTATTTCAGCCCGCATTCTTGGAACATTTCCATACCGCTCTCGAAATCGCACCCGATTCAGCGCTGTATTATACAGATTGCGAATTCACAAGGGCAGGTTCATCTGATTATTTACCGTTCTTTAAACCATCCGCCAACTCACCTGAATTGCTGTTGTCATTTAATTATTTGTCGCGTGGTTTCATCCGCACAGCCTCTTTGTCAGGTTTGAGCATCAATCAGAAGGAATTTGTCGATGCAATGGACATGGAGTATGCCGTTCAGCTCTCGCTGCTCGCACAGTCTGCGCCGCTGCAGCACATTCCAGCGGTCCTGGTCAGGCTCTCAACGTTGACCAGACAGGTCGCCGACCAAAGCACCGAGGTCATCGCTGCGCACTACCGGAATCTGGGCATGAGCGACGTTAATGTGGCGGAAAACGGTGTATCTTATCGGGTGAATTGGAGGATCGGAAATCCTTCGGTTTCACTCATTATCCTCAACCAGAATCACGCTGACTGGCTCAGGAATTTGATCGACTCGATCTTCACGCACACCGAATATCCGAATTACTCGATCATCGTGGTGGATAATCAAAGCACGCAGGCGGACCTGCTCGCGTATTACACAGAATTGGAAACGAATGAGCGGGTAGAGGTGGTTCACTACGATCGTCCCTTCAATTACTCCGAGGCGGTCAACATTGGCGTGGCGCATTCCAGCGCGGACGTAGTGGTATTGCTCAATAACGACATGCAAGTGACTGATCCCCGCTGGCTGCGTGAATTGACGCAGTGGGCGATGCTCCCGGGTATCGGTGTGGTGGGCGGCAAGCTGCTCCATCGAGACCGCTCCATCCAGCACGCCGGAATCGTGCTGGGAATGAATGGGTTCATTGGGCATCTTTACCTGAATGCCCCCGAACATTATCACGGACTAGCGGGATCCGTGGATTGGTACCGAAACTTCTATGCCCTCACCGGAGCCTGCCAGGCGATCCGCCGCGACGTGTTTCAGAGCGTGGGAGGATATGACGAGCGTTTCCGGCTGGCGTTCGGGGATATCGATTTTTGTTTAAGGGTGATCAAAGCAGGATTGCGCAATCTGTACAATCCTAACGTCGTGATGACTCATTTTGAAGGTGGTTCGCGTGGCTACGAGACCCCGGTAAAGGATATTCTGCTTGGGTACGATGAACTGCTGCCCTGGCTGGAGCGGGACGACCCGTATTTTTCGCCCAATCTTACCTACGAACCGATCCCGGCTTGCTCCGCGGACCAGGGTGGTGTGGGTGCCCGGCTGGACAACATTCAACGCCGTAAGCAGGCTTTGCTTACCGGCGATTGAGTCTCACACTATTTGCTTAGTTATTGATCATGCCAATGAGCAGAGGAATAAAGATCAGCGCGCTCACCACGAGCAGGATGATCCCCATGATGCGTGCAGTGTTAGCGCCTTTGCCCACTCCTCTTTCAAGCACAGCTTCCTGCGGTTTTTTGGGGTTATAGTAAACAGTCACGTTGCTATTGACCGGATATTTTAGCACGGCTGGTTCTGCCTGGGCAGCGCTGCTAAAACCCCTGATACCGCCAAACGCCACCTGTTTGCCGGCTTGTGGCAATCCTCCCGCAATATAGTTGTATTCAATATGTGGGTAATAATGGATGCTGACATTTCCATCATCGTCGGTTGACCGGCTTTGCCGGACTTCTGATACAGTGATGGTCCCCGGGGCGGCAGGCCAGTTAACACTTTCACCCGCCTTTTTTTTGCTGTTAATGCTGTACAGAAGAAGTCCGAGTCCTAACGCGAACACAAGAATGAAAAAGAATCCACCACAGATCAACCCAAAAGCGAATGGCAAGTTGGACATTTTACACTCCTTTTCCAGTGCCGGGTAATTCGCCTTACTCAATTAAGGAAAAAAACAGATCAACACGATATCTGAGTGAACCGTGTCAGATCATCAATATTATTGCATAAGTTGTTGTGAATTTACCGGTCTTTTTTCGCCAGTTTGTCTTCGATGCTCGCCATCAATTCGCCTACGTTGGCAAAGTTTTGAATTTCGCTCTGGTCAAACTCGATCCCGAATTCCAATTCGATCGCGATCATCAGGTTAATATGCGAAAGAGAATCCCATTCATCCACATCATCCGCGGTGAGTTCCGGGCTGATCTCGATGGACTCATTGTCAAATACAGTTGTGAAAACCTTGGTTAATCTTTCTTCAATACTCATTTCTACTCCATGGTGGAGGTGTCACCGGGGTCTTTGCCCTCATAGATCGCTTTCAATACCCTGCGTAGTATTTTACCACTCTGGTTCTTGGGTACGCTGTCAATTACGTGGAACTCAGCCGGAATGGCAGTGGTGGATACTTTATTACTTACGTAGATGCGGCATTTTAGTTCCAATTCTTTGCTCCAGGTCTGGTCATTGCGTAATTTTACAAAGGCGATGATGCGTTTGTGTAACAACGGATCATCAGCGCCGATCACGGCCACATCAACGATCTCTTCGATTTCCAGCAGCGCGCTTTCCACCTCAAATGGTCCTACCAGGTGCCCTGCGGTGTTGATCACATCATCTGCGCGGCTGACGTACCAGAAGTAACCTTCCTCATCCCGATACGCCAGGTCGCCGGTTATATAGATTGAATTTTTGAACTTATCAGAATAAGCTGCTTCATTATGGAAGTAAGTGCGGAACATCGAACCCCAACCCTTGCGCAGGCACAACAGCCCCTGCTTGCCGTCCGGCTGAAGCTGCATGTCATCATTACAAATGAAGGCTTCGACCCCGGCACGCGGCTTTCCCATCGAACCCGGTTTCACGGTCATGGGCGGATGGTTGCCGATCATCATCGAGCCGGTTTCAGACTGCCACCAGGTATCATAGATCTCCACCTTGAAGACCTTTCTACCCCAGTGATAGATCTCAGGGTTCAGAGGTTCTCCCACGCTGTACATTCTTTTGAGAGAGGAGAAATCATATTGGGTGAACTTGTTTTCATCCTCCTGCATCAGCATGCGCAGCGCTGTGGGCGCGGTGTACCAGATGTTGACCTTGAGGGTCTCCAGTGTTTTTAGCCAGTTATCCGCGTTGTAGGTACCGCTGTATTGCACCTGGCGCGCTCCTGTACCAAAAGGAGCAAGGATACCGTACACAATTCCGGTGATCCACGCCGGGTCAGCGGTGCACCAGTACAGGTCATCTGCTTCGAGCTGCATGATATCCCGGAATGACTGGCGCATATCCCCCAGAGCGCCATGCACGTGCAGCGCGCCTTTTGGTTTGCCGGTTGAGCCTGAAGTGTATTGCAGGAACGCTGGTGTCTCGGCATCGACCCATCGGGGATAATCGAAAATTGGGTCGGTTTCTGTCATAAGCTTTCTTAAACTCAGCACGCTGTCGCTCTGGTGATCGTCATGGTCGATCGTCAGTATCTGCTGCAACGCTGGCAGTTTATCCTTGATGGCCGTTATCTTACGCAGCAGGCTTTTTCGTGTGATCACGATCTTTGCGTTGCTATTGGATAAACGATCCAACAGTCCTTCTTCTCCTAAGGTTCCGAATAATATGCATGAAATGCCCATCGCTTTTTGCACACCGAAGAACGCGCTGATCAGGATCGGGCTGCGGGGAATAAAAATGCTCACCGTATCGCCGGGGACGATACCCAATTGCTTTAGAATGGCTGCCACACGACTTGATTCCCGGTCAAAATATTCAAACGAGTAAATCTGTTCTGACAGGTCTGTATCGACCCAGTGTAGAGCCTCACGGCTACCCTCACCGTTTTCCACATAACGGGTCAGGCAGGCGTAAGCGATATTTTCGACATTCATGTTTTTACCTCCATTATGGGTTGATCGTCCAGCGCCATTGATGCATGACCACTGAAGGTCCGCCCAGCACGAGCACATCATCCACATCGTGCGCTGCCAGGAATTCTGATAAGGAGAAATAGTAATCGGGATAATGCCGGATATCCACAGCGTAGGTGTGATGATAGTGCGAGGCTAGTAACGGCTCGATCGCGTTCGTAAATGAGTCGCCAATGATCAACAGGTTGCGGTCGGTGCCATTTTCAAACACGTATTCCAGGTAGTCCACATCCTTGCCATTGTATTCAATGTAATGGTCGGCAAAAGGTGCGCGCGAATAATTGCCCGCCAGGTATTCATCCTTGTGGTTATAATCGATCTCGTTGCCTTCGATATCATAGATCTTATATGGTGGCAGGTCTAACAAGGGTACTTCAAACACATCTCCCGGTTTGATCTTATAAAACACTGATCTCGCCCACCTGCCGTGAAATTCAATATCCGGGAAGGTGTAGATCGTATCATGCGATTGCATGGGGGTGATATCCGGGTAGTTCTCCCTAAGCATGTTGTATATCTTTTCATAACCCAGCAGCATACCGTGAACGTTCCAGTGGTGATCGGTGCGGTAGAAATACTTTTGTTGATCCTGATATTTTTCAAGTAACAACTCTTCCACACGCAATTCTTGCGGTTTGTGCTCCAAAAAATAGGAAAAACTGCGCCCGGCATCCGCGTTAATGAAATACCGGTTCAACGGGTTGAACGCGGAATCCTCGAGCACCTCGATATAAAAAGCGTAGAAGTTTTGATTCTGGTGAAGCTTGATAATGGTGTCGTAATAATCGATCTTTACATCAATATCAGCCTGCTCTTTATTCCTGAAGAACTCGGGTTCGGGCAGGAGCAGGGTGTTCTCCCGGTCCTCGTAAACATTATTGCGGTTGTCTGCCGGGATGATTTTGTCGTCCGTGAATAAATAAGCAATCCTGATGCCCTGCCGGGTCAGATTCTTGGAAAGCCGGATGCCCTGCGACCGCAGTGGGAATTGCTCATTAACGGCTTTTTCAAAAATGTTTTGGAATTTCATCTGCCGAAACTGGTTGAAGAAAAGTTGACCCGCCTCCTCAAATTTTCTCTGGGAAATGCGCTTGATCGACATTCTGAAGTCTGTAAAACTAAGCGGTGGAAATACCGTCAAAACACGGTATTCCATAAGTGACCGTTGCGGCTCGACCTTACCCCGCGCCACCCAGAAAACAGGTACCGCCAGGATCAGCGCGAAAAAGAGGATAAGGATTCGATTTGCGAGGTTCATACTTTTCATTCGCGGCTCACTTAAAATTGCGCGTAAATGAACGCGCTGTACCCGTTGGCAAGGATGGAGGCGATGGATAACACGAACAGCACCAGGTAAACGAGGTCCAATATGATCCTGACAGCGCCGCCTTTTTCGTTTACTTTGTGTTCGAGGCGGTTGGCAAACGGCAGGCTGAAGAACACACCCAGGACAATAATGGGCAGGAATTGCAGCACATTAAAGTAACGCATGGAGAACTCGGTGGTCCATCCGTTGAACCCGAGCAGCGATTTGAGGAAGGGTCCCCATACTTTAATATCCGTGATACGAAAGAACACCCAGCCGAGCAATACCAGCATGAGTGAATAGAAGTGCTGCACCGGCAGCGGGGTTTTTTTGAGCCATTTGCCCCATTTGCCTGATTCGACCGCCATGATCACGCCAAAATAAGTTCCCCAGATGATGAAATTCCAGTCCGCGCCGTGCCATAAACCGGTTAACAGGAACACGATCACCAGGTTGGATTGCTGGCGCAGGAATTTTTCTTTTTTCCGGGCAAATTCAAGCGGGATGAATAAATATGTGCGGAACCAGCTGGTCAGGCTCATGTGCCAGCGCCGCCAGAAATCGCTCACGCTGCGGCTGATGTAGGGGAAGTTAAAGTTTTCCGGCAGCTTGAATCCCAGCATCCGGCCCAGCCCGATCGCCATGTCGGTGTAACCGGAAAAATCCAGGTAGATCTGTAATGCGTAACCGATCAACGCGAACCAGGCGACGCCTGCGCCAAGTTCGCCCACTTTGGATCCAAAAACCTTATCGATCGCCAGACCCAGCTGGTCTGCCAGCAGTATCTTCTTGGCGAGACCGCCGATGAAGCGCCTGGCGCCGTCCATCACTTCGTCCATCGTCGGGCGTGGGTTGATCAGTTCCTTTTTCACCTGGCCAAAGCGCGTGATAGGTCCTTGCAGTAATTTTGGGAACATGGCGAAGTAAGACCCAAAACGCAGGATATTCTCCTCTGCCTTTTCCGTGGAATTATATAGATCAAGGATGTAGGAAATTCCAGTAAAGGTGAAGAACGATACCCCCAGCGGCAGTGCTCTGCTTGTGAACTTAATGGGTTGGTTGATCAGATCAGCCAGGTTTTCCAATAAGAAACCGGTGTATTTATAGAAGACCAGCATCAGCAGGTTGACGATGACCGCTATCCACATGTACGGTCGTGCCGCGGGTCTGCCCTTAGCTTCCAATTGCCGGGTGATCACACGTCCGAAGATGTAATTAAAGAGCAGCGAGGAAAGCAAAACCGGAAGATTGCCGGGGTCAGACCAGCTGAAGAACACCAGCGAACCGAACACCAGCAGCGCGTTCCGCCAACCGCTTTTGGGTATTACGTAGTAAAGCAGCAGGAATAGCGGTAAAAAGATGAAGATGAAATGCAGGCTTGATAATGGCATCGTAATCTCAGATCATCCTTATTTTTGAGTATACCCGATTCTGGTGTGCTTTTTGGCGGGTCGGCCAGATTGAGCAGCGACCATGTGAATCGTTGATTATGCATAATTTCGCAAACATTTATCCTGCGTATAGGCGCCGACGGTGGTTCTCCTTGCTGGAATTCATCTGGTATACTGAAAAAACTGTGCCAACATCGACCGGGCTCGATCGGTTGCAGAGAATATTACTGAATAAAAAAACCATTACAACAGGACTGAGAATTGACAATGAAAAACCGGGTAAGCTATGCAAAATCAGGGTCAAACCTGCTGGTGATCACCCTGCTGCTTTTATTTCTAAACTCCTTCCTGCCATCTGCGTATGGTAAGACCAGGGGGGAGGCTTCCACCATATTATCTACAATGCCCGACGTTCGCGAAAGCGGCAAGCTCTTGTTGCAGGACGAATTTGACCGGCTCGAGCAATTTGAGATCACCGCTCCGCAGTTACGCATCCCCACGCGCACCATCCAGGTGTATTTGCCTCCCGATTATTACACCAGTGATAAAAAATACCCTGTGATCTATTTGCACGATGGCGGGTTATTATTCAATCCCGCGCAGCGGGATTGCCTTTATGATGAAACACTCGATCGACTTTTCGCAGAAGGGGAAACGGAGGGCATCATCGCGGTCGGCATTTTCAGCTCACAGAACCGCTGGGATGAATACAGTCCGTGGATCAATGACAATATGCATGATTGGATTGTGCCCGCCAAAGCCGGCTCCACCGAAGGCGGCGAAGGCGAAGCCTATCTCAATTTCATCATCGACACGCTGAAACCGGAGATTGACGCGCGCTATCGCACAAAACCCGGGCGCAAGAATACCGCCATCGGCGGGTTCAGCATGGGTGGGTTGATCTCGCTCTACGCCGGGTTGGAACGGCCGGATGTGTTCTCCCGGGTGATGGCCGTCTCACCGGCGATCTGGTTCGCCGAATCCGGTGAGTACTGGCTGCAGGACAACCAGTTCATCAACTACGTCAACAGCCTTGAGGTTCCGCAGAATGTGGCTTTCTACATTGATATCGGTACCGATGAATGGTCGGGCGTTCCCATCAACGCGGTCGACCAGCAAGGTAAGTGGCTCGGGTACCCCTTTGTGTGGGTGGACGGCGCGGATGCCGCCTTCAACGCGCTTTCCGCCGCCGGTGTGCCGGAGCATAATCTCATCCTTGTTGAAGATCCCGGCGGGATCCATGATCCGCTGTCCTGGTCCCAGCGTTTCGATGACGCGATCACGTGGTTGTGGGATGAGCGCGAAGTGCTGCCTGACCCGGGGCTGATCACCGTGATCCCGCCCACACTGGCGGTGGTAGATCCCACGTTGCTGCCAACCCAGTCGACCCCGCTGGTGATTACCCCGCAGGAAAGCACTGGCACGCCTGCTCCAGAGCCGGTGATCGAGGATGAACCTGATCAGTCTGTCACCCAGGCTATACAGCCGGCACCCGCCGGTAAACCTGAATCGTCAGAAATTGTGATCTACGTGGTCATGGCGCTTCTGGTGATCGGGATTTTGGCGATCGGTTGGTTGATCTGGCGCTTACTCCGATCAAAGTAGCCATTTGCAAAAAAATCTTCTACATGCGGGTTATATAATGAAAGAGGTAATTTTCTTTACACGACTTGCATGAAAGGTCTGATCACGGATGACCCTTAACTGGCACGTCATACGCAGTAAACCCAACCGGGAGGAGTTCCTCGCGCGCGAACTTGAATCGCGGGATGTTGAGGTTTATTACCCGCGTTTGATCGCCAACCCGGTCAATCCCCGCGCGCGCCGATTCAAATCTTACTTTCCCGGTTACCTCTTTATCCATACTGACCTTGAACGGATCAACGCTTCTGCCTTTGAGCGTGTGCCCGGCGCGGCCAACCTGGTCTCCTTCGGTGGAGAGATCTCCGCGGTGCCGGAAGCCATTGTTCACGCCATTCGCCGCAAGGTGGACGCGATCAACGCCGCCGGCGGTGAAAAAAAGGCCTCCCTTCATCCCGGTGACCAGGTTGAGATCGAGCAGGGGCCGTTTGCAGGGTACTCCGCCATCCTGGATGCCAGCCTGCCAGGAAGCGAACGGGTGCGTGTGCTGTTGCGCATGCTGGCATCGCGCGACCTGCCCGTGGAAATGCCCGCGGATTATGTGCGCTTGCGTAAGTCCTCCGGAAAAAAATGAACCTTTTCTTACACGATATGCTGCGAGGCACAGTGGAGTGGGAGCATGCGCGGTTATTTTTCTGTTATACTTCACTAGCAAGGCATTTTTCACGCAATTATCTCGTTATAAGGATCAGGGGCACCATTGAGCCGCGCCGTCGATTTTATCGATAAGCAGGTATACAGGCAAACCAACTCAACAGCGGTGTACTACAAAAAGGGGCGTACGCTGCGCTTCTTAAAACGCGCCATGGATATACTGGGCGCGTTTTTCGGTCTATTGTTCGCCTCACCACTTTTTCTTTACTGCGCCATTCGCATCCGGCGTGAATCGCCCGGGCCGGTCTTTTACCGCGGCGACCGGGTAGGTAAGGACGGCAAACCCTTCAAGATCCTCAAATTCCGGACAATGTATGAGAAACCAGAGAATCAAAACGGATCCCGTTTAACCGTCAAGAACGATGCGCGTATCACACCTTTCGGGGGCTGGCTTCGCGAAACCAAGATCAACGAGCTCCCGCAATTCTGGAATGTGCTGGTCGGTGAAATGAGCCTGGTTGGTCCGCGCCCCGAGGATCCTGTGTTTGTGGAATCCTGGCCGGAGGACGTCAGGACTGAAGTCCTTTCAATTCGTCCGGGCATGACCAGCCCCTCCTCAGTGACCTTCAGGGATGAGGAGAACCTGCTCGGTGGCAGCAGTGTGCTGGATGACTATCTGCGCACCATCCTGCCCGAAAAACTCCGCCTTGACCAGCTTTATGTGCGTCATTACAACTTCCTGGGTGACGTGGACGTGGTATTTATGACCCTGTTGATGCTCCTGCCCGGTCTGCGCAAGAAACAGCTTAAGGAAGATCTGCTTTTCCAGGGACCGCTGGTCAGTTTTACCCGCACGTACATCTCCTGGTTTGTCGTGGATTCACTGGTCGCCTTCGCATCGATCTCTATCGTGGCGCTGCTGTGGCGACTTTCTGGACCATTCGACGTCGGCTTTCTGCGCATGGTTCTTATTGCAATTCTCCTCGCTTTCATCATGGCGTTCACCAACACACTTTTCGGATTGAAGAAGATTTCATGGCGCTACGCCAGCCCCACGCATGTGTTCGACCTGGCGGTCTCCACCGTGTTGGCCATGCTTGTTTTTGGCTTTCTCGGAATGCCGCTGTTAAAGGTGCAATTGCCGGTCAACATCCTCGTCCTTTTCGGCCTGATCACATTCGGCGGTTTTGTCACCGCGCGCTACCGCGAACGCCTCATTACCGGCCTGGCCTCGCGCTGGATCCGCTGGCGCAGCCAGAACAGCATGCTCGGGGAACGCGTACTGATCATCGGCGCGGGTGACGCCGCGCAGCTGGCGATCTGGCTGCTTGAGAAGAGCAACCTTTCCCCCGCTTTCTCCGTGATCGGTATGGTCGATGATGATTACCGCAAGGTCGGGCAGCGCGTCAACGGCTACGAGGTGCTGGGTACCACCCGCGACATCCCTGATATTGTGGTAAAAAAGAGTATCGGGTTGATCATGTTCGCTATCACCCGGGTCGATAAGAAGGACCGCGAGCGCATCCTGAATATGTGTAAGGACCTCAACGTGCGCATGATCATGGTCCCTGACCTGTTGAAGGTGGTGAGCGATTACATAACCAAACAGACCCGTGAGGTGGCGCAGACAGATGGATAATTATTGGCAGGGTCGTAAAGTGCTGGTCACCGGCGCTGGCGGTTTCATCGGCAGCCGCCTGGTGGAAGTATTGATGAGGTCCGGCGCGCAGGTGCGCGCCTTTGTGCGCTATAACTCGCGCGGTGATGCCGGGCTGCTGCGCACCCTTTCGCCTTTCGTGCTCGGTGGTATCGAGATCATCCCCGGCGACCTGCGTGATGAAGACGCGCTGCGTAAAGCGGTGATAGGCCGTGAAATTGTCTTTCATCTCGGCGCGCTCATTTCCATCCCTTATTCCTATCTCCATCCGGCTGAAGTCGCCGCCACCAACATCATGGGCACGCTCAACATGCTCCTCGCCTGCCGCGACCTGGGTGTGGCGCGCCTGGTGCACACCTCCACCAGTGAAGTGTACGGCACAGCCCGCGTGGCTCCCATAAATGAAGCGCATCCGCTGCAGGGTCAGTCGCCTTACTCCGCCAGCAAGATCGGCGCGGATAAGCTCGCAGAAAGTTTTTACTGCGCCTATGACCTGCCGGTCATCACCGTGCGCCCGTTCAACACCTACGGTCCCGCGCAGTCCGCGCGAGCGGTCATTCCCACCATCATCACCCAGGCGCTCACCCGTGAGGTGATCCACCTGGGCAACCTCGAATCCACGCGTGATTTCACCTATGTGGATGACACGGTGGATGGTTTCCTGCGCGCCGCGCGCTCTGAAACCGGCCTGGGAGAGGTCTTCAATCTCGGCACCGGGCAGGAGATCCGCATCGGTGACCTGGCGGAGAAGATCATTGCCATGGTCGGGCGCGAGGTGAAGATCGAAACCGAACAACAGCGCCTGCGCCCGGAAAAATCCGAGGTGATGCGCCTGATCTCCGACAATTCCCGCGCGCGCGAGGTATTGGGCTGGGCGCCGCAAGTTTCTTTGGAAGAAGGTCTGAAACGCACCATCCACTGGATCAATGAGAATCTGGCTCAATACAGGGTGGGAAAATATGAGTTCTAAAGAAAACAGGATCCGCGCTGTGGTACTGGCCGGCGGCAAGGGCACGCGACTGGCGCCCTATACCCGTCTCTTCCCCAAGCCGCTCATGCCTATCGGCGATATGCCCATCCTCGAGATCATGCTGCGCCAGATGAAACGCGCCGGTGTACGCCACGTGACCCTCACTGTGGGATATCTCGGCAAGATGATGCGCCTCTTCTTCCAGGACGGATCTTCATTGGGCATGCAGATCGATTACGCTGAAGAAGCCCGCCCGCTTGGCACCTCCGGACCCCTGGCGAATGTGGAGGGGCTGGATGACACCTTCCTGGTGACCAACGGCGACGTGCTCACTGATATTGACCTGGCTGAGCTGATCGCGTACCACTGCGAACAGGGTGCCATCGCCACCATCGCCACGCACAAGCGCAAGGTCAACATCAACCTGGGAGTGGTCGAGCTGGACAAGCAGAACACCGTGGTGGATTACCTCGAAAAACCCAGCATCGATTATCTGGTGAGCATGGGCTTGTACGTGTTCGAGCCGCGCGTGCTGGAGTACATCCCGAAGGACGAGTATCTCGATTTCCCTGACCTGGTTAAAAAGCTGGTCGCCGCCGGTGAAAAGGTGAGCGGTTACGTCTTCAAAGGCTACTGGGAAGACCTGGGCAACCCCGAGGATTACGCCCGTGCCACCGCCGATTTTGAAAAAGACCGTTCCCGCTTTTTACCGGAGTAATGCATGAACTGGATCGTCCCCCTGTCTGATGTGCAATTTGGCTCTGAAGAGATCAACGCCGTGACCGCGGTACTGAAGAGCGGCTGGCTTACCATGGGGGAGGTGACCTCCGAATTTGAAAAGGAGTTCGCCGCCTACACCGGCGCGAAGCACTGCCTGGCGGTCTCCAACGCCACCGTCGCGCTGCACATGGCCTGCCTGGCGCTGGGCATCGGCCCCGGCGACGAGGTGATCGTGCCTTCGCTGACCTTCGTGGCCACCGCCAACGCGGTGCGCTACACCGGGGCAACGCCGGTATTCGCCGACATTACCAGTGAGAACGACCTGACCATCTCTCTTGCTTCATTAGAAAGCGCTCTCACCCCGCGCACCAAAGCCGTGATGGTGATGCACTACGCCGGGTACGCCTGCGACATGCCGCGCATCCTCGCCTGGGCTCACGCGCACGGCCTGCCGGTGATCGAAGACGCCGCCCACGCGGCGGGTTCCTTCCTCGACGGGAAACACCTGGGCACCTTCGGAAAAACGGGCTGCTTCAGTTTCTTCTCCAACAAGAACCTCTCCACCGGTGAAGGCGGCATGATCGTTACAGACGATGACGCGCTGGCGGAGCAGTTCCACCTGCTGCGCTCGCACGGCATGACCTCGCTCACCTGGGACCGTCACCAGGGGCACGCCTGGAGCTATGATGTGGTCGCCACTGGCTACAACTACCGCATCGATGAGATCCGTTCCGCGCTGGGGCGTGAGCAGCTGCGCAAACTGCCCGCCAACAACGCCCGCCGCCGCGAGCTCACCGCGCTCTACCGCGATCTGCTGGCGGAGCTGTGCCCCGCGTTTAGCGTTCCCTTTGCAGATCACCCCGGCATCTCAGCTGGTCACATCATGCCGGCGCTCCTGCCGCGCGGCGCTGACCGCCTGCGCTTCATGGAGGGCATGAAGGCGCGCGGCATCCAGACCAGCATTCATTACCCGCCCGTGCACACCTTCACCTCCTTTAAAGACAGCGCCATCGGTGCTGACCGCCTGCCGCTGACCGATGTCGTCGCCGCGCGCGAGGTGACCCTGCCGCTCTACCCCACGCTCACCGACGCGCAGCTGCGCCTGGTGGTGGAATCCGCCAGTGATGCGCTGCGGGACTGAGATGACCCTCTCAGTTTCGTTTTTGTGGTGACCATTTCATCGTTCATGGAAACCGATTCCCGATCCGAGCTCGATCAACTGTTCAACCTCCTCTCTCCGCGTACCGCGCTGGAGCAGGTGCTGCCCGCGTTCACCGCGCCGGATTGGCAGCAGCTGGAGCGTGGCGCCGCGCAGCAGGATTTGACCCTGGTGCTTTACCAGCGCCTGTCAGGCGTGCCGGAGCTCGTCCCGGCTGACGTGTGGGAGCGCCTGCGCGCGAAGTACCTGCAGGCCACCTCCCGCAACATGATCATGCTGCACCACGCGGCAACGATCCTCTCCGGGCTGCGCGCCCGTGGGCTGGACGTTATCGTCCTCAAGGGACTGTACCTCGCCGAGGCGGTCTACCCCTCCGTCGGTCTGCGCACCTTTGATGACCTCGACCTGCTCTGCCGCCGCGCCGACCTGCCCGCCGCGCTCGCCGTGATGCAAGGGCTGGGTTACACGCTCAGCACCTGGTACGACCCCGCCGACCCCAACCGCGACCTCAAGCACCTCCCCCCTCTACTGAAGGAAGGCGCGCCTGTCGTCGAGATCCACTGGACCATTCTCGAAGAGGAGGAGCCCTTTACCATCGATGTGGAGGGGTTGTGGGAGCGCCGGGTACCCGCCACTATCGCCGGTGTGGAGGTTGCGGGTCTGTGCGCGGAGGACCTGGTGCTGCACCTCGCGCTGCATACCACCTACCAGCACCGCCTGGCCGCGGGCGCGCGCGGGCTGTGCGACATCGCCGCGGTGCTGAAGCACAGCGCCGGGCAGTTGGATTGGCAGCGCCTGCTGGCTGCCGCGCAGCAGTGGGGCGCGCAGCGCACCGCCTGGCTCACTTTCCAGCTTTTACATCATGTGACCGGTGTGGAGGTGCCCATTCAGGTGCTTGACCGGCTCATGCCCGACCCGCCGGGGGAGCAGATCGTGATCGGAGCGTTGGGGCAGCTCGCCCGCCCGCAAAGCGTGCTGCCCGCCGTCACGCCTGACCTGGCCGCGCTGGGGCAGACTAAAGGTTTCTTTGGCAGGCTGTACCTTGTTTGGCGCCGTGTGTTCATTCCCCGCCGCGTGATGGCGCGCGAATACAACGTGGATCCGCGCTCACTAAAACTCTACATCTATTACCCGCTGCGCCTGGCGCGCCTGCTGCGCGAGTACCGCGGCTCAGCCGCCGGCCTGCTGCGCGGAGAGAGCGCCGCGCTGGATGCCGCCCGCCGTGAGAGCGCCCGCGGCGACCTGCGCGAGTGGCTGGGGGGGAAGTGAGCCTGTTGCGTCAGTTTGCATTTTTGTAAAGCCCTTTGACCAAATTTTTGAGGGATTTATTGAGTCAAATGACAAATTTCCTGAATTGGTATGACTTTTTAGGTTGATTGCATTTTGCCATTTGTTATATACTGATAACATCTTTACTGCTTCGCAATTATTAGTGGGATACTGGTTCATTTTCCAGCGGTAAGAAGCAGACAATATAGCAGCACAAGTGTCGCTGAAAGGGGAGCTCTATTGTCGGATCTATTAATAAAGAGGGAATTTCTGAGGCTGCGTGCGCGCGGCCTGATTGGATTTAAGTCTTTATGAAAAATTTTTTAGCAGCACCAAAAGTACTTAACCATCTTGTTTTTCCATTCTGACCGATTTAGGGAGAAAAAATGAAAACACTGTACAAGACGCTCAATTTTATTATGGTCTTATCACTTATGTTTGGCATGTGGCCTGTTCGCGCCGTCCGCGCCCAGGGACCCGTGGATGTGGAAAATACTCCCACACCCCTAGAAGTCCCGATAGAAAAGGTCGGTCCGGGGAATACGATAGATGCTGCAGTGACTGCAAACGATGATGTCTATTCGGTGCTTAAAAACACAACCCTCGTGGTGAATGCGGCTGATGGTGTGATCTCCAATGATATTACAGTTCCAGGAGATACCCTCTACGCCAGTATTCCAACTGGCAGCGGTCCGGCACATGGCACTGCGACCATGGCGGCGGATGGGTCGTTTACATACACGCCAACGGAAGATTGGTCTGGTACGGACCAGTTTACATACATACTCATGGGAGTCACTGGAGGGGTGGGTAGCGACACCGCGACTGTAACCATCACCGTATATCCGCCGGTTTTCAACGGAAACGTTGCGGGCGTACTCACAACGACTGCAGGTGTTGTCACTGGCACCCTTACCGGTGATTACAATCTGACCATTAATGGAAACGTAAGTTCATATGTAAATAATATTGCAACATTCAGCGGAACCGTGGGTGGGGGTATCGTTGGGAATATCTCGGCCACGATAGATGAAATGGGAATAGGCACGCTTGCCGGTTTAATAACCGGAACCGATGCAGAAGAACCTGTGCGCATCCTGGGAATCTTCCCGCAGAGCGGAATTACAGGTGATTTTATCGGCAAGGTTATCACCGGACCGGTTCCAACCTTAGCCACCAGCATGTCAATTAATGGGGAGGGTGGAGCAACGGCTGTTTCAGTAGGTGACACGTTGCAGATGCATCTCACCATTGATCCAGCCACAGCGGAGGCTGGCGCTTGGTCAGTCTGGTCAGATCCAGATGATCCAAATGCTGGCAAAGCGACGATCGATATTAACGGCTTACTGACCGGTGTGGAACCCGGACCGGTAACTGTGATTGCGAAAGCACTCGATGGCTCTTTGTTGTGGGATACGGAAGTAATCACCATCGCGCCAGTATTCAATGGGGATGTTACAGGCACTGTCATCAAAAATCAAATTAACCCTACTACCGTACGAGTTACTGGTGACTTTACTGGAGCTTACAATCTCACCATTGATGGACTTTTAACATCGTATTTAAACAATCGCGCTACCTTCAGCGGAACCGTGATGGGAGATATTACTGGTGACATAACCGCTACGATAAACGATAACGGTATTGACACTATGGCCGGGATCATCACTGATTCTGGTGCTATTGAACCGGTGCGCATATTAGGCATTTTCCCGCAGAATGGCATAGATGGATCCTTTGAAGGCAAGATCATCACCGGACCAATCCCTACTCTCGCTTCCAGCATGGCGATGCGCTCTGCTGGCGATGCCACGACTGTCAACGAAGGTGACTCGCTTCAAATGTACGTGGACATCGTACCTGACACCGCGGCGTACGGCGAATGGTCGATCTGGACTCCTGCCACAGGTGCTGGCGAAGCCACGGTTGATCAAGATGGGTTGTTGACAGGTAACCAATACGGTACCGTGGTTGTCATCGCCAAAGCGCTGGACGGCTCGCTTCTGGATGCTCAGAAACCCATTACCGTCCTCAACGTCAACACGTTGGACGCGGAGATTACCTCGGCGGTCAATTATGTGTACGCCCCGGTCTATGATTACGTGGGCGTGATCGCTTTTGATGATCCCACCAACGTTTTCACCGCCACCTATTCACCGGCGCAGTTCCTGGCAAAAGGCGCGATGAACGACCTGGCGCGCTACCTTGGCGCGCTGTATCGCCAGGACGCTGCTTCCGTCACTTCGATCGAATTCAATGGAGTGACCTATACCTGGAATGAAGCATTAAATTTGAAAGGCAGCAACTGGGCGGACTCTGGCGGGAACACGCTGGTAAGCGCCATGGTTGCTTATTACCTGGGCGGTAGTTACAACCCTGCCACCGGAATGGTGGTGACGGTTAGCGATGGTCAGTATGAAGCTGATGTGGCTTTCCAACTGCTGATCACCAACGCGCTGGAGGATGAGATTGCCTCTGCTCCCGCCTTTGTGTACAGTGATTACACTTATGCCGGTGATTTCCATTTCGTTGACGCGACCAACACGTTCACTGCTGTCTATCAGGACGCAACGGAATTCAATCCCGGCGCGATGTACGACCTGGCGCGCTACCTTGGTGCGTTGTACCGGCAGACTGGTTCCACCATTATCAAAATCACTTACGATAGCGTGGTTTACACCTGGGATGAAACCGGTACGCTGTTAGGCAGTAACTGGGAGGATGCCGGCGGGAACACGCTTGTGAGCGCGATCGTCGCGGATATGCCTTATTACAACCCGGCGAACGGCATCAAGATCACGGTCAGTGATGGCGTTTACTCATCAGACGTAACCTTCAAATTTGAATTGGCCTCAGTCTTTGTCTCCAATGAGACTGAACTGCGCGCTGCCCTGGCGAACGAGTATGTGACCCTCATAACGTTGGGCGCGAGTTTCTCACTGGCAAGCACGGTGGACATTACACGCACGGTCGCAATCGATGGCGCTGGAAAAACCATTACCGCACCGGCGGTCTATCACGGCTTGAATATCAGCGCGGATGACGTGGTCATCTCCAACCTCACCGTAACAGGTGCGGCGACAGGCGCGAACATCCAGTTCTTCACCGCGACTGGCGGGGTGTTAAACAACGTCACACTTGCCAACGGTGCCTATGGCTTGATAGTCAATGGCTCTGAGGTCACCATCACGGATGTCACGACCACCAGTAATAGACTGGGCGGTATCAATGTGGACCAGGGTGATGGCGTTACCGACGTTCCGCGACTCACCGTGACCAATGTGACCACTCACACCAGCCCGCCACCCACTCCATCTTTACCCTATACTCCCGCTATTTGGGTGGATGACGCAGCGAACGCTGCCTGGGTAGAAGTTGCGGATGGCTTGTACACAGAGATCGTTGTCGGCGGAATGTATGCCTTCCTCGCCAATGCTGAAGCCGTGCTCATTGGAAATTCACTTGTGCTCGCGGCTGAAGCGAACCCCACGCAGACCAACATCAACGCTGCCTATACTTTCATTAACCTGATCCCTGATGGGGTCACAGGAAAGGCAGAACTGATAGCCAGGTTGGTTGCGCTGCAGGGAACAATCAAAGTAAGGCGTTACAGCAGCACAAATGTATTTGAGGAAGGTTATGCCTCCATTCAACCTGCCATCAATGCAGCTACTACTGGAGACAAAATCGTTGTCGATGCCGGGACATTTGATGAAGACGTGCTGATCAACCAAGCTATTTCCCTTACTGGGGCTGGTGCCGGAATCAGCACAATTCGTGGAGTTATCGGTGGCGATAGCGCTACCGTGAGAATTGCAGCGAACAACGTTCTCATTGAAGACTTTTCGATCACCCGGTTGGGGAATAATCTAACCGACTGGAACAATACCGGCTTGAACTCAACAGGTATCGCCATTCAGGGGGCATACACCGGTGCAACGATCCAGAACAATGACCTCTTCGGCAACAGAACTGGTATTGATATCAACAATAGCTCTGGCCATACCATTATCAACAACAAGATCAACAATAACCGAACCGGCATGATCTTGAGGAACCAGACAGATAACCTGGTTGTCACGGGTAATGAAATTGCGGACAACTGGACGGTTGGTGTCCTCTTCCTGGATGCCAGTAGTGGTACGAATGTACCACTACAACAGGCTCATGGCAGCATCTTTAAGAACAACGATCTGAGCGGTAACTGGTACGGGCAGGTGGTCGACCGTCAGACAGGAGGTTCATTACCATTACCCGGAACGACGAATCTAAAGGATTTCACGGCGAACTGGTGGGGTACGACATCCATCGTGGTTTCCACTGCCAATAGCGCGGAACCCGGATATGCGGATCTCATTCCTGTTGAATATGGTGGCACGGCTGTTCCGCCTTTAATACAGCAACCTGAAATTTTAGGTGCTGCTTCTGCCAATATCCTGTACTGCGGTTGGCTCGATGCTGCACCGCCCACTGGCATAGCTGTGGCAATGCCGGTGCAGAACACGACCCAGGATAAGTCCTATTGCCGCATCCAGGACGCCATCAATGCTGCGAATGCGAATGATGTGATCGAAGTCGCCGCCGGCACCTATGTGGAGAACCTGGTCATCGATAAAGCCGTCACCCTGCTCGGCCCGAACGCGGCGATTGATCCCAACTCTGGAACACGCGAACCAGAAGCAGTGATCAAAGGTTCGACCTTGAGCGGATTGAGCGTTCCCATCGTTTATGATGCCGAGAACATCATTCTTAAAGGTTTCACGATCGATAACTTGAGGATTGATAACTACAACGGCAATACTCACGAACCAATTACTGGGGATGTGATCGAAAACAACATCTTCTCAAACGTTGTTGGTACTGCTGTTTATATCAGGGACGGGCGGGACGCGCCCGGAGATTATTCGACCGGGGTTAACGTTTCAAATAACAAGGTCGTTTCACCCGCGTTTGGTGGTTCTTTAGACTTCCAAGCGGGTACGGGTATCCTGGTTTATGGCGCGAGCAACTCCACCATCAGCGCTAACGTGATCACCGACGCGGCATACAACGGTATACAACTTGGCCGATGTGACGCGATGACGGTAACTAATAACATCGCAACTGGGTCTGTTCAACCAGCGTTTCAGATCGCGCAGTGGAGCGATGGTACCAATACGATCACCGGGAACACATTCAGCACGATTCACACCACGAAAGCTGCGGTGCGTTTATATGCGTTTACCAATGAATACTACCCTGTCTTCAACTTCACCGGAAACACGATCAAGGACAGTAAGTATGGTGTGCAGGTCGGTCATGAAAGTTCTGGTGGCAATGACTTAGTTGGTGCCGATTATTCCTTTGCTGGCAATACCTTCACCAATATCGCTTCTTATCGTTTGATCGTCTACATCGACGCCGCGGCGACACCCGCTGAACAGGCTGAAATGGACACCTTGTTCGCCCAGGTGTATTCCGCGGGGGTTACAGCCACCGCGATCACCGCAGCGGATCCATTCACTTATGTCGCAGGCTGTACAACGGATTGTTACGTCACCAAGACCGGTAGCGACACCAATCCCGGAACAGTTGACCTGCCGTTCCTGACGATCCAGAAGGCGATTAATACGGTTCAACCTGGTGGAACGGTCCATGTAGCTGCGGGTACCTACGTGGAGGACCTTGTCATCGATAAAGCCCTCACCCTGCTCGGCCCGAACGCGGCGATCAACCCCAACGGTGGCACGCGCGTGGCTGAAGCCATAATCCTGCCGGCTACCTCGGTACCAGGCCCGACAGGTGATTGTACTGTTTTGACCTACGTCGGAACCAGCGGTGTCACCATCAAGGGGTTTACCTTTGATGGCGACAATCCGGCGCTGACCAGCGGGGTTTCTATCGGAACTGCCGATGTGGATGCCTGCGAGATCATCGCCGGTTGGGAAGGAACGGGGGACACGGTCATTGAGAATAACATTCTCAAGCATGCCACCTATGCAGGCATTGAGTTTTACAACTATGCAAATGATGCGGCGACTGCTGGCAACTTTATCCGCTACAACCTGATCCAGGACATAGGCACGATACTTGGCTATGGTATTGGTGTGCTAGTCTACAACAACTTCTACGCGGATATCACTGACAATGTATTTGATGGCGTGCGCGTGGGTATCCAGACGGGGAATTACTACCGTGCTAATACGGGTACCACTGGCAGCATCAGCAACAACACCATCAACGCCTGGCGGTTGGGTATCTTCCACAACCTGTGGTATGGCAGTGCCAGTCCCATCGAAGTCAGCGGGAATACCATCACCGCCGTTTCCTACCCCGACTTTACAGGATCCTGGACCGGTATTGCGTTGACGTCATTCGGTGGAGCAGCCAATACATCAATAACGGACAACATCATTACTATTCCGGACACTCTAACCTTTACAGCCCCGAGTTATGCGGCGGGTTACAACGTTTGGAACGACACTACCACGCTTCCGCTGGTCATCAGCGGTGGCACGGTCACCGGTGGTGATTACGGTGTATTCGTCAATAACTGGGAAGGTTATAGTAGCGCAGCATACGGAACTACTGTGACCATCGATGGTGTGACCATCCAAGGGTCGGACGTCGCTGGTATATACGTAAAGGACAATTCTCTCAATACATTGGTTCCTACAGCTACCGTTTACGCCAACATCATCAACAACATCATTGACACCGCCGCCACCAGCATCCTCGTTGATGGCGAAGATGCCACCGCGGTTGCCACCGGCAACTCGCTGAGCAGTTTCGTCAACAACAATACTGCTGTCACCATGAATGCATCCGGCAACTGGTGGGGCACCAAGGTGGCTGCGGATGTGAAAACCGCGGCTGGCGCGAGTGTGGACTTCACCCCCTGGCTGGCTGTCGGCACCGACACTTCAGCCGATGCCGGCTTCCAGGGCGACTTCAGCACGCTGCATGTGGACGATGACAGCCCGCAAACCGGCACCATCGGTCGCATCCAGGAGGGTGTGAACCTGGTCACCGCGAGCACGGTTTACGTGGAACCTGGCACTTATCCCGAGAATGTTCTGGTGAACAAGTTCCTCCAGATCATCGGTTCGGGCAGTGGTGCTGACCCGGCTGTGGACACCATCGTAACTACCCCCGCGACTATTGATAGCAAGGTGGGTCTATTCAACCTGGCGGCGTCTGGCACATCTGGTACCCCGCTTTTGCTGCAGGACATGCGCCTGTTGCCGGTCGGTCAATCTGGTGTGAATGTGGGCCGCTTTACTGAAGCGACTGGTACCTCAGTGTCGTACGTGACACTTGACAATCTGAAGGTGATTGGCACCCACAACACTCCGGCTACCGAGCAGGAGCGCGGTTTGTACGTGGACTTAACCTCCACGCTTGACCACCTCACCGTTGTTGACAGCGCGTTCAACAACCTGACCTACGGCTGGTACACCCAAAAAGCAGTCTCGGCTGATACAAGCACGGTTAGTAATGTGTCTGTCTCCAATACCGAATTCAAATTTAATGTTCACAAAGGTATCTACACTGAGAAACTATCGGATGCCGTGTTTACGAATTGTGTGATCGACAACAATGGCTCTGATGACACGGTTCTTCCGGACTACTTCAGCCCATGGAAGGCAGGCGTGGATATCAATCTAAAGGCCGGTACTTACCAGAATATTTCCTTTATTGATTGCGCAATAACCAATAACGGCACTGGTAATGCCAAGGAAGGCGTTGGAATCACTTTAAAGGCAAGAGATGATGGTGGTACGTATGGCCCATTCCCTGCAACTTTGACAAACATACTGATCCAGGGTGGAACGATCACCGGCAACGAGCGCGGTATCCGCCTCGGCGAACCCGGCAAGAACAACCTTACCCCCACTGGTGTGGTCATCGAGTTCAACCGCATCGTTGGTAACGAACAGGCTTACACCGGTAGCGATGGCTCAGCCTATGGCGGCATCATCAACGCTGCCCAGGGCACGGTTAAAGCTGAAAACAACTGGTTCGGCTGCAATGAAGGACCCGTTGGAACCGATTGTGACGCGGTTGCCAATACCAGCAGCGGTACGCTGGACGTGGATCCCTGGCTGGTGCTCTCAGCAGCAGCTGACCCCGCCACGCTGACACCTCCCAATAAGACAGCCGTGATCAGCGCCAAAATGGTGATGAACTCTGCCGCAGCTGATACCTCCGCCGATGGCACACTGCCTGACGATATTCCGGCGGCATACACTGCGCCGGATGGTGGCACGTTGAGTGTAACCAGCGCGTTTACCGCTTCCGGTCTCATCACGCCCGCCACCACCTTCACCGCGCCTGATACCTCTGCGGCGACCTACCAGGTCTGTACCACAGTGGACAACGAGGTGCTTTGCGTGGAAGTAAGCTCTGAGAACCTTGCGCCTGTCGCTGCGGATGATTTCTATCCGTTTATCGTTGATACTTTCCTCTCAGTTTATACCGTTCCTGTTGGTTCCGGTGTCCTGGTTAACGATACAGATGCAAACAACGATACGTTGACCGTTTCAATACCGAATAATCCAACGTATGTACCGGCCTCACATGGAACAGTTGCTCTCTATACAGATGGGCATTTCGATTACATTTCTGCACCCGGTTACATTGGTCCGGACAGCTTCCAGTACACGGTAACTGACGGCACGCTTACTGACACGGCGACCGTAAACCTGCTGGTTCTCGCGCCGCTGGCGCTGACCGAGGTTGGTCTGCAGTCATCCATTGACCAGTCAACCTGGACGGACGTAACCGGTGACTTGACAAACGGGTACTACATGCCGCTTGACACAACGCTGCCTGAGCCGGATTACCACTTCCTGGATGCCGCCTTGCTGACGGTCAATCGCGACCTGGCGGATGGGTACAACCCCTTCTACATAGATACCACTCCCCCAGACTTCTTTGATTACTGGGCGGCCAAGGGTGTTACCGCTGCAGCCGACCCAGCCACCTGGCAGGGTGTGATGTGGAAGATCATCAATGGGGTTGAGCCCATCTTCTACATCAAGGTCGGCGGCACCGACCTTATGCTGGTCGATGGAATGACCAAACTGATGGGCGGCGGCGATACTTACCTCAAGATCAACGGCACTTACCTGCCCGGCGTGTACACCTTCACTGGTGAGGTCACAGATACCTACGGCTTTACGGATGATGTGAGTGTTGAGATCGAATTCAACGACATTCCGGTTGCTGAGGGTCAGACGCTGACCACCACTGAAGACACTGCACTCGGCATCACCTTGACTGCAGTGGACCTCTATCCCGGTACGCTGAATTGGAACGTGGGTACACCTTCCAATGGTGTTCTGAGCGGCACCGCGCCAGCTCTCACCTACACTCCCAATGCCAACTTTGTCGGTAGCGACAGCTTTACCTTCACTGTGGGTGATGGCACCGAAACAAGCGCAGCGGCGACGGTTTCGATCAACGTCACCTCGGTCAATGACGCTCCGGTGGCGGTAGCGGATAGCTACACTGTGTTGGGCGATACCATCCTCACAGTGTTAGTTCCCGGTGTTCTAGGCAATGACACGGATACAGAAGGCACAGCCCTCACCGCGGAGTTGGTGACAGATGTTGCCAATGGCACACTGGAACTCGCAGCGGATGGCAGCTTTACCTACACGCCCGATCCGTTCTTCTACGGCACAGACAGCTTTACTTATAAGGCTAGCGATGGCACGGATTACTCGAACACGGTCACCGTGACCATCACGGTGAGTTCGAATGAAGCCGCAGCGCTGGCCTGGCTGCAGGGGAACACGACGCTTACCGGAACGCTCAGTGCACTCACAGCAACGTTCCCGGCGAGCATTCCTGCAGTGATCGTGGCGGATGATTACAAGATCAACTCGAGGATGACGCTCACTGGAGATCCGTTACCCGCTGGTAGCACGGTGACCATTTGGATAACGGTTAATGGATCAGGACCGTTCCCGTATGTGACCAATGCGCTCATTCCCGAGAGCCCGTTCTGGGTAATAGACCTGTTCACAGATCAAGAGCCAGCGGACTTTGATGCTGGTTATGGTGGCAGGGTCGAGTTGTACATGATCACGATCAACAGTGGTGGTGGGAATCCATCGGATGTTAATGCAAAAGTGTTGATCGAGTCTGTGATCTCGAACGATGAATTTGCGACAGAGACGGTACTGGCTTCAATATCCGAACTGCCTATATATATCCCGGATGATGTAGCGCCGCTAATGGAAGAAGTGACGCCCGCAGAAGGTGATGTGTTCCTTGCGGGTAGCGAGAACTTCATCCTGACGGTGGACGCGCTGGATCTGAACCTGTACGAGCTGGAGATCGATAACAGCTTAGAACCGACACTACCTCAATTCAGCGTGTACGCGGATGCATCGAACCCATGGGGAACCCCGGAGGACAAGGCGCAGTTTGAAGATGCTGGAGTCTCTGTGGCCTACGACGATGTGGAGCAGGTGTGGACGATCGACTTTGGACCGACGGTCACAGAGGCTTTTGTGGCGAACGGCGGCATCACGTTCTACATGGTGCTGAAAGACTACGCGGGCAACACATGGGGCTCGATGTACGGGACCACGCCTGAGAACACTTATGTGTATAACGTGATTCGTGATGACGTCGCGCCGGTGATGGAGGAAGTGACCCCCGCGGAAGGCGACGTGTTCCTGGCGGGTAGCGAGAACTTCATCCTGACGGTGGACGCGCTGGACACGAACCTGTACGAGCTGGAGATCGATAACAGCTTAGAACCGACACTACCTCAATTCAGCGTGTACGCGGATGCATCGAACCCATGGGGAACCCCGGAGGACAAGGCGCAGTTTGAAGATGCTGGAGTCTCTGTGGCCTACGACGATGTGGAGCAGGTGTGGACGATCGACTTTGGACCGACGGTCACAGAGGCTTTTGTGGCGAACGGCGGCATCACGTTCTACATGGTGCTGAAAGACTACGCGGGCAACACATGGGGCTCGATGTACGGGACCACGCCTGAGAACACTTATGTGTATAACGTGATTCGTGATGACGTCGCGCCGGTGATGGAGGAAGTGACCCCCGCGGAAGGCGACGTGTTCCTGGCGGGTAGCGAGAACTTCATCCTGACGGTGGACGCGCTGGACACGAACCTGTACGAGCTGGAGATCGATAACAGCTTAGAACCGACACTACCTCAATTCAGCGTGTACGCGGATGCATCGAACCCATGGGGAACCCCGGAGGACAAGGCGCAGTTTGAAGATGCTGGAGTCTCTGTGGCCTACGACGATGTGGAGCAGGTGTGGACGATCGACTTTGGACCGACGGTCACAGAGGCTTTTGTGGCGAACGGCGGCATCACGTTCTACATGGTGCTGAAAGACTACGCGGGCAACACATGGGGCTCGATGTACGGGACCACGCCTGAGAACACTTATGTGTATAACGTGATTCGTGATGACGTCGCGCCGGTGATGGAGGAAGTGACCCCCGCGGAAGGCGACGTGTTCCTGGCGGGTAGCGAGAACTTCATCCTGACGGTGGACGCGCTGGACACGAACCTGTACGAGCTGGAGATCGATAACAGCTTAGAACCGACACTACCTCAATTCAGCGTGTACGCGGATGCATCGAACCCATGGGGAACCCCGGAGGACAAGGCGCAGTTTGAAGATGCTGGAGTCTCTGTGGCCTACGACGATGTGGAGCAGGTGTGGACGATCGACTTTGGACCGACGGTCACAGAGGCTTTTGTGGCGAACGGCGGCATCACGTTCTACATGGTGCTGAAAGACTACGCGGGCAACACATGGGGCTCGATGTACGGGACCACGCCTGAGAACACTTATGTGTATAACGTGATTCGTGATGACGTCGCGCCGGTGATGGAGGAAGTGACCCCCGCGGAAGGCGACGTGTTCCTGGCGGGTAGCGAGAACTTCATCCTGACGGTGGACGCGCTGGACACGAACCTGTACGAGCTGGAGATCGATAACAGCTTAGAACCGACACTACCTCAATTCAGCGTGTACGCGGATGCATCGAACCCATGGGGAACCCCGGAGGACAAGGCGCAGTTTGAAGATGCTGGAGTCTCTGTGGCCTACGACGATGTGGAGCAGGTGTGGACGATCGACTTTGGACCGACGGTCACAGAGGCTTTTGTGGCGAACGGCGGCATCACGTTCTACATGGTGCTGAAAGACTACGCGGGCAACACATGGGGCTCGATGTACGGGACCACGCCTGAGAACACTTATGTGTATAACGTGATTCGTGATGACGTCGCGCCGGTGATGGAGGAAGTGACCCCCGCGGAAGGCGACGTGTTCCTGGCGGGTAGCGAGAACTTCATCCTGACGGTGGACGCGCTGGACACGAACCTGTACGAGCTGGAGATCGATAACAGCTTAGAACCGACACTACCTCAATTCAGCGTGTACGCGGATGCATCGAACCCATGGGGAACCCCGGAGGACAAGGCGCAGTTTGAAGATGCTGGAGTCTCTGTGGCCTACGACGATGTGGAGCAGGTGTGGACGATCGACTTTGGACCGACGGTCACAGAGGCTTTTGTGGCGAACGGCGGCATCACGTTCTACATGGTGCTGAAAGACTACGCGGGCAACACATGGGGCTCGATGTACGGGACCACGCCTGAGAACACTTATGTGTATAACGTGATTCGTGATGACGTCGCGCCGGTGATGGAGGAAGTGACCCCCGCGGAAGGCGACGTGTTCCTGGCGGGTAGCGAGAACTTCATCCTGACGGTGGACGCGCTGGACACGAACCTGTACGAGCTGGAGATCGATAACAGCTTAGAACCGACACTACCTCAATTCAGCGTGTACGCGGATGCATCGAACCCATGGGGAACCCCGGAGGACAAGGCGCAGTTTGAAGATGCTGGAGTCTCTGTGGCCTACGACGATGTGGAGCAGGTGTGGACGATCGACTTTGGACCGACGGTCACAGAGGCTTTTGTGGCGAACGGCGGCATCACGTTCTACATGGTGCTGAAAGACTACGCGGGCAACACATGGGGCTCGATGTACGGGACCACGCCTGAGAACACTTATGTGTATAACGTGATTCGTGATGACGTCGCGCCGGTGATGGAGGAAGTGACCCCCGCGGAAGGCGACGTGTTCCTGGCGGGTAGCGAGAACTTCATCCTGACGGTGGACGCGCTGGACACGAACCTGTACGAGCTGGAGATCGATAACAGCTTAGAACCGACACTACCTCAATTCAGCGTGTACGCGGATGCATCGAACCCATGGGGAACCCCGGAGGACAAGGCGCAGTTTGAAGATGCTGGAGTCTCTGTGGCCTACGACGATGTGGAGCAGGTGTGGACGATCGACTTTGGACCGACGGTCACAGAGGCTTTTGTGGCGAACGGCGGCATCACGTTCTACATGGTGCTGAAAGACTACGCGGGCAACACATGGGGCTCGATGTACGGGACCACGCCTGAGAACACTTATGTGTATAACGTGATTCGTGATGACGTCGCGCCGGTGATGGAGGAAGTGACCCCCGCGGAAGGCGACGTGTTCCTGGCGGGTAGCGAGAACTTCATCCTGACGGTGGACGCGCTGGACACGAACCTGTACGAGCTGGAGATCGATAACAGCTTAGAACCGACACTACCTCAATTCAGCGTGTACGCGGATGCATCGAACCCATGGGGAACCCCGGAGGACAAGGCGCAGTTTGAAGATGCTGGAGTCTCTGTGGCCTACGACGATGTGGAGCAGGTGTGGACGATCGACTTTGGACCGACGGTCACAGAGGCTTTTGTGGCGAACGGCGGCATCACGTTCTACATGGTGCTGAAAGACTACGCGGGCAACACATGGGGCTCGATGTACGGGACCACGCCTGAGAACACTTATGTGTATAACGTGATTCGTGATGACGTCGCGCCGGTGATGGAGGAAGTGACCCCCGCGGAAGGCGACGTGTTCCTGGCGGGTAGCGAGAACTTCATCCTGACGGTGGACGCGCTGGACACGAACCTGTACGAGCTGGAGATCGATAACAGCTTAGAACCGACACTACCTCAATTCAGCGTGTACGCGGATGCATTGAACCCGTGGGGAACCCCGGAGGACAAGGCGCAGTTTGAAGCTGCTGGAGTCTCGGTGGCCTACGACGATGTGGAACAGGTGTGGACGATCGACTTTGGACCGACGGTCACAGAAGCTTTTGTGGCGAACGGCGGCATCACGTTCTACATGGTGCTGAAAGACTACGCGGGCAACACATGGGGCTCGATGTACGGGACCACGCCAGAGAACACCTATGTGTACAATGTGATTCGTGATGACGTCGCGCCGGTGATGGAGGAAGTGACCCCCGCGGAAGGCGACGTGTTCCTGGCGGGTAGCGAGAACTTCATCCTGACAGTAGACGCGCTGGACACGAACCTGTACGAGCTGGAGATCGACCACAGCCTTCAAGGGACTCTGGACGAGTTCAGCGTGTACGCGGATGCATTGAACCCGTGGGGAACCCCGGAGGACAAAGCGAAGTTTGACGCTGCTGGCGTAACGGTGACGTATGATGATGTGGCACAGAAGTGGACGATCGACTTTGGACCGATAGTGACCCCAGTATTTGTAACCAATGGCGGCATCACGTTCTACATGGTCCTGAAAGACATGGCAGGGAACACATGGGGCTCGATGGACCCGACTTCGCCAGACAACACCTATGTGTATGACATTTACAACGTTGAAGTAGAACTCGCCGGTACGCTGGACGAACTCACCGCCACCTTCCCCGCGACCATCCCGACTGACCTTGCTGACAAGGGATATCGCATCAACTCCAAGATCATCCTGGATGAAGCGGTTCCAGCTGGCACCAAGATCAGTATCACGATTTCTGTTGATGGTGGAACACCGCAAACTTATGTGACTGATGTTCCGGTGCCTGGAACGGAGTTCTACATCACCGACCTGTTCCCTGGAATCGAGCCTTCGCTGTTCACAGCCGACCCGTACAATGGTCAAATCGAGGTGTACAACATCACTATCGATGGCAATCCTACTGATATCAACACTGAAGTAACGATCCAGTCGATCATCTCTAAGGATAACTTCACCACGGAGGTGGTACTGGCCGAAATCACACTAAAGTTACAGCGCTACGTGGTGACCTTCACCGTGAAGATGCAGGAACGGACTTCAATACAGAACCTGAACGATAAAGTACCCTTCATACTGACCAGTGTTACTGATCCAGGCTTGACTTACCAGGTGCAATCAATAAATGCAACAAGTAATAACGTTGTATTTACAGGGGTTAAAGCTGGAACGTATCGAATTACTACCCTGCAGTCACGGTATCTGAACATCACAGACGACAACAATGTGACGGTGACAATAACGAATGCAGGCTACGTCTCAGCAAATGTCTTGTGGCTCCTGAGTGGTAATGCAATCTGGACTAACAACCGTGTCGACATCAATGATGCGGGTAAGATTGGTACCGATTGGGGTAAGGGTATCGAGGGAAGTGATGGTATAGATACTGACGCTGATGTGAACTTTGATAAAGTTGTCGGTATCGGCGATCTGGCTCTGGTAGGGTTGAATTACTACAAAACAAGTAGCACCTATTCAGACACCAATTCACTCGACTACTGGCAGCCGTAGAATCAAAGAAATTAATCGTGCAGGTTGGGGTTTCCCCCAACCTGCACACATGGTAGATGTGAATGGTTGAATATTTTATTAATTGATGATAGAGGTATGAGATCAAGAACATAAGATATATTGAAAAAAACAAAGCGCGATACTCTGTTTATTTGGTATTGATGTGCATAGTTTTTATTGGGAATACTTTATCATCTACTGGGGCACTTGCGCAAAATGTAACAAAACTTTGGTTCGATCCGTCAAGTGCCAGCATTCAGATTGATGAAGTAATAACCCTAACCCTGGAAGTAAGAGATGGTAATGACTTGAATGCTTATGATATGACCATCTATTATGACGAGAAGATATTAAACCTGGATTCATGGTCACATGGGTCATATCTTTCCAACCTTGCGGTTGTGAGGCAGGAGGTTAAACCTGGAATGTTGCACCTGGCAGTAACCCAAGTCGCGACAACCGGAGTTTCTGGAAATGGTACATTGTTGAAACTTAATTTTCGAGGAGTTGATCAGGGAAATTCCGGCGTAAAAATCGGCAGTATCGAACTTGTAACATCGACTAATCAGCTGGTGAATCCTGAAATAGTGAATGGCTATGTTGAAGTTACGAATAATAACTCCGTGACCATTACTCCGACAGTAACCTCAACCAGTGTTTTATCTCCAACTGCGATTCCAATTCTCACCAGCACAGTAACAAATGTATTAACTGCTACACCAACACGTACTGCAACATTCGCACATAATACTGAGGTAGTAAGTACTGAAATCCCTAACATATTATTGAATGCAACGAAAACTGTAGAATTGGTCACTGGTCACCTTGGTATCAAATTACCGTTGTCTTCACATTTGACAACAACAGCTCCAACGTCAACGAGCGAGGAGCAACGCAGACCGGCTACTACCACAGAAATCATGGAGGAACCAAACAGCACCCCTGTTGACCGATCGATAGATCAGACGGCAATTCAGAATAAGAGTTCATTGAATAATGGACTGGTAAATAACCTGCTTTGGGTCCTGTTAGTTATTCTACTCGTCACGTTAGGGTGGATGATATTAATTTATGCTCGAAGAAAGAATACGAGATGATTTGCAACAAATTTGGTTGTGATCTATAGATAATGATATTATGAGACTTAACAATGTTGATATTGAAGGCTAGATTGAAAAAAATATTTGTACTGTTGATAATGGCACTGTTTTTATTTACCTTATCTGCTCAGGGACAGGGAATGACGGAGTTCGGCGTTTTTGAAGCTGTTGAGATAGCGCCGGGTGAACCAATTCAAGTACCGATTAATATCCGTAATGTTCGGGATATGTATGCAATTGATTTTACTTTAAAGTTCGATCCGAACATTGTGCAGGTGGTGGATGCGGATCCCTCAATTGATGGCATCCAATCGGCACTTGGAGACTTTCTTGATCCAGGGTTACTGCTTTTCAATAACGCAAACAATGAATTAGGGACCATTCACTTTGTAATGTCGCAGTATAATCCTAGTAAGCCGAAATCAGGCGACGGGATAATTTTGATTGTTAGTTTTATTGGTGTAGCGGAGGGGGAATCGCCCTTATTGATTGATAATGTCACCCTCTCATCAGGACAAGCCACAGAAATCGAAGTACAAGTTGTAAATTCAACCTTAAAAGTTTTAGAGGGAGCGCCAAGCCCAGCGGTCACCTATCCAGTTACGGATACAACAGGGCTGGTCCTTATTGGAACTGAAACGCCCGCGCTGATGGAAACAATTGCACCCGCTTTCACATCGGCCTCAGCTACTGAAGCTTTGGCGGGTAGCATAGCAAGTACCGCTCAAGTAAATTTGCAGGAAGCGGTTAAGATCGAGGAACAAACTAGCACAGATCACAGGTATTGGTTAATGAGTAATTGGTGGGTATTGGTAATATTATTGGTGGTTGTTGTTGGTTTTGGTGTTTTTCTTGTGTTCTCTAAAAGAAAATCAGTAACTTAAGGAGAAAATACTATGAAAGCGACTGAAAGACTTTTCAAGATCCTGGGTGTTATCGTGTCTCTTGCGCTGATATTTGCACTGCTACCACTCAACTCTGTTGAAGCAGCGGATCCTTCGCTGAAAATAATGCCCGAGCACTCAACTGGAATGCTTTGCAGTGACACAATTGTGTCGGTATGGGTGTACGGTGTTAACGATTTGTATGGGTATGATATCTATGTTAAGTGGGATCATCCCGAGGCAATTGAAGTATTGGAAGTGACAAATGGGGATTTCCTGGATGAAGGTGTTTACCCGATTCCAACCGTGATAAACAATACTACTGGAATGCTACATACTTCTATGAGTCAGCGCAATCCTCAAACACCGAAAAGTGGTGATGGGGAATTGATTCAGATTAGGATACGGTCAATTGTCCCGGATGTAACAGTTACTTTTGATATTATCACCGAAGAAGAAAGCCAGGAAGTTTTCTGGACTGAGCTTACTGCTTTTGGTGGAGTGGAAGTCGGGTTTACACCAACCAATGGGGACCTTACGACTACCGACGAGTGTCCTTTCACAACGGAAATATCCATTTCTCCTGCTCGGTCATTTGCCTGTACCTCTTCATTTGGTTTTCCACCAGTATATAAGTATTACACATTCGATGTGATGGTAAATTATGCAGTTGATTTGTGGGCCTATGATCTTAAAGTATCTTTTGATCAGACAGTCTTAGCGGTTACTGAAGTGAAAAACGGTGGATTCTTAGAAGTTGGACCCGGAGCTGTGTTTACCTTCAATAATACAAACGGATCTATTGTTGGAATAAACACACAACAAACTCCTTCAGAACCAAAAACAGGTAGTGGGAAGCTATTGACAATAACGTTTTTAGCGGGAGTGTCAGATAAAATAGTAAACTTGGACATTAAGGATACAAGTATCCTGCAGATTTTTATTGATCCTCCTGATGGGCCTCCCTACACTCTACCTATCACAAAAAATATTGCGGATGGCGTAGTTTACACCAGCTCCTGCATCCCCAACGCCGTCGACCTCAAATCCTTTGACGTGCTGCGCAAGAGCAGAAAGGCCATCCTCACCTGGGAGACCGCCAGCGAAATCGATATCCAGGGCTTTAACATCTACCGCTCTGGCAAAAAAGATGGCACGCTCAAGAAGATGAACACTGAGATCATCCCCGCTGATGCGGTGGGCACCACTGATGGCGCGCAGTACCAGTTCATTAATTACTCGCTAAAGCCATGGAAGACCTACTTCTACTGGCTGGAATCTGTGGGCATGTCTGAAGAAGAGACCACCCTCCACGGCCCCTACAAAGCCGCTCCGCCCAGGTAATATATCACCCCTAATTGCTTTCAACTCCCGTCATCATCACGCTGGCGGGAGGTTTTTTGCGCCCTGTTATCCGCGTCTTGGTAATCTTTAAATTAAAAATCGGTTGAAAAATAAATAGAATTATTACATTAATTTGGTTGACAAATATGCAAGGTCTGCTATCATTAATGCAAGCAGCTACTCTATTTATCGTAAAAACAATTTAATACCAATGATTCGTCGCTTTTGAGGGGCTGGCTGACGATAATTCCTGTTAAGAAAAGGGTGAAAAATTTCTTGAACTGGATTAATTCTATTGAAAGCAATCAATTCTGTATTTGTTTGATTATAGATCGTGATCATCATTCGGTTTCATTTCAGGAGGAATAATGAAAGGTTTATTCGGCGCAGATCTCGTTCGTAAGATCACACATTATATTGAAACATCTGGTAAGTCCCGCCTTTCGCGCACAGCGCGCCTTGTCATCGCCGCGGTTTTCATCGTTGCCCTGGTCTTGCAGGTAATGCCTCCCATGCAAAACGCCAGTGCTGATGTGGCAGGGGGTTACTCCGAGTACTTCGTGCCGGGCGCCGCGGATGATATCCAGAGCATTCTTAAAGATTTGACAAATATATACACTACTGCAAGTACACTCACAAACGTGATCACCATGCCGATCACTGCTCCCAACCTGACCATTTATTACGATCATTGGGAGAATGGCTACCTGGAAGGCGCTGCCGGAGATGAAGTCTTTACCGGGTTTTCTGTAGGAAATGTCGTGACCTTTAAATCCACACAGATCCCAAATCCGCGCGGTGGTTCGCTCACAGCCTGCGCGAACAGCACGAACCCCAATGGCACAACCTCCAACTGCTACGACGGAAAAGACCGCATCTTCATCATGGGTGGCGCTGTCTCTCTCTCGCAGGTGTACTGGCCTACGAGCGAGGGGACCGTTTTTACCAACGCATGGGAGCTTTACCCGGTAAAACCGTGGGAGACCACGTACCGTATCCCTGTCGGTGAGGACCTGTACGCCAACAACGCGGCCGAATATGCTGACTTTGATTGCGTCTATGTGATCGTGACAGCCTGGCAGGACGCCACAACCGTTAACTTTGACAACACCCGCACCACCGCACCAGGCGCTGGAACTTGCGGCGCCGGCTGGTGGCAGGATGGCACGGTTGTGCTCAATAAGGGTCAGACCTACTTCCGCGGCGGGGTTTACTCCGGGTCTTCCATCACAGCCAATAACCCCACCGAAGTGCAAATGATCGTGGGGCGCGAGGATTCAGGGTATGACAGCCGCTCCCACACCCTCGTTCCCACCGGTGAGTGGGATAATAACTATTTCAGCCCGGTCACCAGCTATGGAACACAATTAAGATCTCCCGTCTTAGATAACCCCAACTCCAATGGGTTACGACTGCAAAAGAATCCCGTAGAGCAAAACTTCTCGAAAGTGGGCGATGTCATCCATTACACATACGCGGTAACAAATACCTCTAATACTAGGCGTTTGGGACCTGTAACGATCAATGATAACCGCACAACTAATGAAACTTGCCCGTCCGTAACAACGGTAGGTAACGGAGATAATTATCTGGATCGTAATGAGACACTTACCTGTACATCAAGCTACACCATAACGGCTGCCGATCTGGCTGCCGGTCAGGTGCAGAATTCTGCCACAGCCAGTGTGGGTGGTGTAACTTCACGTACCTCAACGGTGACCGTTTACGACTCAACAATTGTTGTCACAACAGCCGTAAATCTTTACATTTTCAATCCAACTGCAAGCACCCTGGCGGTCACCTACCAGGATACCATCGGCAGCGTCGTTTGCAACGTATCCGCGGGCGGCACAATGAGCAGCCTGGATTGCGCCGGTCGTTATGTTCCGGTCGGTTCAGGCGTCAAGCTCAGCGCCACCCAGGATTTTTACGCCATAGGTGAGTACGATACTGGCAGCTCCGCTCGTAACTGGGGTTTCAGCATCATCCCGGCTGCTTCGCTGGGTGTTGAATACTTTGTCCCTTGGGCGCCGGGTGATTACAACGTCCCGCCGCAGAATAACGGTTCTCCGCTCTTCGTCACTCCCACGGTGAATGGACAGGTGATCTATGTGGATTTCAGCCCAACCAATGGCGTAGTTGATGCTACTTACACACTCGATCTGTTACAGGTTCAAAAGATCAGGGATCCGGATAATGATAATACCGGCATGCGTCTGTGGTCTGATTACCCGTTTGCGCTCACCTGGGGTCAGGACGCCCAATACTCATCCACTGGCAATCCCTATATCGACGCGGGTTACACCATCCCCCCGCCGACCTCCAGGTGGATCGATATCATCATCGATGTGAACAAATCAGCCAATCCAGAAGTGATCACGCAGTCCATTGCCGGCCAGGAAGTCGTCTTCACGATTGATGTTAGCAGTGGAATTATTGGATTGGATAACATCTTCATAGAAGACTTCCTGCCGCCGTATTTCGCTTACAAAACCGGTTCCACAGTGATTAACTGGCCGGGTGGTTCATCCACCGCGGAGCCAACCTCCATCACGGGTAATGCCGCGAGCGGTTACACATTACGCTGGGGTGCCCCGGCGGATAACATCGGGGATCTGGGCTTCTTCGAAACCATGACGCTTTCGTTCACCGCGGTCACCGTCACCGGTTTCTCCGCACTCACCAGCGTTAATAACGCCAGCGGCACCGGTTACGTTGGTCCTCTCGCAATAACTGCGACTGCTCAAGCCTCTGTGCTCGCCGGGCAGCCGGGGACGATTGTGGTGATCAAAGATTCGCAGCCCAACAGCCCGCAGGACTTCTCCTTCTCGCTGGTCAACCTGAGCAAACCGAATGACCCGACCATCTTCCCGTTGGATGATGATGACGATCCAACACTGCCGGCAACCCGCACCTTCGGCTTGCGTCCCGGTACTTACTCGATCAGCGAGGCGGCTCTCACCGGCTGGAACCAGACCAGCGCCACCTGCGTGAGCAGCATCACCGGTAAAACGCAGACCCCCGGAAGCATTGCCCTGGTTGCTGGCGAAACGGTGACCTGTACCTTCGTCAACACCGCACAGGTTGACCTGGCGGTCGCCAAGAGCGATGGTGATTACACGGTCAGGCCGTATCCTTCAGTGAACACCCCGTACAAGTACACGGTAAATGTTGCCTATCCAAGTACTCCGGGTACTGGCGCGGTGGCTTACGCCGTGCAGGTGATCGATACGCTGGATCCCTTCCTGGATTACATCAGCGATACAGACGTGGCTCATCCGTACACGGTCAAGATCAATGGCGATACTGTGGCACGGACCTGCACCTGGGTGGATGATAACGCGGATGGACTGGGCGGCACCCTCACCTGCGCGCTGGGCGACCTCAACCCCGGTGATACCGCCGTGATCGAGTTCTGGGTCAAAGCGGCCAGCGGTGTACCCTTGACCGGGTTGGTCGAAACAGGTGAATGCACCCAAGATCCAGCAGATCCGGCTGATGTATGCAACCTGGTGGAGGTCACCACTACCAGCGCGGATACCAATCCGAACAATAATAAAGATTCCGAACCCAAAGATCTCGGATATCCCACGGCGGTTGCGCTGGCCTGGTTCGATGTAACCAAAAAAGGCACCGCGGGGATCACCCTGGGTTGGGAAACTGTCAATGAGTCTGAAGTGCTGAGCTTCAACCTTTACCGGGCTGGTTCCAATAATGTCGATAAGAAAAAACTGATCGCCGCGGATATCGCCGCTCAAAAGCCGGGTGAACTGACCGGCGCGGTGTATAGCTTCAAAGACAAAACCCTCAAACCGGATAAGACCTATTATTACTGGCTGGAAACCTTCGATAGGGAAGGTGGGGTTGAGCTAATTGGACCCGTGAAAGCCAGGCTGAAAAAGTAACCGCGTCACAACATTAAAACCACATAACCCTACAACAAACACCCCGGGATCTCTCGGGGTGTTTGTTTGCTGAGGAAACACCCTTTCACACCTCTCTGGTAACCTGGCAGATAGTTTAAAGTATGAATTAATTTGATAAATAATTATTTTTGTCATTACTATAGTACTTTGAATTTGTCAACCCTTAGAACCTTACAAAATCCGAAATCCACTTGACAATTTTGTAAGGTTTGCTATGATAATAGAAAGTTCTTATTTGTCATTCCTTCAGAATGTATTGGGGGCTCGGACTTTGGGCAAAAGTCATTTTTGCATCTTATCAGGAGGTTCTGTAATGAAACGCACAAAACGCATTTTTTCAATTTTTTTAGGTACGGCGGTTTTATCCTTGTTGGTCATCGCTAATGTGTGGGCGTTCGGCGTTGGCAACGTGGATGGGGTGTGGAGTACGATCGATACCGATGGGGCTTCATGCGATGGGTGGGCAAGCGCGGGCATCCCGGCGGTGGATTTTTCCACTCCATCTATTCAATCATCCGGTGGAAATCTAACTGATGAGAACCGGGTGGCATACGGTCGTCCGGTGAATTATGATAACTGTCCTGGGGGTTGGACAGGATTTCAGCTCCAAAGTGGTTTCGGATTCAATGGGATCAATGGGCCGGTTTCCGGATTGGAGATGGACGTACCTTTCTATTTAGGAAGTTTCACCCATTACAACAATCCTATTTATTCGCCTACAAACCGATTTGATTATGTCGACCTGGCGCTTACAGTCCCTATTGACTGCAACGGGGATGGCAGCTCAGACACGAGCTTCTCTTTTGTTCCGCGGTTCGCGCTTGATGAAACCACGAACGATGCCAATCCATGCAAATATAAACCTGGCGACCCGGTCAATGCGAATGGCTGCGCGGATGCCGTGACCATTACCCAGCCCGCCACGACCACATTCACTTGTTCCGCAGTTGATTACACGGTCAATATTTATGGGTTTACTTCCAACACGGATTGCGCCACTAATTTTGATCCAAGCGCGGTGAGCACCCAATACATCACCAAAGAAAAGTCGACCAATAATGCCTGCCTGTGGGCGGAGATCGACCGGCCTGAAGCGGATGCAGCGGTGACTAAGAGCTGCACCAACTTTGGCGCGGCTAACCCGTATTACACCATCACGGTCACCAATTCTGGCCCAGGCACAGCCCTTGGCGCCAAGATCGTTGATACCCTGCCGAGCGGGGTAACATTCGCGAGTTACACCTCCACCCGCACCGTCGGCGGTGACACTACCTCACAGGGAACCTGCACAAATTCATCTGGTACGGTTACCTGCAACCTCAACGCGGCTTTGCCGGAGACAAATGGTGATTCTTCTGCCAAATGGGAAGTAAAGATCTACGTCAACTACGCGACCGGCACAAACTGGACCAACTCTGTTAGCCTCACCACCACGAGCACTGACCTTAACCTGGGCAACAACTCAGCCACTGCCGCGTGCTCTTCGGCGGTCGATGTCAGCGTGTTGAAAGATGACGGCGATTACGAAACGCCTTATCCCAGCCTCAACAATCCGAATTTTGATTACAAGCTCACAGTTGCCAACGCCGGGCCTGATACCGCTCAAAATGTGCGCGTAGTCGATACTCTGGATGTTTACACCGAGTTTGATACGACCAAACCGATTACAGTGGATGGTACCGCGGTGGATGCGTCGGTTTGCTCACACTCAGCGGGCACTGTTACTTGTAATCTTGGAGCAATGGCAGCGGGCTCCGCAAAAGAGATCATTTTCTGGGTCAATCTAAAACCAGGTGTGCCCACTGCCGGGCTGTTAGAGATCGGTAATGCCTGTTCAGAGGGTGGAAAGACCGCGGATGTCTGCAATACCGTCAACGTTTACACGGACAGCAATGACATCGATCTGACAGACAATATTGCAATTGAACCGAAAGACGTGGGTGCGCCCACTGCGGTTGACCTGCTCTACTTCCAGGGCAAGGGCGCCAAGAACTCGGTGATCCTTGAATGGGCCACTGGTAGTGAGCTGGAGACGCTCGGTTTCAACCTCTACCGCCGCGGCAGTTTGGATGGCACGATGCGCCCCATCAACGCCCAGATGATCCAGGCGGAATCGGTCGGTCTGGTGGAAGGATCCACCTACACATTTGTGGTGGAGGGTCTGAAACCTGGGAAATACTACTACTTCTGGCTCGAGGATTATGACGTGTATGGGAATTCCACCATCCACGGCCCGATCTACGTCAAAGCCAAGCGCAAGAACCCGTAATTAGTAACCATAAATTCAATAACTCCCCGGATGATCATTTTTCCGGGGAGTTGTCCATATAAGGTTTGATAATTTGATAATGTGGATTTGAGGGCAACGCCACCCTGCATGGACCGGTGAAGGCGAAGCTCAAGAGGTAGTACTTTGGCACAGCGTAGGCAGCTGATCAGTTTCTGATCAGGTTATTCATCAATTTCGATCCCTCCCCGAGCCTGTTTTTCAGGGGAGGGGCTCGGTACTCTGATCTCAATGATCGCAAGGGCTTGACATATCCATCAGGTTTGCTATGATTAATGTAAGGCGAAGGCAATTATCGGCTTTTTATTCCAGGGGTATCTATTTAATTCGCCTGTTGGTAAATAACACGACAGTATAGTTATACGATAAAAGACCAATTGCCACGCGATCATGACGCAGGAATTGAACATTACCAACATACCTTGTACAGCTGTTGAGTTTGGCGATCTGGCTGCTGACCTGCTGAAAATGGGCAAGCAGGTGCGTTTTCGAGCCACAGGTTCCAGCATGCACCCTCTGGTGCGGAATGGGGATACCCTGCTCATCACGCCCTGCCAGCCATTCAGCATCCGCCCCGGTGAAATCCTGCTTTGTGCGGGCGCCCAACAGTGTGTGGTGGTCCATCGCGTGATCCGTTGCAAGGGCAGCCGAAACAATCGGCAATTCCTCATCCAGGGAGACCAGGTGCCCTGGCCGGATGGCTGGATCGATGCGTCGCGCATCTACGGCCGGCTGGAAGAGATCGAACGGGACGGGAAACGTTTCAATACAACGGGACCGTTTCGACTGCTCGGTTTGTTGATCGTAATGGCGCGCCGCCTGGGGTTGCGTCATTCTAAAGCCGCTGCGCTGCTCAGTGCGTGGTTAAAGAAATTACCGGCATTTTCCGGTTACCTGGATCAGGAGAAGTATTAATGGTTGAACAAAGACGATACACACGGAATCCGGATTTCATCTATCGCAAGATCGTGGATGAGTCTGTTCTGGTGCCTTTTCATAACAATGTTGCCGATATGGATTGCATTTATACGCTGAACAGCCTGGGCGTGTTCATCTGGGAACAGCTGACCGAACCAGCCACCCGGGTCCAGCTTGAACAGGCCGTCCTGGCTGAGTATGATGTCGATCCGGCGGTTGTTGTATCTGATCTTGACCGGTTCTTGGCTGAGATGATTTCGATCGGTGCCATGAGGCAGGTGTAATTATGGATTGCACAACCATCGAAGAACTGGGTTTGGACCAGTGGAGTTCAGATCTGCTGCAAAAACTGGGTGGGCGGCGTTTTCCACTCACCGGCATGTTCGAATTAACGGATCGCTGCAACCTGGGTTGTGTGCATTGTTACATCAACCAGGCTGCTTCCTGTCAGGCTGCTAAAGACTCTGAATTGTCTACTGACGAGGTTAAACACATCCTTGATCAGATTGCTGAAGCCGGTTGTCTGAATATCACCTTTTCCGGTGGCGAAGTATTGATACGCCCTGATTTTACAGAGATCTACCTGTATGCCAGGCGTCTGGGTTTACTTGTGACTGTTTTTACCAATGCAACACTTTTAACCCCGCGTATCGCGGATGTTTTTGCAGAGTCACGTCCAAAAAAAGTCGAAGTTACCCTGTATGGGGCGACCCGTGAAACCTATGAGAAGGTGACCGGCGTCCCGGGTTCTTTTGACCACTGCATGCGCGGAATTGAGTTGTTGTTGGAGCGGGACATACCATTGAATTTGAAATCAATGGTGTTAACCATCAATCTCCACGAACTACCGATGTTGCGGTCTTTCGCGGAGCAGCGCGGACTGGAATTTCGCTATGATGGAAATTTATGGCCTCGCCTGGATGGCAGCAGTAAACCTTACGAGTACCGCTTATCGATCGAACAAATGATTTCTTTGGATGATGACAACCCTGAGCGTCAAAAGGAATGGGAACGGCTCAGCCGGGAATTCAGCGGTAGCGCGAGCCGCGCTGAAAAAGTCTTTTCCTGCGGCGCGGGGTTATGGTCGTTTGAAATAAGCAGTACAGGTCACATGAGTATATGTGGTATGGCGAGACGACCTTCTTTTGACCTGCGGCAGCTCGGCTTTGTTGAGGCCTGGCAACAAATGGGAGAATTGCGGCAAATGAAACGGGTGACCGATAACAAGTGTCGCACCTGCACTTTGGGCGCATTGTGTGTGCAATGCCCAGGATGGTCTCAGGTTGTTCATGGAGATAATGAAACCCCGGTCGAGTTTTTATGTGAATTGGCGCATATGTATGCTGATCGTGTAAAAAAGAGTATAATATAACTATTAGTTCAGGAGGAATTATGGAAAAGAAAACCTACGTGGCTCCACTGGTGACAAAGGTCAGTTTGGATATCATGAACTCTGTTCTTGCGGTTTGCCGGTCTAGCACAGTTGCAGATCCATTAGAAGATTGTCGGGTAACACAAGCCTGCGCATTTATTTGAAGAAGACATCAAGGATCGGCAGTGATTATATCCCTTTCGGGTTGTTATTAATTGTCATTAAAGGAACCAGGCAACGATTTTTTACGATTTAATATAGCTGAGTTTGGGATTTACCTTGATCTTACTGGATCAGGTTTGTCTTTTATTCCTAATCCTTGTCTGAGTAAGTTTTTCCAGCCTACAAACGTGCAGGCTGGAAAATTTTTTATGCCTGACACAACTGAAATAACGATTAAGGTAGTCGATTCGCCTAATTTACCGATTCAGCCGCCTCATCACCCGGTTTATTCATCCCCGAGCTGGAAGTTCTGGAAAACCACAGAAGGGCGCCTGGTCTTTTTTGTCCCGGATCAGCGCCCGGTGTTGCAACTGGTCGTTGAACCCGATTTTTCCTGCGGCGAGGTGGTGGGCGATTTTTCAGCGTTTCCAAATGAAAATTGTTATCCCCTCGAAAATCTGGATATCAGGTTGCTTTCCGCCTGGCTGGCCAGCCTGGGCGATGTGATGTTGCATGCCTCGGGTGTGTTAGTGAACGGCCGGGGATTTTGTTTTATCGGTGCTTCTGGTGCGGGCAAGTCCACCTTAGCCGCTCGATTGATTAAAACTGCCGGGGCGACTGTATTGGGGGAGGATCAGATTGTCCTGCGCTACCTGGATGGTCGATTTTGGATGTACGGCACTCCCTGGCATTTGCATGAAGAAATGTGCAGCCCAGAAAAGGTCCCTCTTGAAAAGCTTTTCTTCATTAATAAAGGTGAACCGGAGGGAATTCACAGCATCAGCGGAATGGATGGAGTAAAACAGTTGATGCAAACCGCCTTTATACCTTACCATCTGCAGGAGTATCTTCCGCGCATCCTGGATCATTTGGTGCTGCTGGCGGACCAGGTGCCTTTCTATTCGATCAGTTACAAGCTGAAAACCGACCCATGGCCGATGATTGAGTCTGCTTGATCGGCATATACAGTACAGCCGCTTCTATTGACCTGCTGATATACTGATTCCCCACACTTACAATCACATTACACGCTCCAGGTCTTAATGGGTGTTATCTGTTAAGACATTGAAAAGGGCGTTTTTTTATGGTCATGTTATATTACTATAAACAAACCAATAACTATTATTAATATTCCCGAAAAGTGGAAGGGTATCAGATGAATAAGAAGATCCGGCAGTTGCCCAGCTTGGTTTTTATGTCCATATTTCTCATTTTCGCGCTGATCCTAATGTCCATTTCGCCTGCTCTAAACGGGCAAGCTTCTTCGCCAGCCCAGTCCTCATCACCCTTAGTGGAAGTAAATCGAGTGGATAGGGACGGGGTGACATTCACGGTAAGCATGAAAGTGGCAGACCTGGAACTTGAGCTGGTGGAAGAGGCAGGCCGGCAGTACACGCGGGTAAGCCTGCCGGGGTGGGCTGGCACGGTTGCCGCGGGTCTGCCCGTGCTGCCGGTGCAGGTGGAACAACTGGGAGCGCCGATGGGAGCGGAAGTGAGCGTGGAGGTCATTGGCGGAGAAGCGCAGCGGGTGAAGTTGGACGCGCCGGTGCTGCCGGGGGTGGCACAGGTGGCGGATTGGGAGAACGCGGAAACAGACGAAAGTGGTCTGATGCTGCCGGAGATGGTGGAAGTATATGAAGAGGACGCCGGGGTATATGGAGGGGGAGGAGTCTATCCGGGTGAACTGGCGCTGGTGAGCGGAGATGGCATGCTGCGTCAGCAGCGTGTGGTGGGGGTGAGCGTGTACCCGGTGCAGTATGATGTGGCAGCGGGTGAACTGGTGGTGTATGAGACAGTGGAAGTGAGTGTGCGCTTCAGCGGGGGAGAGCGGTCGGTCGCTGGTGGAAGCGTGGAAGAATCAGCGGTATATGAAGATCTGCTGGGGGGGCAGCTGTTGAATTACGAAGCGGCGCGGGAATACCGCGCGGCGGGAGTGGTGGAGAGCCTGCCGGTGGAGAACGCGCTGGAGGGGATGCTGGGGGTGGATGCTGCGGTGGATGGAGCGGGGGATTGGGTGCCGCCAGATCCGGGCTGGCGGGTGAAAGTGCGTGAAGCTGGCATGTACAAACTGAGCTTCGAGGAACTGCAGGCGGCGGGTGTGCCGGTGGCCGGGTTGGATGTGAGCACGCTGCAGCTGTTCAATGGGGGAGTGGAGGTGGCGCTGGATGTGGAGCTGGGAGGGGACGGCGTGTGGGGAGCTGGGGATTACGTGGTGTTCTACGGAGAGGCGCTGGAGTCGAAATACACCATGGATAACGTGTACTGGCTGACGTATGGCAAAGCTCCCGGACTGCGCATGTCAGATACTGATGGCACTCCCGGATCTGGAATCACACCTGTTAATTATCCTGAAATAAAACGTCTGGATGGAGGGGGATATTACTGGCAGAATGAACCCGGTTTTGGGGATAAAGAACGTTTCTTCTGGGCGCGCTTACGTTCACCTGCGTATTCATCAGACCCGAACTCACCGAAATGGACGACCACTGTAGCGATGGCAGCACCGTCCACATCGACCGTTTTGATGCGAGTTTCTTTTTATGGAGCGAACAGCTCGTCTACGATCAATCCTGATCATCATGTGGTGGTCAGGGTGAACGGGGTGAGTGTGGGGGATATCTATTTTGATGGGATAAGCTGGTACACAGCTGAGATACCAGTACCGGCGGGCGTATTTAGCTCAAGCCTGGCGGACAACACGCTTGAATTTTCAGTACCCCGTGATCTGGGTCAGTTGTCTGACCTGGTGTTTATTGATTCGATTGAGTTAATCTACAATGATGTTTTTGCTGCCCAGAATAACTACCTGGCTTTCTCTTATGCCAGCGCAGGCACCTGGAAGTATCGCATTAGTGGCTTCAATTCCAACCTCGTGAGAGCATACGATGTAACTGTCCCGGATGCTCCGGTAAGAATCACAGGCGTGAATGTCACAGGTACCACGACTTTCACAGCCGAGTTCCAGGATGATGTCTCACTTGAGACAAAATACTGGACCGGGACTGGGGAAGCTTTAAGACCCATAATCGGTATTGAAAAGGACGTCACCTCCAGTCTTCGATCACCTTCCAATTCAGCCGATTACATCATCATTACCCACCCCGTATTTTCAAACGCAGCTGAAACACTGAAGAACTTCCGCGCCAGCCGGGGCCTACGCTCAAAGGTCGTGTTTGTACAGGATATTTATGACGAATTTGGTTACGGCATCATTGATCCCGCCGCCATCCATGATTTCCTGGCTTATGCGTATGGGAATTGGTCGCGACCCGCGCCTACATATGTAGTTCTGGTTGGGGATGGCAACTATGACCCCAAGAACTACATGGGTTTTGGCCGACCCAGTTACATTCCCCCTTACCTGCTGAATGTGGATCCCTGGATACAGGAAACAGCCGCGGATAACCGCTACGTGACGGTCAGCGGCACGGATATTATGCCCGATATGAGCTTGGGGCGCCTGGCGGTTAACACCGCTGCTGAAGCTGATGCGATGGTGCAAAAGATCATTGCATACGAGTCAAACCTGCCTGGTGGAGCCTGGCGGCAGCAAATACTTGCTGTAGCGGATAACCGCGATGATTCTGGAATATATAACGAGATCTCCGATGGTGTGCTCAGTTGTTGTGTTCCATCAACCTACACAACCAGTAAAATTTATTACACCGTAACGCACACGGATCTGACGGCTACAAAGGATGCGATCAAATCCGGTTACGGTAGTTTCATTGTCAATTACATCGGACATGGCTATTCCACCGGTTGGGCAAGTGAGGGTTTGTTTACCACGAATGCAGTGGGTACGTTGTCCAATGGCGGGCAGTTGCCCATCGTACTGGCCATGGCCTGCCTGGAAGGATATTATATTAATCCTGATAGCGCCCAGGACTCATTGGCAGAGGTGACCACCCGCGCTGTTGGCAAGGGAGCCATCGTCAGCTGGTCGGCCACCGGTCAGGGGGATGCTGGCGGACATGACTACCTAAACCGCGGTTTTCTTACTGCGCTCTTGAAGAACAACGCGAAATCAATCGGTGCCGCCACACAGGCTGGTAAACTCGCACTTTTTACCGTTGGTGCCTCACCGGATCAATTGGATACCTATCTATTGTTTGGTGATCCCGCCCTGGGTTATGCGCCAACTCCTACAGCTGTGGACCTGCTTTACTTCAACGGGGAATATCGTAAGAAAGGCGTTGTGCTCACTTGGGAAACTGTTAGTGAACTGGACAATGACGGCTTTAACATTTATCGCTCCAGGGAAAAAGACGGCGTGAAGAAACTGCTCACTCAACAGATGATAGTAGTGCAAAACCCTGGTGCGCTTGAGGGTGCAATCTATAAATACATCGACACTACCGCAAAGACGGATAGAAAGTACTTTTACTGGCTTGAAAGTGTGGACCTGAATGGTCAGACCACAATGCATGGTCCGGTGAAGGTAAAAACCGTCAGAAACTGATATTATCAGATTTTGGAGACCTGAAGGACTGTCATTCTATTGACAGTCCTTTTGTTAATTGGATGTGTGTTTACCATCCCGGATTAATATCTGGACAACCAGCTTTATTATGTATAATAAATTAAGTCTAGATTTTTTTCATCACGCTTATCGTTGCGCATTAAAAATACTTTGAACAGGGGAGTCACACATGAAATCAAACCGCATCATCACCATTCTCATCTCAGCCATATTACTGGTCGGTCTGCTTGTACCGACTGTGAACGCAGCACCTTCAATACATGTGCCCGTAAACCGTCAGTCTGCCTCTTCTACTCCACCCGAAGTGGAAGTCAATCGAGTGGATGGGGACGGGGTGACATTCACAGTGAGCATGAAAGTGGCAGACCTGGAACTTGAGCTGGTGGAAGAGGCAGGCCGGCAGTACACGCGGGTAAGCCTGCCGGGGTGGGCTGGCACGGTTGCCGCGGGTCTGCCCGTGCTGCCGGTGCAGGTGGAACAACTGGGAGCGCCGATGGGAGCGGAAGTGAGCGTAGAGGTAAGTGGTGGAGAAGCGCAGCGGGTGAAGTTGGACGCGCCGGTGCTGCCGGGGGTGGCACAGGTGGCGGATTGGGAGAACGCGGAAACAGACGAAAGTGGTCTGATGCTGCCGGAGATGGTGGAAGTATATGAAGAGGACGCCGGGGTATATGGAGGGGGAGGAGTCTATCCGGGTGAGTTGGCGCTGGTGAGCGGAGATGGCATGCTGCGTCAGCAGCGTGTGGTGGGGGTGAGCGTGTACCCGGTGCAGTATGATGTGGCGGCGGGTGAACTGGTGGTGTATGAGACGGTGGAAGTGAGTGTGCGCTTCAGCGGGGGAGAGCGGTCGGTCGCTGGTGGAAGCGTGGAAGAATCAGCGGTATATGAAGATCTGCTGGGGGGGCAGTTGTTGAATTACGAAGCGGCGCGGGAATACCGAACGGCGGGAGTGGTGGAGAGCCTGCCGGTGGAGAACGCGCTGGAGGGGATGCTGGGGGTGGATGCTGCGGTGGATGGAGCGGGGGATTGGGTGCCGCCAGATCCGGGCTGGCGGGTGAAAGTGCGTGAAGCTGGCATGTACAAACTGAGCTACGAGGAACTGCAGGCGGCGTAAGGTGCCTGTGGCCGGGTTGGATGTATGAGCACGCTGCAGCTGTTCAATGGGGAGTGGAGGTGGCGCTGGATGTTGAGCTGGGAGGGGACGGCGTGTGGGGAGCTGGGGATTACGTGGTGTTCTACGGAGAGGCGCTGGAGTCGAAATACACCATGGATAATGTCTACTGGCTGACGTATGGAAAGGCTCCCGGGCTGCGCATGTCAGATACTGATGGCACTCCCGGATCTGGAATCACACCTGTTAATTATCCTGAAATAAAACGTCTGGATGGAGGGGGATATTACTGGCAGAATGAACCCGGTTTTGGGGATAAAGAACGTTTCTTCTGGGCGCGCTTACGTTCGCCGGCGTATTCATCAGACCCGAACTCACCGAAATGGACGACCACTGTAGCGATGGCAGCACCGTCCACATCGACCGTTTTGATGCGAGTTTCTTTTTATGGAGCGAACAGCTCGTCTACGATCAATCCTGATCATCATGTGGTGGTCAAAGTGAACGGGGTGAGTGTGGGGGATATCTATTTTGATGGGATAAGCTGGTACACAGCTGAGATACCAGTACCGGCGGGCGTATTTAGCTCAAGCCTGGCGGACAACACGCTTGAATTTTCAGTCCCCCGTGATCTGGGTCAGGCCTCTGATCTGGTGTTTATTGAAACCATTACGTTGGAATATGACAATACATTTGTTGCTTATGGAGATATGCTGAGCTTCAAATTTGATGAATCCGGCACCTGGCTTTTTCAGGTGAATGGTTTTAGCAGTGACCAGGTCGCAGCCTATGACATAACAAATACGCAGGCACCGTCAGGCATCACCGGGCTGGTTCTCGTTGGAGAGGGTCCTTATTCTGTTCAGTTCCAGGCGAACGTTTCAACCAATAAGAAGTATTGGACGGGAACGCCTGATGCCCTGAAAGTGTTTTTTCGATCGAACAGGATACCCCATCTGACCTGCGCGCCATGGCAAACGCGGCGGACTATATCATCATCACTCACGCGGATTTTACCGCTGCAGCGGCTGCCTTGCGGGATTTCCGCGCCGGGCATGGAATTCGAGCAGTAATGGTTGAAGTACAGGATGTGTATGATGAGTTTGGTTACGGTATCATCGATCCCGACGCCATCCATGATTTCCTGGCTTATGCCTACTCCAACTGGGAGAGTCCTGCCCGTCTTACGTGGTGCTGTTAGGGGATGGCAATTTTGATCCAAAGAACTATTTAAAATTTAACGGCACCAGTTTCATACCACCGTACTTGATGGATATTGACCCATGGATTGGAGAAACTGCCGCGGATAACCGCTACGTTACGATCAGCGGAATGGATATCATGCCCGATATGAGCTTGGGCCGCTTACCGGTGAACAGCCCGCTGAGGCGGACGTCATGGTGCAGAAGATAATTAATTATGAATCAAGCCTGCCTGCTGGTATCTGGCGCCAGCAGATCCTCGCCGTAGCAGATAACCCTGATACCGGCGGTAACTACACATTGATATCGGATAATCTTCAAACTTGTTGTATTCCCTCTTCTTATACGGTTCAGAAAATCTACTATAGTGGAAGTACGGCTGAAGCCGATAAACAGGCGGCTAGAAACGCGATTCTTGCTGCCTACGGCAAGCTGATCGTCAATTACATCGGGCACGGCTATTCGTATGGTTGGGCAAGCGAAAGCCTGTTACAAACCACGACTGTGTCATCTTTAAATAATGGCGGGCAGCAGCCTATCGTTCTGCCGATGACCTGCATGGAAGGTTACTACATCAACCCTGACCCCTTGTTTTTCTCTTTAGGTGAGACTACCACTCGGGCATTGGATGAGGGCGCCATAGCCAGCTGGTCACCTACCGGGCAGGGTGTGGCCAGCGGGCATGACTTTTTAAATCGCGGCTTCCTGCGGGCTTTACTGACCACCGGCGTGAAATCAGTTGGTGAAGCGACCCAGGCCGGCAAATTGAACCTGTGGACAGCGGGTGCTTCACCGGACCTGATGGACACCTATCTCCTGTTTGGTGATCCGGCCTTGCGCACGCGCGTGAGCACCACGCACATCACCAGCGAAACGCCTGACCCCAGCGCTCCAGGCGAACCTTACACTGTATCTGTCGAGGTGAAAGGAAGCTTCGATAAACCGGCTGGTGCAGTTGTGGTCACCGATGATGAAGGGAATACATGTACGGCTGATCTCGTTAATGGTGTTGGCTCATGCGAATTAACCTCATTCACCCCTGGCAATACCGTCCTCACCGCTTCCTTCGCTGGTGACGGCTTCTACACTGCTTCAACAGGCGCCGCCAACCACCTGGTATCGGGGCTGTTGTACATTTCCGGAACCATCCTGGATTCAGTAGGTGCTCCCCTGGCGGGTGTGGCGGTTTCGAACGGACAGGGAAAAACGGTCTGGACGGACGCGCAGGGTGAGTACACCTTCAACGGTCTAATCGCGGGTAACTATACGATCACACCGTCGCGGTTGGGTTACACCTTTGACCCGGTGTCGCGGCAGGCTAGTATCACCAATGACAATATCACCGGTGTTGACTTCACTGCCACGGCAGCCAGTCCCATCTATAGCATCTCCGGTACGATCAAGACTGTCCAGGGAGACCCGCTACCCGGCGTTCTCGTCTCTGATGATCACGGTCAAACGGTGGTGACGGATGCATCTGGTATTTACACGTTGACCAATCCTGCCGGATCTTACACGATCACCCCGCAGGACGACGTTTATGTATTCAATCCGGAATCGGCTACAGTCGAACTCATCGATACTGACGCCACCGCGATCGACTTTACGGGTACTGTGTACATCTACCCGGTTGGCAAACCCCCGCTGGTTTCACCTGCTCATAAAACGAAAACCAACGTCAATGATGTAACCCTGGTCTGGAAGACTGTGCAGGACGGCGCTTCATATAGATTGATCGTTGCAAAGGATGAGGCTTTTACCCAAAAAGTGGTCAAGCAGACCGTCTTTGCCGTGGGTAAAGAACGCACTTTGAGCTTCACTCTGAATGATTTTCCGGATGGAAAGTACTTCTGGCGTGTGAGAGCATTCAATTCCAGTGGTGTCAAATTAGGAACCTGGTCGGATGTCTGGATGTTCAAAGTAGACACGGTTCCGCCTTCAAAACCGGTGCTAAACAAACCTGCGAACAATAAACTCCTGGCGGATACCACCCCGACTCTGTCGGTCCTGGCTGCCACTGGCGCCAAGTTCTATCAATATCAGCTGTCTTCTGACAGTGATTTCAACACCATTGTGGCCCAGAGCGATGAGAAAGCTGGTCTGGAATGGTCGGTGCCGGATGTGCAGCCTTACGGTGAGTATTTCTGGCGCGCAAGGTCGTTTGATGCCGCCACAAATGGATCAACCTGGTCCGCTGCGCGCAGGCTGCTCATTACTTTCCAGAAGCTGCCCAAGTACGGCGCGGTTACCAGCACTAAACGACCGACTTTTGAGTGGGTGGCTGTGACCGGCGCGGATAACTACCGGTTGATCATTGATGACGATGGAGTCGAACCCTTCATTTACTACGTCGATGGTTTGATCCCAGTAACACTGCATACCCTCCCCGCAGCGAACAAACTCGCTGTGGGTACCTACTACTGGAAGATGGAAGCCAGGGTTGGTGCAGACTGGCAGGTAACCCCCTGGATACCTTTAACGATCACACCTTGATCCTCAAACAAGCCTAATAATTAAAAAAATAACCGGCTGCATTTGCAGGCGGTTATTTTATCTCGTGTGAGGGTTCAATCACCAGCCAACAATTGGTGTTGCAGTTGGAGTGGGGGTCATGGTGCTGGTCGGTGACGGGGTAACAGTGAGCGTGCCGGTGTTGGTCGGCCGGATCGTCCCGGTCGGTGTGGGTGTTCTCGTATTGGCTGATGTATTTGTTGGCCTTGGCGTGGAGGTCGGTCGTACCGGCCTGGGTGTGAGTGTGATGGTGGGCGTGGGTGAGGGGACCATGGTGGAAAAGACAGCGATTCCCGCCGTGTCTCCCTCTGAAACCTCTTTCGCGTACACCACAGCGCCCTGGCAGGCGGGTTCCAGGTTTGCGGCTACATGTATCCAATCCAACGGGTCTCCGGCCTTCCAGGTGCGGCTCAGGGCAGTCCACAGGCAGCCCGGACCGGCGTTGTAGTTGATGAGCGTGAAGCGCCACAGGTCAGTGTAAGAGGTGAGCAGCCCGGAAGTCTGTCGCGTGAGGTTGTACATCATGCGGTCAACCTGAGCGCAATTTCCCACGAGGGTCTCGCCGAAGATCCGCACGCTGAAGTTTGCCTGCGTCAGATCGATCCCCATCGGGCAGTCGGCGCAGGTTGCGTTAACCTTCTTCACCAGCGCGCCGCGAAGGATCGCCCGTTGATCATCCGGCAGGGTGGCGTAACCCTTCGCGCAGGTGGTATCGAGCAGCACCAGCGGGCAGAATTGCGCGTAGAATTCGGGGTTCCAAAGTAGAGCGGTATCCGCGCCTTCCTCGGTTAGCTGTCCAAGTCCCGCTTCTTCTATATCGTGGTAGATACCTGGCCACAACTGGCTTTCATGAGCAAATATATTTTTCAGCAATTTTGCTGGAATACCGGTTTCTGTTGAAGTTACCAGAATTTCTTCATCGAACTGGTTCTGCCAGGCATTCAAGGCTGTTTCAGCCTTCTCCACCCCGCAAAGGTTCGCCGCAGTCGGGTAATCAAGTCCGCCACCCGGGCAATCACTGGCATCCACTTCACCGTTCTGGATGAGCATCGCTGCCAGGTAATGCAGAGAAAGTGATGATGAAAGCCCATCGGCGGTGTCCGGAGTGTCCAGCCAATCCGGTAATCCTTCGACAGGAGGGAAGGACTGCCAAATGCCCGCGCACGTTGAATTGTGCTGACCTCGCCACTGCGGACTGATAATATCCACATAGTAGCCAATGCGTTGCGGTACCGTGGAACCCTCAGTGGTTTCACCCCATGGCAATACCCGAAGCAATGCGGTGTATTCCTCGGTGCTATCGCCATAGCTGGATGCTCCCCAGAAGGTGAGTGTCACCCCGCGGTCACTGGTGGTGGCCAGTGGTAGTTCACAGATGTCGCCTTCACAGGAGAATGGGATTCCGTCATAAACCCCGTTGATCTGAACGATTCGCTCATTGGCGATCTTTTCCTCACCGGTCAGGATGATGGTGGGTTCGCCTGCCCATTTGTTTTCGGTGCTGTCGATCAGGTTGCCCGAGATCGAGATCCACACTTCCGGTGCAGGCAGTTCCACCTGGATCTCATTGGTCGTTTGCTGACTAACACCCTGTTGCAGGTAAAGCCCTTTACAACTTGACGTATTTCCGCCATTCTCTACAGCGTTACAAACCGGGGTATCCAGCCATTCCTGGTATACAGAATTCCCGCAGACGAGTAAAACATCTTCCGGAGTGGGTGGACCGTCATGGTCGATCGTGAACTGGCAGGCGATGCGATTATTTGACCAATATGCCAGCCACCATTCATTATCAGTCGAATCCACTGTGATCCAGATCACCCGGTCGGGTCCGTCCTGAGCGGAAGCGTTTCTTTCTGGTGAGATGACGCGGATAGCCAAAGGTAAACCGATTGCCAATATCAGCAATGGTACCAACGCCTTCCTTAGGTATTGGTGCAAAACCCCGCTAGAGAACATGTGTAGAAAAAGTCCCTTTCACTAAAGGATAGCATAAAATAATAGATTGGTAAATGGAACACGATTTGTCCGATGGGCTTATCGAGTATACGATTTAGTAAGCTACGGAATATAATTTGGTTGACCAATATCAGCGAAGAATTCGCGTCTTGATATCAGGATATCCAATTAATCGTATTAACCTCAAACAGCTCAATAATCGTGATATTTACCCTTAGATCAGGTTTTGATTTATACTTATGATATTATCCTTAGAAAGGGCGGTCAATTTGCATGGAAAATGATATTGAAGAGCGCAGCAGTCTGGAAAGCATACTGGATTACGTTCAGATATTGTGGCGTTGGTTATGGCTCCTTCTCCTGGTAGCCATCGCTGCTGGCGCCGTTGCCTATTACTTGACCGATCAGCAGCCGCGGGTTTACGAAGCTTCCGCCAAGGCGATCGTAAACGTGGTTTCCAGAACAGATTACTACGATTCGTATACCGCCACCTACACCAGTCAGCGCCTTGCAGAAACTTATGCGCAGACCCTGGTAACCGAAGCGCTGTTGCAATCGGTAGCCGAAAAGTTGGGTTATCCGGTTACAGGAATTGTAAAAGCCACATCTGTCGAAAACTCACCTATCTTTAATATCACTGTAACAGATTCAGACCCGCAAAAAGCAGCCGATACCGCCAATGCGGTCATCGCGGCGTTTGCCGAAAAGGTAATGCGCGACCAGGCTTCCCGGTATCTGGAGTTGAAATCCAGCCTGGAAGCCGAGATCGCTGACCTGGATAATAAACTGACGCAGGTCAATTCTGAATTAGCGATTCTTGAGATCAAAGATGCCGAATATGAGGCAGCGGTTGAAAGAAACAAGCAGTTGGAGGCGGATGGCCTTCCCGTAATCCCGGTGGAACGGGATCCGCAGGATTACGTCGATCGCTCTGAGCTTGAGCTGGCTAAGGCGCAGTATCAATCCAACCGCTCCTCGTTGTTTGCAAACCTGCAACAGATCCGCCTCACAGAGGTTCAATCGGCTACCACGATCAGCCAGCTAAACCAGGCTGTTCCCAACCCCACTCCAATCCAACCCCAGCCCCTTAAAAGTGGCGCTCTGGCAGCCGTGGTCGGTTTTATGGTGGCAGCGGGCGCTGTCTTCCTGGTTGCTTACCTGCAGGACGAGATTCGCGACCCGAGCGAAATATCACGCCGTTGGGGGGTACCAGTAATCGGCGTAATTACGAACTTTGCTGCCAGCCAGGAACCGCTCATTACTATGAGCAAACCGCGTATGCCGGTATCTGAGGCCTTCCGTTCTCTGCGCACAAATCTCCAATTTAGTGGAATTGAAGCTCCATTGAAAACATTATTGGTGACAAGTGCTTCGCCATCCGATGGGAAATCATCTGTGGCAGCCAACCTCGCCACGGTTGTTGCTCAGAGTGATAAGGATGTTGTCATTGTGGACTGTGATATGCGCAGGCCAACTATGCACAAACTCTTCAAACTTTCCAATCGCCTTGGGTTATCCGATTACTTCATCCGCACACCTGACAAGATGACCGGCGTAGTGAAGAAAACCGCTGTTAATAATCTCAATCTCATCACATCCGGCAGCCTGCCTCCTAATCCATCGGAATTACTGGCTTCGAACAAGATGCAGGATGTTATAAAACTGCTGGCCAAGCATTTTGACATGGTCATTCTTGATTCTCCCCCGCTTCTCGCGGTCACTGATGCGCTAATCCTGGCCAAGAGCGTGGATGGGGTCATCCTGGTTATTGATCCAAAAAAGACGAAGCGCGGCGCAATCCAACAGGCCGTTGAACAGCTGCAGCGCCTGGATGCCAGGCTGTTGGGGATAGTGTTAAATAATATAAAGGTGCAACGGTCGAGTTATTACTACAACCGGGAATATTATTACAGCAAACATTACGGCAAAACTGGTACAGATTCGACCCCGGCTCTGGTTGAGGTTGATGACGACAACATCAATCAAGGGGGTTAGGTAAGTGACCGCTGGTACTCCTTCGGACGACTTGTCCTCTTTCATTCAAAAGGCGGAAGGTAAAGGCCATGGTTCAGGCTTTTGCCCTTTCCTTGGTTTTGAGGATGACCCGGAGACTGCTCTTGCCTATCCAGCCTCGTACAATTATTGTTACCACTGTAAGCCCATCACATCTGTCAGCCTTGCGCACCAACGCAGCGTTTGTCTCACCCAGGATTACCCGCAATGCCCGGTCTATCAGACTGTAGATCTTGAGTCGCTGCCCAAGCAGTTGCGCGGGAAACGTCCCAAGATTCATCGCACTCGCACCTGGCTCTCGTTTGTTATATTATTAGCAGTGATCCTGCTTGGTCTTGTCGTGGCAGCGGTCATGGGGTTGATCAGACTACCCGGCCTGGGCCTTCCGGTTATTTTTCCAACCCCTTCAGCCACTATCCCGGTTCCAACGGTCGTCGTCACACCATTCCAATCCACTTCTACCCCAGAGCCTACTCCTACACCGCGTCCAACTGCTACAGATGCCATCGTTTTCCCCTCGCGCGTCACGCCGCGGGCTATCGAAACCCCCTTTGGAAACAACCCTCAATTGGTTATTCATAAGCTACAAGAAGGAGAGGGTTACATCCGGTTGGCTGAAAGGTTCGGTACATCGGTCGAAGCCATCAAAGCCATCAATTTTGAATTGCCTGATCCCCTCTGGGTGAACACGATCCTGGTCATCCCGCTCAATACAGATGATGTAACCAACTTACCGCAGTTTTCAGTACGCGAGATCACCACAGCAGGATTGACCATCGAGGCCTACGCCGAACGCATGAAGCTCGACCCAATATTATTAAAGCAATATAACGAACTGCCTGATGGTTATTTGCTGAACATGGGCGAATTGCTCATCATTCCAAATTAATTTAACAGGAAAGGATTCTTGCAGCGGAAGTGTCCAGTATTTTAATTGTTTGCAGCGCAAATCGGTTCCGCTCGGTTCTCGCCGCGGGGTGTTTTCAACACCTGCTCGCGCAGAACGATCCTTCCAATAGGATCAATGTCAGCTCTGCTGGCATCTGGGCGAGGGATGGAGCCCCGCCGCTGCGTGAAGCGGTTGATCTTGCAGCACAACATGGCTTTAACGTGGAGTCCGTCCGCTCCAGGGAGATCAATAACAATCTGGTAACCGCGGCTGACCTCATTATTGTCATGACGCAGGGACAAAAAGAGGCCATTGAGAATGAATTCCCCTCAGCCTGCGGTAAGACCTACATGCTTACAGAGATCAGCACCGGTCAAGTGTACGATATTCCAGACCCTGTGATCTCGCAGGACGAAGATCCAAGCACGATTGCTTCAGAAATTTGTGATCTCATCAAAACTGGTTTTCCGCGTATTCTTGAAAGAATATCACGACTTGAACCGCAAAATCCTCCCGCCACAGAGGTGGAAAACCCAGCTCATGAAGAAGAACCGGCTCAGCCTGTAGAACAGGAGCAGGATACGCCCCAAAAAACAAAGAAGCGCCGCCGCGTCTTTTGGGTGTTGCTCGTGATCGTGGTGTTGGCGGGTTTGTTCTATCTGGTGTGGACCAACCCGTTGTTCGGCGCCCGTCTACCGCAGTTCACTGGCCAACTGTTGCAGACCTTTACCCCGCTCCCCGCGGTCAGCACTTCCATGGCCGCCACTGATCTCGCAGCAACGACAACCGGACCTCAAATTAATGACCACGGCAAAACGGAAGAAAACCCTTTGAACGCCACGCCTTCCCCTGCTGTATGTGGCCAGACTGAACCCATGTTTATCCTGGGTCTGGGTATCGACGAGGTCGAACAGGCAGATGTGATCCGCCTCATCCGTGTCGATTTCACGGATCGCCGCGTGCTTGTCCTTTCCATCCCGCGTGATTTCTGGGTGCCCATCCCCGGCCTGGAGCAGCATAACATCACCCAATTCAGGATCAATGCCGCGTACGGCTACGGCGAGTATTTTAATGGCCGGGGGCAGGGTGTGGTCAAGTTTTCAGAAACCATTTATTACAATTACGGCATAACATTTGACCATTACGGCGCGGTTCATTTTAATGTCTTTACACAATTGATCGATGCTGTGGGTGGGGTTGATTTTTACCTGGATGGACCTATCGGGGCGTATAGCTCCAAGGGCAACCACCACATGGATGGTAAAGCCGCGCTGGAGTTTGTGCGCCAGCGTAAAGCTGACCTTGACCGTTACCGCATCATGCGTCAATCGGTCATCATGAACGCGTTGATCGAAAAACTGCGCCAACCGGAGAATCTAAAAAAGTTGCCCGCCCTGGGTTTCAAGGTGCTAAACGAGAAGGGAGTCGTCACCGACCTGACCCTGAAGGATGTGTATACATTTATCTGTTTCATCCAGGAACTGGATAAGGATTCACTGGTATTCGTCGACATTCCTACTGACCTTTACACCCCCAACACCACAAATTACGGTCGTCACGTTAAGCTGCCAAAACCTGAAGCCAACACCTTCATTCAGGACAAGTTCATCAACGGTAATTACTAAACTCCTTTTCTAAACTCCCCAATCAATTTGAATATTTAAACTTGGAGTTACCCGGTACATAACTTGCACCGAAAACTGCGTGTATACAAACCATGTTATACTCAACTTAGGCGGCCTTTTGCAAGGTCGGGAAGGAGTAACTCAATGAACCCAAGAAAACGCGTGATTTCTGCGCTGATACTTTTATTCTTCATAATGGTATCGTGTAATCCCAATCCGGCTCAAATGGAGCAACAGGAACCTGCTCAAATTATTTACTCAGGTAACCTGTTTGATTATGAACCCGAAGTATCAGATTTCAATGAAGGAGAAGAACTGCACTGGAAGCATGTTGGACAATACGGGGATGGTGATATCTATAAAATCCGTGGTCAAAGTGTATTGCTCGGTGAGCCCTCCCTCTATACAACAAAGGAACAGGAAATTATTCAGGGAAAGATCGAGCAGTATAAAAAAATCATCCAGGCGAATATGGATATCAACTTCCACGCCTTTTACCTCGAATTGATCGACCACTCACCCTATCATCCCGTCAATAGTGAATATAAAAACGCCGATGCCGGCCGCTCGTTTGATTACTTCGTTGAGAACAAACCCAAGCGCCTCAAATTGGACGCCTTGCGTTTGTCTGGCTTCGCTGATCATCTCAAGTATTACTACCGAACTGATCATCACTGGAATGTTTACGGTGTTTTACAGGGTTACAAACAAATCTACCAATTACTGGCTGATTCTTATCCGGAGATTTCTCCGATGATCACAACCGGTCAGATCTATACATTCCCCGATATCCCTTTTCTCGGGCGTTGGGCAAGAATAATAAACCACAATGCCAAAACGGAACCTTTCTCGGTATACCTTGCGAATCTGCCGCCCTACCGTATTTACGATCGTGACGGGAACGAGATCGATTACAACAATAAGGATGAATACCTGGCTGGTCAGTATTCCACTGAAAAATACGCCGATCATTATGTGGATTACTACGGCGCGGACGTGGATTTTCTTGAATACATCTCGGAGAACGGGTCTGACCGCAACCTGCTTATCATTGGGGATTCCTTTACCAACGCCATTGAACCGCTCCTTGCTTCTCATTATCATCACACCTACTGTGTGGATATTCGCAAGTATCCGGATTACAACTGGTCCTTTTCCGAGTTCATTTCTCAGTACGACGTGGATGATGTGTTGATCTTGGGCGGCGCGAGTGTCGTAATGTACCAGTGGCGCTGGTCCATCCAGCCCTGAATATCTTTTTGGAGGATTTAGTTCTAGCACCCTGAGAAAATTTCGTCCTGGTGTTAATTCTGTTGATCCATTGAAATGGTTATCCACTCCGCTCCACACTCTGGATTAGTGCTGACAGCAGGCGTTAGCAGGCCCCAATTGTTAGGACCGTTGGGAAGGGACTTCTTTAGATTTTTTGATTACAGATGGAAATCGTTTGCCTGGTTGGGCTGGCAGAGGTTGGCTTTCTGGTCATTTTTCTTGCGAGCTACTTTAAATCCCTGAAGTGGTCTTGATAACTGAATGCTTACATGATTGTCTTACATAAATGACGGGTTTATAATCAATCGATTCTGTTAAGTAGAATCGCAATTCTTAATTGGAAGGCTGTCGGAATTATGATCCATTTATTGCACCGCTTGGGCGGGTTTCGCTCTTTTATTATTAATTTGCTTGTTCTCGCCCTGATTACCAGCCAGATTCCTGTTCACTACGTCGTTGCCCAATCCTCTTCCCCAGAACCGACTGTTACGGTAGAAATCTTCGGCTCTCGCCAACAGGATTCACCTTCCGAGGCCTTTAACCCGATTTTCGATTCTGAACTGCTTGAAGCGTCTTTTTTAGTAGTTGAATCTGTTGACCCCGCTGTCATTTATACAGGTAGTACTGACCTCTTCATCACAGTTCGCGGTTCAGGTTTCACAACATCCTCAGTGATCATGTGGCAGGCGGTTACGCTTGAAACCACATATATAAATGAAAACACCTTGTCCGCGCTTATCCCGGCAATCCAACTTACTCCCGGTGAAATCCCCCTTGTTGTTTTAAATACTACGCCGGAAGTCGTGCAATCCAATCCCTACATGGTGACTGTCGCTGAAATAGATCCACAGCCAAATGAAAAACTTTCCACCAGCACGGTCACATTTGATTGGCTGGATGTTCCAGGTGCGCTGTCTTACCGGCTTCATCTCGCCGCAACAGAGGATTTTGCTTCTCTTCTGTTGGATCAGGAGACCCAGATCTCCGCATATCCCACTGAAACAGCGTTGGAACCGAATCTTGTTTATTACTGGCGCACCAGCGCTTGGGATGGCATAACCTGGAGCGAATGGTCGCCAACGTGGTCATTTACTTCCATAAGTCCGCCGGTTGCGCCACAGCTGCTCGCTCCACTTTCCGGTGCAAAAACCGCCCAATCCACCCTGTCATGGGCAGCCGTTGAAAACGGGGCATACTACCGGGTGCAGATCAGTTCGTCGACTCTTTTTGATGCGCTGGTGGAGGATGTAACACTCCCGCCTGGTGCGCTCGCCCACTCAGCGACGAGCCTGCCTGATGGTTTTTATTACTGGCGTGTTTGCGCGTACGATGACGTTGATGTTCAGGGCGCATGGTCTGAAACATGGTCATTTAAACTCGACACAGTTCCACCAGCCCTGCCTGCGGTGCTGAAACCGGCTGATGGCGCGCTCGTGCAAACTACCACGCCTAAGTTTGTCGTTGCGGCAGTTACAGGTGCGCGTTATTATCACTTCCAGGTGGCTGCTGAAGCGGATTTTCTAACGATTTTGGCTGAAAGTTCTTCAGTTTCTGCGGTGAATGGCAAAGCTGTCTACCAATTGACCACTGCAGAGGCTTTGCCTTTTGGAATGCTCTACTGGCGCGCGCGTTCCATCGATGGGGTTGGTAATTTCTCGGAATGGACTTCAATCCGCTCAATAAATGTTAACATTCTCAAATTACCAACCAATAAAACGATCACCACCAATCAGAAACCCACTTTTACCTGGAGCGCTGCGGCTGGTGCGCAGCAATACAGGCTGCAGATTTCGCGTTCTGCAGAGTTTTATGCGGATAATGGGGACATTATCCGTGACAAGACAATGTCCACTGAGACCTCCTTTACTCCCGGCGGCGCGTTAGCTTATGGTAAATACTATTGGCGTATGCAGGTTCAAACAACGACAGGCTGGAGCAACTGGACACCGCCTTTCGCGATCACTATTACCTCCTCTATACCTAAGCACCCCGTATTGTCCGGTCCGATGTCTGGTGCTTTGATTGGCGATAGTACGCCTCACTTGCGCTGGGTTGAAGTCTTCACCCTTTGGGCTCCTCAGTTGCGTATTCATCCGCGTCAGATTCATGTCTACCTTCCGCCTGACTACCAGACCAGTGGTAAATCTTATCCTGTGATCTATCTGCATGACGGCGTTCAAATGTTCAACACCATTGGTAACAATGAATATCATCTCGATGAAACCCTCGAAACACTGATCCAGGAGGGTAAATTGGAGGGTGTGATCGCGGTCGGCATTGACCACAGTGACAACCGGTGGGATGAGTTTAGCCCCTGGATCAATCGCAACATGGACCGCTGGTTTGCCTGGAATGCCAGTAGCACTGAAGGTGGGGAGGGCGATCAATACCTGGATTTTGTGATCAACACTGTTAAGCCTGAGATCGATAAACGCTACCGCACCCTGCCTGACCGGGAGAATACCGCCATCGGTGGCGGGAGCATGGGCGGAATCATCTCACTCTACGCCGGCTTGAAATACCCGCAGGTTTTCTCCAGCGTGATCATGTTCTCTCCGGTCTTATGGTTCGCTGAAACCAGCGGGGCATGGTTGTCTAACAACCAGATCATCAATTACATCAACAGTAATCCTGTGCCTAAGAATGTTAAATTCTTTGCTTACATTGGCACCGCGGAGTGCGAAGGGAGGCTTATTGATGTTCTGGATGCGAAAGGCCGACCGGTAACTTATCCCAGGGTACTTCTAGAAGGTGTTCAGGTGCTCGTAAAAACATTGAAAGCACGAGGAGTGCCTGCCGAAAATATAAAATACATTGAAAATCCCGGTGGCGTTCACCAGCCTTACATGTGGGGATACTACTTCGACGATGCCTTGTTGTGGTTGTATAAAGACCAGGTCCTGCCCGATTACGTCCCTCCACAGGAACCTTCATCAGCTACCGGATCGAAGATTGCCCGTTACCAGGTTCAAGTCAGCAGTACACCGGAATTTTCTAGTATTGTCCAAACACTGACCGTGGAAGGGGCTACCGCTGTCAACACTGACGTATTGCCCGGTGATGGGTCGTATTACTGGCGGGTGCGCGCGGTGAACGATCTGGACGTTCCCGGAGCATGGTCCCAGCCGCGCTGGTTTACTCTCGATACAACTCCACCACCACCGACTAAACTGGTGAGTCCCGCGGAAGGGTTGACCATTAATACCACTACACCCCTACTCAAGGTGCAATATATCGATGGAGCCAGCCGTTACCAGCTCCAGTTCTCAACTGACGCAGACTTCAATACTCTCCTTTTTGATCGAGTAAGTTCCGCGGCTTCCTCTCAGTTAAGCGCTGCTAAAGCTCTGCCCTTCGGCCAGGTCTACTGGCGGGCGCGTACGCTTGACCTGGTCGGCAACGCATCCGCCTGGACGGACGTTGGCAGGATGATTGTCAATGTACTTAGTAGTCCATCTGACGGTGCAGCTGTCACCGACACAACTCCAACTTTGAGCTGGGCGCCGGCGAGTGGCGCGCTTCAGTATCGCCTCCAGGTCGCGCGTTCCGCTGACTTCCCGGAAGGTAGCGCTGACATCGTCCTGGATGAGTTGCTGGGTGCCGCGACGCTCAGCTATTCACCACTTACCCCTCTGGAGTACGGGCGATACTACTGGCGCTTGCAGGTGAATACCGCCAAAGGCTGGAGCAACTGGACTCCCGTGTATGCCTTCGATCTCAGTACAAAACCCGTAGCACCAGTGAACTTATCCCCGATCAACAAGGAAGTCGTCGCTACATCCACCCCCACGCTCACCTGGGATGAGGTTTTAGATCCTGTGGTTCCGGTCACCGGCTACCTGGTGCAGATCAGCTACTCAAGCGTGTTTTCACCTGTAACACAAACCGCCCAGGTAACCTCGGCGACATACACCACCACTGCGCTGGCCAATGGCAGGTATTACTGGCGTGTCAGGGCGATCAACGCGCTGGGTGTTAAAGGAAAGTGGTCAACGACCGCTGTTTTCAAGGTTTTTCCTTCTCCATAAGAAACCAGCATTGCCTGGATTACTACCTGATTCATCCACCACCGTCATCATTTTAGGCGGTGGTGTTTTTCACTTGCAGTGAAATAGTGTTGAAAAATACTTGAATATTCTGACAAACAACCATAATATATAGATGTTCTCATATCGTGATGGATTCAAAAATCGATTTTCGAATTCATGTTTTAATAGTAATGACATGAACTGCCAGAGGGGATCACTGCGTACATCCATCGATAAATCACAAAACCTCCTCATTGTAATGAATACTGGAAATCAAACAGGCAGGAGAGATGAATATGACTGGTACCCATAGGTGTTTATTGGTTTTTCCGCACCGATTCATTGAAGTTGCCATAAGGCTGATCACCGCGATCGCGTTCCTGGTTTCGAGCCTTTCTTTATCGATCCACAGCGTCAACGCGCAGGATGAACTGGACCTGGCGCTGATCCAGGTGCGCGATGAAACGATCATCACCGGCGACCTTACCACACAGATTGTAGCCACCTTTCCGGCGGTCATCCCGCAGGTTGTGGTGGATGCCGGTTTCAAGATCAATTCCCGCATCACTCTGGGGGAGGAACTCCCAGCGGGTACAAAGGTCACCATCACCCGCAATGGTTTCCCTTATCTCACCGATATTACTTTCACCGGTACGCAGCATTGGGTGACGGACCTGTTTGGTTACCCGCTTTCTTACGCCGCGCCATTTGACGCTGGCTACGGCGGCGATTCTGAAACCTATGTCATCACCTTTACGGGCAATCCGGTGCCGCTGGATACGACGCTGACCCTGCAGTCGATCATTTCGCGGGATGATTTCACCGCCGACCTCTACGAGTTGGAGTCCGCGCAGTTTGACCTGGTCCAGGATGTCACTGACCCTCTTATGGCATTGCAGTACGTCAAGGACGATACAACAATTACTGGTACCCTCAGCGCTCTCACCGCTGCTTTCCCGCAGACTATCCCTTCTGTCCTTATTAATGAAAGCTACAAGATCAACTCACGCATGACCCTGAGCGAGGCCTTACCAACCGGCAGCAAAGTGACGATCACGTTGTCGGTGAATGGCAGCCCATCCTTTGTGTATGTCACCGACGTGCTGATCCCCGGCACGCAGTTTTGGGTCACCGACCTGATCCCTGATTCAGTACCAGCAGACTTTGATACCGGTTACGCCAACCGCGTGGAAGTGTACGCCATCAGCATCACCAGTGGGGGCGGCAACATTGAGCCGTTTAACACAACAGTGCAGATCGAGTCCATTATCTCGAAGGATGATTTTGCCACTCTGGAGGTGCTCGACGCGATCACACTTGATGTGAACCTCCCGGCTGATGGTGACGCCGCGCTGCAATACGTGAAAGATAACACCACGTTGACTGGCACTTTGGATGAACTCACCGCCGCCTTTCCTCTCAGTATCCCTTCTCCGATCGTAGAGCAGGGCTACAAAATTAACTCACGCATGACACTGAGCGAGCCTTTGCCAGCCGGCAGCACAGTGACGATCACGTTGTCAGTGAATGGCAGTCCATCTTTTGCATATGTCACCAACGTGCTGATCCCCGGCACGCAGTTTTGGGTCACTGACCTGATCCCTGATTCAGTACCAGCAGACTTTGGTACCGTCTACGCCAACCGAGTGGAGGTGTACGCCATCAGCATCACCAGTGGCGGCGGTAACCCCGAACCCGTCAACACCACTGTGCAGATCGAATCCATTATCTCGAAGGACGATTTCGTCACCCTGGAAGTGCTAGATTCGATCACCCTGGATGTTGGTTTACCGGCGGATGAGCCTGCCGCTGTGCAGTATGTCAAAGACAATACCACGCTCACCGGCACCCTCAGCTCCCTCACCGAAACGTACCCGCTAAGCATACCCTCCATCCTCATTTCTAAAGGGTACAAGATCAACACCCTGCTGACCCTGGGCAATGCCTTACCTGCCGGCAGCAGGGTGACTATCACCCTGGCTATCAATGGTGGCGCACCAACGGCTTACGTCACCAACGTGCTGGTTCCGGGCACGCAGTTCTGGCTCACCGACCTGATCCCTGCCGCGGTGGCAGCTAACTTCAACACCGATTATGCCGGTCGCGTGGAGGTGTATGCCATCACCATCCACCGTGGTGATTATCCGGTCGCCTTTGATACCACGCTAAACATCCGTTCCATCATCTCCGCGGACGGTTTCACCACGCGCCATATACTGGCTGAGGCGACCCTGCCAGTCCATTTTGATGACGATACCGCTCCACTGCTCACGTTAACCGGTCTCACAGCGGATGGAGACCCTCTGCCGGGGGATCCTGCTACAGGTTTTCTCCTTGAAACGTTAAATGACCCGGCGTTGTCGCACGCGCTGCAGTTTGCACCGGGTACCGCCGTCAATGAACCGCTTCCGGCGCAGTACTTTGCGTTGTATCTCACAGACTCCTCACTCACAGCGAATGACCTTGAGATCTATTTCAACGCGCGCGCCTTGCCCGAAGCGCAGTTGACCTACATGCTGGGTGTGGCCAACGGTGTGAATCCATTCGCCTACATCAAAGGGGATACCCTTCAATTGCTGGACGCCTTCCAGCATGATTCGCAGTCAACCGATATCGATCTGCAGATCCCCGATGATTTTCCGATCGGCGCTTATACTCTTTCAGGTTCGATCCTCGATCTCGCCGGCAACTCCTCGCCGGTCACCCTCATCCTCCAGGTGACGGATGGGCAGGCTGGTGACAAGCCGACTGTCCGGGTCTATCCCGGTACGGACGTTGTCGGCGGTGATGACTGGATCCCCGGCCGCTTGGTTTATCTCTCCCTGGATGGGGAACCGTACGGTTCGCTGCTGCCGGGTACAAATGGCGCAATCCAGTTTGAAAACCTGGGCGTGGATCTGGTGCCCGGCATGCTGGTAAAGATGTTTGATGGCAGGTTCACCCGCGCGCACACCATCATCGATATGACCGTCACATCAGTCGATATTGACAGAAACCGCGTCAGCGGCACCGCGGACCCCGGTATAGTATGGACTTATGCTTACCTTGATCCAAAATCTGAGGTGATATCCACCACAGTGAATACGTCACGCGTATGGACGGTCACTTATGAATATGTGGATATCAAACCCGGTGCCTACGGCACCATCCGGCAGTTTGATGCCATGGGCAACTCCACCCGCATTTATTGGAATCTCCCAATAGCGTATATGGTGGTTTACCCCCAGATCGACCTGATCAGGGGATTTGGCTTTTCACCAGGTGCACGGGTCAACCTTGATATCGCTGACGGGGATTACACCGATTCAAGCATCGCTGCTGCCAACGGCTTCGTGGAGTTTCCACTCTCCGGTTTCTATGATATCCAACCTGGTCAATTGGTGGTGCTGCAAGGCGGTTTTGTGACCCGCTCACATATCGTTAACGCCCTCGGCATCACGCGCATCGATCAAACCACAGACGATGTCATTGGAACTGCGGCGCCAAATGCAGTCATCAGCGTTGCCGGGTTCGATGATATTGGATATGGTTCAAGTATCGATGTAACCGCCGACGCGTCTGGTAATTGGCTGGCGGATTTTTCCGGCAATGAGGATCTTAAGGTCGGCACTTATGGCTACGTGATCCAGACGGACGAAGATGGGGATTATTCTCGTGCAGATTTCTACATCACGCACGAAGTACCCGTGCTCAACGCGCTCAACCCCAGCTTTACCACCAAGGGCTCTGGGCCGCTCACCCTGCTGATCAGCGGCAGTGGTTTCGTTGAAGGCTATTCCACCGTCTACTGGAACGACGAACCGCGACCCACCACATTCATTAGCGCCACACAACTCTCGATCGAGCTCAGCCCGGCGGACCTGGCAGTCGCGGGTACAGCCACGCTCAGGGTCTATAACGATTACTTCGATAGCGGTATGTCTCCCCAATCCCCTTCGTTTCCGGTTATTGGCTTTACGCCTGCTCCTGGCGCTCAACTGGCGTTCACCACGCTTACCTTTGATTGGGATGACATCCCTGGCGCGACCCGGTATCGGATTGAGATCTCCCTTGAAGAGGACTTCGATCCTTTGGTGCTCAGCGCGCGCACCTCGCTTTCCTCCTACACCTATCCAGCCGCGCTGGTGGATGGGCAGCAATACTACTGGCGTATTCAACCACGCTACGGTCTCACCTGGAGCGGGGAGTGGTCACCGGTGCTGACCTTCTTCTCTCGTTTTCCACCGGCAGCCCCCATGTTGTCAGCGCCTGCAAGTAAATCCCACACCAACGCTGACGATGTCACCCTCGAATGGCTCGCAGCGGACCGCGCTGAGACGTACCTGCTGCAGGTGGCCACCAACTCGATGTTCGTAGGCAAAACCAAATACACTGTTCCCGCCGCGGAACTGCAAAAAGTGTTGTTAGGCATCCCTGAAGGCAAGTATTACTGGCGCGTGCGCGGCCTGCGTGAGATCGATGGCGCGGTCGTCAAAGGTCCCTGGTCAGCCGTGTGGATCTTCAAGGTGGACCGCACCGCGCCGGCGGCCCCCGTGTTGGCGCGGCCTAAGGATGGCGCTGTCAAGGAGTCCGTCCCTGCGTTCGCCTGGTATGCTGCCTCAGGTGCGAAGTTCTACATCTTTGATTACCGTCCCGCGGGAGGTACAGAAGCTGATTGGGTGTCTTCCGCGCCGCTGAGCGTGCTTTCCTACCAGCCATTGGATATGAAGGAGGGCGTTTACGAGTGGCGCGTACGCGCGCTCGATAAAGCCGGCAACCAGTCGCAAAGCCTCATCCGCACCTTCACCCTCGAACTGCCCTGGCCGATTTCATAAAGGACTAATTGAAGGCAAATTGCAAAGATCCGAAACAACCCACCTGAATATTCAGGTGGGTTGTTTTTATTCGTGCTTGAATTTCGGAAAGATTTGCAGTACTATATCACTCAGATTCATTTGTTATTCATCTTTATTTTCTAAAGGGGTAAGCAATCCTGCCTTACATCGCGCCCCGCGTGATCTCGAGCATCATCCAGCCTTATGCAGGCTGGTGTTGTGTTTAATCCATTTTATTACTCCTGTACGCGATTGTCCCGGACAGGAGTTATTTTATCCGGCTTAATATTCTAATGAACAGGAGAACAGGCATGAGAACGAAGTTAACAGCACGGTTTTTTGGGTTTTTGAACCTGGTAATTGTTTTTATCATGGTTTTTGGTTTATTGGGGAGTACACCTCTGCATGGTGTGCAAGCGAGCCAGGAACAGGCGAGTAAAACGGCAGACACCCCGCCGGTGGGCTTTGACCCCGCCGGAATGCCATACGACGATGCGCAGCGTCAGCCGTACTCATTGCCGGATTCCGCCCAGCGTTTCGAGCGCCCTGCGCCTGCGGTTGAGCATTCGGGAGCCAGTTCGGCGTATCGACCGGACCGTCTGCCTGCCGTTTTAGAGGATTTAGAACAGCCGGCTTTACATGCCCCCATTCCACCCGCGACGCTCGCAGGGATCTCGTCCGATGCGGATTATGGTTTTTGGGTCGATCCGAACGCAGATTTTCTCCAATCATGGGGTTTCCCGGCTAATGCGGACATTACCCTGACGGTCGGAACAAGTACTTTCGTCCGCACCTCAGATGAAAATGGAATTTGTGATTGGGGTGATCTCGGGCATGATTTTATTGTCGGGGAAACGATCACGCTTGTCTCAGGCTCTTTCACAAAATCGCATAAAGTGCAGAAGTTAGCCTTAACCAGCCTTGACCAGGCACTCGATATCGTCAAAGGCACCTCCAAGCCCGGAGCGGTGGTTAATGTTGGAGCGTTGGACGCGTACGATAATTGGATCTCAGTCGACGTCACGGCTAATACCGAAGGGGTGTTCAAAGCCAAAATGGGCGTGGCCGGGGTTGACCTGGTACTTGGTACCAGTGGTAATATCGGTCGCTGGGACAGCGATGGGGATGGGACGGTCATTAATTGGCAGATCTTGAATCCTCACATCCGGGTGTATCCTGATAAACAGGATATTTTTGGCTTTAACTGGTGGCCTGCCACCCCGGTCAACCTTTCGATCGACGGTGTCTCTTATGGTTCTGCTGTATCCGATCCCTGGGGTTACGTTGAATTCCGGGATATCACCGAATCACTGTCTGTCGGTAGAGTTATTGTGATGACCGATGGAAAAACCTCCCGAACCCACCAGATCACCGGTATGAGCTTTGATCTCATCGATCCGGTAAATGACACTGTTTCGGGTACTGCTTCCAACCCCGGTTTTGTAAAAACCTATGCCTGGAGTCCAGTGGGAGATGTGCTTGAGGATGTGGATACCACTGCTGATTCAGCCGGCAAATGGACCGCGCAATACTCAATTGATATTGTGCCCGGTTCGGATGGCGGAGCGCGCCAATTTGATGGCGAAGGCAACCAGTCGGTTTACTACTGGTACCTGCCCAATCCGGGTTTTGAGGTCAAACCGGAAGAAGATACAGTGTGGGGCTGGGAATGGCCGGCTTCTACGGAGATCAAGCTCACTGTCAATGGAGATGAGTACTTCCGCACTTCAAAAGAGAACGGAGATGTTGATTTTAATGATCTCGAACGCGACATTGTTGTGGGGGATATTGTTGAGATGAGCGCGGGTGCGGTCAACAAGGCACACAAGGTGCATTCTCTAATGGTGGAGAATGCTGATGTAGATAATGACACCCTGAGCGGGTACACCGAACCAGGCGCCTCCATAGGCACCTGGGTGTGCACCAACGGTGATTGCCAGGGGATCGGCGCGGACTCGGATCCGGCAACCGGATACTGGGAGGTGGATTATACAGGCGTGATCGACATCATCCCCGGTTCGGATGGCGGAGTTCATCTTTACGAGGATGATAATACAGCCACGATGGTTTACTGGCGGGCGCCTGATCCAATTTTTAGTGTTAACCTGAACCAGGATTACGTCTCATTCCAAAGTTGGGCGTCTTTTACCACTCTCACTTTGAGTGTGGATGGAAAGGATCTGACCACAATTGAAACTGATTTTAATGGAAACGCTTTTTTGGGTGACGTGGATATTCAACCAGGATCAACAGTCAGCGTCTCAGATGGGACACTCACAAAACAAACATTTGTTGAAAATCTCACTTTAACTGGAGTAGATCAGTTTGCCGATTTGGTCAGTGGTACTGCAGACCCGGCAAAGGAGATAATCGTTGCCACTTTTGACCAGAACTGGCAGCAAACCGGCAT
>JAXGRS010000002.1:0-330162 GCA_040765685.1 Anaerolineaceae bacterium | reverse complement strand
TCCTCCTGCCATCGCAGGTGTATGCGATTTGGATGGTTCGGAACTCTACCAACGTGACGATGACAAACCGGAGACGGTGATGAATCGTATCAAGGTTTACCAGGAACAGACCGCGCCACTGATCGCTTTTTACAAGGAAAACGGACTTCTGGCTGAAGTGGATGGCACCAGGTCCATTGAGGACGTAACAACAGCTCTTTTACAAGCAATCGACGAGGCATAATCGATGTCCTGGGATCGTCAGATTACCATCAAGACTCCTCAGGAGATCGTGATCATGCGTGAAGCCGGCAGGATCAATGCGGAAGCATTAGCTGCTGCGCGTGCCATTGTCCGACCCGGGGTTACAACGGGTGATCTGAATGCGGCGGCTGAAGAAGTGCTCAAGAAATACGGTTGCTACAGTCCGTTCAAAGGTTATCCCGGCCCTTATCCTTATCCCGCGAGCACCAATGTGAGTGTGAACCACGAGATGGTGCACGGGATACCCGGAAAGCGCAAGCTCAAGGAAGGGGACATCGTTTCAGTGGATTGTGGAACGGTATACGAAGGGTATGTCGGTGATGCCGCTTTTACGGCTGAAGTGGGCGAGGTTTCTGAAATAGCCCACAAACTTGTGGAGACCACCCAAGGTGCGTTGTTTGCCGGCATTGCTCAAATGATCGCCGGTAACCACATTGGAGATGTGTCAGCAGCCATTCAGAACTACGCCGAGAGCCGACAGTTTCACGTAACCCGTGAGTACACCGGGCATGGGGTAGGGCGGGCGATGCACGAAGGACCACAAGCTCCCAATTACGGAGTACCCGGAAGAGGGATCTTATTGAGAGCGGGCATGACCATCGCGCTGGAACCCATGCTGCTGGTCGGTACACCCTACACCAGGGTTTTGCCTGACCAATGGACGGTATCATCTGCGGACGGCTCGTTAACGGCGCACTTTGAACACACAGTGGCAATTACCGAGAACGGACCATTGATCCTGACTACGCAAGGAGATGGGTCAGTTCTGGACGGAATATGGAAGTAGTAGTAAAATTGTAAATTCGGATTAAGGACAGAAACGAGGAGCACGGAACATGAAAGTCTCAACATCCATAAAAAAACGTTGTGCGAAATGCAAGATCGTGAAACGCAGTGGCATTTTATATGTTATTTGCGAAAATCCAAAGCACAAACAACGACAAGGTTAGAGGATATATGGCTAGAATTGAAGGTGTTGATCTTCCGCGGAATAAGCGGGTCGAAGTCGGGCTGACATACATTTATGGAATCGGCCCAACGAGCGCAACCAAGATCCTGAAATCTACTCAGGTTAATCCGGATATCCGGGTTAAGGATCTAACCGAAGCTGAGTTATCCGCTTTGCGTGAGTATATTTCGAAAAACTTCAAGGTCGAAGGTGATCTGCGCCGTGAAACGCAGATGAACATCAAGCGGCTTATCGAAATTGGCTGCTACCGTGGTTTACGCCACCGTCGCAATCTTCCAGCCCACGGACAACGGACACGCACGAATGCCCGTACCGCCAAGGGACCCAAGAAGACAGTTGCCGGTCGCGGACGCCGCCGTGGAGCAGCGAAGAAGTAATCTGTGATCTTTTCCGTTCGGTTGGGGTGCCTTCTCCCCCCGCGGCAACCCGATCAGAAAAGCACACAGAAATCTATTGGAATTGAAGAAAAGGTAAATGAGGTAATATGGCTCAGAATGTACGCTCAACGCGTCGCACAACGACAACCCGTAAAACCAAACGAACGCTGTCATCGGCGCAGGTGCATATTTTTGCATCATTCAATAATACGATCGTGACAGTGACCGACCAGCAGGGCAATAGCATCTGCTGGGGAAGCGCCGGTTCGGCGGGGTTTAAAGGCTCTCGCAAGAGCACACCGTTTGCAGCCCGGCTTGCAGCTGAACAGGCGATCAAAGCCGCCCAAAGCATGGGTGTCCAGGAAGTGGACATGATCATTAAAGGGCCTGGTCCCGGACGTGAATCTGCCATCCGCGCTGTCCAATCAGTGGGTATGAAAGTTCGTTCGATCACGGATATTACACCGGTGCCCCACAACGGTTGCCGGCCTCCGAAGAAACGCCGCGTTTAATAACAGGAGAAGGAAACATATGTCAAAATATACTGGTCCGGTATGTAGACTATGCCGGCGTGAAGGTGAAAAATTATTCTTAAAGGGTCCCCGCTGCTTTTCGCCTAAGTGCTCGTTCGAAAAACGCGGTTTTGCCCCCGGTCAGCACGGACGCACCCGCCAGGGTCGCACCGATCGTGAATCAGATTATGCGCGCCAGCTGCGTGCCAAACAACGCGCCCGTCGCGTGTATGGAATGACTGAGCGCCCATTCAGACGTTACTACAATATTGCTTTACGCACGCGTGGTCTTTCAGGTTTGAACCTGCTTCAGACGCTTGAAAGCCGTATGGATAACGTGGTGTATCGCTTAGGCTACGCTGAAAATCGTGCCCAGGCCAGGCAACTTGTCAACCACGGGCATTTCACCATCAATGGCCACCGCGCTGACATCCCATCAATGTTGGTGAGACCCGGTGACACAGTGTCTGTCAAGGAAACCTCAAAAGCGTTGCCCTATTTCAAAGAGCTGCTTGATCTGGCTGAAAAACGCCTGTGCGCTATTTGGATGGATAGGGATATCAAGCAACTTTCCGGTCGGGTTCTTCGGCTTCCTGAGCGATCTGAGATCGATGGCAGCCTGAATGAGCAGTTGATCGTTGAGTACTACTCACGTTAAGGTCTGTTGACCCTATGACAGGATACGAATCAGTATCGGAAAGGGTGTATTATGTGCGCTCTAATTAATATGGTCACTCCCAAGATCGAAGTAAAGAATGACACCGGCCACTACGGCAAGTTCATTTTGGCTCCGCTTGAAAGAGGTTTTGGCGATACGTTGGGTAACGCGTTGCGCCGGGTTCTACTTTCATCACTGGATGGGGCTGCAATCTCGTCGATGCGCATTTCAGATGTGACTCACGAATTCTCTGATATTCCCGGTGTGCGTGAGGATGTCATCCAGATGATCCTGCAGGTCAAGCAGGTACGCATGATCCTGCATGAAGGCGACACAGCGCATCTGCATTTGGATGTTCGCGGAGAGGGAGTGGTTACGGCTGCTGATATCCAGGCTCCGGCTGAAGTGGAGATTGTCAACCCGGAACTTTACCTCTTCACCGTTGATGATCCGAAGACCAGGTTGGATATCGATTTCACAGTGGATCGCGGCAGAGGGTATTCCCCGGCCACCGATCGCAGCGGTAAGCTGCCCATCGGTGATCTACCTGTGGACGCGATCTACAGCCCGGTTAGGAAAGTGAATTTTTCGGTTGGATACGCCCGCGTGGGTCAAAGCACCAACTTTGACCGCCTCGTGCTGGAAATCTGGACGGATGGCACGATCACCCCTGAGAAGGCTTTGTCTTCTTCAGCGCAGGTGATCATTGATCATTTACGCCTCATCTCTGGTGTCAGCGAAGAATCGGTGCTGTTGGGAGTTGAGAAGGAAGTTGTTGGCAGCCACCTGACCAGCGAAGCCGCTGAAACCCCCATTGAAAACCTTGATCTGTCAGTTCGTGTTTTCAATTCACTGAAACGGACCGGCGTCAAAACGGTTGGGGATGTGCTTGAACTACTGGACAAAGGTGATGAAGCGGTTATGTCCATCCGTAATTTTGGCGAGAAGAGCCTTGATGAGCTTCGCGACAAAATGAAAGAAAAAGGCTTCATGCAAGACGAAAATGAGTTGGAGTAGGTAAATATGCGTCATCAAATTGCAGGTTACAAACTTGGTCGACAAAAAGACGTTCGTGCCGGCTTACGCCGCACGATGGTCAAGCAACTATTCGAACATGAGCGGATCCAGACTACACGGGCCAAAGCGATGTTCATCCGGGGTGAAGCAGAAGAACTGATCACCCTGGCTCGCCGCAGTGGTAAAGGCACAGATGCTGAAAAGGTGCATGCCCGCAGACTCGCGGCTGCCCGCCTCGGTGATGCCGTACTGGTCAAGAAATTATTTGATGAGATTGCCCCGCGCTATGAAAATCGCAACGGTGGTTATACACGTCTCAACAAATTAGGACCGCGCCTTGGCGATGCCGCCGAGATGGTTCTAATCGAGCTTGTTGAAGAATAATCCCTCCGGCAAACGCTGGACGGATTGGAATGGCACTTTACAAACTTATCCTCGCTTACGACGGTACTGATTTTTCCGGTCTTCAACGCCAGGGAAGAAAACGCACTGTCCAGGGAGAGCTTCTTTGAAAAAACATCACCGGAGAGTTGGGATGGCAGGAAAAACCCTGCTTTTCGCCGGGCGCACCGATGCAGGCGTTCATGCCTGGGCACATCTGCAGCATGCGCGCTGGATTGGCAACACTCATCTGCTGATCTACGTCAGGCGTTGAACGCCAGATTACCGCAAGATGTTCCCGATTCTAGAGGTGCGTCCAGGGCTGAAGCAGAATTCCACCCCGCTGGCGAGGATGCTTCGCCGTGAATATCATTACGACATCTATCATATGACCGCCCGTCAGCCTATGAGAGACCGTTACGCATGGCGGATATGGCCTGTGCTGGATATTGATCGATTGAATCAATGCGCTGCAGTGTTTATCGGTCAGCACGATTTTCTGCTTTCGGTAGAGCTATGAAAAAAGGCGGAAATACTGTGCGCGAGTGTCCTGCCAGCCGGTGGTTTATCACCGATGATGGCCGCCAACATGAGATTGAAGCCAACGCGTTCTTTATCATATGGTCAGGTTCAGTATACGGTGCGCTACGCCCAGGGTGGTATCTCGCTGGAAGAAGTAAAACAAGGACTTGCGCAGGGCAGATCATTAAAACCGGGGTTAGCTCCAGCTCGTGGACTGGTACTGCACAGGTGCGATATAACGGTAAACGCCGTGAAATGAACGAGGATGAGGAAAACTAATAATTTGGGACGGCACAACCGTCTTGATGATGAGAGAGTGACAAAACTTACGTCCTAAAAGGAAAACAGGAACCTGAATGCTGCTGATGGATGCAACCGGTCAGAGTTGGTCGCCTGGCGACCCAGATCGCCCATTACCTGTTGGGTAAACACAAAACCCACCTACACACCTGGTGTGGATATGGGAGACGCGTAGACAATCAATGTTTCAAAACTGGAAATTACCCCGAAACGACTTGATGAAAAGAACTATTACAAGCATCCCAACTTCCCCGGTGGATTGAAAACCGAAATGGGGATGCGGGACCAGATGAAAAATCACCCTGATCGGGTGACTACATCAGCGGTGGGTATGCTCCCGCATAACCGTATGGGACGCAAGTTGTTGAAACGTCTCAAAGTATATGCCGAGAGCGAGCATCCGCACGCTGCGCAAAACCCGAAACTGCTGTTTAAAGGAGCAGGAAGAAGATGTCGAATCAGTATTATGAAGGTATTGGACGCCGCAAAGAGAGCACTGCCAGAGTTCGCCTGATGAGCGGAACAGGAAAGTTCCTGGTCAACGATCGCCCGTTGGAGGAATACTTTCCCCGCACCGGTGACATCGAATCCATCCTGGGCCCACTGGCTGCAGCGGAACAGGACCGCGCGACCTTTGATATCACTGCCACAGTCCGTGGTGGTGGTGTGACCGGTCAATCAGATTCTGTTCAGCTAGGACTGGCTCGTGCGCTTGTAAAACTAAACGCTGAAAACACCACGCTGCTGCGCAAGGGTGGCTATCTAACCCGGGATCCGCGCGTGAAGGAACGTAAGAAACCAGGTCTCAAGCGGGCCCGCAAGGCACCTACTTACACCAAGCGTTAAACCTCCAGGATTTCATCCTGGTTTGGATGAGATGCAGTTGTTGCGGGGCGGTCTGGACGGATCGATCAGGATCAATGTCCAAAGCCCGGTAACGACTGCATCTTTACATTTGGAGAGTGTGTATGATCGAACATCGGATCAAAGAACTGGTTTTCTGTGGAGTTCGGGCTGACCCTGAACGGGTCAGGCAGGCTGCCGGAACTGCAACAGTGATCATTACGCGTGGCAAGCTCGCTGCGAATTGGCTGGCTGGTATTGGTGTAGAGGTTGGTACCATCTGGGAGTTTGTACCGGGGGAACAAGGCGTGGATACTGAGACCGCTCGTGCCCGAGTGCGAGCCCTGATCGCTGAAATTACGGATGCGCGAGTTTTATACGTAACGCCGGTACAACCGTTCATGATTGATGTGCCTGGCAGAGAATTGGCTGAACAGGCGGATTTGATCGGTGAAATACCAGGTGTTGACCATTTGATGGCCTTACTCAAGCAGGAGAGATCCATTTCTGATGGCTCTGTACAGTATCTGGATGGATTGAGGATCTTGCAAGACCGGTATCCGGCATTTTCTTCCTCTTTACCAGTTTTGATATTTATGACTGGTATTAACGTGGCAAACACAAGTCTGCCTGTTTCACTGCGCCAGGTTTACCCGGCTGATGCACCGGTTTTTCTGCTGGATGATCACACGTTCAATTGGCAGTACACCCGGATGGAAAAGATCAGCGGGATTGAAAACCCGATCACTGCCCTCTACATTCCAGCTTTGTCTGCAGATGCTTCATTGGATAACTTCATGCAGGTGATCGCCCGTCTGCGTGCCCCGGATGGCTGCCCGTGGGACCGCAAACAAACCCATATCAGCCTGCGGCCATACCTGCTGGAAGAAACCTATGAAGCGCTGGAAGCCCTGGACAACCAGGACATGACCGGTCTAAAGGAAGAATTAGGAGATCTATTGCTGCAGATCGCGCTGCACTCACAGATCGCGGCAGAAACTAATACTTTTACCATTTCGCAAGTTATTCAAAGTATCAGCCGTAAGATCATTTCGCGCCACCCACATGTGTTCGGTGAAGTGACCGTACAGGATGACCGGGACGTTGTGCAGAACTGGGAAAAATTGAAAGAGATCGAGCGGGCGGAGAATGGCCGCGAACACCAGCAAGGTCTGTTGGAAGGCATCCCGGGGATATTGCCTGCGCTTTCTCAGGCCCAATCGATCCAGAGCCGCGCTGCCAGGGTGGGCTTTGATTGGCCGGAAATCAAACCGGTGCTGGATAAAGTAATGGAGGAAATGCAGGAGGTGCACGACGCGGTTACCGACTCAGATCGTGCCGGCGAGCTGGGCGACCTCCTCTTCGCTGTGGTCAACCTGGCGCGATGGTATGGGGTGGATGCTGAATCTGCCCTGCGTAGTACTAACACTAAGTTCCGCACTCGTTTTGCTTACGTAGAATCGGAAGCGAAAAAAGCAGGCAAAGAGCTGCAGCAAATGACCCTGGCGGAAATGGATCTATTATGGGAAGCGGCGAAAAAACTTGATCAGTAGATCCGTCGCAACACGATTGCAATAGCCGGATTTAAGCCTGGGTTATAATTAGCGCAACTTGTTTAAGAGGGTGATAATGATTCAACCATTGATCGAATGTATCCCGAATTTTTCTGACGCCCGCCGCCCTGAGGTGGTGGATGCAATCGTTTCAGCGATCGAAAATGTACCGGGGGTAAATGTGCTCGATCGGCATTCTGATCTGGATCACAACCGGACAGTGATCACGATGGTGGGAGCCCCGGAAGCGATCGAAGAAGCGGCTTTCCAGTCGATCAAGAAAGCCCAGGAGTTGATCGATCTCAACCAGCATCAGGGTGCACATCCCCGCATTGGCGCGACGGACGTGGTACCCTTTGTGCCCATCTCTGATGTGAGTATGACCGAGTGTGTTGAAATTGCGCGCCGGCTCGGTAAACGGGTCGGATATGAACTATCCATTCCGGTTTATTTATACGAAGAAGCCGCCACGAGACCAGAGCGGCAGAACCTTGAGACCATCCGCAAGGGGCAATTCGAAGGGCTGAAGGTGGACATCGAAAAAGATCCGGAACGGGCGCCTGATTTTGGTCCTGCCAGGCTGGGAAACGCCGGTGCTACTGTGATAGGGGCGCGCGCGCCGTTGATCGCTTTTAATGTCTATCTGACCACCGGTGACGTGGAAATTGCCCAGAAGATCGCGAAGGCTGTCCGGAATTCATCAGGCGGCCTGCGTTTTGTTAAAGGCATGGGGGTGCTCGTGGATGGCATGGCACAGGTCTCGATGAACCTGACCAATTTCAAAAAAACACCCATCTTCAGGGTCGTTGAGATGGTGCGACGCGAAGCTCAGCGTTACGGGGTCGGCATTCATCACAGCGAGCTCGTGGGATTGATTCCCCAGGACGCGCTCATTGATACTGCCGTCTGGTATACGCAGTTGGACCAGTTCGAACCCGCGCAGATCCTGGAAACCCGACTTTATGCAGCCAGGCAGTCCGTAACATCTTCACAAACAGATCCGTTCTCTTTTATCAGCGACCTGGCAAGCGCGAATCCTACCCCCGGAGGTGGATCCGCGGCTGCGTTTACCGCAGCTGAAGCAGCCGGATTGGTCGCGATGGTGGGCCGTGTGACCATTGGCAAGAAGAATTACACCGCGGTTGAATCACGCATGTGGCAGATGATCGAGGAGGCTGATCGATTACGTGCCGAGTTGACCCGTGCAGTGCAGGAGGATGCAGACGCCTTTAATGCCATTATGCAGGCGTATAAATTACCGAAGAGCAATCCGGAAGAGGTCGCAGCGCGCGGAGCTGTGGTAGAAGCAGCCACACTCGCTGCAGCTGTTGTACCTCACCGTGTGGCAGAGCTGGCAATGCGTGTTTTACGGTTGGCGGTTTCGGCGGTTGAGTATGGAAATTTGAACGCCATTTCTGATGGCGCATCGGCTGCCAACCTGGCAATTGCCGCTGTGCGCAGCGCTGCTTTAAATGTTAAGATCAATCGAAAATCGCTAAAAGATCCGGCAGCGGCTGATCATCTTATGAAGGATATCCAAGATTTCGAAGCAGAGATACCAGTGATCGAACAGAACATTATCCGAGTACTGTCGGACCGGGCACAATTCTGAGGTCATTCAAAGGAGCATTGCGATGGGCATCAAGGCAGACAGTTGGATCAAAAAAATGGCTGTGGATCATCACATGATCGAGCCTTTTGTTGAAAACCAGGTTCGGGAAGGAGTGATCTCCTATGGTCTTTCATCCTACGGTTATGATATCCGCGTGGCGGATGAGTTCAAGATCTTTACCAATGTCTACAGCGCGATCGTTGATCCCAAAAAATTTGATCCACGTTCGATGATCGATTTTCGCGGGGAGGTTTGTGTGATCCCCCCGAATTCCTTCGCATTGGCACGCACCGTGGAGTATTTCCGCATCCCGCGCTCCATCCTTACCATTTGCGTCGGAAAGAGCACTTACGCGCGGTGCGGCATCATCGTCAATGTGACTCCTTTCGAGCCGGAATGGGAAGGATACGTCACGCTGGAGATTTCCAACACCACCCCGCTGCCGGCGAAGATATACGCCAATGAAGGGATTGCGCAGGTTCTGTTCTTCGACGGGGATGCGGTTTGCGACATCTCTTATGCGGATCGCAAGGGCAAGTATCAGAACCAGCAGTCGATCCTGCTGCCGCGTTTATAAAACAGGATATAATTCCTCCGAAATGAAAATACGACGACCTGCATTGCAGCCAATAAAATTCTATGTGATCATTGCCGCTCTACTGGTAGCACAGTTGCTCAGCGGTTGTTCTGTTGTGCAATCGTTTATGCCGACTGAAACGCCTACGCAAACTCCAACGCCATTGCCTACCGCTACGCCTTTGCCGCCGTCACCCACACCGACGCCTACAGAAATCCCCTTTTATTTGGACGCGACTGTAATGCCGCTGGATCAGGAGGTACCGATCCTGATCTATCACCGCTTTATTCCAGATTACGTTGGGCCGACCACGCCAATGAAAATGCAGCTTTCTGAATTCAGGTACGAGCTGCAAACGTTGTATGACAGTGGTTTCACGCTGGTCTCGCTTTACGATTGGATCCATGGCATCAGCGTGGTGCCACCAGGACGTAAACCTTTGATCCTCACGATTGATGACGTGTGGTATGCTGACACTCTTTTTATTAAAGAAGATGGGTCATTATCAAATTTATCAGCGTTGGGAATCCTGCACGAATTCTATGAGAAAAACCCAGATTTTGGTTATCATGCGGCGGTATTTGCCATCTACGGAGACAAGTATTACGCAGAAAAACAGATCGGTGATGTGTTTGTAGTATCCGATAACGCTACCTGGACGACCCCTTCGTGGCGCATCAAACTGGGTAACACGATCGCCTGGGCGGTTGAAAATGGTATTGAAGTTTACAACCATACCCTGGAACATCCAACATTCACGAACCTTCCCGACAACCAGATCCAGATGCAATTAACGAAGAATGACGAAGTCCTGCGTGAATTTCTCACACAAGCCGGCAGGGAAGACATCATCCCCCAGCTCAAAAACATCATCGCTTTGCCTGAGGGCAAATGGCCGGAAAAACAGAGCGGTAAGGATGTGATCCTTAACTACAAGGATCCTGAAGGAAAACCGGTGCTGGCGGTGATGGAGGCGTACAATATGGACGCTGCGGAACTCACACCTTCTTTCTTCAGTGAGAAGTTCAACCCATTTGCTATACCCCGTATTACCGCTTCACCGTATTTTGTCAGCTATCTGGTGCAGAGCAATGAAACCATCCCGGCGGCTCAATCCTGTCAATTGGGTCCGTTCAAACAGGAACAGGTAGGGGACCCAGACATGTTGCAGGAATTGATCCTGAACGCGGTTAAGACAGGTCAATGCATTGAGGGCGCGTACCATGTGAGCGGGCAGATCTTTTTAGCGCAAGACGGATCGGTCACACTCTTCACATCAAAGTCTGATTGACCTAATGAATGATAGATTCATCAACCGCTGAAATCTCAGCGGTTTTTCTTTGTATAATCTAGGTTAGCGAAACGAATGACGACATTTTCTAAGAGGATGACTGTACCAAACGTAGCAATCAACAATATGCACAGGCCAAGCGGGTATCATGTTGTTTGATTCAGTTTTTCCAGCACTCGATAACAGCCATGCGCCGATGGACTCGGTCATCAATTGGTTTATTGGAGTATCCAGTTTTAAATACTGAACGGAAGTATTATGGCCCGAAAAACCCCCTTGCATCAACTCAACCCATTCAAAGACCGCACACCAGTGCAGCGGAAGCACGCCGCGCAATACCTGTTGATCACATTGATCAGTTTCGCCTTTTCGGTGGGGGGTACACGGCTTTTCCTGGAGATATTGGGATATCCCAGGCTGGGCGGAGGTCAATTTCATTTCGCCCATGTTTTATGGGGTGGTCTATTCCTGTTCGTGGCTTCCCTTTTGCCTTTGATCCTGATCAACCGGTGGGGGCTGCGACTCTCGGCGCTCCTGGCGGGATTTGGCATCGGACTGTTCATCGATGAGGTAGGGAAATTCATTACACAAACCAACGACTACTTCTTTCCTGCAGCAGCGCCGATCGTTTATGTCTTGTTCCTCTTAACTGCCCTCGTCTTTGCCCAGATCCGTAATAACCGCAAGCATTCCGTTAGAACTGAGATGTACGGTGTTCTGGAGGATTTTGAGGAGGTATTGGACCAGGATCTTTCCGCTGATGAATTTCACGACTTGATTAGAAAGTTGGACATCGTAATTGCTGAAAATGAATCACCTGAGCTGGTGGATCTGGCCAAACACTTGAAGACCTATTTAGAAATGAATCGTGACAAGGTTGTTCCGGATGATCCCGGGCTGTATGATCGTGTGCGCAGATGGATCAAGAAATTTGAAATTAATTTTTTACACCACAAGCGATTACGAAGAGTTATTGTTGTCGGATTGATCGCATGGGCTATTTGGGCGCTGGTCTCACCAATCGGATTCCTGTTGATTTCGAGGGACGCTGCGCAATTGCAGGTTTTCCTTGACCAGTTGATCTCCAATCGGTTGGTGCGCAACGCAAGCGGATTGAACTGGTTCGAAGCGCGGGTGTTGCTTGAAGGGGGAGTAGGTATTTTTGCGCTGGTCGCGGCTGGTTTGATCACGACAAAAGCGGAAATCCAGGGTGTTTGGGTAGGGATCGCGGACCTTTTGGTTATGCTAACTATTGTCAACCCTTTGATTTTTTATTTTGACCAATTTTCGACCATGATCGCGGCTTTTTTTCACTTCGTGCTATTTATTTTACTTATTCGTTACAAGCAGCGATTTCTCACTGATGATTTTAAACGAAACTGAGGGTAATTACCCTCAGTTTCGTTTTCAACCGATAAAGGTTACGGCTTTTTATCGTTTCCTCCTCCACCGCCCGGCTCAGGGGTCTGATTACCAGATCCAGGGGTTTGAGATCGCGGTTCAGGAGAGGTATTTCCGGGTCCTGGAGTCTGATATCCGGGTCCGGGTGTCTGGTAACCAGGTCCTGGTGTCTGATAACCCGGTTCAGGTGTTGCATTTCCGGGTCCTGGATTCTGATATCCGGGCCCCGGCGTCTGATACCCTGGGCCGGGGGTTTGATAACCAGCGCCGGGGTTTTGATTGCCAGGTTCGTCGTTTGGCTGATCAGGTTTTTGTGTTTGGTAAGCGGGGCCATTGCCGGGTGTAACAGTCAAATTGTCCCTCAGTTGTTCCCTGATTCGGTCTTGTTCCCGGATCAATTCCCGGTCCATTTTTTCATTCCCAAAACTGGGTGTTGCTTCCCAACCTTTATGCATCTGATTTTGAACACAATCCGTATTCTCCAAACAACCATCCAGCCAGTTGATCCGGTCTTGAAGCATTGTGCGCAGTCTGGTTTGCAATGGCTCATCCGTAGTGGTATCTACAATTTCCAGACAGGTGCGAAGCATTTCTCTGATCCTCAACAATGCGCCGGGCAATTCCAAAGGATCAATTACTTCAGTTTGGGCAATCGCGTGTTGCAAGTGATTTTCAAATCGCGCATAACTCGCGTACGGGGCTTCGATGCCTGACTCGTGCAAAACCTTTATTTCATTCAGTCGGCGCATCGCAAATTGCAGGTCTAAATCCATCCGTTTCAACGGATCCTGGGTCAGGCCAAGTTTCGTGCTTTCACTCATTAATTTGATCTGATATAGTGCCTGCCCCGGCAGATCATCCTGTGCAGCAGCTACCGTACCGGTCAACCCGCCGAAAATCAAACCGGTCACTACTAATATGGTTGCAAGCGTTCCCATTTTTACCTCCAGTAAATTGAATGGTTTCCATTTATTACGACGTGCGGAAGGCGTTAGGGTTACGGGTGATCTTTGGATCATCCTGGCTTGCGCGAGAAACTTATCTCTACCATCTCGAATAGCTTGGTCGTTTCGAGGGGTAAAGGAGTTCAATTCCTTTTTGTATTTTTCCATCCATGCATCGGTTTCTTTTTTGGGCATGCCTGGTGTCCTTATTCTTTAATACTTTTTTTAAGAGTTGCGAGTGAACGGTGTAGTAATGCTTTTACGGCACCAACCCGTTTACCAATGAATTGAGCTATTTCAGCGTTCTGCCATCCTTCAAAATACTTAAGGAGGATGACCTGTTGTTGTTCAGGGGTCAGGGATAAGATTGCGTCTCGAATCTTGCTCCCTTGCAAGTTTGTTTCAACTTCTTCCTCCAGGCTCTTCTTCGCCGGGATGTTTTCCTGCAATTCCTGCTCCTTTCGATTTTGGTTTCGGCGATAATGATCGGTAATCCAGTTGTGTGAGATACGAAACAAGTAAGCGCGCAGGTTTTCCTGCGGAACGTTTCCTCTTGATAAAGCTTTTAAAAATCTGAGAAAAGTCTCAGAAATACATTCTTCAGCCAGTTGCTGATCACCTAAGAGACGCATCGCATACCGGTAGAGTGCTTCCTGGTGGCAGTCGTATATCTCCGATAGCGCAGATTCATCGAAGCCGGCTGCTCTCTCCAACAACGATCTTTCATCATTTGTGATCACACTCATAATATACGACGTATTGAAGGGTTTTTGGATACGGTAAAATAAAGTTTGATAAATTAATAACAAGGTGATTATATGGCTGATTCTCCCGCTCTCCCGTTCAATGATACATACTGGGTCGTGCCTGGCAAACTGATGGCTGGGGAATACCCCGGTGTGCATAATCTGGAGTACTCACGCAAGCGCATTATTGCATTGATCAGGTCAGGAATTCGGACAATCATAGACCTCACCCAGCCTGGTGACTCAGATCACCCGTACGCGCAACTTCTGTCGCAAGAAGCTGAGCTATACGGAGTGGAGATTAAACGCCTGAATTTTCCGGTACCCGATTTTGGCACACCCCCAGCCGGACTAATGACACGCATATTGAACCTGATCGAGGATGAAATAGCAGAAGGTAAACCCATCTATGTGCATTGCCTGGCTGGGATCGGAAGGACCGGTACCGTGGTGGGATGTTACCTGGTCAACCAGGGTCTTACCGGTGAGGAAGCGTTGGCAGAAATTACCAATTTGCGGGCCAACACATCCTCCTGGTGGCATCGCAGCCCTGAAAATCAGGACCAGGTGGATTTCATACTCAACTGGGCTGTTCGCAAAGCGAGTGACAAAATCTACTCATAAGGATGATGCGCGGGGTTTGACCAATCGCCATGTCTGAGGTAAAATCCTGCCTACATGCGTTGTACCCTTCGCATGAATCTGATACCGAAAGGGCTTGAAAATGAAAGTTTTGTTATTGAAAGACGTGTACAAACTGGGTCATGCTGGGGATGTCAAAAAAGTGGCCGATGGATTCGGACGCAACTTCCTTCTTCCTCAGAATCTTGCTGTGTTGGCTACGCCAGGCGCATTAAAGACCGTTGAAAAGATCCGCGAGAAGGCAGCCATTGAAAGGGCAGCGCTGAACCAGGAAATGAGCGGAATTGCTGAGAAGCTTACCAACGTTGAATTGCATTTCTTCAGCAAGGCTGGTGAAACGGGCAAGTTGTATGGTTCCATCACCTCACAGATGGTGGTAGACGAACTGAATAAAAAGGTGGGCACATCGCTGAGCAAACACCAGATCGAGAGTGATCCGATCCGCACCCTGGGCGAGCACATTGCTACTGTTCGCCTGACCGTTGACCTCACCCCGAAGATAAAGATCTTTGTCAATCGTGAAGGTGAAGCCGCCAAGGTTGCCGTCAAAAAAACGGAAACAAAACCGGTGGCGGAAGAAGAACAACCGGTTGAGCCAGTTGTGGAAGAAACCACTACTGAGGCTGGCCCGGCTGAGACTGCTGTAACTACTGAATAGAGTACGAGTAAAACTGAAACAAACGATTGACCGGCCAGGTCAGCCAGGTGCTGCGGCCGGTCTTTGTTATAATCGGTGAAGACATGATGACCGTTGGCGAATTTCTACGTAAATTAAGGGAAGAAAAAGGCATTACGCTGGAGCAGATAGCCAGTGAAACAAATATCCGACTGGCATATCTGCAGGCGATCGAGAATGATCAGACAGATCAATTGCCTTCACTTCCGCAGGCCAAAGGCTTCACGCGGCTCTACGCAGCACACCTCGGTATAAGCTCGAGGGATGTGTTCGAGGAAGTTGAAGAGCTCAACCACCCGGAGGTAAAGACACCAACTCAGGAGGAGTCTGCAGTTGAGGGCCCCGCGCCGCTTCTGGTAGAAAAACCTCAACCTGTGACAAGAAAACTGGCAGGAGTATTACGCAAATCCAGTGAATCTACACCCCATCCTGAAAAACCAGCATCACAATCCGAAGAAATACCACTTTCACAGGTCATCTTCAACGAGATCGGCAGGGACCTCAAACGACAGCGTGAGGCCTTAGGGTTGACGCTTGAGGATGTGGAGCGTTTGACGAAGATTCGTGAGTTCTTTCTGTATGCGCTGGAAAATGGCCAGGTCGACGATTTGCCGTCCACGGTACAGGGCAGGGGCATGTTGAACAACTACTCTGCGTTTCTCAATCTAAGCGCGGACGCTCTGCAATTGCGTTACGCGGAGGGATTACAGCAGAAACGGCAGGAAACAGCCAAAGTTGAAGAAGAGGAACGCAAGGGTGGGGTCAAGGTGATGGGCAGGGAACCGCTTAGCGGCTGGCGGCGTTTTCTGACGCCTGACCTGCTGGTTGGCGGTTCAGTTTTCCTGGCGTTGTTCGGCCTGGTGATCTGGGGCGCGCTGCAGATGATCCGTACCACCAACCCGGAACCCGTACCAACGATCAGTTCGATTTCAGATGTGTTGATCAATGAAGGCACACAGGATGCGGCCTCTACAGCCCTAGCGACGAATGAGGTTGTCCCTTTAGTAACTGGCACCCCATCAAATATCGGCAATCCACAGGTGGATATTTCGGCCACTTTTGCTGCTGGAGGCAACGGTCCGATCCAGATCGTGGTGGTGGTATATCAGCGGGCTTTTATGAAGATCACGGTCGATGGTGTAGATGTGTTTGCCGGCAGGGTTTTGCCGGGAAATGTGTATTCATACTCCGGGAATTCCAGGATCAGCTTATTAACTGGAAACGCCGCCGCTTTGCAGGTCTATTACAATCAGCAGGATCAAGGCATACTCGGTCCGATCGGACAGGTGGTGGAACTGGAATTTACACAGGAGGAGATGATGACACCAACACCACGGTTTTCGCCTACGCCAACTTTAACTCCGCTGCCAACACTCACAGCGCGGCCAACCGCCACACCACAGCCTTCCCCCACCATTCCAACAGCGACGATCACACCGGCTCGCACTGTAAACCCATAGGGAATTAATGAAAAAAAAGTCCATTTATCTTGTTTCGTTGGGCTGTGCTAAAAACACAGTAGATTCTGATTCGATCGCCACACTGATGTCCAGGGAGGGTTACTCGATCGTAGAACAACCCGGTCAGGCTGAGGTGGTGATCGTCAATACATGCGGTTTTATCCAGCCAGCCAGGCAGGAATCCATTGATGTGTTGACTGAATTGGCCAGTCAGAAAAAAACCGGTCAATTATTGATCGCGGCGGGTTGTTTCAGCGAACTGCACCGCGAAAAGCTGGCAGAAGAAGTCCGTGGGATCGACGGGATCATTGGCACGCGGCGTTGGATGGACATGCCTGAACTGGTGCAATCGTTGCGCAACCAGCCCGGAACGCCTCGTTATCACCTGCCGGACGCGCCGACCATCGGTCGAGATGAAAATGGTGTACCCCGTGTTTCACTGCAGGGGGCCAGCGCGTACCTCAAAATCGCGGATGGCTGCCGGCGGCCGTGCGCGTTTTGCTCGATCCCACTGATCAAAGGCACCCAGGTAAGTCGACCTATGGAGTCCATCCTCCGTGATGCAGTGATCCTGCAGGAGGAAGGGGTAAAGGAACTCATCCTCATCGCGCAGGACACCACTGATTATGGTTCAGATCTCAGGATGAAGGATGGGCTGGTGCAATTGCTTGAAAACCTGTTGCCGCGAATTCCGGCGATCCCCTGGGTGCGCATCATGTACGCTTACCCTGGTTTTGTCAGCGACAGCCTGATCGACCTGATGAGCGAAAAACAACAGGTGTTGCCTTACCTGGATATTCCCCTGCAGCACGCTTCAGTGGATGTATTGCGGGCGATGAAACGACCTGCGAATATGGATTGGGTCCGGACGACTATTGACAAGATGCGTACCCGCATTCCGGGGCTGGCCCTTCGTACCACCTTTATCACAGGTTTTCCTGGCGAGTCCCAGGCGGATTTTCAGATCCTGGCAGACTTCATAAAGGAAGTTGAGTTCGATCACCTGGGAGTTTTTCCGTTTTCTTACGAGTCCGGTACGTCCTCTGCCCCGCTGGGAGATCCCATCCCTGATGAAGTAAAACAGCAACGGGTTAAGGAGATCATGCTCCTGCAGGAATCCATCTCATTAAAGAAAAATCAACGGCTTATTGGGCAGACCATGGATGTGCTGGTGGAAGGTTACGGCGATGGTCTCTCGATCGGGCGATCCTACCGCGATGCACCCGAGATCGACGGAATGGTGTTGGTCGAAGATAAGCTGCCGCAAGGTGAAATAGTACCAGTGCAGATCACAGGTGCGCTGGTTCATGACCTGTTGGGCAGACCTTTCAGTGCATAATAAAAAAACGCTGAGGTTTAAGGCTCTGGTGTTTCGGTAGGTGCCGGCGCCAAAGGATCAAGGGTAGGCGTCGGAACTTCGGGCGGGTTGGCGCAGTATTCCTCTGCCTGGGCGATCTTACCGGAGAGGGTTGGGTCTGCGTAGATTCCGGCAGCCTGCGAATAGATCGGTACAGCACCGCAGTAATCAGAGCTTAATTGAAGTGTGTCACCATAACCGATCAATGCGCGTGAGTAGCGTTGCGTCACAGTGATGCCGGAAGAATCCCGTAATTGCGGAACCAGCGGATAAAGGTACGCAAAACCTTCCATGGCTCTGTACCAATCGATTCCCCAATGTGAACCTGCGTTCAGGTAAAACCGAGCCCAGGTGCGGTAACTTTCGGCATCCGCATCGATGGGGGCGATCTGTTCGGCGACGGCGAAACTGTACATCCCCGGTTCCAGTTGTCCGGCCTGTATCTGCCTGATGCCGCGGTTGCGCAGCGCAAGGTAAAGCATACCATCCACCTTAACCGCTTTATACTCCGGATCGATTTCGCGCATCGCGGAGAGTGTGCTAAATAATCCATCCCAATCCTGGCCTAGCATCTGTTCATTGGCCTGGTTGAAGAGCAGGGTCACTGAGCGGGTGTTCTTGGTGGGAACAGGCGTAATCGCCGCGTATGGCGTTGGTTCCAGTTCGGGTGTGCTGACCGTGACTGCGTTCTCTGCCTGGGCGATCGCCAGACCAACCTCCACCAGTTTTTCATCTATCCCCGGAAAATCAGGGTAGATGCTGAGCACATATTCAAAGCGATCTTGTGCGGTTTCCAGACGTCCCTCACGCAGATCCACCTGACCCAGTTCAAATTGCGTGGTTGCGCGGAGGAGGACTTGGTTCTCCTGTTCGATCTGGCGGGAGCGCATACCGGTAGCGTAACCCACCCCCGCTCCGGCCAGCGTGATGAGGAGCATGATCAGAACGCCCAACATGATCCATTTTCCACGGCGTGGCTTATTTTGCACTTCAGCGGACTCATTGCGAGCTTCAGGGGCATTCCCGTCAGGCGGCGCCGGGATGGCAGTATCCTGTAAATCAGTTTCCGGTTGTCCAGCACTTAGTGCTTCAGCGTTTTCAATTGCGGCGGCTGGAACATCATCGGTTTCAACAGCCGAGGTATCCGCCGGCAGGTCCACCTGCTGCGAAATATCTGCGCGGGTGATCTTCATCGTTTCCCCCGGCAGGTCCTCCTGCTGATGGATACCGGAACGGGAAATCTTGACAGTTTCTTCAATGGAGGGTGAATTATCCGATTGCGTTTGAACAGAGTACTTTTTGATCGCAATGGTTTCAGCTTGCGGATCAACAGGCGTGACCCACGTTTCTCCAGGGTGTTCTGAAGGACGTTTGTCCTCTGGATTCTTTTTTATGGGTTCTGTGTTGTCGAAGTTAGTTGTAGACATGACGAATATTATACCGTATCTATCAGACGGTCTTTCGTGTGCTCTGGTTCCTAAGTTTTACAATCTCACCAATAGTTTGATCTCGCGCCAGATCCACGGCAGGCTAAGACCGAAACCCGCGATCATCGGCAGGGTACCGGAGATGAGAGGGTGCACGCGTGGTTCAAGGAAATTAACCCCGATGAAGGTGACCAGACCCGCGGTGATAGCTGCCAGCGCTCCACGGAAAAACGTGGATCCACCGATGATGGATACGCGGCCAGAGCGGATGAGGAGCAACAGCAAGATAACCGCCTCAAGGGAAAAGACGATAGAATCCGTGAGGGCGATACCGGGCGCTCCTAAGGGGCGGAAAAGCAGGAAACCGGTCACGGCATACAACAGCACATTGCCACCGGCTGTGGCAAGCGGGATCCAGGCGTTCTGACTGGCGTAGAAAGACCGCGCGCTCACTTCCTTCAAGCTGTGGCCAAACAGCCCCAGCATGAACGCGGCGGTCACCCAGGCGAGCATCGTGGTGCCTGCGCTGCCAAAATCGAAGGCCAGACCCAGCAATGGTTTTAATCCGAAGGCGAGGACCGCGCCGATGGGAAGGGTGAGCGCAAATAGCACTTTAACGGCTTTTTCGATCGTTTCGCTGAATGACTGTTTTTCGCCGCGTGAAAAATGTTCTGAGAGTGTGGGCAACAGGGCGGTGCCTATCGCTGTGCCGATCAATGTTTCGGGTACCTGTTGGATCATCCAACCGTACGTCAATGAGGTGACCGCGCCTTCCGCCAGGCGGGAGGCCAGGTTATCACGAATGAGAAATATCAGCTGGATGAAAAAGACTGTCAGCAGGCGCGGACCCATCAAGCGCAGCACTTGCCGAACCTGTGCGTCGACCAGCGAGAGACTGGGAGACCACTTGAATTGATATTTAAGCAGACCGGGTATCTGGATGCCCAGGTGAAGAACAGCACCGAGGATAACCCCATAAACCAGCCCTTCCACGCCGAGGCCAAAGGCAGGCAGGGTGAACCCGCCCAGCGTGTAGCCCTTTTCAGGAGAAAGGATCGTCACTCCGATGATCTGGCCGACATTGTAGAACATGGGCGCCATGGCGGGTAATAGAAAATGTTGATTGGCTTGCAAACCGGCCATGACCAAACCGCTGATTGAAAAAATGATCGTTGCGACCAGGTTCATGCGCATTAAGCGGATCACCAGGTGCTGCTGGTCTGCGGTGAAACCGGGGGCGATACCGATCTCCGCTCTGACCATCTGACCGGCAAAAATGACCACGATCACTGCCATGCCCACGGTAACCAGGAAGGCCAGGTTGGCGATGCGGCTGAATAAAAGCCAGGCGGGCTTTCTGCCGGATTTTGTCAGCACTTCTGAAAGTACCGGGATGAAGGCGATTGCCAGCGCACCACCGGAAATAAGCGCGAATAGCAGGTCAGGGACGTTATTTGCCACGTTAAAGGCATCCAACTCCGCTGAGAGACCGAACTGGCGCGCGATGAGGATCTGCCGCACAAAAGCCAGTATTTTATCCAGGAAGAAAAAGCCGGCGAGAAGAATGGAAATCTTGGTGAGGCGTGAAAATTTCATAATGTTCCTGCTTTTTTTAGAGTTCATAGAGTGTACCATAACCTGATATTGCTTTTCCACTGAAATCTGCTCATTGTTCGATTAGAATTGAACCGGACAATAAGAATTGGGCAGGAGAGTGTTATGAGCAAAAATCCGGGAACCTTATATATTGTAGCCACCCCAATCGGTAACAACGGGGACATCACCTACCGCGCAGTGGAAACTTTGCAGGCGGTGAACGCGGTGATCTGTGAGGAATACAAACCCGGCAGCTCCCTGCTGAAACGGCTGGGTATCGAAGGTAAAGAGCTCGTCCTGTTGAATGAGCATAACGAAGCTGAGCAGGCGGCTGTACTGCTACCGCGCCTGTTCAATGGGGAATCTTTCGCGTTGATCTCGGATTGCGGCACGCCGGTCTTCTCTGACCCGGGCGCGTACCTGATCCAGCTGGCGGCGAGTTCGGGGGTCACGGTCACTCCAGTACCGGGCGCATCATCACTGATGGCGACATTATCGCTTCTGGACGCGAAGATCGAGAATTTTGTTTTCGCTGGATTTTTACCGCGCGACCCGGAGCAGCGACGGCGAGAACTGACGCGCTACCGCGGCTACCGCATGCCGGTGGTGATCATGGATACACCCTATCGCCTGGCGGCGCTGCTGGAAGACGTGGCGAGGATCTTTGGCAAGGGGCAATGGGTGCTGGTGGCGTTCGACCTGACGCTGCCGGGGGAAAAGGTTTACCGCGGCGAGGTAGGGGATCTGGTGAAGCAGATCGGCGGGAAGAAAGGAGAGTTTGTGCTGGTGGTGGGGAGATAGCGATTTAATATAGATGGTTTTCCCTTATTTAAATTTGTATAATGGTTAACGAGGTCTCCTCACAAGGTCTTGATGCGTTGTTGGCAGAGCACCTCAAGGGAGTCATCATGAGCCGATTGGTTACGCATTATTACTGTATTTTTTTTCTTTTGTTAACAGCATTTCTCCTGGCGGGCTGCACGTCCAAAGAAATTCCAGGCTCAACGATTTCACCCTCTGCAATCGCTACATTGCTTCCCAACCCGGTTGAACTGGCAACTCCAACGAACGTCGCTCCTTCCTTGTCACCCACACCAATTTCCTTGACTTCTGGGCCGTTCAAAATGGTGTTACCCATCGATGCAATAACGACCGACACGGTTGAGTCACTTATTTCAACCTCCGATGGTTCGCTTTGGTTGAACACGCGGGAGATGATCATAAGAATCCTGGAAAACGAACCGGAGGTTTATTTATCTGATTATCCAGGCAAGTTCGTAGGGTTGGATGACCTGGGACGGGTTTGGGTAGTCAGCGAGGACACAAGCGAAATCTCAGCGTGGGACGGAAAAACCAGGACGACCTTTGGTGCTGATAATGGTTGGACCCCGCTAAATGAGAATTCCTTCTGGCAGGTTTATAGCGGAGTCGGAGATATCGACGGCGGGTTCTGGCTGCCAACGTCACAGGATGTCCGTTACTTTGACGGAAAGAATTGGGTTGTTTTTTCTCGGCAGGAGCTGGGCATGGAACCACCTGTCTATGAAGATCTGATGCCCAGGTTTATGGTTAAGGTGGCAAAAAGCGGGACAGTGTGGGTAGGCGAATGCGACTGGGGCGGACCCGGTCCGTTTGGCGGCGGCGGCTTGCGCTGGCTGGAGGATGGAACCTGGCAGGGGGTTACCTCGCCGGCTGCGTCTGGGTGTGTAAATACCTATATTGAAGATCAGCTCGGGCGTGTGTGGGTGGGAATTGACAGTAATTTGTGGCGTTATGATCCGGCTTCCGGGGATTGGCTGGAGTTCGGAACCCCGCCAACCCCGATCAAGGATACGCGTTTTGGGTATTTTGTATCATTGGCACTCGACCCTGATGAAGAAATTTGGCCGGTGCTGGATCTTTGCGGAGGCGCCAGCTGTTATGGAAGCTCTGTGTTGTACCACCTGCAGGATGCGCAGTGGAACCAGGTGGGGGAGGCGGCTGAGTACGACGATCGTCACTGGGGCCCCATTTTTGATAATGCCGGGACCGGCTGGCTGGGCTGGCAGGGGGGAATTTACCGCATAAAGAACGATACACCTGAGTTGGTCTCTCCAATAGCCGGTCGTTTTGGCACAGTAGATGGTCTTGGAAGGATATGGTTTGTAGCAGAACATGAAGGTAAAGAAACGCTTTGGGTTATAAATGAAGATTAACAGGATCTACGGCTTTCTAAATTCGATGCAGTAGAACCAATCGTTCCAAATATTTTTTACACGTTTTTCCATCATATCATTTGGTACAAGATCTATAGGTGGGGTAATCTTGGCTCTATTCCCCGAAAATGACTTCTTGAAAAATGGCAGGGTAATTTCGTAATTTTTCGCTCCCTTTTCTGTTTCATCGGCAATAAGAATCCGCGCGCCCGGTTTTGCCACGCGGATCATCTCTGCGATCGCAGCTTCTTTATCATTGAAAAAATTTATCCCTCCCACGTGCAAAACGCATTCAAAGACATTATTTTGAAAGGGCAGATTTTCACCGTTGCCCAGGAACAGCTCAACATTCCAGCCCTTCCTCAATACCAATCGCTGGCAACGCCTCAACTGACCCGGGGAGATATCCAAACCGAATACCTCAGACACATCCAGATTGCTGAAGATGTATGGCAAATTGCTTCCCGGACCAATGGATACTTCTAACACCTTTCCACCTTTCGGATCAAGCCGATCGGTGATCTCGCGGCGCCCTTTTTCTTCGGTCAACCCCATCAAAAAGAACATGACCTTTGAATACAGCGGGTAAACCAATGAAAACCAATCATAAAGGATCGAAAACCTGCGATTTAACCCTGTAAGGTTTGAGGGCTTAATAAATTGAGGAATTCCATTCGTGATGGGGAACTCACGATGACACCCCGCGCATCGCAGGGTTCCCGTTTGAATGGTATTTAAGTCGGGTGGCAATTGCTCAAAGCGACCGTGACAGGTCGGGCAAGCGAGCACATCATGACTGGTAGTTCTCACTTTTCTCCTCTTTACCAAACCCAGGGAAGAAGACGTCTCGTTCTTTGCTGGTATCGCGTGTACTGCTCCCCAAAGTGAGAGATCAATACCTTTTCCTCCACATTAATGCGGTAGATTAACCCGGGGATGAGCAGTAAAACGATGGAGACCAAACCTGTCCAACTTGTGAACCCTACAGAAATTCCTATGGCGATCAACAGATAGGCGGCATAACCGGGGTGCCGGATCAACCGGTAAGGTCCATGTTGGACTAAAGTTTGTTCATCGACCGTGGAGATGTGCCCCGAGTAGGATGTTCCAAGCGCGCGGCGTACCCACACAAAAAGAAGCGCACCAAATAATAGAATACAGAATCCGAGAACCTGCACCCATCGAGCGTGTTCAAATTTAAAACCAAAATTCAGGAATTCCAGAGGGGGCAAATAAAACGCCGCGATCATGCCAAAACTGATCGCCCAGAAAGATCGATCTCCGCTTTCTTCTTTTTTAATTATCTCCGCTGGTGGTGCGATCCAGTATTTCCTTTTCTGTTTGACAATAATGATAAAAAGTCCTAAGGGATAAAGAATTCCAAGAAATATCAGAAAGTAACCGAGCAGGTTGGTCTGAACCGTCATTACGCCCAGAATGGCTAAACAGATGGCCATCACTGGACCGATAACAAGTAGAAAGAAAACCGATATTCTTGTCATTACAAATGACTATATGCCGTTAGAAATTTAAGTCAACCATCAATATTGGGCGGTTTTAACGTCCGATTTTCGTGCGGCAATTCATTTGTTTGGATAGGGGTTTTATAATAATCTTATCAAAGCCCTGTTGAATAACCCGAAATTCTCAATAGGATTATAAGTATCAATTAGGGGAAGAGGCGAATCTTTCCAGCAGGGTCAATGCCAAACTGGTGAGAACGGTGGGAGAGATTGGAAAATCTTGTATTCCAGAATGGAGAAGGGTAATGAAATATCTCATAAAGTACAATCTCTACATTCTAAGCGTTTATACGCTGGTCATGCTAGGCGTCCTCGTTGTCTTTTGGGACTCGTTTTCTATGCTGCAGCGTTTTGCAATCGGCTTTTTAGGGTTGATCACCCTGCACGAGTGGGAGGAAACGAAGTTCCCTGGTGGTTTCTTTAAAGTGATGAGCGGTATCATGAAGGTCGATATGACCAGAGTGCCTGAGGGATTGCTGCACCTGCCCCCAATGGTGTACATCGTTATTGTTACATTGCTTCCACTGGTGTTCCCAAGCGTACCGGGATTTTTCCTGGTCGTGATGGTTCTGGGCATTTTCGAGGGGATCATCCATATCGTGGGTATCAAGCTCGGTCGCTTAAAGAGGCCCTACACCCCCCGCATGGTCACAGCGGAAGTGATGTTGATCTACTCGATCGTCGGTATATATTTTGCCGTATCAAAAGGACTCGTTGCTCCGCTTGATTGGCTGCTGGCATTTGTAGTGTTCATTGGCGGCTTCCTCCTCTTTGCAAGTGAGTGTGTATCGAGTTCTGGATCTAAAGTTCTCGGAGGTTGTGAATAATGAAAGCAAATATGAAGAGTCTGCGGGGATAGTTAGGGCAATTCCCATACAGCGGCACCTGTTTGGACAGAACAGACCGCGTTAGTGTAAGACTCGAAAAATCCTATCACCTTGTCATGAATATGCAAATGCCTGGCAAGAGCCGTGCAAAAACAACCGTAAGGTGGTTTCTTGTGCCTCCATGGAGATTCTGGAGCGCCAGCGTACGTCCGGTTTTAGCCTGGAATGGGTGGGATTTTGAAAACCTATAAAATGGCCTAACGACATTATTAGTCCTACTCAATTTGGGGTAGGCTATACCCTCATTCGTTAGTTTTGTCCCCCGATAAATTTCGCGGAACTGTACCTATGGGATATCTTTAAAAGACCCTTTATTTTCTGCTGATTGAGCGTTCATAATGCGAGAAGGTCTGTAAGAGGCAGGAGCGTTTACATCGAACACACTATTCTGGTTTTGTAAATTCCCTGCCATTCCCTTAGCTCTGTTGAAGTTTCATTTCCTAGAAACCATCTCAGCCATCCAATGATCGATCGCTTCGATTTTTCGATTGTTTTTACAAAATTCTTATCCTCTTTGGAATATACCAGGTGAAAAGATCTCCTCGGCGATCTTACGTCGAACATTACGCAATTTTGGTGTTTCGTTTCTTGCCATTGTTCCTCTGAGGTTGGATTTTATTGAGTCAATCATCATACAATTAATTGGATAATACTCAAGACTTACAATCCAATTAATGAGCAGAATACCCGCAGCTCGCTATTAATTATACAAATAAAACCGCCGGGAGGCGTTTTTGTTGTGCCTCCACGGAGATTCTTGAGTGTAGCGAGATCCGGTTTTAAACCAATAACCACCCGGTTAGGTGGTTATTTTGCGACTGTAGTGCCTCCACGGAGATTCGAACTCCGGTTTTAGCCTTGAAAGGGCTGCGTCCTGGTCCCCTAGACGATGGAGGCATTAACGGCAGGATTTTACCATTACCCTGTTAAACGGTCAAGAAATTTTGGAAAATTCGTGACCAGTAATTAACCAGACCTATGACCCATTATGCTGCACCAACCCATATACGCGGCTGAGGGGCAGCACGGCAAGGATGCCAGTGTAGGGATCATTCAGTTTGCCCACCACCTCTTCGGTGGCTTCAACCACCCGGTCGATCATCTCGTCGTTTTCCACCAGGGTCATCAGGGTGCGGTTGAACCTTTCGGGTGTTTCGATCAGGTCCTCCAGGCTGGGCATCAACGGCAGGTCTTCACGCAGCATATCCGCGGCTTTGAGCCGTCCAATACCGGTGCTGGCAAAAACCGTGACGCCCGAGACGCCGGCTTCTTCCCATTTGTTAAGTACCTGGCTCAGTTTGGTGGTGTCGTGCAGCACAAACAGGATCATGTATTTCATGCCACATTCTCCTCTCCCGAATCCGGGTTGATAGGCAGCGCTTTTTCTTTGAGTTTGGGTTCTTTGAACGATATCCTCAGCAGCGGAGGTGTCACCAGGGTGGTTACCAGGATCATGCCGACGATGATCGTCATCATTTCTCCTGAGAGGTACCCCTGCTTGATGCCAATGTTCGCGATGATCAGTCCAACCTCACCGCGCGAGATCATACCGATACCCATCTGCAGCGCCTCGCGCGGTGAATATTTCGCCAGCAGCGCTCCGCCGCCCGCGCCAATAACCTTGCCAAGGATAGCGATTACGGAAATAGCCAACAGGATCCATAAGGATTCGACCTTGAATTCGCGCAAATTGACACTCAAACCGATGCTAACAAAAAAGATGGGGACAAAAAAAGCGTAGGATATCGAGTGCAGGTTGGACTCAATGGCAGATTTCTCCGGAGTCCTGGAGAACATTAAACCAGCCATGAAGGTGCCGGTGATGGCTGCCATTCCACCGACCAATTCCGCCGCCAGACCGTAACCAAGCAGAATAACGAGCGCTAATGTTGTGAGACCCTGGCTGATGTGGAGTTTTCCAGTCAGGCGCACCAGGCGCGGCAGGAGCCAGATACCCACAGCGGCTGCTGCGCCCAGGAATACGACCATTTTAAGGAAAACCATCAGGATATCGATCACACTGCCCCCGCCGGAGAGAAACGCTACCGCGGTGGATAACAGTAAAATGACGAGAATGTCGTCAAACACGGCCGCGCCCAGCAATCCCAACCCGACCTTGCTGCGCAGCACTTTGAGCTCGATCAGCACCTGCGCGGAGATCGAGACGGATGTTGCGCCAAGGGTCAGACCCAGGAACAGCGCGTGGGCAAAGGACATGCCGAGAAGCTCTCCGAACAGGATGCCAGAACCCACGGGAACGACGACACCGAGAATTCCGGAAAACAGCGCCGCACGGGAATTCCTGGTGAGATCCTTAATGTTTAATTCCAGGCCAGCCAGGAACATCAGCAGCAGCACACCAATTTCACCCAGCTCATAGATGATCTCATGGAGATGCGTATCGGTAATAAAACCGAAATGGGTGATATCGAGCAGGGACGGCCCAAGCAGAACGCCGACGAGCAGTTCACCAAATACCGAGGGCTGCTTTAATCGGGTGCTCGCGTATCCTGCCAGCTTGGCAGCAACGAGGATGATCATGAGTTCGGCGATGAGTTGGAGGAAGTTTGACATATTTGTTTTCCAGGGTGGTTTGTAAAAGTTTATCATACAATTATGGACTTCATTTTTTTCAAATACTGTATACTAACAAAGATCGTGATCACTTCTTCAGCGAGGAAAAATATGAGCCTTGAAAATGAAAAGAAACGTTGGGAAGAGAGCACCGTACAACCGGTCATCGCTAAATTCAAAGAGCGTAAAGCAGAGTTCAAAACTCCTTCAGGGATTCCCATTCCACGCGCAGCAACACCGGCAGATGTGGATTATATGGAGCAGCTGGGTTTTCCCGGCGAATACCCGTTCACGCGCGGTGTTCAGCCGACCATGTATCGCAGCCGTTTCTGGACCATGCGCCAGTACGCCGGATTTGCTTCGGCGGAAGAATCCAACAAGCGCTACCGCTACTTGCTGGAACAGGGTCAGACCGGGCTCTCCGTGGCATTTGACCTGCCCACGCAGATCGGCTACGATGCCGACGACCCGATGTCAATGGGCGAAGTAGGCAAGGTGGGTGTCTCGATCTCATCTTTGAAAGACATGGAAACCCTTTTCGCCGGCATCCCGCTTGAAAAAGTATCCACCAGCATGACGATCAACTCGCCGGCAGCCATCCTGCTGGCTATGTACATCGCTGTGGGTAAAAAACAAGGCGTGCCAGCCTCACAACTGCGCGGCACGATCCAGAATGACATCCTCAAGGAATACGTCGCCAGGGGCACCTATATCTTCCCACCCACGCCCTCGCTCAAATTGATCACGGATAGCTTCAAGTTCTGTGAAAAAGAGGTGCCCAATTGGAACACGATCAGTATTTCGGGTTATCACATCCGCGAAGCCGGATCGACCGCGGTGCAGGAAGTGGCCTTCACCCTGGCTGACGCGATCGCATACGCCCAGGCGGCCATCGACGCCGGGTTGGAAGTGGACAACTTCGCTTCGCAATTATCCTTCTTCTTCGCGGCGCATAATGATTTTCTCGAAGAGGTCGCCAAATTCCGCGCGGCCCGGCGCTTGTGGGCGCGCATCATGCGCGAACGCTTTGGGGCAAAGGATCCCAAGTCATGGATGCTGCGTTTCCATACGCAGACAGGCGGGGTGACCCTCACCGCGCAGCAGCCGGAAAATAACATTGTGCGTGTGGCGATCCAGGCGCTGGCAGCGGTGATGGGAGGCACACAGTCCCTGCACACCAACTCTAAGGATGAAGCGCTGTGGCTGCCGACCGAGAAATCAGTGCGCACCGCGCTGCGCACGCAGCAGGTCATCGCTTATGAATCCGGTGTAGCCGATACCATTGACCCGCTGGCGGGTTCGTACGTGGTGGAGTACCTGACTGATGAGATCGAGAAACGCGCCATGGATTACATCAAGAAGATTGATGATCTCGGCGGCGCGCTGGCGGCGATCGAAAGAGGGTTCATGCAGAATGAGATCCAGGATTCGGCTTATCACTTCCAGAAGGAAGTGGAAAGCAAGAACCAGATCGTGGTGGGCGTGAACGCCTTCCAATCCGAGGACAAGATCGACCTGGAACAGTTGCGGGTGAACCCGTTGATCGAACAGCAGCAGCGTGCCCGATTGACCGAACTGCGTGCGACGCGCGACCAGGTGAGAGTGAACGAACTGCTGGCCCACCTGGAAACGACGGCAAAAGGACCAGAAAACCTGATCCCGCTTTTCATCGAATGTGTAGAAAATGACATCACCCTGGGCGAGATTTGCGGCGTACTGCGCAAGGTCTGGGGTGAATATCAGCCACCCGTTTGGGGATAGATTATTAAGGAGAAAATGATGGCAAAAATTACCAAGATCAATCATGTTGCAATCGCGGTAAAGGATATCGATGAGTCGTTGACGTTCTGGCGGGATATTCTGGGCATGCAGGTGGACCATGTGGAAGACGTGCCCAGCCAGAAGGCGGTGGTGGCTTTTCTGCCGACCGGTGACAGCGAGGTGGAACTGGTCAAACCAACAGTGGACGATTCCGGCGTGGCGAAATTCATTGCAGAACGCGGCGGCGGCATCCATCACCTTTGCCTGGAGACAGATGATATCGTGGGAATGCTGGAGATCCTCAAGGAAAAAGGCGTGCGCCTGATCGACGAAGTTCCGCGCGAATTGCCCGGGCGAAAAATGGCGTTCATCCATCCCAAGAGCACCGGCGGCGTGCTGGCGGAATTGTACGAAGTGACAAAAAAATAAGCAGGTAGAAGAATTACCTGCTTATCAGACCTTCAAGTATGCCGGGAAGATTTTCATCTTCCCGGTTTGCATTTATTGGGCTGTAACCATTTGGGCTTCTTCATCAAGCGCGACCTTGACCCCGCGCTCAATGTTGACCTTGGTCAGTACATAGATACCGATCAGGAAGAAAATGATCAACGAGCCGATGCTCAACCGCGATTCGTTCATGATGGCAGAAATGACCCCAAAAAGGAACGGACCCAGGATCGAGGCGAACTTTTCAAAGACGCTAAAAAAGCCGAAAAATTCCGCAGATTTACTTTTCGGGATCATCCGGCCAACCATTGATCGGGAAAGCGCCTGGCTGCCACCCTGGACGGTGGCTACCGCCGCGCCCAACGCCCAGAATTGCCATTCGTGATACATAAAGTACCCGAGTATGGCGATCAGTGAATAGATAGCCAGGCTAAGATAAATGGATTTCTTGGTACCGATCTTTTTTGCCAGCCATCCGAAAAGCAGCGCGAAGGGGGCGGCCAGGAACTGCACCATTAATAGTGTACCCAGCAGCGTTGTATCGCTGAAGTTCAACTCTTTGCCGTAAATGGTCGCCATGGTAATGATGGTACCTATCCCGTTGGCGTAGATCCAGAATGCCAGCATCGCCAGGGAAAGATCGCGGTATTTTTTCAGTTCAGTAAAGGTTTTTTTCAACCGGCTGAAACTTGCCTGAATGGCGCTGAAGCCTTCCTCACCTACCTCAATGCGGCGGACAGGTTCTTTAACTCGACGCAGGATGGGTAGGGAAAACACAAACCACCATACCGCGACCGTGAGAAATGACAAACGCGTCATCAACCCGGTGCTGAGAGAGGGGATGAGGCCCGGCACGATCATGATCATCACCACGTTGATGGCCAGTAGTAAACCCCCTCCGATATATCCCATCATATATCCGCGGGAGGACACCTGGTCGATCTCATCCGCGCGGGCTACGTGCGGCAGAAGTCCATCGTAATACACCAGGCTGCCTGCGAACCCGATATTGGCAACAATGAAGAAGATCGATGCCAGCACCCAGTCTCCCGGTTTATTAGGGAAGAATAACAGCACAGTGGCAAGCACGCCCATCAACATAAAGATGGCGAGGAATTTTTTCTTAGATCCACGAAAATCCGCGACAGCGCCCAGGATGGGGCTGATCACTGCAGCTATCAGAGCAGCGAACGCGGTGGTGAATCCCCAGCGCGAGGTCATCATCGCTCCGGAATCTCCAACATTGCCCAGCGTGGCGAAGTAAATCGGGAAAACCGCTGCCATCATGGTGGTAACAAACCCCGAATTCGCCCAATCGTACATAGTCCAGGCTCTAATGTCTCGCTTGTGTAACTTTTCGTTCTCCCGGTCCAGCGCTTGAGCGTTTTCCATGTGAGAACTCCTTTTATCACGGGAATTGGGTATTCATCAAATTATACACAAATCCCTGGAGTGCATGGTTTATGAAGTGAACTTCAGATCGTTGTGCAAAATCTCGTGCAGCACCCTGGCGGAGTTTTTGATACCGGCCTGTTCAGCCTCATTCAGGATCAGGTGCATGGGTTGCTTGATACCAGCCTGGCCGATGACGCAGGGGATGCTGAGGTAAACATCATTGATGCCGTAATATTCGTTGATGAGAGTCGAAACTGAGAGCACGGTATCCTGCCCGCGCAATATGGCTTCAACGATACGCACCAGACCGCTGCCGATGGCGTAGTAGGTAGCGCCTTTACGTTGGATGATCTCATAGGCAGCGTTGCGGGTGTCTTCAAAGATCCTTTCAAAGAGCCGGGGGTCGTACTTTTGGCAGTTCTCCCGGCAGTAATCCTGCAGGTTCATGCCGGCGATGTTGGCGAGCGACCAGACCGGGACTTCGCTGTCTCCGTGCTCCCCGATGATGTAAGCATGCACACTCCGCGCATCCACACCAATGTGGTGGCTGAGCATAGCCCTGAAGCGGGCGGTGTCGAGGATCGTCCCCGAACCGATCACACGGGAGGATGGCAGGCCGGATAGCTTCCAACTGACATAGGATAGGATATCCACAGGGTTTGAGGCGATGAGCAGAATGCCGTTGGGGTTGTGTTCCACTACCTGGGGAATGATGCTTTGCATGATCGCGACATTGCGATGGACCAGGTCCAGCCTGGTTTCACCGGGCTTTTGCGAAGTACCAGCGGTGATCACAGTGATGGCCGCTCCCTTGCAGTCCTTGTAATCACCAGCCCAGACGCGGGTGGGATGAGAAAGCGGTACAGCGTGCCTCAAATCCATAGCTTCCCCCTCCGCCTTGACCTGGTTATGGTCGATCAGCACGATCTCACCCGCCAGCCCGCTGAGCAGCAGGGCATAAGCGAATGTGGCACCGACATTCCCTGCGCCGACCACCGCGATTCGAATGGGTTTATGTGAGTCTTTTGTCATTTTTAATCCTTTCCTCTCCTGATCGAAGTATAACCGTAAAATATGACAAAAATAGTGTAATTTTGAATACAGTAAGAGGAGGAAAAAAGCGGGTAGGAGTATAATTATCGATTGGTTTGTGATACAATAGGTAGTAGAATAAATGTTCGACTGGAAGGGTTATGAGTCAGGATTCGATCCGTGTGGTAGGCGCCAGGGCGCACAATTTGAAGAATATTACTGTTGAGATCCCGCGGGATAAACTCGTGGTCATCACCGGCCTGTCTGGCTCCGGTAAAAGCTCGTTGGCTTTCGACACGATCTTTGCCGAGGGGCAGCGGCGTTATGTGGAATCGCTTTCCGCTTACGCCCGCCAGTTTCTTGGGCAGATGGAAAAACCGGATGTCGACTACATCGAAGGGCTTTCCCCGGCGGTATCCATTGACCAGAAGTCGACCTCGCACAATCCGCGCTCCACAGTAGGCACAGTCACTGAGATATACGATTACTTACGTTTGTTGTTTGCACGTATCGGAATTCCGCACTGCCCGATTTGTGGCAGGGAGGTAGTGAAGCAATCTGCTGAAGAGATCGTCGACAAGGTGGAAGCGATGCCGGAAGGTTCGCGTCTGCTGATCCTCGCGCCGGTCGTGCGCGCGCGTAAAGGCACCTACCAGGCCGTTTTCGATGAGATCCGCAAGGCGGGCTTTGTCAGGGTGCGTGTAGATGGATCTGTTTATAATCTGGAAGAGGAGATTACCCTTGACCGTTACAAGAGCCACAATATCGACGCGGTCGTGGATCGAATTGTGGTCAGTCATCCTGCCGACCCTGAAGAACAGCGTTCTTTTCGCTCAAGGCTCACGGATTCCATAGAAACCGGCTTGAAGGTCGGCGAAGGATACCTAATCGTGCAGGATCTTTCTGTTGAACCTGCGCTGGACCACTTCTATTCCGAGCACCTGGCTTGCCCGGAGCATAACATCAGCATCCCTGAGATCGAACCGCGCACTTTTTCCTTTAATACCCCGCACGGTGCCTGCCCGGATTGCCAGGGATTGGGCAGCCGATTGGAGATCGACCCGAACCTGTTGATCCCGGATCCTGATCGACCGCTTAGCGAAGGGGCCATCGTTGCGTTGGAGTGGAACGGACCGCGCGAGCAGGGTGGTTATTACTGGCAGATGATCGAAGCGGTGGCAAAACATTACCATATCAATCTGAATGTACCAGTGGCTTCGTTGCCGCAGGAAATGTTAAATTTGATCCTGTACGGAACCGGTAAAGAGCAATTTGAGGTCACGCTAGAGGGTCGGCACGAACGCAAAACCACCATGCAGATGAATTTTGAAGGCATAATCCCGAACCTGGAACGCCGCTTTCGTGAGACCGGCTCGGAATACATCCGGGCGAAGATCTCTGAATTCATGACCGACCGGCCTTGTCCCACTTGCAAGGGAGAACGGTTGCGCCCTGAAGCGCTGGCAGTTACCGTGCAGGATCACAATATCGTAGAAATTACACGCTGGCCGATCAACCGGATCCTGGAATTCATCCGGGAGCTCTCCTCACCGGGAGTGCTAACAACGCGGGAAAACACGATCGCCGAACGCATACTGAAAGAGATCAATGCACGCCTGGGTTTTCTGGTTAACGTCGGTCTGGATTACCTGACCCTCAGCCGTTCAGCAGGGTCGCTTTCAGGTGGTGAAGCCCAGCGCATCCGGCTGGCCACCCAGATCGGTTCTGGACTTATGGGGGTATTGTACGTGTTAGATGAACCTTCCATCGGCCTGCACGCGCGTGATAACGAGAAACTACTGGAGGCATTGATGCGCCTGCGCGACCAGGGCAATACCGTGCTGGTTGTGGAACATGACGAAGAGACCATACGCACCGCGGACTGGATTCTCGACCTGGGCCCGGGTGCCGGCGAACACGGGGGTCGTGTGGTGGCGCAAGGGACGCTGGAAGATATTCTGAAAAGTGAGGAAAGCCTTACCGGCGCGTACATTTCAGGGCGACGTAAAGTGCCTATGCCGAAAAAATTGCACCCGCGTAATGGCAAAGCCCTCAAGATCTATGGAGCGCGCGCCAATAACCTGAAGAACCTGGATGTAGAGATACCGCTGGGACAGTTTGTTTGCATCACCGGTGTATCGGGGTCCGGTAAATCCACCCTGATGGTGGACCTGTTATACAACATTCTGGCGCACGAATTGAACCGGGCGCACACCCAGGCTGCGGATTATGACCGTATTGAAGGATTGCAGTACCTGGATAAGATCATCAATATCGATCAATCGCCGATCGGACGCTCACCACGCTCCAACCCCGGCACATACACCGGTGTATTTGATGAGATCCGAGTATTGTTCGCTGGGATGCCTGAAAGTAAAATGCGCGGTTACAAAGCCGGCCGTTTTTCATTCAATGTTCATGGAGGGCGTTGTGAAGCCTGCCAGGGGCAAGGCCAGTTGCGCATCGAAATGCAATTCCTGCCGGATATCTACGTGCCCTGCGATGTCTGTCATGGATCACGCTTCAACCGCGAGACGCTGCAGGTAAAGTACAAAGGAAAATCCATCGCAGATGTGCTGGATATGACCGTGGAGGAGGGATTGGCGTTCTTTACCAATATCCCAAGGATCGCGAATAAGCTGGAGACATTGATCAAAGTCGGCCTGGGTTACATCAAGATCGGTCAACCCGGCACTACGCTCTCAGGTGGAGAAGCGCAGCGTGTGAAACTCGCCAAGGAGCTTTCACGCCGCGCCACCGGACGCACCCTCTATGTGTTGGATGAACCCTCGGTTGGGCTTCACGCGGCTGACGTGCACCTGTTGATCGATGTGCTGCAGCACCTGGTGGATAGTGGAAATTCCGTGCTCATCATTGAACACAATCTCGATATCATCAAGGTAGCAGATTACGTGATCGACCTGGGACCGGAGGGCGGGGACCGCGGTGGAGAGCTGATCGCCAGCGGGACACCGCGGGAGATCTGCGAGGTGCCCGCTTCTTACACGGGGCAATTCCTCCGGGAATATCTGAAACTCCACAAACAGGATTGCATATGATCAAACGGGACGGTTCACCACCGTCCCGTTGTTGATTCATTCAACTTAATGATCAGATCCTGCGGGATTTATTCCTCTGGATCCCTGCCGCAATAGATACGAATAGCCTTGTTCAGGAAGATCGGCAGGGCAGGATGGATCTTTTGATAGAACGCGGAAAAATCAGGGTGGTTCATATACATTTCTCCCAGCGCCATGAAGATCTCCGGTGTGCAATCATAAAACCTGTTGATGTAGTCGTACCATTCGTCGATCAATCCCTGCACAACCGGGTTGTCTTCACCCAGGGGAATCGAACGGGCTAGAGCCAGTGTGATGCGCTCTCCATCAGCGAGCAGGTCTTTTTTCCCGGCGGCATCCAGCGTGTTCCAGCGCGTCACCGATTGCTGCACGAGGGTTGAATCCCAGTGCTCCTCGGCGTATTTCTGGTACTCTGCCTGCTGCTCTTCGGAAAACCCAAAATAGTTACCGGACATTTATTTAGAGTGTCCTAATTAGTGCTTGTCTTTTAGTGTCAGGTCTCCGCGACCAATCCCCATGTAAGTAAAACCCTGTTTCTTAAGGGTCTCAGAATCCCAGAGATTTCGCCCATCGAGAATGACCGCCTGTTTCATGCTGGCTTTCAACTTACTGAAATCCAACTGTTTGAATTCGTTCCATTCTGTGGCAAGCACCAGCGCGTCGGCATTTTCAGCCACCTGGTAAGGGTTCTCGCACAAAGTGACGTGTTTGAGGACCTTGCTGGCGTTTTCCATCGCCTGGGGGTCATAAGCGCGTACATGCGCGCCTTCGTTCTGCAGCATATGGATGATCTCGATCGCCGCGGCATCGCGAATATCATCGGTATTTGGTTTGAAGGCGATACCCAGCACGCCGATGGTCTTGTCATTGAGCGATTTTAAGGATTTACGCAGTTGCATAACTGCGCGGCGGCGTTGATTGCGATTGATTTCCATCACCGCTTGTAACAACTGAGGTTGCGTACCGTGTAACACGGCCATGTGCTCCAACGCTTTCACGTCCTTCGGAAAACAGGAGCCGCCCCAGCCCAGCCCGGCATCAAGGAAATGATAGCCGATGCGTTTGTCCAGGCCCATACCCCTGGCGACTTCACGCACATCCGCGCCGAGCTCTTCACAGATATTCGCGATCTCATTGATGAAGGAGATACGGGTGGCCAGGAAGGCATTGGACGCGTATTTGATCATTTCAGCGGTGCGCAGGTCGGTGATCATGATGTTGCAGCGCAGGGGCTGGTAAAGTTGTGCCACCATTTCAGCTGCAGCACGATCGACCGAGCCAAGAACAACCCGATCCGGGTTCATGAAATCATTGATCGCCGAGCCCTCGCGCAGGAATTCGGGGTTGGAAACCACGCTGAACTGCAGCGGATTCCCGTCGCGGCGGCGGTTGATCATATCCGCTACCCAGTCACCGGTTCCTACCGGCACTGTGGATTTATTGATCACCAGGATGGACTCCTTAACATGATCTGCGATCGCTTCTGCAGCAGAGCGAACGTACTTCAGATCAGCTTCACCATCACTGCCGGATGGCGTACCCACAGCAATGAACGCGTATTCTGCGCCGTTGAGGGCTTCTTTATATTCGGTGGAAAAGAATAGTCGATCCGCTGCGACATTTTGTTTGACAAGCTGTTCAAGACCGGGTTCGTAGATCGGCATTTTGCCGGCTTTGAGGTCATCGATTCGTTCCTTGTCTATGTCCAGACAGGTGACCTCGTTGCCCAGGTCGGCGAAACAGGTTCCGGTGACCAAGCCTACATATCCCGTGCCGATAACGCATATTTTGCTCATAATACTCTCCGAGAGAAGGTTTTAATATTGAATACGCCCAATTCTACCATAGGCAGCGTACGGGAATTGTTCGTGTGTATAATGGTTATAGACTTAAACAAGGAGGGCGGGGTATGACAGCCAAGGTAATAGATGGTAAATTGATAGGGGATGAGATCCGCAGGGAAGTCGCCCAGGGCGTGCAGCACCGCCTTGACGCTGGAAAATCGCGACCCGGTTTGGCGACAGTGCTTGTGGGAGAAAATCCTGCCTCGCAGGTGTATGTGCGTTCAAAGCAAAAAGCCTGCGTTGAAGTGGGTATCGAGTCTTTCGGGTACGAACTGCCAAAGGAAGCCGGGCAGGCGGAAGTGGAAAAACTGGTCAGGCAGCTTAACGCAGATCCGGCAATAAACGGGATCCTGGTACAGCTGCCCCTGCCATCCGGTTACGATGAAGAAGCGGTGCTCAGCGCGATATCCATTGAAAAGGATGTGGATGGTTTCCATCCGCTCAATATCGGCAGGCTGGCGCAAAAAGGACGCGATCCGCTCTTTGTGCCTTGCACACCAGAAGGCGTGATGTATATGCTTGAACAGGAATTGAACAGCCTGGAAGGTGCAAATGCCGTGGTGCTGGGCAGGTCAAATATCGTGGGTATGCCGGTTGCTTTGCTGCTGGTGCGCTCGAACGCCACGGTTACCATCTGCCACTCACGCAGCCGTGATCTGCCGGCGATCGTCAGAAACGCGGACATTCTGGTGGCAGCGGTGGGCAGGCCCGAAATGGTGAGGGGCGATTGGATCAAACCGGGGGCTGTGGTGATCGATGTAGGGATCAACCGTGTGGAAGACGCCACCAAACCGCGTGGGTACAGGCTGGTTGGTGATGTGTGTTATGAGGAGGCAGCCCAGGTGGCACGGGCGATCACGCCAGTTCCCGGTGGGGTAGGTCCGTTGACCATTGCCATGTTGTTAAAGAATACCCTGCGTGCAGCCAACCTGCGCGATTGAAGATCTGGTAGTTGTCTGACAATTGACTTTAAGCACAGTTTCATATAAACTTTTGGTGTGAGAATTTTTTTAGTATTCTCACACCTTTTGATAAAGAGAGAATCATATGAGCACATTACTGATCAAGCATGCCCAAGTCCTGGTGACCATGGATGACCACCGCAGGGAAATACCTGATGGTGGTCTTTTTATTCGTGACGGATTCATCGAGCAGGTTGGTCCGACAAGCGGTCTGCCTGTCACGGCGGATGATGTAGTGGATCTTACCGGGCACATCGTGTTACCGGGTTTGATCAATACACACCACCATTTCTACCAAACGCTCACCCGCGCGATTCCGGCTGCCCAGAACGCCAATCTCTTCAACTGGCTGACGACGCTCTACCCCATCTGGGCGCGGCTCACCCCTGATGATATCCACATCTCAACGCAGACTGCGTTATGTGAATTGGCTTTATCGGGCTGCACGACGGCTTCAGATCACCTCTACCTGTTCCCTAACGGTTCGCGGTTGGATGATGAGATCGAAGCCGCCAGGGCGGTGGGGTTACGCCTGCATGCGTCGCGTGGATCGATGAGCCTGGGACAAAGTAAAGGCGGGTTACCGCCCGATAGTGTGGTGGATAACGAAGAAAAGATCCTGCAAGACAGCGAACGGCTGATCCTCGCATATCACGATCCGAATCCGGGAGCGATGGTACAGATCGTGCTCGCGCCGTGTTCCCCATTCAGTGTGACAGGGGAGTTAATGAAGCAGAGCGCAGCGCTTGCCCGGCGCTACGGCGTGCAACTGCACACGCACCTGGCCGAGACCCAGGATGAGGAACAATTCTGCCTGCAGAAATTCGGCTACCGCCCGGTGGGTTACATGCAATCAGTGGATTGGGTCGGTGATGATGTGTGGTTCGCGCATTCTGTTCATGTCAGTAAAGAAGAGATCGCGGTTTATGCGCGCGAACGCTGCGGGGTCGCACATTGCCCCAGCTCTAACATGCGCCTTGCCTCCGGTATTGCCCCCATTGTGGATATGTTAAGCGCCGGCGTGCAAGTCGGTATTGGGGTGGATGGTTCCGCCAGCAACGACGGATCACACCTGTTGGCTGAAGCCCGCCAGGCTATGCTGCTGGCGCGCCTGAACGCGGGACTAAAAGGCGCTTCATTATCATCAACAGGCAGCGAGATCTTCAGTGTGCGCCAGGCGCTTGAAATTGCCACACGCGGCGGCGCGGCTGTGCTTGGACGCACGGATATTGGCTCTCTGGAACCTGGAAAATGCGCGGATTTCATTGCCATCAACCTCAACAGGCTGGACTACGCGGGAGCGTTGCATGACCCTGTAGCGGCGATCTTACTATGCCAGCCGCGAGCCGTTGATCATAGCTTCGTGCAGGGTAAAGCGGTGGTCAGGGAGGGCAGGATTATAGGTTTGGATTTAGAAGATCACATCCGTTTGCATAACATCGCGGCAAAAAGACTTGTGGAAGGATAAACATTATCATGGGAATGGATTCATTCTGGTTACAAAACTCCCGTAAGCTGGTTGATTGCGCTATGGGGCGTCTGCCGGCTCATCTGGTTATTCTGGATTGCAAGTGGGTGTGCGTGCAAACAGGTGAAGTGATTCCGCATACCGATGTTGCCATCCGTTCCAAGCACATCGCTTATGTCGGTGAAAACGCGCGGCACACGATCGGCAAAAACACGGCTGTGATCAACGCGAAAGGTGCATTCCTTGTTCCAGGTTTGCTGGACGCGCATATGCATGTGGAATCAGGAATGGTGACCGTGACCGAGTTCGTTAGGGCTGTGCTGCCGCATGGCACAACTGGTATGTTCATTGATCCACACGAGATCGCCAACGTTTTTGGCTTACGCGGGGTGCGCCTGATGGTGGACGACGCCGCAGTTCAACCGATCCATGTATTCGTGCAGATGCCCTCCTGTGTTCCTTCAGCGCCCGGTTTTGAAACCCCGGGCGCGGTACTGGGTCCAAAAGAAGTCACTGAAGCCATGACCTGGCCTGGCATCATCGGTCTGGGTGAAATGATGGATTTCCCCGGGGTCTTCAATGGGGATGACAAGGTCCACGCGGAGATGGCAGCGACGCGCGCGGCAGGAAAGGTGATCGGCGGGCACTACGCATCGCCTGATCTTGGCAATCCATTCCACGGATACGTCGCCGGCGGCCCGCAGGATGATCATGAGGGCACCCGCGTGGAGGATGCCATCGAACGCGCCCGGCAGGGAATGAAGGTGATGATGCGGTATGGCTCTGCCTGGCATGATGTATCTGCCCAGGTGAAAGCCGTAACAGAAAAGGGGTTGTCCAGCCGCAATTTCCTGTTATGCACAGATGACAGCCAGGCGGAAACGCTGATCACTGAAGGTCATATGGATCGTGTGGTCAGGCATGCAATTTCTGAGGGACTGGACCCAATGATCGCCATCCAGATGGCGACGATCAACACCGCGGAGCATTTTGGCGTATCACGCGAAATTGGGCAGATAGCTCCAGGACGATATGGTGATATGCTCTTGGTGGAAGACCTGCAGGATTTTCGCCCCCACACGGTCATCGCCAAGGGCAAGGTCGTGTTTGGGGATGGTGAAATGCTGGCAGACCTACCTGATCGAGAATATCCTGAATGGGTCACCAGTTCGGTTCACTTACCGCGCAAACTGAGAGCAGAAGATTTCAAACTGCCTACAACCGGAGAAAAAGTGACCGCGCACGTGATCGGCGTGATCGAAAACCACGCGCCCACGCAGCACCTTACCTACGAGATGACCGTGGAAAAGGGTGAAGTTCACCCGGATATGGCACGCGATATCGCCAAAATCGCGCTCGTGGAACGGCACCAGCCAACAGGCAAGGTGCAGGTGGGGTTGGTGCACGGATTTGGACTTAACAAAGCCTGCGCGATTGCCACTACAGTGGCTCATGACAGCCATCAGATGATCGTAGTGGGTACAAATGAAGATCAGATGGCATTGGCTGCCAATCACCTGGCTGCGATTGGGGGAGGACAGGTTGTTCTTTGCGAGGGAAACGTGCTGGGTGAGATCAGGCTGCCTATTGGCGGGCTGATGTCTACACATACAGCGCAACAGGTTGCCGCTGAGGCAGCCAAACTGATGTACGGATTCAGGGAGTGTGGTTGCACGATCAACAACCCCAACATGACGATGAGTCTGCTCGGTTTGGTCGTGATCCCTCAGTTGAGGATCTCAGATATGGGATTGGTGGATGTGAACCGCTTCGATTTTATTCCGGTTTTAGATCCGGATATCAAGTAAACAGGAAAGTTAAATAGGACGCAGGCATTATGGTGAAAGAACCGCACAAGAAAGTGGAACACCCATTCAATCGATTGCAGGCTGAATTGGAGCGTATCATACGGCAAACCAAACCGGGAGACCGGTTGCTTTCAGAACCACAACTGGCAAGGCAACTTGGAGTGTCGCGTGCAACCTTGCGTGAAGGTATGCGCACATTCGAAGCCCAGGGATTGATCAGACGCCGCCAGGGAGTGGGCACTTTTGTGGTGGGTGAAACCAGAGTGATCGAATCCGGCCTGGAGGTGCTGGAAAGCATCGAACGGCTGGCCAGCCGCAGCGGGTTGACCGTTTCGATGGGGGATCTGCTGGTCAGTGAGAAACCGGCTGATCCGGTCGCAGCAGAGAAATTGGCTGTACCTGCAGGCACCAGCCTGGTGCAGGTCTCACGAGTGATCTACGCTGACCAACGCCCTGTGGCGTACCTGGTAGACATGCTGTTGCCGGACATCATTACAGAGATGGAGTTAACAACTGGTTTCACTGGATCAGTGTTAGATTTTCTGGAAAAACGCGGCGACCCGGCGTTGAACCGTTCTTTCACAGAGATCCAGGCTGTGCCAGCCACTGCGGTAATTGCCAGGTCGCTTGAAATCCAGCGCGGAGATGTTCTGCTCCTTTTTACTGCCCGCCTGATCGATAGTACGGAACGGATAATCGATTACTCGCTCAGTTACTTTCTTCCCGGGTACTTCCGGTTCCATGTGATCCGCCGGATTGAAAACAAAGGGTCGCGGTTTTAATTGGAAAAGGAGGCTACCAACTCGAAAAAGGCAGTGTTTTTCAGCCCAACTCTATCAAGTAAATAGATCAATAACAGGAGAAAAAAATGAGAAGCTTTGCTGGAAGGGATATTCTTTCACTGAAAGATTTTGAGCGTGAAGAGTTTTTTCATGTCTTTGAAGTGGCTGATGAAATGGCCCCCATCGCCAAGAGCCGCAGGAATACCGACCTGTTGGCAGAGAAAACACTGGTGACCGCGTTTTACCAGCCAAGCACCCGCACCCGTTTGGCGCACGAAGCTGCCATGCACCGCCTGGGTGGTCATGTTACAGGATTTTCTGACGCGAAGATGACTCGCGCAGGTGACTTTTACCAGGAATCGATCAAAGACACGGTCAAGATGCTGGAGTATTATGGTGATGTCATCGTGATGCGCCACTTTCAACAGGGTGCCCCGCACGAGGCTGCCAAATGGGCTTCGATACCCATAATCAACGGTGGTGATGGTTGGGGAGAGCATCCGACTCAGATCCTCACCGACCTGTACACCGTGCTCACCGAGAAAGGCACAATTGACGGATTAACCTGGCTGGCTGTGGGAGATATGCGTATGCGCACGATGCACTCGCTCGGTTACGCGTTATCACAATTTGACTGCCCGATCACCTTTGTCTCTCCACCTGACATGTCACTAACCGAGGATTTTAAGGCAGATCTCAAGCGATTCAGTGTGGATTTCCAGGAGGTGGAGCATGTGGAACAGGCCATCGCCAGCGCTGATGTGATCCTGGTTGAACCGGTTGTTCAACCGGATTACACAAAGTCACGCCAGGAAGCAGGCGATCACGGATTAACCCCTGATAATTATCGAATCACCCGCGAACTGCTCACCACAAAGGCAAAATCTGACGCCATCCTGCTGCATTCTCTGCCGCGGATGGATGAGATCCCGACAGATGTGGATATCACCCGTTGGTCGCGCTACTGGGTGGAGGCATTCAATGGCGTGGTCATGCGGATGGCATTACTGGCACTTGTGCTGGGGAAGATGGAATAGGGTAAAATTACGATATCTACTTAACAGGAGGAGAAATGCAATCGTTTCTTCACGGAAGGGATTTGATCGGAGATCTCGATTTCTCAAAAGAGGAGGTCGAGACTGTATTGGAGGTGGCGTTTGACCTGAAGAGAAAACGCGCCTTGAATGAATTGACACCTTATCTGCGTGACAAGGTACTGGCCATGCTATTCTTCTTTAGCAGCACCCGTACGCGTGGGTCCTTTGAGGCAGGCATGGCGCACCTGGGTGGGCATGCTGCTTTCATCGAATCACGCACAACCCAGATCTCCCACGGTGATACACCCAAAGAGATCGGTGAGATCTTTGGCCGTTATTTTGATGGCATCGCCATCCGCCATGTGGATTGGGGGGTGGGGAATGGTTATTTGAATGAGGTTGCGAAAGCATCTCGTGTCCCCGTGCTTAACATGCAATGTGATGTGTATCATCCATTCCAATGCCTGGCGGACTTGATGACGATCATTGAGAAAAAAGGCCGGGATTTACGCAGGAAGAAGATGGTCATCTCATGGGCGTACGCCGCTTCATATCAAAAGCCGAACTCTGTTCCGCAGTCTCTCATACTCCAAATGCCGCGATTTGGGATGGACGTTGTTCTGGCTCATCCGCCCGAATTCAAACTCATGCCGGGTATAATGGAGCAGGCTCAGGAGCAGGCGCGAAAGTTTAACGTTGGCTTCGAAGTGGTTGATGACATGGATGCAGCCTTCAAAGACGCGGACATCATTTACGCCAAATCCTGGGGCGCGATGGTGCACACTCCAGACGTGGAGGAAGGCGCGAAGATCATCAAGAAATATGAAAGCTGGATCATGGACGAGCGCCGCATGAACCTGGCCAAACCAGATGCCATATATATGCATCCGCTGCCGGCAGATCGCAACATTGAGGTAACAGATGCCGTGATCGATGGTCCCCACTCGGTCGTTTATGATGAAGCCGAAAACCGCATGCACGTCCAGGAAGCGGTAATGGCTCTTACAATGAGTTGATCAAATATTAATAGAAAAGGATATATGTAAACATGACGAAGAAGTTGGCAGTTGTTGCAGTAGGTGGTAATTCTTTGATTCTGGATCCAAAAAAGGTGACGGTTGAGGATCAATATCTGGCCGCGGCTGAAACCGCGAAACATATCGCGGATATGATCGAAGCAGGATGGGATGTCGCGATCGGGCACGGCAACGGACCGCAGGTGGGATTCCTCCTGCGCCGCTCCGAGATCGCTCACAAAGTTGAGGGAATGCACGAAGTTCCACTCGATACGTGCGGCGCGAACACTCAGGGTTCGATCGGATACTGGATCCAACAGTCCTTGCAGAACGAATTGGTTCGTCGCGGTATTAATAAGCCGGTGGCAACCATTGTTACCCAGGTGAAGGTGGATGTTAATGATACCGCCTTCCAGCATCCTACCAAACCGATTGGCGGTTTCATGGATGAAGCGGAAGCCAAGAAGCGTGAAGCGGAACTGGGTTGGAAAATTGTGGAAGACTCCGGACGCGGCTGGCGGCGTGTGGTCGCGTCGCCTATCCCTGTGGAAGTGGTTGAGATCGAAGCTGTGCGCGCGCTCATCACTGCCGGTGTGGTCGTTGTTACCGTAGGTGGCGGTGGTATCCCGGTGGTGGATAATGGCAAGGGCGGTTGTGTGGGTGTGGCCGCGGTCATCGACAAGGATTACGCTTCCAGCCTGCTTTCCACGCTGATCAACGCGGATCTGTTTGTCATTTCCACAGCGGTTGAAAAGATCGCCATCAATTTCGGAAAACCCGATCAGAAGTGGCTTGACCGCATGACGCTGGCTGAGGCGAAAGCCTATCTGGCTGAGGGCGTGCACTTTGCCAAGGGTTCCATGGCTCCCAAGATCCAGGCGATCATCAATTTCCTCGAAGCTGGCGGCAAGGAAGCCCTTGTGACGAATCCCGAGAACATCGGGCGAGCGTTGCGCGGTGAAACCGGCACACGAATTGTACGAGAGTAATCAGAACCAATAACAAAGAAAAGAGCTTTACCTGACGATAGTGTAAGGCTCTTTTTGTTTTTTTAAGGTTAAAGACGCGTTTTTCAATATTATTTATTGCTGCATCGTGTACAATATTTGAGGAGAATCGTCCCAGCTTAAAAATTAATTCCACATGCATAAATGAGTATGGATTTTGTTTTGAGAGGAGGTGCCTGAACCCAGCAACAAGTTTGTGAATCGTCGCTTGAACCTAATTGAAATCTTCAACTGGAGGAGAAAGTATGTTCACGAAACGGATTTGGATCATTGTAAGTGTAATGATGATTGCGCTTCTCGCGCTCACTGCATGCGCGACACCAGCCCCAACAGAAGCACCGGTCGTCCCGGAAGCACCTGCGACTGAGGCACCTGTCCCAACAGAAGCACCAGCCGCCACCGAAGCACCAGTCGCCACTGAAGCCCCGGCCGTAGCCCCCGTGGTTGGATTGCTGCTTGTCGGCCCTGCCAACGATGCCGGCTGGAGCCAGGCGCATTTTGACAGCATGTCTTATGTGAAGGAAAAAATACCCGGAACTGAACTGCTCTACCTGGAGAATGTATATACCGGTTCAACCGCACACACTATGACCCCCTCAGAACTCGCTGCTGACATGGCAGCCAAAGGCGCTAAGGTGGTCATTTTCAACTCGGATGACCAAAAAGACCACGCTATCAAGTTTGCCCAGGAAAACCCGGACGTATTTGTGATCCATGCCTCCGGAGATACCGCCTGGAAAGAGGGCAAGAATTACGTTGATCTTCCCAACTTGAAGAACATCATGGGCAGGATGGAATATGGCAAAATGATCGCCGGTTGCGCTGCCGCACTCACCTCTCAAACCGGTAAGATCGGTTTCCTGGGTCCATTGATCAATGATGAAACCCGCCGCTTTGCCGCTTCCTCTTACCTCGGCGCAAAGTACTGCTGGGAAAAATACCTGGGCAAAGATCCGGCTGATCTTGAATTCAAAGTAACCTGGATCGGTTTCTGGTTCAACATCCCTGGCGTCACGCTTGACCCGACACAGGTAGCCGACGATTTTTATAACACCGGCTACGATGTGATCATCAGCTCGATCGACACCACTGAAGCGGTTACCGAAGCCAAGAAATTCTTCGCCGATGGCAAACAGGTTTGGGCGGTTCCGTATGATTACGCCGGAGCCTGCGAAGGTGCGGATGATGTCTGCCTGGGCGTTGAGTACTTCAACTGGGGTCCCTCTTATGTGGCAGCGATCAAATCTGCCATGGACGGCACCTGGAAATCCAGTTTCGAGCTGGTAGGTCCCGATTGGAAGGATATCAACAATCGCGATACCTCGATGATTGGCTTCAACAAAGGCGCAGCATTATCGGCTGAAAACGCAGCGAAAGTTGACCAGTTCATTGCTGAATTAGGCGGTGGATTGAACCTGTGGACCGGTCCGATCAACCTGCAGGATGGCACACCATACCTGGCTGACGGTGAAGTAGGTACAGACTTACAGGTCTGGTACTTGCCCAAGCTGTTGGAAGGCATGGAAGGTCAGAGCGAGTAATTGACAACCTGGCGTGGGGGAAGATTCTTTCTTCCCCCACGTTTTTAGTTATTGAGGATAACGCGTGAAGATTACACTCCAACACATCGATAAATCATTCGGAAAAGTTCACGCAAATGATGACATAAACCTGATCATCCCTTCCGGCACCATCCAGGGAATTTTGGGGGAGAACGGCGCGGGAAAAAGCACGTTGATGAAGATCCTCACCGGCTATTACCAGGCGGATTCGGGGGATATTTTGCTGGACGATGTTAAGGTCAAGATCGCCTCCCCTGAAGATGCGGTTATGCGGGGGATCGGTATGCTGCACCAGGACCCATTGGATTTTCCACCGATGAAAGTGATTGATAATTTTTTGTTGGGAACGAAGGGTGGATTGTTCCCGAAAAGGAAAGATGTTGAAAAGGAGATCGTCCGGCTCTCCAACGAATTTGATTTTCAGATCAACCCGGACACTTTTGTTGAAACAATGACCGTGGGTGAGCGCCAGCAGCTGGAAATTCTGAGATTGCTCTGGCTGGGGGTAAAGGTGCTCATCCTCGATGAACCTACTACAGGCATATCCGCGAATCAAAAAGAGAAATTGTTCGCCACACTGGTAAAACTTGCCGGGCAGGGGCTGACGGTGATCTTTGTTTCGCATAAACTTGAGGAAGTGGAGCTGTTATGCAACAGGGTGGCGGTATTTCGCCAGGGCAGGCTGGTGGGCGAAATGGAACCGCCATACAGCACTGATCAATTTGTGTATATGATGTTTGGAAAATCAGTGGAGACAGGTGAGAAAACCTCATTCTGCAAAGATGACTCCTATATAAAATTAAACGGGATCGGAATTGAGGATTATCGTCTGCATCTTAAGAATATTAATCTTGAAATTAAATGCGGCGAGGTGATCGGACTGGCCGGTATGGAAGGCTCCGGGCAGCGTCTGTTTCTACGCATGCTGGCCGGATTAATGCGGCCGGTAAGCGGCAAAATATTGTTTGACGAGGTGGATTTCACCGGCAAAAATTACCTGGCCTTTCAAAAGGCCGGTGTCGCCTACCTGCCAGCCTCCAGGCTGGAAGAAGGGCTCATCCCCGGGATGACCTTAACCGAACATTTCATCCTTTCAGAGGAACACCACGAACTTTTTGTTGATCAAAAAACGGCTGTTGATCTCACCGAGGAGAGAATCAGAGCGTTTTACATCAAAGGCACACCGGTAAGCCAGATCGAACAGCTTTCTGGTGGAAACCAGCAGCGCGCATTACTGGCATTGCTGCGCAACAGGCTGCGCCTGATCCTCATGGAACACCCCACACGGGGGCTCGATATTGAATCTGCCATTTGGATCTGGTCGAAGATGAAAGAACGCTGCAAAGATTGCGCGAGCATCGTCTTCACTTCTTCTGACCTGGATGAAATCCTCCAGTACAGTGACCGGATCCTGGTTTTCTTTGGAGGTCTTGTTTCTCCCCCGCTCGACGCGAAATCCACCTCAGTGGATGAACTGGGTCAGCTTATCGGCGGTAAAGGTTGGTAACTCTTCTGATAGGAGTTTTTGGATGACATCGCAGACACCTCTCGTAAAGACACCCGCGAGTGTGCGAAAGATCGGTTTTCTGGATTTTGGCATACGTCTTTCGGCTGTCATACTCGCTTTTGTCTTTACATCGTTGATCCTTCTACTGGTAAAAGCCGATCCCCTCGAAGCATATAAAAGCATCATTGTGGGCGCTTTCGGGTCAACCATAAAGTTCACCTCAGTGGTGGCGTCGTGGGTACCACTGGTCATCGCCACATCGGGTTTGCTTTTTACCTTTACCGCCGGTTTGTGGAACATCGGAATGGAAGGGCAGATCGTGTTTGGATCGATCTTTGCGGTCGGTGCTTTCCGGCTCCTGGATGAGACAGGAATGGATCCAACCCTGGTGATCATTCTTGTTTTTATCGCCGGAGCGTTGGGAGGGATCCTTTGGGCGTTATTACCGGGTTTAATGAAGATCTACGGCGGTGTCAACGAGATATTTGGCGGCCTGGGATTGAATTTTGTTGCCAAGACGGTAGCCATCTGGTTGATCTTTGGTCCGTGGAAACGCCCCGGGGTGGCATCGGGCAGCGGAACGGAATGGATCGATGTCAAGTTCAGGCTGGCCAACCTGCCCGGCACTAACCTGAGTCTGACGATACTGATCATCGCGCTCATCATTGCAGTGCTAACAGCGATCATGCTGAAAGGCACTCATTTTGGCTTAAAGCTCAAAGCCATTGGCAAGAATGACAAAGCCGCGTATTTATTAGGTATTCCCACCACCCGATATTTTCTACTGGCATTTGGCATGTGCGGCTTATTTGCCGGCATAGCTGGAGCTATCCTGGTCACTTCAAAACAATACAGTCTCATCCCAGACGCAGGTTTTGGATATGGATTTTTAGGTCTGTTGGTAGCCATGCTGGTCAATTATCATCCCATTTGGAGTTCGGTCGTGGCAATTTTCTTCGCCGCGCTTAGTATCGGGAATACCCAGCTTCAGTACATGGGGCTGAACACCTATTTTGCCGGCGTTCTGCAAGGGATACTGGTGTTATTCGTTGTTTTGGTTGACGGCCTGAGAAAACGTCTGGTCAGAAGGCGGTAGGAGAGATTATGGACATAGCAATTCTGACCACGCTGGCTGGAGTCGTAGAATACGCTGTTCCCGTGCTTTTCGCGTCGATAGGCGAAAATATTACCGAAAAAGCCGGGTTGACCAACCTTTCGGTTAACGGTACGATCATCCTCGCATCTATGGGTGGTTTTGTAGTCGCGTTGAATACCAACTCTATATTGCTCGGGTTTATTGTAGGCGCATTGATCGGGGCGGCTATCGCGGCGATCGTCGCTTTCAGCAGTATCACCTTGAAACAATCACAAGTAGCCATCGGTTTCATTCTCGCTCTGCTTTGCCGCGATCTGGGTTACTTCCTCGGCGCGCCTTACACCAACAAACCCGGCATATTCCTGTCAAAAGTACCCATCCCCGGTTTATCTGAAATCCCGATAGTCGGACCTATCTTCTTCAATCACTCCCTCGTGGTGTATGCCTCATACATTTTTATCATCGTGGCGTTTATCTTTATGTATAAAACACGCCCAGGTCTTATGCTGCAAGGGATTGGCGAACGACCCACCGCCGCTTTCGCCCGCGGAGCGAATGTGAAAGCCCTGCGATATTTCTATACCATCCTGGGTGGAGCGCTGGTAGGCCTGGCTGGCCCAATGTACTCGCTGGCGGTTAAGATCGGTTGGGCAGGGCAGCTCTCCGGATTGGATGGCGTAGGTTGGATCGCCCTGGCGATCACGATCTTTGGCGGCTGGAATCCTTTAAAAGTTGCCTTTGGAGCTTATCTGTTCGGTGGGTTGCAGCAGTTGGGTATTACCTTACAGTCCTCTACGAACATCCCCATCCAGATCCTGCAGGCTGCGCCGTTTCCGCTAATGATCTTTACACTCCTGTTGGTCAATGTAGGCCGGGCTGAATGGGTGGAACGCGAACTGGCAGCCATGCCTGAAAAACCCCGCAAGGTGCTTTCGAAGATCCTGCGGGCTCTGCGCACCTCTCCACCAGCTTCATTGGGAATACCATTTGAGAATGAATAGGGAAGGGCACCATGAGTAATTTTTTCGGTTACAAGTGTTCCATCTGTAACTCCGAATTCCTGCCTGTTTCCATCATCTACACCTGTCCAAATTGCGGGGGCAACCTGGATGTCTTGTGGGATTACGAAAAGACACGGAAGAAATATCATCCCGAAGACATCACTTCGAGAACTGAAAACTCGTTGTGGCGTTATGCTCCGTTGCTGCCAGTGCCGGATCCGGGTGGAGAAAAGACTCCCATACACGCTGCCGGATGGACACCGATATTTAAAACTGACCGGTTGGCCGCAAAGCTTGGTTTGCAGCGGCTGTGGGTGAAGGATGAGGGCAGAAACCCCACCGCTTCATTCAAGGATAGAGCCAGTGCCATCGTTGTCGCCCGGGCTCGCGAGATCAAGGCGGAAACTATTGTTACTGCCTCCACCGGCAACGCAGGCGCAGCTCTGGCAGGAATGGCCGCGGCTGTGGGGCATAAAGCGGTCATTTTTGCACCGAAAACGGCTCCTCCCGCCAAGATTGCTCAACTACTTGTGTACGGCGCTCATGTGATACTGGTAGATGGCAATTACGACGCGGCTTTTGACCTGACCATTGAAGCTTCTAAAGAGTTCGGCTGGTATTGCCGTAATACCGGTTACAACCCTTTTACCGCCGAAGGGAAAAAGACGGGCGCTTACGAGATCTGGGAACAACTTGGACTTGACAAAAAGGAAAGCAGCGACCCGCTTTGTGTTTTTGTTTCAGTGGGAGATGGCAACATCATCAGTGGTTTGCACAGGGGCTTCAAGGATCTCCAAAACCTGGGCTGGCTTGAGAACATGCCGCGCCTGTTTGGTGTGCAATCCGAACTTTCCTCCGCCATCGCCAATGCCTTTGACGATAAAACCGAAACCATTACCCCGGTTAACTCAACCACCCTGGCGGATTCGATCAGCGTGGACCTGCCGCGGGACGGGGTGCGGGCGGTTCGGGCCGCCGTTGAAACTAACGGCGCGTACCTCAAAGTTAAAGATGCTGAGATCATTGCCGCGATAGCGGACCTAGGTGTAAATGGAATATTTTCTGAGCCAGCGGGGTCTACTGCCCTGGCCGGGTTGAAGAAAGCCCTTACTGAAGGGATCATCGGTGCGGATGACCCGGTTGTGGTGGTCAATACCGGCAACGGTTTGAAGGATATCCGCGCGGCGATGATGGCGGTTCCAAATGCGGCTATAATTGAGCCGAGTATGACGGCTTTACGGAAATTATTGGACAAAGGGCTGTAGCATGAAACCTGTTTTTTCGATCATCGCGCCGGTCTATAACGAGATCTGCTGCCTTGACGCGCTTGTAGAGCGTGTAGCCGAGGTGATGGATCAAACCGGCGAGGACTGGGAACTGGTGCTGGTTGACGACGGGTCCACGGATGGCTCTACTGAGAAGATCAGGGAACTCGCCGGCGGGAATACCCGAGTTCGTCCGGTGATCTTCGCGCGGAATTTCGGACACCAGATCGCCGTGACCGCCGGGTTGGATTATTCCCGCGGTGACGCGGTGGTGATCATTGATGCTGATCTGCAGGATCCACCGGAAGTCATCCTGGATTTGATCCAGAAATGGCGGGAAGGGTATGAGGTGGTTTACGCGCAACGCTCTGAGCGCGAGGGCGAAACCTGGTTCAAACGGATCACGGCGTCGATCTTCTATCGCACGATTTTCAGGATCACCGATGTAAAGATACCTCTTGACACCGGGGACTTCCGCCTGCTTGACCGCAAGGTAGTGAACGTAATGAACACCATGCGGGAACGGCACCGTTTCCTGCGCGGCATGTCAGCCTGGGTGGGGTTTCGCTCCATCGGCGTTCCTTACAAGCGGGCTGCGCGCTTTGCGGGGACGACAAAATACCCGTTTAAGAAGATGCTCAAACTGGCATTAACGGCAGTCACAAGTTTTTCGTACGTGCCGCTGCAAATTGCCATGTGGATAGGTTTTCTATCCGCCGGTATCGCCATCCTTGCTATTCCAGTGGTGATCATCCTCCGCCTGGTTGGCTCGCAATTCTTTTTCGGTCAGGCGACAACCCTTATCGCGGTATTATTCCTGGGTGGGGTGCAACTGATCTCGCTCGGGATACTGGGTGAATACGTGGGCAGGATCTATGATGAAGTAAAAGGCCGCCCGCTTTACATCGTAAGTGAAGCCCCAGACAACTCGCTTAATCCATAACAACAGGAGAGACTAATGGCTAAGATCGATCTGACTGTTATCAAGGAACGCCAGGAACGCGCAATACAGAAAGCCAGGGAACGCAATATTATCATCCCGACCTTTGCCCAGCAACGCAACCCGGAACTCATCCCAGCAAAGATCAAGGACGAACTGAAGGGGATCGGCTTATGGGATCTCCACCCACGCAACCTGTTCAGGATCACATGGAAGAATGAACCGAAGGCCTTTGGCGGTGGTTTTGGCGGGGTCAACTATATCGAGCTTCCCTCCAGCCTTACCGGAACGGATGCCCGCATATTCGCACTTGTAGGTAAATGGTTCCCGACTGGGGCGCATAAGGTTGGCGCGGCATTCGGCTGCCTGGTGCCACGCCTGGTGACGGGGCAATTCGAACCGACCACCCAAAAGGCGGTCTGGCCATCAACAGGTAATTACTGCCGCGGCGGCGCTTATGACTCAGCATTGCTGGGATGCAATTCCATAGCTATACTTCCGGAGGGGATGAGCAAGGAACGATTTGAATGGCTCGAAAAGATCGCTGGCGAAGTGATCGCCACCCCTGGCAGTGAATCGAACGTGAAAGAAATTTTTGACAAGTGCTGGGAATTACGCAAGTCGGGTGAGGATCTGATGATCTTCAACCAGTTCGAGGAATTTGGCAATTACCTGTGGCATTATGACCTGACCGGACACGCCATGGAGGAGATCCTCGCGAAGGAGCTTCGCCCGGGTGATGCTTTCAGGGGGATCGCGCTCACCACCGGTTCTGCCGGTACCATTGGCTGCGGGGATTATCTCAAGCAGAAGTATCCGACAATGAAGATCGCTGCCAGTGAAGCCCTGCAATGCCCAACGCTGCTACAAAACGGCTTTGGTTCTCACCGTATTGAGGGCATTGGCGACAAGCATGTGCCGTGGATCCATAATGTTAAAAATACCGATCTGATCACTGCCATTGATGACAACGATGTGGTCAAGATCGTGCGCTTGTTCAATGAGCCTGAGGGGAAAGCGTATCTTGCCAAACAGGGTGTACCCGAAGAGGTGATCGCTAATCTGGGGTTGATGGGTTTCTCCGGGATCGCCAACATGCTTTCAGCGGTCAAGATGGCGAAGTATTATAAAATGACCGACAAGGATGTTCTACTCATCGTATTGACCGATTCTATGGAGCTTTACAACACCCGTATAGACGAATATAAGAACGATTTCGGTCCTTTTACAACGACAGACGCGGCTGAAGCATATGCAGCCAGCCTGATGGGCGAATCCACCGACAACATGCTTGAATTATCAGAATTCGAGCGAAAGAGAGTGCACAACCTCAAGTATTACACCTGGGTGGAGCAGCAAGGCAAAACCTACGAAGAGATCCTGGCTCAGTGGGATGATCCAGATTACTGGACCGGATTCCAGGGACAACTGGGTGAAATGGACGCATTGATCGACGAATTTAATGATCGTGTCGGATTGCTTTAAGATAATTCTTCTCAACCTGGGGTCATATGACTCCAGGTTGATCGTTTAATATAGCCTATGGAGAAGCTTGCCCACGTCATGAACCTTCCAGTGGATACTCTCATTCTGGTTTGTTATTTGCCAGCTAAGAAAGATCTGGATATTGCCAGGATGCTGGGTTGGTATCGTATCCCTCTCAAATCCGCTCCAAAAGTGATCGAGGTAGACTACCTGGCGTTTTACCAGGGTAATAATTTTGGTGAAGCACATCGCTGGCAGGTGGAGTACTACGCGGAATACCGCGGCCATGAGCTTACCACGCGGAGGGAAATACTAAGGGACGAGAAGGAGCATCCGAGGGCGCACGAAGAATACTACAAGATACAACTCGGTCCACTGCAACGCCGCTCAGATCCGATAAGGGCGGGGGCGTGGAAGCGGATCACGTTTCTTTACACAACAGGTACTTTGTTCAATTTTGCTGACAACGTAAACGATCTTGTCGTACGCAATGAGGAACGGGAGATCTTGTGGAAAACATTGCGTGAACGGTCTCAAAAAGCAGCATATGGTCAACCGGAGAATACCGGAAATCCACAGATCGACCCGGCGTTGATCGAGCTGATCCTTGGATTGAATGGGTCGCTTCCAGAAGCGAACCTGGATGATTATTAGCGCTTCATATTACTGGTAGAATAACAACAACGGTTTGAGACACTTTTCCCGTACAGGATTTTGACCATGACCACCTTGATAAAAAATGGACAGGTCGTCACCTCGTTTAATACTTTAGCCGCCGATCTCATGATCGAGGGCGAGAAGATCACCAGGGTTGAACCGGGTATAGCCGTGGAACCGGGGATGGACGTCATCGATGCAAGCGGACGATACATATTGCCGGGTGGAATTGATGTACACGTGCATCTTGACCTGCCTATGTTCGGTACCTTCTCAAGCGATGATCATTACACCGGCACAAAAGCTGCGGCATTTGGGGGCACCACCACCGTGATCGATTTTGTTTCACAGGATTCAGATGACTTGTTGGGGTGTGTGGCAGCCCTGCGCCGCAAAGCGGATGCGAAAGTGGCTGTGGATTATGGTTTACACATGAACATCACCCACCTGACAGCGCAAGTGGAAGCACAAATACCCTTATTGGTAGAAGAAGGAGTAACAAGCCTAAAAGTTTTTACCGCTTATAACAACCGGCTGCGTCTGGCGGATAGTGATATTTTGCGTGTCATGCGTATTGCCCGTAAACATGGATTGCTTACCATGCTGCACGCTGAAAATGGAGATGTGATCGATCTACTGGTCCAGGAAGCGCTTCAGAACGGACACACGACCCCGATATGGCACGCCCGCACCAGGCCTGCCTGGGGAGCGGTTGAGGCAGCCCTGCGCGGGGCAGCGCTTTCGGCTATGGCGGAAGCCCCACTCTACCTGGTACACATGAACGTGGCGGGTGAAGTGGATATGCTGGAATACGCCCGTAGTAAAGGATTGCAAGTGATGGGAGAAACCTGTCCGCAATACCTGTTTTTCACTGAAGCCGACCTGGAAAGACCGGATGGTGAGAAATGGATCTGTTCACCGCCCTTGCGCACACAAATTGATCAAAAAAGGTTATGGGAAGGCGTAAAGCGGGGAATCATCCAGGTGATCGCCACGGATCATTGTCCATTTTATTTTGACGGTAGGCGACCCTTGAAGTATGAAGGGGTAGAGGTTGCCATACCCGGAAAAGAGCTGGGTGAAGGTGATTTTACAAAAATACCAAATGGATTGCCGGGAGTTGGGGATCGATTAGCGGTTTTGTGGACGGAAATGGTTACTTCCGGCAAATTCTCTATCACAGAATTTGTTGCGCTCACAAGTACCAACCCGGCAAAAATATTTGGCCTTTTCCCCCAGAAAGGAACACTGGCCCCGGGTTCTGATGCTGATATTGTGATTTGGGATCCCCAAAAAACTGTCACGTACGGTAAGGAACATTCGCAGCAGCGTACCGATTACAACCTGTACGAGGACTGGCAATTAACAGGTTATCCTGTTCAGGTGATCTCTAGAGGTCGCACTGTGGTCCAAGATGAAAAATGGCATGGAGCAGCAGGTGGGGGGCGTTACCTGCACCGTAAAACCTTCACAAAGCTGGCATAGAGCTCGCTGATGCTGTTACTCACCCCGGTTTTAGTCCTGTTGGTTGCAATCGTAGTCATTCTGGTGCTCAGTCTGGTCAAATTCCGGGTGGGTTCAATCTGGTTGTTGGGAGCGGTGCTTTCTTTTGGTGCCTGGTTGAGTTGGTTACCAAGTGCGTTTCTTAAACCTGCCCCTGTAGAAGTTTTGAATTGGCTGCCCGATCCATTTTCAGGTCATTCAGTGGTGCTCAACTATTCTTCTGAACAGTGGACAATTGGATTTCTTTTGATTACTTTACTGGTGGCGGTGGTTTTTTCAGAAGCCAAATACCTTGATACTCCAAATTACCTGTTTAGGCTTACTGCTTCAATGCTGTTAACTGCTTTTGGTTTACTGGCGATCCTTGCCCGGTCAATCCTTGCTTTTGTGCTCGCCTGGTCTTTGATCGACTTGATTGAATTTGGCGTGTTAGCCGTGTTGATTGGACGACCGAAAAGTCATGCTTCCGCTATCACATCTGTTTTATTTCGTGCCATAGGCATCCTTTTGTTGATCATTTTTACCTCGATCGTGCCTTTAGATACTGCCACAGGAACACCTCTTGATCTCTCCCCACAATTGTGGTGGACACTGATCCTGCTGGTTCTTTTTAGAATGGGAACATTGCCGCTCTATCAGCCTTATATTGATGCGCCTGTGTACCAACGCGGGATCATCTCATTGATTCGAACGCTGCCGATGATGACCTCCTTTGCGTTCATCACGTTCATTGCCCGATCTGGAGCGCCTGAAATTGATAAAGGATTCATTTACGGTGTGTTAACCATCGCTATCCTATATGCATCGATCGGATGGTTTAGCGCTTCCAACGAGATACAAGGACGCCCTCACTGGCTCTTTGCAATGGCTGGTTTCGGCTTGGCAACTTTGCTCACCGGGAATACTGATGCCCTGATGGGAATCGCTACAGTGCTGGTAACAGGAGGATCGGGGTTGTTTTTATACTCCCCAAGATTGAGTAGAATAAATCCCTTTATCGTGATTTTAGTAGCCGGATTGCTTGTCATTCCATTCACCCCTTCAGCGGCAATTTCTGGGCTTTTTAATGGTACCGCTCCTTTGTTCTTCAGGATCATGTGGGTAATCTGTTACGCTATCCTGATCGCTGGCGTACTCAAACACGCAGTGCAGCGTGCTGAAAGAACTGATAACTTAGAACCCTGGATGTTGCTCTTTCATACCATTGCCCTGTATTTTATTGCGGCAGCACCTTGGTTGATTGTGGGGTTCTTCCTTCGTATCCAAATCATTTTTGTAAATTGGTGGCCGTGGATAACCACACTTGTTCTGGTCATTGTGATTCTTACCGCGTTTTTTTTATTCTCCAGAAGGATTATTTTCTTCCGGAACAGGCATGGAGAAGGATTCAAGTTGCTGGAAAGGATCCTGCAAGTCCCTGGAGATCTACTGCGCTTTGCGTGGATTGATAAATTATTGTCGTCCATCGGTTTCCTTATCGATAAAGGGGTACGTCTGTTCGCCAGGGTGTTAGAAGGAGACGGTGGAGTCCTCTGGTCTTTTCTGTTTATCGTTCTTCTTCTCTCGTTATTACTTGTTAAACAGGCGCCCTGATGGAAAACTGGTTTAACTATATAAGTGTGACCGTGTTGGTTTTTGGGTTGTTCTGGCTGCAGCTTTCAGATTCCCGTAGATCGATCATAATTGCATATTGCGTGGTAGTCTTTATGGTCTTTTCGATCAATTTTCAATTTTGGACCTTCGGTTTTGCATTAAGTAAATTGATCACCGCAATCATGGCGATCGTTCTGATGTCTCTGGCTCCGGATCCCGGTCAACAGTTGGAATCACACGGTAACCGGACAGGCAGAGTTTTTCGTGGGTTGGGTTTGGTCTTCTGTCTGCTCCTGGTCATTTTCACGTTGCACAAAACAACAATTTATCTTTCACTGAGTGTCGATCAGACTTTACCGGCTTTGTCGATCCTGTTCTGCGGGTTTCTGATGCTGGGAGTATCGCGTGAGCCATTCAAGATCATTGTAGGCCTATTAACGATACTGGTGGGTTTTGAGATCCTTTATGGAGCGATCGAGCAATCGCTACTGGTGAATGGACTGCTGGCGGCAGTATTCCTGTTGATCGCGGTGGTTGGCTCGTATCTCATTACTCCTCCAAAGATGGAGGATGATCAATGAGCGCCCCTGTGTTATGGATCGTGATCCCGGTCGTTACATCAGCTTTTCTACTTTTCCTGGTGCGTTATCCAAGTCTACTAAAGATCATAGGTATCGTAATTAGTTTGACACTGGCCCTCACAGCCATTGTGCAGCCTATCGGGAATGTTTTGCATTTGGGAAGTATCTCGATCGACATCACACCGGTCCTTTACATTTTCGGGCGGTCGCTCCTGTTGGAAAACGCTGATCGTTTTACGCTTAGCCTGATCTATACCACGCTGCTCATTTACATGCTGGCGCTGGATGTCAAATCAGTTCCAGCCAAGTTTGTCCCGTTATCGCTTGCCATAACAGGTCTGCTTATTGCCGCGTTGGCGGTTCAGCCGTTCCTTTATTCTGCGCTGCTCGTTGAACTGGCAGTACTTCTTACGATACTGATGGTCAAAGAAAAAACTCAACTACCCGAACCTGGAATCATCCGCTTCCTCATTTATCTTTCATTGGCCATGCCCTGTATTATGTTCGCAGGATGGATCCTGGGAGGAAACCAGGCCAGTGTCTCGGATGCATCACGATTATTGAGCGCGGTCGTGTTTTTACTTATCGGTTTTTCCATCTGGCTGGCTGTATTTCCTTTCCACTCATGGCTACCGCAGTTTTCCCAGGCTGTCCATCCATACCTGTTCGGTTTTCTTTTCAGTCTTTTTCCGGTGATCTCCCTGTTGATCATTATGGATTACATCTCCAGCTTGCTTTGGTTGAGATCAGCTGCCTACCTTACTCCGGCATTGATGGTTGTAGGGGTGATCATGGTCGTAACGACAGGTATCCTGAGCAGTGTAGATAAAGACCTGAAGCGATTGTTGGCCTACACTGTACTGCTTGAAACAGGTTTTTCACTGCTAGTGCTCAGTATAAGATCAGCGCAAGCTGTTCAACTGCTCTATCAATCCTTTATACCGCGCATCTTTTCCCTGGGTTTGCTCAGCTTTTCGATCTCGGTTTGTTCCAACCACGGGTTCTCTTTGACCACGATAGGTGTAAGAGGAATTGGAAAGAAGCTGCCTTTTGCTACGATCGGAGTACTTGTTGCATTATTCTCGATCACAGGATTTCCGCTTTTTGCAGGTTTTCCGGTACGTTTTGAATTGTTAACCCGATTGGGACAGTCCTTCGCTTCCACGCTGATTTGGATCGCTGTCGGATTGGCGGCTTTTCTCGTTGGTGTAGTGAAATTATTCATGACGATGACCACACCTGATAGAGAAAAACGAGAAATTAATGAGAAAATATCAGAGATTGTGATCATCAGTATCGGTGTGTTAATACTCATCCTCATTGGTTTTTATCCACAATTGACCGCGTTGATGATCAAGCCATTTATTTCTGATATTCCAGTGTTATGGTAAATTTGCGATCAATGCGATAGAAAGGGTTCTACTATGGAAAATGATGAGATTCAAAAAAGGTTTGAGTTTCTGGATGCAGAGCGCAGGAGAGACAGGCAGGCAATAGCTGATCTTCTTGAGCAGGTTTCAGCGCTGCAAGAGACCATTACGCAGCAAAAGCGCGATATCAAGCATCTGAACAATGAAGTCAAACGTTCCACCATCAACCTGGTCAGGTACGAAGAATATGAAGAGGCGTTATCCAAATTGCGTGTTGATCTGTCGAAACCCGTGGTAGAGGTTGAAAAAAGGATCAATACAGTGGAAAGCACGCTCACGAATCAGCGCAAAGAAGATCTTGAAGTTTATAAAACCAGGCTGCTTGAAATACAAAATGAGGTCAAATCGATCAATGAATTGAAGAAAGATGTCCAATCCAAGATCGAGAATGATTATCACCTTAATCAGCGCATCGATGAGCTGGCGAAGCTCTTTCCTGACTTGCGCACAAAAGATGAGGAGCTTCAGCGCAGCATCAAGCTGATCGAGGATAATTACCGCATTGAATCCAAGCGGGTTTCAGACCAGGCAATTGATCTGACCGCAATGCGCAAGAAGATCGAGGAAGAGAGAACCACCATTGATTCACAGCGTGAGTTTGTTCGCAAACTGGAGGGACAGATCAACGATCTGATTGCCCGCGAACAACAGCGCCAGCAGGAACAGATCGCGTTCATTGAAGTACAGTCCAGGCAGACCATTGACCGGGAAGGATTTATTAAAGATTGGCAGGAAAAGCTGGCTCAGTTGCAGGAGTTGAGCAACTATGTGCAGAATCAACTGGTTGACCTGCAAAATGTGAATCGCACAGTTAAAAAATCCCAGTCTGAATTTGATGACATCAACCAACGCCTTGACCGCCGTTTGAACGAGATCAGTGAAATGAACAGACTTGTTGAGGAGCGATTCAGGCAGGAGTGGATTGCGTTTAAGGCAGATGATCAAAAACGTTGGACCAATTACTCGCTCAGCCAGGAAGAGTCCATCCGTGAGAGTGATCGTGAGATCGTAAAACTGGCCGAACGTATCACCAGCCTGGAAGATATCAGTCAAAAGCTGATCGACGACATTCATGTAATAAACGAAGATACAGAAAAGAGGATCAAGAGTCTGCTTAATGTGGCTAACGAGATTCTTGGATCTTATGAACGTTCAATCGGAAAAAGAGGTTAAACGGGCACATGCGAGTGATCGGCACCGCCGGCCATGTGGATCATGGTAAATCTACCCTGGTGCATGCTTTGACGGGGATTGACCCTGATCGCCTTAAAGAAGAAAAAAAACGTCAGATGACAATCGACCTGGGATTCGCCTGGTACGAATCTGAACAGGTTGGTACTGTAGCGATTGTGGACGTTCCAGGTCATCGTGATTTTATTGAGAACATGTTATCTGGGGTCGGCGGTATAGACGCGGTTCTGCTGGTGATCGCTGCTGATGAAGGCATCATGCCGCAAACCCGTGAACACATGGCGATCATTGACCTTCTGCAAATTAAAACCGGCCTGGTGGTTCTGAACAAGGTAGATTTGATCGAAGATCCAGAATGGATGGATCTGCTTGAACTTGATATCCGAGAGTTTCTAAAGGGAAGCGTGCTGGAAAATGCCATAATCGTGCGTGTGTCTGCCGCGACGGGAGAAGGATTACCCGCTTTACAACAGGCAATAGATGAAGTTCTGGGCTCGCTTAACCCACGAGTCAATACCGGTAAGGCAAGGCTGCCAGTTGACCGGGTGTTCTCTATTTCAGGGTTTGGAACGGTGGTAACAGGTACGCTATCTGGGGGTACTTTTCGTGTTGATGACCAGATCGAAATTCTCCCGTCGATGGTACATGGAAGAATTAGAGGGTTGCAAAGCCATAATAAACAGGAGAATGAGGTCTTTCCGGGCAGTCGGACGGCGATGAATCTAAGTGGAATAGACGTTTCAATGGTTAAAAGGGGGGATACGATCGCGCATCCCAGTGATTTTATTCCGACCACACGCATTGATGCCCGGCTGCAACTGGTGGCAGATGCTTCAATTGGGGTCAAACACGATGACAGGGTCAAATTGTTCGTTGCGAGCGCTGAGACCACTGCGCGCGTGCGATTGCTTAAAAAACCAAGCCTGAATGCCGGGGATTGGGCCTGGGTACAATTGGAATTGGAACACCCGATAGTGGCAGAAAAGGATGACCGGTTTATTATCAGACGCATGTCTCCGGCTCAGACGATTGGCGGAGGGGCAGTTGTGGACCCTCACCCAAAACGGCGCTACAAACTGGACGACGATCAAGTCATCTCACGCTTTGAGTTGCTAACTTCACCATCGGAGCAGGATAGACTGTCAGCTCTGATCGGTGATCACCCGTTCATCACACTGGCGGAGATTTTAAAACAGGCCAGGCAGGAAACCGATCTAATCATCGGTGTGTTGAGCTCGCTGATTTACGCGCGAAAAGTGAGGCGTTTCTCAGTTGCTGAAACAGACTCAGAAATCTACGTGGATGCTTTTTATTGGCAATTCATGACCGATAGACTCAATGGTGTTATGCGAGATTTCTATCTAGAAAATCCATTGAAAATCGGCATCCATGTTGCGGATCTGCAACACCGTTTGCGTGTACCTTCGCGGGAACTTAACGCCTTTTTGTACTCCTGGAAGACAGAAGATTTGATACTCGAGAACGATGGGGTTGTTGCTTTAGCAGGTTTTAAACCCAGGTATTCAGTAAATCAAAGCAAACGGTTATCGGAGTTCTGGAAAGCAATCGATCAGGACATCTTCAATCCTCCTAATGTGAAAGATGCCCGTGCTGCATTGACCGATGAAGTGTATCAATCCCTTTTAGACCAGGGCAAGTTGGTTCAGCTTTCAGCAGAATCCTTCTTAAGGACTGAAGAATATAAAAAAATGCTGGAATTTGTTCAGTTGGAATGCGGAAAAGGGGAGATATTGACGCTGGCGCAATTTCGTGATCATTTTTCCACAAGCCGTAAGATCGCCCAGGCATTTCTTGAATACCTGGATAGAAAAGGGATCACCATCCGTGTTGGCGAGGGGCGAAAGTTAAAAAAATAGTACAAACGTCACACTAAATGTTTATTGACAGCCGGCTATACAGCCTTTATAATTGCGTCTGCCTTTCAACCAGGCAGTTGTACTGTCGGGTTGTCAGAATTCCAACTTCCCCGCGGACTGGCGCAAAATGTCGCGAGGTAACGGTGAAGTGAAGATTGGAGAATCTTAAAATGAAGTACGCAATTGTTGAAAGCGGCGGTAAGCAATATAAAGCCGTCGAAGGGGCTACGATCGATGTAGACCTGTTGGATGTGGAAGCTGGCCAGTCGGTCAAATTCGAAGATGTGCTGCTGGTAGTCGAAGACGAAAAGATCCAGGTCGGAACTCCATCGGTAAAGGGTGCTCAAGTAACCTCCACTGTGGTTGACCACATTAAGGGCAAAAAAGTGGATACGTTCAAGTACTCTCCCAAGAAGAGGATCCGCGTGAAAACCGGTCACCGCCAGCGCTATACTCGTCTGAAAATTGAAACGATAGAAGTGGAGTAGGGAAGATGGCACATAAAAAAGGTGGTGGTTCCAGTCGAAATGGCCGCGACAGTAACGCGCAGCGCCTTGGTGTGAAAAAATTTGCCGGTCAGGAAGTCCTTTCGGGCAACATTCTTGTCCGCCAACGCGGCACCAAGATCAAGCCGGGGCTGAATGTCAAGGTCGGTACTGATGACACACTTTTTGCAGTTGCAGAAGGTGTCGTTGAATTTGAGACGCTGCCCAATGGACAGAAACGGGTAAATGTAAAACCAGCAGTCTCTGAGTAAAACTTATTTTTTTACAAATCCGTCTTATTAGACAATTGTAAAAAGCCAATCAGGAAGGTCAGCGAGAATGAAAAAAGGAATTCATCCAACATACTACCCGGAAGCCAGGGTGACCTGCTCGTGCGGTAACACCTGGACCACCGGCTCAACTAAAAAAGAGATCCACACGGAAGTGTGTTCCAAATGCCACCCGTTCTTCACCGGGCAGCAGCAACGCATCATCGACATTGAAGGTCAGGTGGACCGCTTCTACAAGAAGCTGCAAGCCCGCCAGGATTATGTCGAAGGTAAAAAAGCCAAGATTGACGCCAAAACTTCACCCGATCGTTCGGTAAAAGAAATCGGTCTGACCGCTCGTGCCGCAGAAGCGCTTGAAAAAGCCGGACTCGACAATGTGGGTAAAGTACTCGAAAAACTTACTGAAGGTGAAGCCGCTTTGCTTGCCATCGAAGGTTTTGGCCGGAAATCTCTCATCGATATGAAAAAGAACCTGCGCCAGATGGGCTACACACTGCCCTCAGCCGCAGAAGAGATTGTAGTTTAGTTTTCTTCACCCGATCAATACCCCTGGCTAAAACCGGGGGTATTTTTATTTTGCAGCATCTTTTGTGAATATTCTGAATTAAGGTAGAATCTATGATATCTTCCGGAGGTTTAAATGACGACGAAAACCGGTCATGTAGAAGTTATCTGTGGTTCAATGTTTTGTGGAAAGACAGATGAGTTGATCAGACGCTTGCGCCGGGCGACTATCGCTAAGCAGGCTGTACAGGTGTTCAAACCGGCGATAGACGGGCGATATAGCCTGGAAAAGGTCACATCACACGCGGGTTCCGAGTTTGACGCGACACCACTTGAATCTTCTAAAGAGATCCTGGAACAACTCGCAGATAGCACCACTGTAGTTGCGATTGATGAAGCTCAATTTTTTGATGACAATATAGTGGATGTAGTAGAGGAATTGGCTAATCGTGGCTTGAGGGTGATCGTTGCCGGATTGGATCTTAACTTCAAAGGTGAACCTTTTGGCTGTATGCCGGTTTTAATGGCACGCGCTGAACAGGTGGATAAATTACAGGCTATTTGCATGGTTTGCGGTGAACCTGCCTGTCGTACTCAGCGCCTGGTAAATGGAAGACCCGCCCGATACGACGATCCAGTGATCATTGTGGGAGCTTCTGAACTTTATGAAGCCCGCTGCCGTCTGCATCACGAAGTTCCAAAAGAGTAATCAATAACGGAGGACGAATGCACGACTACCATGAATATCTGAGCGAAGTTCTCATTTCCTCTGAAGTACTACGCGCAAGGATCGCTGAACTTGGTGAGCAGATCAGCCGCGATTACAAGGACAAGGGCGACCTGGTGCTGGTTTGTATATTAAGAGGTGGCGTGTTATTCCTTACAGATCTCATGCGCCAAGTCACAATTCCTCATGCGATCGAGTTTATGGCGGTATCGTCTTATGGTGTGGGCGGACGCGAAGCCACCGGGCAGGTGCGTATTACCCTTGACTTGAACCTGGATATTTACAATAAGCATGTGCTCCTTGTTGAAGACATCATCGATAGTGGTCATACCATCTCTGCGGTGATGGATTTTCTCGCCACACGCCGTCCAGCGAGCATCAGCGTTTGTACGCTGTTGGATAAAGAAGAGCGCCGAGAAGTTCCAGTACCGATCCGCTACAGTGGGTTTAAGATCCCTAACAAATTCGTCTTTGGTTATGGGCTGGATCTGGATGACTACTTCCGCAACCTGCCTTTTATCGGGGTGGTCGACCTGGATAAGTATAACGAATTGACCGAAGGGTAAACTGGTGTATTTTCCAGAAATTATTACGCGAATTACGGAGTTTACTTCACCTGATCAACCGCTCTACCTGGTGGGTGGAGCGGTTCGTGATTATTTATTGGGTCATCCTGTCAAAGACTTCGACCTGGTTGGATTGGGAGATATACGTAAGATAGCCAGGCACTTTGCCAACCAGCTGGGTGGTGTTTTTTATGTGCTGGATGAGCAAAGAAATACCTGTCGGGTTCTCATTGAAGAGCAGATTGGCTCAAGAAGGATCTTTGATTTTTCTGTACAGCGTGGAGACACCATCATTGATGACCTGGCACTGCGTGATTTCACGATCAATGCAATGGCGGTTGACTTGATTATGCCAGAAATGATCATTGACCCCTACAAAGGGGGAAGGGATCTACAGGAGAAGCGGTTGAGAACCGTATCCCAGCACAGCCTGCAAGACGATGCGCTGCGTGTGATCCGGGGGATCCGTTACGCGGTGGCGCTAGGTTTAAAAGTTGAACCTCAAACCGTGAGATTATTAAAAGAGGCAATACCTGGACTCACCACGATATCAATAGAACGCAAGAGGGACGAGCTTTGTAAGATCCTGAATGGTGAAAAAGTTCACGTCGCATTACAACTTCTACTCCATTTTGATATTTTTAAGTTCATACCGTTGCAAATCCGCGCGGATCACAGGGAAGCCCTGGACCAAAGCCGGGTTCTGGAAGAGGTGATCAGCGCGATAACCACCAACTCACCAGGGAACAAACAAGCAGCTTTTCACTTAACCTCATTGATGTTAACTTTCGGGCAATTCAAAGCGGCGCTTCAGGATCATTATTTTAAAGAAAATTCCTCCGGGCGCAGTCGAAAAGCGCTCATCTACTTGAGCGCCCTACTGGACGGATCCAGCAGGTATACTATAAATGAGATCCGGGATAGTCTCGCGCTTTCGATTGATGAAGCGGAGATAATCGATACTCTACTCCGTTGTCGTGATTATGCGGAACAGATTTTATCTGGAGATATTCCGTCCGCGTTGGAAACCTATCGTTACTTTAAAGTAACAGGGTTGACGGGAATTGATCTGATATTTTTCAGTTTGGCCAGTTTTCACGCCAGGAATGCAGCTGATCAAGACCAGGGGGAGTGGTTGAAACGTTTAGAAATCGCCGGACAACTTGTGAGCGCCTGGTTCAACCAACCTGCAGCGGTTCACCCGCGCCCGTTGTTGGATGGTGATGAGATCATGCGCGAGTTAGGACTCACGCCCAGTCCGCGTATTGGAGAATTAATTGAAAACTTGATCTGTGAACAGGTGAGCGGGAAGATCAGGACCAAAGATGACGCGCTTGAATGGATCAGGAAACAGAATAAATAAAAAAAAGAACCCGAAAGGTTCTTTTTTTACGCTGACTGCAGCGACACCATCAAGCTGGGTTGCTCTTTGTGCTTCTGGTCAAAACGGCGCATGAGGTTGTTGACATGAGCGAGTATTACCTCACGGGAGACGGGTTTGATCAGGTAATCATCCGCGCCGTCATTCAATACTTTGGCAAGCGTCACAGGATCATCCAGGACGGAAAGGATCATAATCGGCGCGTTGGTGATCTTCCTGAGCCCCTTGGTGGTTTGCAAGCCATCAATGCCGGGCAGCATATAATCCAAAAGGATAATATTCGGATTAAATTCCCTGGCCAGGGCGATTCCGGATTCACCGTTGCAGGCGTGACGAATCAATGCTTTGGTGGGAGAGAGAAGCATCTCCAAAATTTCAGTACCGGCAGGATCGTCGTCAATTATCAGTATTCGCATCTGTGAGACCTGTTTCATTTGCATAATTATCAAGCTGTTTTTCATTTTTTTACCTTTCAATGTATTTACAGTAGATTTCGAATAGCGTTGGAGATTTGATCTGAAAATGTGACAATTACGGTCATAAAAGCCAACGCGGTGTGGTAAAATTTATACTTCGAAAATATGCCGCCTGATTTTGGGTGGTTTTTATCATAGGTTTGGAGGAAAAATATGGAAGAAAAGAAGTGGGTTTTTTTGTTCAGCGAGATCAAGCAGGTTGAACAATATGTTAAGAATGATTGGGAAGGTGTAAGGGGTTTGCTGGGTGGTAAAGGGGCTAACCTGGCCGAGATGGTCCGTATTGGTTTACCAGTTCCTCCCGGATTTACGGTGACCACAGAAGCTTGTAACGCCTACCAGGCCACACAGAATTTTCCCGATGGTTTATGGGATCAGATGTTGGCGGCTTTGCTGAAGATCGAAAAAGCCACAGGCAAAAAGTTCGGCTCAGTAAAGAATCCCCTGCTGGTATCCTGCCGCTCAGGCGCTAAGTTCTCAATGCCGGGGATGATGGATACGGTTCTCAACATTGGTCTCAACGATGACACAGCCAAAGGTATGGTCAAACTAACAAATAATGAACGCTTTGTGTATGACTCTTACCGGCGTCTGATTCAAATGTTTGGTTCTGTCGTGCTTGGAATAGAAGATGAGGCCTTTGAGAAGCACCTTGAGGGTGTTAAGCAGATCAAAGGCTATAAATTGGATACCCAACTGACCGCCGCGGATCTCAAAGATATGATCGAGGTCTTCAAGAAGGTGATCAGCGATCACAAGGGTTTTGAATTCCCGCAGGATCCCCTCGAGCAATTGAAACTAGCCACCGAAGCGGTTTTCAAATCCTGGAATGGCAAACGCGCGGTGGATTATCGGCGCGCCACTAATATCCCTGATGATCTTGGTACCGCGGTAAATATTCAGACCATGGTTTTTGGTAACATGGGTGAAGACTCCGGTACTGGCGTGGCCTTTACTCGCAATCCTTCAACGGGCGAGAATAAATTATATGGCGATTATTTGCTGAATGCCCAGGGCGAAGATGTGGTCGCCGGGATTCGCAACACTGAAAAAATTGAGAAACTGGGTAAAGATCTGCCGGAAGCCAATAAACAATTCCTCGAGATCATTAAGAAACTTGAATTGCATTATCGTGATATGCAGGATGTGGAATTTACCATTGAGCATGGCAAGTTATGGATGCTGCAATGCCGAAATGGCAAACGCACCGCGCTCGCCACTGTGAAAATCGCCATTGATCTTGCCAATGAAGGGATCATATCCCGTGAAGAAGCGGTGATGCGGGTCACACCCGCTGATGTGGATACATTGCTGCACCCCCAGTTTTCGGCTGAGACAAAAGGCTACGCCATCAAGGAAGGTCGCCTTTATGCTTCAGGAGTGAATGCTTCACCGGGCGCTGCGGTTGGTCAGGTTTATTTTGACGCGGATACGGTTGAAAAACAGGCCAAGGAACACGGTGAAGACACGATCATGGTGAGGCCATTCACCAAGCCGGATGATGTGCACGGTATGCTGGCCGCGAAAGGCATCCTCACCAGTGAAGGCGGGGCCACCTCGCACGCAGCGGTGGTTGCGCGTCAATTTGGCGTGCCCTGTATCGTTGGCGCATCTTCTGTAAAGATCGATCTCGATAAGCGGATCATGACCGTGAATGGGAATGTGGTCAAAGAAGGTGATTGGATTTCCATAGATGGCACCACAGGTGAGGTGTTTACAGGTAAGTTGCACCTGACCACCCCGAAATTTGAAGAGCAGATCGATCTGCTGAACCTGCTGGGTTGGGCTGATCAAATCTCCGCCACAGAGGGGATTCGCCAGGGACCAAAAGGGTGGCCGACCAGAGGTTTGCAGGTTTGGGCGAATGCCGATTACCCCAAGGATGCTGAGCGTGCGCGTTCATACGGCGCTGTTGGTATTGGACTCTGCCGCACAGAGCACATGTTTTTCGAGACAGAACGCCTGCCGATCGTTCAGCGTATGATCCTGGCCAAAACCAGTGAAGAACGTACTGCGGCGCTTGATGAGCTGCTGCCCTATCAACGCCAGGATTTTGAAGGGTTATTTGAGGCGATGAACGGTTATCCGGTGATCATACGCCTTATCGATCCACCGCTACACGAGTTCCTGCCCTCTGCTGACGAACTACAGGCGAAGATCATCGCCTTGCGTTTAAGCGGTGAGGGATTGTCAAATTATGTATTAGGCCGCGGAGAACTAAAAGAATCTGAGAGCCTGATCACCATGCTCGACGCTGTACACGCGCTTCATGAAAGCAACCCCATGATGGGGATGCGCGGTGTGCGGTTGAGTATTTCAATGCCCGAAATCGTTGAAATGCAGGTGAGGGCGATCTTTGAGGCAGCAGCGAACGTGGCATTAAAAGGGATGAACCCGAAACCTGAGGTCATGATTCCGCTTACCGGACATGTCAACGAGTTGAAGTGGATCCAGCCGCGCCTGGTTCGTATTGCCAAAGCGGTGATGGAGGAAAAGAAGGTCAAGTTTGAGTATAAATTCGGTACCATGATCGAGATACCACGTGCCGCGGTGACTGCAGCCGAGATCGCCAGTATGACCGAATTCTTCTCATTCGGCACCAACGACCTGACCCAGATGACCTACGGGTACAGCCGTGATGATGCCGAGCGTAACTTCCTTGTGACGTATGTTGACCAGGGAATTCTACCCAAGAACCCATTCCAGACACTTGATCAGGAGGGTGTTGGCAAGCTGATGAAAATGGCTGTTCAGGACGGACGTGCAGAACGGATCAACCTGGAAGTGGGTATCTGTGGTGAGCACGGTGGTGACCCGGCTTCAATTGAGTTCTGCCATCGTATCGGTAATAATTACGTTTCATGCTCACCTTATCGTGTACCGATTGCCAGGCTTGCTGCAGCCCAGGCTGCCATCAAGAATCGCGTCAAGTAAAACGATCAGGATTTCAAAACTCCCCGTTTACGGGGAGTTTTTTGTCTTAAGGATGCGAGTAAAGATTTTTGTAGATCTCGTAGTTTTCAGTTATGAACTTAATGTATTCTTTAGTTTCATCGAACCGGATCAACTCCACAAACAAGTCTGTATCTTCACCAGCCAAAGCTTTCCAAACGACCGTATTTCCATCTCCCGCGTTGTATGAGGATAACGCTGCGGCGACATCACCGTTGTACTTATTGATCCACACCTTCAGGTAATGTGCGCCTAGCCGGATGTTGATATTAGGGCGATTAAGGTCAGCTGTTGTGTAATTCTCCGGCCAGCCAAAATTTGCGACGATGTAATCGCCAGTATCCGGAGTGATCTGCATCAACCCCCTTGCTCCAGCGCTCGATGTGATGCTGGCGTCAAACAGACTTTCCTGGCGGATGATGCTGAACAGTAAAAGTGGATCCAGGTTATTCTCCAACGCGGCTGGCACGATGATATCCCGATAAAAGATGCCAAAACGGATGTGATTAAAATAAACGGGAGCTTCCGTTAGCATGGCTTGCTGGCTTAACCCTGCCAGATCAAGGATTTGCCGGCTGGTAAGGGAAGCCGTCTGATAAAAACCAAGTTCAACCAAGTGATTCATCAACCGGTATGAGTTTACAGCGTCTCCCTGTAATTCCTGCCTGAGCAGATCAAATTCGCTGCGTGCTCTATCCCGCATACCCAGCTTCCAGAATTCCACGCCACGTTCAAAAAGCGGGTTACCAGCCAGCTCCTGGAGGGAGTCGAGATCCAGTGATTGTTCCAGGTTAAACCGCTTTTTCAGCCACTTGCCGGCAGCCTTTCTTTCCTTGCTCAGGTCGATCGAAAGGTCAGCGGTTTCCTGGTTCGAAAACGGAGCCTGGTTTTTAAGTACCTGGTCTGCGCGGATGCCATAGTAACCGGTGGGATCAGCGCTGGCTGCCTGTTTGTAATATTCATTGGCTTCAGTTTTTCCCTCTTTTCCGTAACACTTGGCCACCCAGAAGTTCGCGCTGGCGATCTCATCCTGCGTTGCCGCAAGCACCAACAAACGTTGGAAGATCAACCTGGCATCGGGATACTTCTGCAAGCGATAATTGGCAATTCCGGATTGGAACAAAGCCGGATATGCGAATTCTGAAGCAGGATATTCATTGAAAATCCTGGTCCATGTGTTTGAGGCTTTGGCAAGGTAACCGCCGATCTCGTAGATCTTTCCCGCTGTGTTCAGAAACTCAGGTGCCTCCGGCGCATCCGGGTAAATTGCGACGTAGCGCAGCAGATTTTCCGCTGCGCCTTTGTAATCTGAGTAATACCTCCATAAAGAGGAGGATTTTTCAAGATAGGCTTTGGGAAGATATTGGTCAGCGGGATAATTCTCGATCAATTGATCCCAAACCACAAGTTCTCCGTCAAAATCACCCATATTCCATAAACTAAGCGCTTTGTAATAGAGCGGAGTGCCGTCATGATCCGGGTGCTCACGCATATAGCGATCCATGGCGATTATCGTGAGGCCGTATTGCCCGGCGTAATAATCCACGATACCGCGCAGCAGATCGTCGACCGGTTGATCAGCTTCAACAAGTGCGACCAGGCCGGAATAGGAGTCATAATAAGCTGGAAAACGGATCACGTTATCCTGGAATCGGGCGTAAGCTTGTTCATTCATACCCAAACCCAGGTAAAGCTGCCCCAAAAGAAAATTGGCCTGCACCTGAACGAGTTCGGAGGCTCCACCCTCGATCAGGGTGAGATAACGATTGATGGCATCTTCATTATCACCAGCAGCCACTGATGCCTGTGCAGCTTTGATTTCCAGGGCTTCCATCCTGGCAGGCGTGGCGGCTGTCTTTGCCGCGAGATAGGCTTCCCGGGCGCCGGACGGATTTCCAGCCGCCAATAGGGCATCCCCTTTCAATTCGAGAATGTCACTGTCCAGAGCGCCTGGTTGGTTTTCAACGTACTTCCCGTACGCGTCTGCTGCCAGATCGTATTGTTTGAGGTCTTCGTAGGCAATTGCGAGATAAAAATAAGCAGTATTGCGGGCTTCACCTTCAGAGAAATTATCCTGCAGCCAGGTGAGTTGTTCGATTGCCCCCTTTGGGTCAGATTGCAGCAGGAGAACGCGGCCCACGCCTAATTGCGCGGCAGCGATCACTTCAGGATCAGTGGATTGTTCACGGGCAGCCCAGAATTCTTTAAGGGCGCTTTCATAATCACCATTCAGGATGGCTTGTTGACCGAGCGTGATCCTCGCTTTTGGCTTAGGTGTGGGTGTTATGGTGGGCGTTGGCGAGGCAACGATCTCAGTAGGTCCGGCCTCTACTGCTGCACCACCCTTGTCAATATTGTTCGTTTTGCCAGGTTTACAGGAAGTGAGCAATAAAGCCAGGATGATGATCGAAACAGAAATACGCTTTAGCATGTTCCCTTTATACTGGAGGATTTCTGAGACGTCAACTCATTGTTTTAGAAATTCTAGGTGCTCGAAGCAGGAAATTATGATTGTGTACAAGATCTGGTAGACAGATGACATAGTGGAGTGGCCCCAGAACAGGGAATAGCCACTTCTCGTGAAATATTGCGATTCCATTTATTCCATGTTAAACTTAGTCGGAAGGAACGCTCTCCACGAGGGCGTTTTTTAGTGAGATGCGCACGATCGAATGGGTAGAGGAAACCAATCAGGTTCGCATGATCGACCAACGGCGATTGCCGGCTTCTTTGGAGTACCTGACCGTTGAAGATGCCGATCAAATGGCGACCGCCATTCGTGAAATGGCTATCCGCGGAGCGCCAGCCCTGGGAGTGGCAGGGGCTTTCGGGATCGCTCTGGAGGCGGTAAACTTTCCACCGCTCACTATCACCGCGTTGAGAGATCATCTTTGGCAGGCAGCCTCAAATTTGATCGCTGCCCGTCCGACAGCAGTGAACCTTGCCTGGGGGATCAAGCGGGTAATGTCAGTGTTGGATGACCTGAGCCTATCCAGTGAGGAATTGACCCGCGCCATTGTGAAAACTGCGCTGGAACTGGCTGAAGACGATGTGCGGACAAACATGCTTTTGTCTGAAAATGGTGCAAGTCTGATCAACGACGGTGATACGATCATCCACCATTGTAATACCGGTGCGCTGGCCGTTGTGGATTGGGGCACGGCGCTGGGTGCCATCCGATTTGCGCACGAACAGGGAAAACGAATTCACGTGCTGGTGGATGAAACACGTCCACGTTTGCAGGGCTCCCGCCTGACGGCGTGGGAGTGTGAACAATACGGCATCCCGTATGACATCATCACAGACAACATGGCTGGTTATTTTCTGCGGAGCGGCAGGGTTCAGAAGGTGTTTTTTGGGGCTGACCGGGTGGCGGCCAATGGTGATGTAGTCAATAAGATCGGCACCTACATGCTTAGCCTGGCAGCGCACGCCAACCATGTTCCGGTGATCTGTGTTTTTCCACTCTCTACCCTGGATCTTAGCGTAGTTGAAGGTGACCTGATACCGATCGAAGAACGCGCCCCGCAGGAAGTCTTGAATATCAGCATCAATGGCGAACCGGTTGCTCCTGCCAACGCCAGGGCATTGAACCCTGCTTTTGATGTAACTCCGGGTAAATTAATTTCCGCCTGGGTGACTGAAGCAGGCATTATCCTTCCCCCATTTGATGAAAATCTTGCTCGATACGGTTATAATCGAGAACTGGAAAACTAAAGATGTCGATTCTAATTACTGGTTCTGTTGCATTTGATTACCTGATGACATTCCCGGGTTATTTCCGGGAAAACATTTTGCCCGATAAACTGGACAAGATCAGCCTTTCATTCCTGGTGGATAACATGACCCGCCAGCGCGGCGGTTGCGCGCCAAATATCGCTTATTCCATGGCGCTGCTGGGAGAAAAACCAAAAGTGTTTGCCACAGCCGGCGTTGATTTCACGGAATATCGGCAGTGGATGGAAGAACATGGGATTGATGCGCAATATATCCACGAGATACCTGATAAATACACCGCGTCTTTCTTTGTGAATACAGACCTGGAGAACAACCAGATCGCCAGTTTCTACACTGGAGCGATGGCGGATGCCGGATCGTATTCACTCAAAGAAATCCCGCAAGGTGAAATTGATTATGTGGTAATCTCTCCCAATGATCCTGGAGCGATGCGAAGGCTGACTGATGAATGTGTTGAATTGGGAATTCCATATCTCTTTGATCCATCGCAGCAGGTGGCGCGGAATCCACATGAAGATCTGCGCGCTGGTGTGGAACATGCCCACGCAGTCTTCTGTAATGAGTACGAATTCGACCTGCTGGTAAAACACACCGGTTTCTCTGCCAGAGAAATTGAAAGTCTGGTGCGTTTGCTGGTAATTACCCGCGGAACCAAGGGAGCAACAATCAAATCTGATGAGCGTGAATATCAGATCCCGGTCGCCCCGGTCAGCCGGAAAGCGGACCCGACGGGTGTGGGGGATGCGTTCAGGGGAGGGTTCCTCAGGGGTTACCGCCTCGGGTTGGACCTGCAGACCTGCGGACAGATGGGCGCGCTTTCTGCTTCTTACTGCCTTGAGCAAAGGGGGCCGACCAATCATTTTTATACACCGCAGGAATATATTACGCGTTATCGCAAGTATTTTGATGACGATGGCGGGCTCGATATTTTGATCTGATCTAATACTTTTTTGGAGGAAAGATGCCGAACTACGATGTAAAAGATATGAAACTGGCGGAAGGCGGACGCCTGAAGATTGACTGGGCGGAAAGAGAAATGCCGGTTCTGCGCCTGATCAAAGAGCGCTTTGCGCGTGAACTGCCCCTGAAGGGTATGCGGATTTCAGCGTGTTTACATGTGACAACCGAAACGGCCAACCTGATGAAAACGCTTCAGGCAGGTGGAGCGGATGTGGTACTGACCGCATCAAACCCGCTCTCCACCCAGGACGAGGTCGCTGCGTCGCTTGTTTCCCACGATGAGATCGAAGTTTACGCCGTTAAAGGTGAAGATAATGTCACCTATTACAAGCACATCAATGCTGCGCTTGATCACAAACCTCATTTCACCATGGATGACGGCGCCGATCTGGTCAACGTGTTACACCAGCACCGCCGTGAACTGCTGCCCGGTGTCATCGCCGGAACCGAAGAGACCACCACGGGAGTCATCCGCCTGCACGCAATGGCGGCGGATAAAGCTTTAGGTTACCCTATCGTAGCGATCAATGACGCCTTAACCAAACATCTCTTTGACAACCGTTACGGGACAGGTCAATCCACCATTGATGGTATTGTCCGTGCCACCAACGTTTTGCTAGCCGGTAAGATCTTTGTGGTGGCAGGGTACGGTTGGTGCGGTCGTGGTCTTGCGTCTAGGGCGCGTGGCATGGGAGCCAGTGTGGTGGTCACCGAGGTGGACCCATTAAAAGCACTTGAGGCGGTAATGGATGGCTTCAGGGTAATGCCAATGAGCGAGGCAGCCAAAATCGGCGATATTTTTGTCACATTGACGGGTGATATCAACGTGATAGACGAACATCATTTTGACCTGATGAAAGACGGAGCGATCGTAGCCAATTCAGGTCATTTCAATGTCGAGATCAACATCCCAGCGCTGGAAAAGAAATCCAAAAACAAACGCCTCGTGCGACCATTCGTGGATGAATACATCACCCACGACAACCGGCGTATCTTCATCCTGGGTGAGGGGAGGCTGATCAACCTGGCCTCCGCCGAAGGACATCCAGCTTCCGTGATGGATATGTCCTTTGCCAACCAGGCGCTGACCCTTGAATACCTGGCCAAGAATGCCTCCAAACTGGAGAAGCGCGTGTACTCGGTACCGGAAGAGATCGACCAGAAAATTGCTGAGCTGAAACTCGCCGCAATGGGAGTTACGATCGACACACTGACGGAAGAACAGGTCAGATACCTGGCCTCCTGGCAGGAAGGCACATAGAAGAAAATGACGGAGCCGCAAGGCTCCGTTTTTGTATGTTTTTATTTAGCGATGATGGCCATGTTGCCAAGCACTCCCCAGGAATCAAGGAAGGTTGAGGTTTTGCGCCAATACACCAGGTCGTTATCCACCAGAGTAACCCCCCACTCGTCGTAACCGATCACGATCGCCGTGTGTTCAAAATGCGCCACTGTGACTGTTGACCCGTCACTCGCGGTGTAATTAACCGGCTCGCCGTACCACACATTTCCGACCACCCACACGATCACCGGATTGCCATTGGCAATTTGCTTCTTCAGTTTTTCAAAAGAATATCCTTTCACTGCGGTCGCTTCCAATCCATAGTCCCGCAAAAGGCTGGCTACTGGGCCGGCATGCACACCGTACGGATACGGGGGAATCTGACCGGTCAATCCATCGATCGGTCCGACAAAGCCGATTTCAGGGTTGTCAGAAACAGGCAGATCCGCCTGGAAATCCATTTCTTTGATGGATTTACCAAAATATCGCGCCCAATCCACCGCAGACCGGGATTCACAGGTGAGTGAATAGGATTGCGCGTAACCGACCACACCGCTGATGGATGCTGAAGCAGGGAGTCCATCTTCTGTGTATTGGATAGGGGTGCTGGTGGGAATGGGCAGCGGTGTATCGGTCGGAAGAGGGGTTGGGGTGGCCGTAGAAGTTGGTGTGCTTGTGGAAGTGGGTGTGTTTGTGGGGGTAGGTGTATGAGTCGGCAAGGGCTGAAACGGGGTGGGCGAAGTAGTCAGTGACAGACGGTTCAACGGTTCAATGGCGGGAGTATTGATAACAATCCCGAGTGCCGATGCATCGAATCCGGTCAGACCTGATGATATTAAAGCTACTCCGCCGATCAACACTACTAGCGCCCAGATGAAGAACGCAAGCAAAATGATGAGAAATGTTCTGGTTTTTGCGTTTTTCACCTGTGTTCCGTGGTTTATCAGGGAGTGGTGACTGCGATCGAAATGGATAGCCATTCGCCAAAAGCGTCGCCTTCCGGTCCGTACGCCTGCCAGGTGGCTTCATACTTGCCGGGTTCCTGCGGGGCGATAAACTCAAGATGAACGATCGCTTCTGTACCGTTGCGGGCAGGGATCAATGCCTGGGTGGATTCAACCCCCAGCGGCGATCCCGAGATCAGGCGCAGCGTATAGGTATTATTCCAATTGCAGGTACCGTTGTTTTTTACTTTCCACTCTTTTTCAATGACAGTACCGGCATCGAATTGGGTGCCATCCGGAACGGTGATATCAGCGATGTATTCCAGCCCGTTGGTGCAGTTCGGTATCTGGGTTGGTTCACCCACGGAAATTGTTTCGGATGGCGGTGTGACGGTGGGTGAGCTGACCAGGGCTGGTGCTTTAAAAACGGGGGCTTGCTGTTCAGGGGGAAGTGAACGGCTGGGCGGCAGATAATCGCAAGCCGCGAGCAACAATACCACCCCAACCATACAGGCGATCAGTATTCTTCTTGACGCGATACCAGTCAGTCCTGACATAAGAATTGGATACTATTCGTTACTGGCCTGGTCATCATCATTTGCAGAACCGGTGAGGTCGAAGGCGAATTCACCCCCCATAGCGCGCTGGCGCACCAGGGATTCGATCTCGTTGCATAGTTCAATGTTCTGGCGTAAAAATTCCTTGGAATTCTCACGACCCTGTCCGAGACGAATGTCATTGAAGGAGAAGAAAGCACCTCGTTTGGTGATCACTTCCATGGCGGTGGCGAGGTCGATTATGTCGCCTTCCTTTGAAATTCCCTCGTTATACATGATGTCAAATTCAGCGGTTCGGAAGGGAGGCGCGACCTTGTTTTTAACCACGCGCACGCGCGTGCGGTTGCCAACGATCTCCGGACCCAACTTGATCGATTGGATGCGCCGGGTATCCAGGCGTATGGAGGCATAGAACTTTAACGCCTGTCCGCCGGTGGTGGTTTCAGGATTGCCGAACATAATGCCGATCTTCTGGCGCATCTGGTTGGTAAAGATGACAGCGGTTTTGGTCTGGTTGATCGCGCCTGAAAGCTTGCGCAGCGCTTGCGACATCAGGCGGGCTTGCATACCCATGCTCGCGTCACCCATGTCCCCCTCGATCTCAGCCCGAGGCACCAGCGCGGCGACCGAGTCAATGATCACCAGGTCGACCGCACCTGATCGTACCAGGGTTTCGGTTATTTCCAGCGCCTGTTCACCTGTATCTGGTTGTGAAATGAGCAGGCTTTCCACATCCACACCCAGTTTTCCGGCGTAAGAAGGATCGAGCGCGTGTTCCATATCAATGAAGGCTACTGTACCGCCAAGTTTTTGTGCTTCAGCCGCGATGTGAAGGCAGAGTGTGGTCTTACCGGAGGACTCAGGGCCAAAGATCTCGGTGATGCGACCGCGCGGGATGCCCCCGACACCAAGCGCAATATCCAGTGAGAGTGATCCGGTGGGGATCACTTCTACGGCGAGCTGGTGAGCTTCGCCCAGGCGCATGATCGAACCTTCACCGTAGCGTTTGATGATGTCACCCAGGGCTTTATCCAGCACTGCCCGCTTGGCATCAGACATCGGCTCGTCGCGGTCAAATTTATTGTATTCGTTCGGGTTGATTGACTTCTTAGCCATGAGAGATCTCCTCGTGTAGGGGTTGACTAATTATAGTATGATTCCTGCAGGTTCATTATAGTACATTTGTTCAAGTAAAGCAAGAGAATAATTAGTTGCTGCTGTAAAGAGCGTGGTCTTATTACACCATCGAATTTCAACAGAAAATGAGATCTAACTGATAAACGATAGTTCTGCTAAGGAATGTATTGAAATGGGTGCTTAATTGATGTATGATGTTTTTATAATATTCCCAACAGATTGATCCCATCATCTACTCATCGCCACATAGTAGGATCACAACGCGGGCAACTTAAGTTGCTGATAATTGTTATCCTTTTTTGTTTCTCATTGCCGTGTTTATTTTGGCGTATGAAATTATTCGGTTGCATTCATGTTTGAAATCTAATTATTGCGGGGAAGTCGAATAATAAAAAAACAAAGGTTCGAAAAAATAAATTTTATACAGGGGTTTTTTTATTCCATATTGAGTATGAATAAAAAGGGAGGCACCATGAAAACAGGAAAGTTCATCACAAAATCATATACAACGCAGCTGGCAAAATTATTTCAAGGCATTTTTGTTTTCATCTTCGCGGTTTCAATGATGGGTGTCAGTCCACCCGCCATGGTGTTGGCGCAGGAGATTTCTTCCGTTGCGCCTGTCATCATTGAAGGCGATTCCATAGGTGTCACCATGTCAGAAGATGGGTCACCCGCTCCGTTTTCTCTCACCTTGCATGCTACCGATGGGGATGTGGGTGATATTTTAACATGGAGCGTCCAGATGGATCCCATAAATGGAGCAGCCTCCGCAGGCGGGACGGGGTCATCGATTGTAGTCAACTATACACCGGTTGCGGATTATTATGGCTCCGATAGTTTTGTCGTGGCTGTAACAGACGGGACCTTTTTTGACGCAATCCTGATCAATGTGACGATCAACGCGAGAAACGATCCGCCGGTGGCAGTGGATGATGAGTTCTACACTCCGGTCGATACCGATATCTACATTACACAAGCTGAACTTATCAATAATGATTTTGATGTTGACGGTGATTCGTTGTACGTACAGTCAATTACAAATATCACCAATGGAAACATGGCTTATTGGTGGTTCACTCCTACACCCGGTTTTTCTGGTGAAGCGGGTTTTGATTATGTCGTCTCCGATGGTCAGGTGACAGATACCGGGCACGCGACGATATACGTCGGTGATTTCGATAACACTCCTCCTGTATTAACGATAACCGGAGCGACGGATGGCGGAGTGGCGATGTCCGGCGACCTGGTGACCGGATTCATTCTGGAGACGGAGAACGACCCGGCGGTGGAACACCTGATCCAATTCGCAGCGGGGACCGCGGCGGATGAAACGCTGGCGGCGGAGCACTTCGGGTTGTACCTGACCAGTTCAACGGTGAGCGCGGCTGACCTGAAGGCATATTACGCGGCACGCGGTGTACCGGATCCCTACCTGGCTTATCTAAACGGAGCAGCGGATGGGCTGAATCCGTTCGTGTACCTCAACGGCAGCACGGTGAAGCTGGTGGACGGCGCGAAATATGCCCTACAAGCCGCTGATTTTGACATGACCGTGCCGGACGACTTCCCGCTGGGGACTTACACAGTTTCTGGAGAGATCGCGGATCTTAAGGGCAATGAGACTACCGTGACCTTGAAACTCATTGTGGCAGGCGACCGCGAAGGTCCAATATTGACCGTGACGGGAGCGACGGATGGCGGCGCGGCGATGGCGGGCGGCCTGGCGACCGGGTTCATTCTGGAGACGGAGAACGGACCGGCGGTGGATCACCTGATCCAGTTCGCGGCGGGGACTACGGCAGACGAAACGTTAGCGGCGGAGCACTTTGGGCTGTACCTGACCGGCTCAACGGTGAGCGCGGCGGACCTGAAGGCTTACTACGCGGCACGTGGCGTACCGGATCCGTACCTGGCATACCTGAACGGAGCAGCGGATGGGCTGAACCCATTCGTGTACATCAACGGCAGCACGGTGAAGCTGGTGGACGGCGCGAAGTACTTCGTGCAGAGCGCGGATGTGGATATGACTGTGCCGGATAACTTCCCGCTTGGGACTTACACGGTGGAAGGCAAGATTGCTGACATGGCGGGGAATGAGACGGCCGTAAAACTGATCCTCATTGTGACAAATCCTAATGATCCGCCAGCGTTTGTAGAAACCGATCCGCACGCGGTGACTATGTCAGAAGACGGTGATCCTACTGCGTTTTCACTCATTCTGCATGTGGTTGATCCAGACCCGATGGAAACGCTGACCTGGAGCATCCTGGTTCCTGCAAGTCACGGTACAGCGACGGCCAGCGGTACTGGCACTTCCAAGTCGATCGGGTATGTACCAGCTGCCAATTATCACGGCAGCGACAGCTTCTCAGTACAGGTGACGGATGGCGAATTCACAGATTCGATTGTAGTGAATGTGACCATCGAGTCGGTGAACGATATACCGGTTGCTATTGCTCAATCCGTGACTATCCATGAAGGAGAATCAATCGGGATCCAACTGACAGGTTCCGATTTGGAGGGCGATTCGCTAACCTTCTCAGTGCAAACGCAACCTGCACATGGAACATTGAGTGGAGTTGCACCTGACCTGGTTTATACCCCGGCGGACAACTACAATGGAGCGGATAGCTTCACCTTCAAAGCGTTTGATGGATCTGATGATAGTCTCGCAGCCACGGTCTCGATACTGGTGAAGGACCCGACCCCATGGATGGATGAGAAACTGACCACCAGTATGGTTACTTTCAATTGGAAAGATACACCGGGGGCTACCAAATACCGCATGGAGCTTTCCACCAAGGCAGACTTCGGCACAGTGGTCTTCACTGTAAAAACCCTGGAATCCAAGTATCCATACGGAACTGCCTTAAAACCGTCGAAGACCTATTACTGGCGGGTCAAAGCCAAAGTTGGCGGTATCTGGGAGAATACCTGGACAACCTATAAGTTTTACTCAATGGATCCACTGACAGCACCCACACTAGTAAGCCCCGCCCATAAGGCCATTATTTCAAACCCGAACCCGTTGCTTGAATGGCTGAAAGTGGATAATGCGGTGAGTTACAGGGTGGTGATCAGCAATAACAAAACGTTTACGGTCAAACTGCAAAAGGTTACTGTGTCTGACCTCGAGTATCTGGCGACTGCTCTGCCGGATGGCAAATACTACTGGCGGGTGAGGGCGCTGGATGCGTCTGGCGGGAAGGGACCCTGGTCGGAGATCAGGAGCTTCACGATATTGGATTAATCATATTGTAAGCACAGTAATTCGACATCCTCGAGCGAACACCACCTGGTACTCCAGGTGGTGTTCTGTCTGGGATTCGCTTGTCGACCAGTGACCTGGTTAGCATATGTATTGGGCTGAATCCGTCTTAGTAGGTTCTACTTTCTTCCTAATTAGGCAAAATTCTTTGTTACACTTGTAAGAGGTTGTCATTAATACTTTACAGAAAGGAGAGCAAGTTTGGATCAATTAAAAACAGGCGATACCGCACCCGATTTCACATTGCCTGATCATACTGGCAGTGAAATTACCCTCTCGAGAGTGTTACAAAAGTCCAACGCGCTGCTGGTGTTCAACATTGGCTTTGCCTGACCGCACTGCGTTAATCATATGGTGCAGTTGCGCCATGACTACCAGGCTTTCAATGCGTTGAATACCGAGGTGCTCGTAATGGTACCGAACGGACCACGCACCATCAGCCTGTTTCGTCGTGTGAACACGATCCCATACCCCATCCTCACCGACAAAGGCGCCCGGGTTGGCGAAAGGTATTTACAGGTAAAACACCTCTTCAAACTTGGTGTGCCAAGCGTCTTCCTGGTGGACCGGTCAGGGGAAATCCTTTATGTCCACTACGCCCGTTCCCTGGTCTCTGAACCTGATAACCGCGAGCCGCTGGCTGTGCTGAAAGCGATGAGAAGGTGATATTGTTTCAAAAAACTAACATGTGCCTATTGACTTTTCCTGCCAATCTTTGTATGATAAACGCAATTAACAACTGAATAACGAGAGAATCAGCGGCTGAATCTCGGGTTACCGAGATAACGAGGTGGAGGTTCTCCTTCGCGAGAGGGATGTTAACCCTGGGGGGAAGCACAGGGGAAAATCGATCGATCAGCGGATGCCTCCGAAGCCCTGCCCGGGCTTCAATCTCCCTTCCAGATAAGTCAGAAGCCAAAACCGGCTGGCGACAACCGGCACAGAATTCTGACATGGCCAGGCATAACGGCCTGCCTGTGTAGTTAAGCGGAAGGGAATGCTGTTACTTTATTGATAAGGCATGCCCGATCGCAAGCCTTATTTCTTTTTAAGGAGTGGCAACATGGATAAACAGGAATTAATGGAAAGGGTAGTGGCTGATGGTGTTCGGTTCATCTCCTTTCAGTTCACAGATGTGACCGGAACAGTTAAGAGCCTTGATGCGCCTATCTCACGCCTGGCAGAAGCGATAGATCAGGGGATCTGGTTTGACGGGTCCTCCGTAGAAGGGTTTGCGCGCATCCAGGAGAGTGATATGCGCCTGGTCCCCGATATGGAAACGTACGCGGTGCTGCCGTGGACGCCGGACACGATGCGGCGCGCGCGGCTTTTCTGCGACATTTATAATCCAGACGGCACACCATTCATAGGGGATCCGCGCGGTGCCTTGAGGCGGGCTCTGGAGAACCTTGAAAAAAGGGGGATGAAATATATGGTCGGCTCTGAACCCGAGTTCTTCCTGTTTCGCCGCAATGGCGGTACGGATATTCACCCGGTGCCGCATGATGTGGGTGGTTATTTTGATTTTTCTCCAAACGACGAGGCGGTGCGCGTTCGGACGGAACTGATGCAAGCGCTGGATTCCATGGGATTGGAAGTGGAAGTGGGGCATCATGAATGCGCGCTGGGGCAGCATGAGATCGATTTTCACTTCAGCAACGCGCTGCGCTCAGCCGACAATGTGCTTACATTGAAGTACACAGTTAAGGCGATTGCTGCGCAGCATGGGCTGATCGCATCCTTCATGCCCAAACCAATCTTCGGAATTGCCGGTTCCGGTATGCACTGCCATCAATCGTTGTTTGATCTGGCCGGGCGCAACCTGTTCTACGCGCCTGATGATCCCTTCAATCTATCTCCCCTGGCGTATGGATTTATCGGCGGGCAGCTACAGCACGCTCGGGCTTTCTCTGCGGTAACCGCCCCCACGATCAATTCTTACAAACGGCTCGTACCTGGTTATGAAGCCCCGGTGTATGTGGGTTGGGCGCAGACCAACCGTTCCGCGTTGATCCGCATTCCGCAAAAGATAGCGGGCATGGCCACTGCTGTGCGAGCTGAATTGCGCTGCCCGGATCCCTCCTGCAACCCTTACCTGGCTTATCTGGTCATGCTGGCTTCCGCGTTGGACGGGATCGATAATAATATAGTCCCTCCGGAACCTTTAAACAATATCAATGTGTATGAACTTACCCGGGAAGAACGCAAGGCCATGAATATCATAGAATTACCCGCTTCACTGCGCGAAGCCCTCTTCGAACTTGATGGAGATACTGTGCTTAAAAATTCCCTGGGAAATGAGATCTTCGAAGCCTTTATGCGGGCAAAATGGGCAGAGTGGGATGATTACCGGCTCAATGTGATGGATTGGGAATTATCCAGATACCTGGAGACCAGCTGATCCACAAGACCCCCGATCGATCGGGGGTCTTGTCAATAAATTAAATCGAAATTATGGTTTCACTTCATGGGTGAGACAGGCAAGCCATTGCCTTCCATCGCCTTGCGGCTCTGTGTTGGTTATTGCCAGCATCGGTTGGATGAGATCCAGCGGTTCACCATTACGGGTGATTTTTATTTTCAAAACGTTAGCATCTGCGGCCTGCGATGGCAGGTAACCCAACGCGGCCGGGTTGGCAAGAACTGCCTGGTTCATAGCCCGCGAGGAGGGTACAAGGATCGCGGATGCCAGGGAAGATTGAAAATTATCCGTGAAAATGCTCTCGAATAAAACCTGCACATCTTCGCTGTCTGGGTAAATATAAAGTTGGATCGGTTGATCCAGCAGGTCCGCCGGGGGGTCTCCTGTGTAGCAATTCTGGCAATTATCCCGTAGGTCGCGCCATGTTTTGAGCTTACCCACAGTTATATCTTCCAGCCGTGCGAGTGGCAGCCGATCAAGCGGGTTTTTGGAATTGACAATGAATATTAATCTGCTCTCATCGATCTTTGCCGCATAACCCGCCAATATATCCGGTTCTCCCCAGTTCAACATCACATCGATTGTCTCCAGGCCGTCTAAAGTGGATTCCTCTGCGGAAGTCAGCAGTGTTACACCCTGTAAGCCGGCAGCGCAATCCGCTGCGGCGGACAGCAGCCAATCTGTGGAAGCCGAATGCCTGATACGAATCACCTGTGTGATCTCTGCGCTGTTTTCCACCACGGGTGTTTCGTTGGATAAATCCATTATGGCGTTCGTGTTCGGGCGTACATGGGAAAGGATCAGAACGAGCGAACCAAGTAGAACGCAATAAGCCGCAAAGTAGATCAGTGACTTTTTACTGAGGAAGCGCAATAGCCAGTGGATCGAAAGGTATCCCACGATGGCAGCGGCAACGAAACCGACGATCAATACAGGCAGGAAACTACCCAGGTCTGGCACGTCGAGGAGGTCGGGAATGCTGAAAATGCCAGCAGCGAGCATCACCGGGATGGACATTAAGAAAGCAAAACGGGCGGCAGCCGGGCGTTCAAAGTGGCGCAGCATGCCGCCAGTGATGGTGGAGCCGGAGCGCGAGATACCCGGGAAGATCGAAAAAGCCTGGAAAAAACCTGTTACAAGTGCATCAAGCCAGCCTATGTCCTCCAACTTACGATTCTGTTTACCCAGGAATTCTGAGCCCAACAGGAAAAGGGCAGTCACAAACAAAAAGATAGCTGTGATACGAGGGTTGTTGAAAGCTGCCTCAACTCTATCCTTGAGGAAGATTCCAGCTAATCCGGCGGGAATTGTGGCAAGGATGAGATACCAGCCCATACGCGATTCGGCGGTTTCAAATGGTTTGCGTTTGATCAACGCTTGCACAAAACCACGTATGATCGACCATAAGTCCTTTCGGAAGTACACGATCACCGCCAGCAGCGTACCGATCTGAACCAGCACATCAAACGGGAATACCTGGCTTTCCGGGATCTTCCATTTGAGAATGTAGGGAACCAGGACGAGATGGGCGGAGGATGAGACAGGAAGGAACTCGGTGAGTCCCTGGATGATTCCGAGAATGAGAGATTGTAGAAAACTCATGTTTGCTCCTTGCGGCTGCTGGGTTTGTATTCTGCGAGGAAAGAGGCGGAAAAATCATTGAAAGTGCCGTCCAGGATTGCCTGGCGGGCGTTTTTCATTAGCGTTACGAGGAATTGAATGTTGTGGATCGATATCAAGGTCGCGGCCAGTATTTCTTTGGCAATGATCAGGTGCCGCAAATAAGCGCGTGTAAAGTTGCGGCAGGTGTAGCATTGGCATCCATCTTCAATGGGAGACTTCAGACTGGCATTAGCGCTGTTCATCAGATTGATCCGTCCGTAACGTGTAAAAGCGGCTTGATGCCGCGCCAGCCGAGTGGGCAACACGCAATCAAAGATATCCACTCCCCGCAAAATTCCGTTGACCAGATCCTCCGGTGAACCAACACCCATCAGGTAACGCGGTTTGTCCGTCGGGAGGATGGGATCGACCACCTCCAGCATGGCGTGCATTTGAGCCTTGGTTTCACCTACCGAGAGACCGCCAATAGCATTACCAGGTAAGCCAAGGGATGCGATGAATGAAGCAGATTCACGCCGCAACTCAGGGAACACACCCCCCTGGACGATGCCGAACAAAGCCTGGTCAGGGCGCTGTTTCACGCGCATGCAGCGTTCGATCCATGCGTGGGTCCGCGCCATTGATTTGCGGTTGTAAGCCAGGTCGACAGGCACGGCGCATTCATCGAATGCCATGATGATATCCGCGCCGAGTTTTTCCTGCACTTGGATGGAAAGTTCTGGGGTCAGGCGGTGTGTGGAACCATCGATGTGGCTTTTGAATGTAACGCCGTCATCATCTACCTTACGTGTATCGGAAAGGGAAAAGACCTGGAACCCCCCTGAATCGGTGAGCATAGGTCCATCCCATCGCATAAAAGAATGCAATCCACCGTGGGCTTCCACCAGGTCTGCTCCGGGGCGCAAGTACAGGTGATACGTGTTGGCTAGCACCAGGCTTGCTCCTGTTTCAGCCAGTTGAGCAGGCGATACTGCCTTCACTGTAGCCTGGGTTCCGACGGGAGCAAATACAGGGGTCAGGATATTGCCGTGAGGCGTGGTGAAATTACCGGCGCGGGCTGACCCCTGCTGTTTTTCAAGCTTAAAAGAGAACGATTGATCTTCCATGAAAGGCAATTATACGCCCCAATACATGCGGATGAGCAGGATGATGAGGATAAAGGCAATGAGGGTCAATGGCAGTCCAACTTTCGCGTAGTCTTTAAATGAATAACCGCCAGGGCTCATAACCATAATGTTAACGGGGTGTCCGAGCGGGGTCAGGAATGCCAATGAGCCGCCCATCGCTACCGCCATTGCGAATGGCCTCGCATCCAGGCCGAGTGTTTGTGCAGCAGTAAGCGCGAGGGGGATCATGACGATGGCGGAAACCTGACCGCTCATCAGAAGAGTGAGCAGCATTGAGACCGCGAGAAATAGCGTGATCAAAAAGACCGGTTGGATGGGTCCCAGCGAGCCCAGAAGGGCAGATATTGTTTTCTCGGCGAGACCAGTGGATTGCAATGCAATGCTGAGTGGCCATAATCCGGCGATCAGAAATATCGCTTTCCATTCGATCCCTCTAAAAGCATCGTTCAGGCTCATACTGCCGGTGAGGATAAGCAGGATCGCTCCGCCGATGGCTACCAGCGCGACCGGAAGGTAACCCATAGCCGCGACCAGCAGGGTGGCAAGCGTGATGATGATGGTGAGCAAGCCTTTCCGTGGTAATAGAACGGAATCAGGGTCTTCTTCCAATACAACCAGGTCTTCATTTTTGTGCAGGTTACGGATATTCAATGCTGGACCATTGACGAGCATGGCATCGCCAAATTGCAGTGGCAGATCAGCGGTGTCCATTTCCACCGGTTTACCTCCACGCCATATACCGATCACACTCAAACCATATCGATCGCGAAAGTTGATCTCACGGATCGATTTTCCGATCAAGCGCGAGTGTGGACTGACCAGGATCTCAGCCAGGGGATGTGATTCATCAGTTACCTGAAGACTGGAAAGGCTGACCGGTTCGATATTTAATCGGTTATTATCGGCAATTTCATGTGAGAGCTGCCCGCGAACGATCAACACATCTCCAGGAAGGATAGGTGTGGCCGGTTCCGGTGAAAAAATGGTCTCTTTACCGCGAAGCAGCGCGAGGATGTTCAGGTGAAGATTCTTGGACCAGCAGCCTTCTTTGATCGTTTTGTCTGCCAATGGAGAATCCGGGAGGACTTTTATGTGGATAAGATTCTTCCTGAGCTGGTAGAGTTCACTTAATCGTTCCGTGATTTCCCGCTTTCCGTCGATATCGTCAGCTTTACCGCCTGAAGGCAATAAACGGATGCCAACCAGGGACAGGAATATTATTCCGGCGATCATCACAGGTCCGCCTACAGGAAAATAATCCAACAGGCCGAATGAAGGCAGACCGGCTTCGCGCAATGCTCCACTGACGATGATGTTGGATGTGGTGAGAAGTGTGGCCATGCCACCAAGGATGGTGCCGAATGCCAGCGGGATGAGCAATCGAGAAGGGGAAACCCGGCTGCGGCGTGAAAGCGACATAACAGCCGGTAGAAGTACTCCGACCGCTGCGATGTTGTTCATGAACAGGGAGAGAATTGCGGAGACCAATGTCACCATTAATACGAGACGGGTTTCGCTGCCTCCTCCCAGCCTGAGCATGATCCTGCCGAGTGAATTGGTAGCTCCGGTCATCTGCAGCGCAACGGAGATCATTGATATACCGAGAATGGTCATCACGGCTGAACTGCTGAAACCCGAAAAAGCTTCCGACGACGAGATTACCCCGCTCAACCCCAGTGTGACCATGACCATCAATGCGACCAGGTCTGCGCGGAGCCGGTTCGAAACGAGGAAAACTACAGCTATGACGATGATGATAAGGGTGATCCATTGATCGATCGACATGACGCTTCCTTTACTCATCATATTTTACTAGAGAAGAGCCAGGCACCGGAGTGCTTGCGGCAAAAAACCACGTCGTTTATACTAAGAAAACCGTTTCAGGTCGATGCAGCAGCGGTGAAAAAGGCGATACATCAACAATCATATTTGACAACAAGGATGATGATTTGATCACTAACCCGCAAAGCAAGCGCTGGACTATTGCCCCAAGGATTGACGAACCGACGAAAATAGCGCTGGAAGGTTACCCTGAATACATGCAACAGATCTTGTTCAACCGGGGAATTCGCTCTGCAGAGGAAGCAGGGGAGTATCTGTACGAGGATCGTATTCCTGCGAATCCTTTTCAATTGATCGGTCTGGAAAAAGCCGCTGCACGCCTCCTTAAGGCGATTGATAAAAATGAAAAGATAGTCGTTTACGGTGATTATGACGTGGACGGGGTGACCGCCACAGTGATGATGGTTGAAGCATTACGTTCTTTTGGCGGCGAGGTAGAGAGCTACATTCCTAATCGCTTTGACGAGGGATACGGTCTCAATACCGAGGCGATCGATCTGCTTGCACAGCAAGGCACCAGGGTCATCCTGACCGTTGATTGCGGCATCCGATCACCGCTGGAGGCTGAGCGGGCGTTAGAACTTGCAGTTGATCTGATCATTTCCGACCACCACCACCCCAGAGGAGATTTGCCAAAGGCGTACGCGGTCATCTGCCCGAAACAGGCAGGGGATCCATACCCGGACAAGGACCTGGCAGGAGTGGGCGTGGCATTTAAAATTCTTCAGGGATTATTTCTGCTCAAGGGAATGAACGTGGAGAAAGCGGATGAATGGCTTGATCTGGTGGCACTGGGTACTGTGGCAGATATCGTGCCTCTCAGCGGTGAAAACCGCAATATGGTCAAAAAGGGTCTACGACGTATTCGAACCGGTAGCCGCCTTGGTCTGACCGCACTGAGCGGAGTGGCGCAGAAGAATATTCAGCAGATCACTGCCACAGACATCGGGTTCATCCTGGGCCCGCGACTGAACGCGGCTGGACGCATGGAGTCTGCCTTGCAGGCATATGACCTGTTAATTAGCCGCAACATACTCCAGGCAGGATATTGCGCACAGGTGCTTGAAAATCAGAATACCGATCGGCAGCAGTCCACACGAAAAGCGCAGGAAAAAGCCATGTTAGAGATCGGTGATCTGGCGGAGCGCAGGATCCTGTTCTCATTCAGCGAGGATTACAGTTCAGGCATTGTGGGTCTGGTAGCTTCAAAGCTGGTCGAGAACTACTACCGGCCCGCGATCATTGGGCAACAAGAGAAGGATGTGATCCGGGCTTCCTGCCGCAGCATCAGCGAATTTCACATCACGGCAGCATTAGATGAATGCGCGGACCTGCTGGTGCGGCATGGCGGACACGCCATGGCAGCCGGATTTACCGTAAAGTTGGAAAACGTAGAGTTGCTCAAACAACGTCTGGAGTCCATCGCGGCGAGGGAACTCGACGGAATGGACTTGCGGCCGATTGTGAAAGCCGACCTTGAGATCGAGATCAGTAAAGTAAAACCCGGTTTTTATAATGAACTGGAGCTGTTGCAGCCTACCGGGATGGGAAATCCGGCACCGGTTTTCGTCTCACGGGCGGTGGAAGTAGATGGGATGCGTCTGATGGGCAAGGACAACACCCACATAGGCTTTAACATCCGCAATTGTTCGATCAGCCGGGCAGTGGCTTTCAATCAGGCGCACTGGTTTGAAAAATGGAAAGAAGAAAAACCTCGATTTGATATCGCCTACACGATTGATATCAATCATTACATGGGTAAGGATACCCAACAACTCAATATCCGAGACATGAGACTTTCTGCATCCCTGGATTAAACACTAATGAGATCCCTCGGCTAATAAAGGCGAGATCTATGTCCTTGTTTAATCCTTATGGGCGAAACCAAAAACTCCCAAAGGAGTGATTGGATTGATCCTGGCTTTTGTTGACGCCATTTTTGTTAATTTCAGAATTGAAAGGAACGGACGCAGTTGATCAAGAACGATGATAAATGGGAACAGAAGTGCTATAATTTTTAAATTGTAAAGTAGTATTACATTTTTAGTAATAATCCTGGAGGTTTCTGTGACTGACGAAAATCTGAGTAACCCTGCTTCCAGGCCACTGGCAGGTACTGCCAGTACGAGCCATTTTAGCCCCCCACCCATCAACACACTTGAAGATACCGGTTTGGAATTGCTCTTTCTGCAGGATCTAGCCCTGAAGATCATATACTTTCAGGGTTATATGACCGGCTACAAAATTGCTGAAGCGCTCTGCCTGCCGTTTTCAGGCATGGTGGACCAGATACTGGATGCCCTGAAGCGTGAAAAATTCGTAGAGGTGAAATCCTCCCAGATGGGGTTAGGGGAAGGGGCTTACCTGTATGCCATTACTGGAGCGGGTATCACTCACGCAAGAGAGGCGCTTGACCGAAGTCAATACGCGGGTCCTGCGCCGGTACCCTTGCAGGCTTACAATGATTCAGTCAAGAAACAGAGCCGCGGCCGTTTATTGGTAACCAGCAAGCACATGCGCAGTGTAATGGGTGACCTTATCTTTGGTGAGGATACTTTTCACAAGTTGGGTCCCGCCGTGAATTCCGGTACCTCCATCTTTATTTACGGCCCTCCGGGGAACGGGAAAACCAGCGTGGCAAGGGCGGTCGGTAACCTCGTCCTATCTCAGACCATGTACATCCCGTACGCGATCCTGGTGGATGGACAGGTAATCACTATGTTTGATTCGGTGAACCATCAGATCGCACCTGAAGAACCTGAAAACGGGGTCAGCGTTCGGCTCAAGGGTAGAAAAGATCTGCGCTGGATTAAAATTAAACGACCCTTCATCATGGTGGGTGGCGAATTAACTCTCGCTGGGTTGGACCTCGTGTTCAACGACACTTTGAAGTTTTATGAAGCGCCGTTCCAGGTCAAAGCCAATGGAGGCATCCTTCTGATCGATGATTTTGGCCGCCAGCAGGTTCGCCCGCGCGACCTCCTCAATCGTTGGATCGTTCCACTGGAAAACCGAATCGATTACTTATCCCTTCACACCGGCAGGAAGATTGAAATTCCTTTTGATGTGCTGGTGATATTCTCAACCAACCTCCCTCCGCGCGATCTGGTTGATGAAGCCTTTCTACGGCGCCTTCGCCACAAGATCGAGATCGTCGATCCGAGTTTTGACAATTACCGGGATATTTTCAAAAAAGTTGCCGCTCAAAAAGGGGTCATCTACTCAGATGAGGGGTTAACCTACCTTATTCAGGAATGGTACCTCAAACCGGACCGGAAATTGCGCGCCTCTCATCCACGCGATTTGTGTGATCAGATCATCGATATTTCCAGGTACATGCAGGTGGAACCTCTGATGACTAAAAACCTGATCGATCGGGCAGCATCATCATATTTTGTGGAATTGTAGTGGGACTCGAATCTTTCCTCAAACCGATGATCTTTGGACACCGTGGTGCGTGCAAATACGCTCCCGAAAACACGCTCGCATCCTTTGAGTTGGCGGTGGAACAAGGCGCGGATGCGATCGAACTTGACGCCAAACTCAGCGCTGACAATCAAGTGGTGGTCATCCACGATCAAACGGTCGATCGAACGACCGATGGAAAAGGCAAGGTCAACCAGCTGACACTGCGGGAAATTAAGGAACTGGATGCGGGGAGTTTTTTTGACGGGAAATTTCGCGGCGAGAAAATTCCAACCCTGGATGAAGTTTTTGAAAGCTTCGGTAAACGAATATTTATTAATGTTGAATTAACCAATTACGCTTCGCGCCGTGATCAACTTGTTCCGCTAGTGGCGCAGATCGTTAAGCGGCATGGTGTGCAAAAAAGTGTTCTCTTCTCTTCTTTTGCGCCTGTCAACTTGCGGCGGATGAAAGAGCTTTTGCCGGAAGTGCCAGTGGGGTTGCTGGCACTGGATGGACCGTTGGGCGCTTTGAACAGATCAGGTTTTTATCTTTCGCTATCACCTGCGATCATCCACCCGTACCTCAAGGATGTAAATGCTGCATTAATGCAGCGCGAGCAGCACCGTGGAAGACGTGTGCATGTCTGGACGGTAAATGAAGAAAATGATCTGAAGCGGCTGTTGGAGCTGGGTGTGCATGGTGTTTTCACCGACGATCCGATCACCGCATTGCGGGTGTTGAGGGGATAATGATCCCGGCAGAATGGGTGGTCGCTGCCAGCCGCAGGATCGACAGGCAGCTTTATGACACACCCATTACATTTGATCACGATCTCGATCTGTATTTCAAGTGGGAGAACCTGCAGGTTACCGGATCATTTAAGATTCGTGGAGCCTTAAACAAGGTTCTATCGCTCTCACCTGAAGAGCGGGCGCGCGGGTTGGTGACGTGCTCCGCGGGCAATCATGGGCAGGGTGTGGCGGTAGCAGCCCGCCAGACTGCATCCAGGTGCGTTGTTTATGCCTCTGATCATGCCGTGCCGATCAAGCTGGCCGCGATGAAAGAGCTGGGTGCAGAAGTCCGCCTGGTACAGGGCGGCTACGTGGAAGCTGAAAAAACAGCCATTTCTCACGCTGCTGAAACCGGTATGAATTTTATATCACCTTACAACGATCCTCAGGTCGTCGCCGGGCAGGGAACGCTCGGGATAGAAATCCTGAACTGGATGAGAACCAGTGAGGAAGTGAAAGGTCTTCTCATCCCTGTTGGAGGAGGCGGGTTGATCTCCGGTGTGGGATCTTACATACGGAATTTTGATAAAAAAATCAAAATCATCGGTGTGCAATCTGAAGCGTCACCTTTCGTGTACCAACTTTTCTACACTGGAAGTCAGGAGAGTGTGGTTGAGGTGGATACCATCGCAGAGGGTCTGGCGGGCGAGATCGATCACACATCGATCACCATTCCGCTCATGCAGGAATGCTTGGATGACATTGTACTCGTTACGGAAAACGAGATCATGGAAGCCGTCCGCTATGCCTGGCTGACGCATCAGCAAGTAATCGAAGGTTCTGCTGCAGTGGGCCTGGCTGCGCGACTTGCTGGTAAAATAAAACTGTCACCGGTGTTGACGATCATCACGGGTGGGAACATCCAACCTGAATTGTTCAACACGATCATACGCCGAAATTAAAACCTGGTGAGTCATTGAAGAAAGCGATCCATGTATTCCTGCTTTTAATTATGTTGTCTGCCGTTTTTTCACCACAAAGGGCAGTTAATGCAGGTATTCAGCCGCAAGGTTATGATTACCGGGATCAGGCTGCGCGAATCCTGCAGCAAATGACCATTGAAGAGAAGGTCGGCGAGGTATTCCTGGTCTCGTTCAACGGAGCGAAAGTTGATGAAGGCAGCCAGATCCTCAATTTAGTGGAACAGAAACATATTGGAGGAGTGGTTCTGCGGCGGGATAATGACAACCTTATTGGACCTGAAAACACCGCCGCCGCGCTGCAGGAGATGATCATCAACCTGCAAAAAGCCAAGAAAAATGCCGCGACCGAGAACAAAAGGTCGCTTTCATACACTCCATTATTGGTTGGGATCAAACAAGGGGGCGATCTATACCCTACTGATCAGATACTCAATGGGGTTACAGTTCTCCCCAATGCAATGACGATCGGGGCAACCTGGGATACAAATAATGCCCTGATTGCGGGTTCAATCCTGGGGGCTGACCTGAATGCATTGGGAATTAACCTGCTCATCGGTCCATCCCTCGATGTACTGGATGTTATCCGTACAAATGGCGGAGAAGATCTGGGAACCAGTACATTTGGTGGAAACCCTTACTGGGTGGGTAAAATGGGCCAGGCATTTATCGAAGGGGTGCATAAAGGCAGCCGTAACCGGATTGCAGTTGTGGCCACCCATTTTCCCGGCATAGGCAGTTCTGATCGAAAGCCAGAGGAAGAGATCGCAACAGTAAGAAAATCACTGGATCTACTCACTCAGAATGAATTAGCTCCATTCTTCATGGTGACCGACCTGGATCAGGATCTGACACAGATCGTGGATGGCTTGCTGGTCACGCACACACGCTACCAGGGGTTTCAAGGTAATGTTCTAAATTCCACCAAACCTGTCTCATTAGATTCCAACGCTTTGGAGTTGATCCTTGGACTCACCCAACTAAGCCCTTGGCGTGAAAGTGGTGGAGTCATTATTAGCGATGATCTGGGCAGTGAGGCGATCAAAAAGTTCGTCGACCCGTTAGGGACAGGTTATGACGCCAGGCAGGTGGCCAGAACAGCTTTGCTGGCCGGGAATGACATGCTTTACCTGGGTAATATCATCGCCAGCGGAGATCAGGATTCTTACACAACGGTAGTCAGAACGATCGATTATTTCGTTCAAAAATACCAGGAGGATAGTGTTTTTAGAGTTCGGGTTGACCAGGCTGCCTTAAACATCGTTGCCCTTAAGCTCAAGCTGTATCCGAGTTTCGATCTGGGCAGCATCATTCCGGACCCGGAACGACTTAGTTCTATTGGTCAGCGCCAGGAGGAAGCGTCGGACATCCTCCAATCAGCCGTGACCCTGATCAGTCCCGATTTCGAAGATCTGGGTTCAGTATTGCCGAATCCTCCAGAGTATGAAGATCGTATCGTAATCGTTTCTGACCAGCTCACGTATGCTCAATGCAGCACCTGTGACACCCAGACTATCTTTCCGGCTGATTCTATCCTGAATGCTCTGATCCGTTTGTACGGGTCTAGCGCTGGTGATCCGATTCGCAGCACGAACCTGACCGGTTTTTCTTACGAACGGCTGAGATTACTACTAGAACAGGCTGGGGGGACGGAAGATGTGCAGGTAACATTGAACTCAGCCACGTGGATAATATTTACTTTCTCGGACTTTAGCAATGATAAGTTGGATACTACCGTATTTAGAAGGATATTTAACGAAAGACCTGACCTGGTGCGCAATAAGAAGATCATTGGATTGGCATTCGGAGAGCCGTACTATCTTGATGCTACAGATGTATCAAAATTTTCTGCTTACTACGCGTTTTACAACAAATTACCGGAATCTTATGACCTGTCGGCCCGGGTCTTGCTGCAGGAATTGATCCCGACCGGAAACCTGCCAGTCTCCATGGCAGGAGTAGGTTATGATTTGAACACACAAACATCTCCTGACCCACTGCAGATCATCCCATTAGTGATTGAAGCTCCTCTTGAGGTAGGCACGCCTGTCAGCACACCGCCCACTGGTTACAGCCAGCCACTGCTTTATAAAGCAGGTGACACAATCCCGGTTAAAGCAGGTCAGATTCTTGATCACAACGGCAACCCTGTTCCAGACGGAACGCGGGTAAATTTCGTCATTGATACCATGTCCACCAGTGGCAGTGTGGAACAACTGCAGGCTGAGACAGTGGATGGGTACGCACGCGTCATGTACGTCATACCGAGCATCGGCAGCCTGGAACTTCGCGTGACTGCTGATCCAGCGATAACCTCTCAAATCCTTCGACTCGATATCACTGATGCCGGTGGAGTGGTTACCTCATTTGAACCCACAATCGCGGTCACAGAAGAAACAATGCCCACTGCCACGCAGGTTCCGCCAACACCGACGCCGCAAAAACCGTTGGAGCAGCGACATATCGAAGGAAAAACAGCGTTTTCCGATTGGTTATTGGCTAATCTGTTGATATGGGGATTTTGTTTACTATTTAGCCGCATCGCGCCCAGGCAATTAAGCAGGAAATGGAATTTTATTACGATTCTCGCGATGGGATCGGGTGGGTACCTGGCCTACCTCTACCTTGCCCTGGGTTTGCCGGGCTCAAAGGATCCACTCAACGCGGGTGGAACGATGTTTGTTTTGATCAGTGTGACGTTAGGGATGGTGGTCGGTCTGGCAGTCAGCCTGTTCTGGTATTGGCGGAAGCGCGCCGGGGGTGGTTCAGCGCAATAGCGTGATCAATAGTGATAACAGGCTTAACCCTGCGAGTATGAGCCATTGCCTGGAAAGCGGGCGTTGAAAAAGTGAGGGCGTCTTGATCGATACGCGATTTCCACCGGAAGGAATGGCAACCGGTCGACTACCGATCAATGCTTCGCGGAAGTGTTCCACAGTTTCCGGCCGGTCGTCAGGATGCAAGCGCATTCCCCACAAAATGGCGTTTTCGGTTTTCATGGTTACTGCCGGATTGACCTCCCGAATCGGTTGAAGAGAAGAGGGATCAAGAAAACGCTGTCGGGCATCGGCCGGTGGTTTACCTGTGAGCAGGTGGTACAGGGTTGCCGCAAAAGCGTAGATATCGCTGCGGGCGTCCGTGTGACCAATATCGCCGCCATATTGTTCCAGCGGTGTGTAGAGCGCGGTACCCTGCCCCTGCAGGATCGTGATCGTCACCTCGCCGGGCGCGAGCAATTTGACCAGACCGAAATCCACCAGTTTTAACAAACCGGAAGGTGTAATTTTCAGATTACTGGGTTTTATGTCGCGGTGTAGGATGGGTGGATCCTGACCGTGCATGTAGCTTAGCGCATCGGATAATTGATGTGCCCAATTGAGCACATCTTTTTCTGCGACGAAATCTCCCTTTTCCCGTTTTTCAAGCATAACAGTGCGCAGATCTTTTCCGGGAACAAAATCCATGACCAGGTAATCATTCAGACCGATCGAGAAATAATCTGATACCTTGGGAAGGTTGGGGTGGTCAAGACGGGCCAGAACCGTGGCTTCCCGTAGAAACTGCTCACGGGCTTCTTTGACCAGGTTTTGGGGCATCGTTTTATCGTGTTCAACCTCTTTTAGTGCGCATTGGCGGCCTTCCAGACGCAGGTCATCGGCCAGGTAAATGCAACCCATGCCTCCCTGGCCAATGATCCGGCCTACGCGATAACGTCCGCGCAGTGTATCACCCGGTTTGAGCGGCGAGATCATTGAACTCCTCTTCCAATACGACCAATCATTTTGTAAAAAATCCCATTTTGTAATATTATACCTGATGAGCATTGTGAAACATTTCTGAGAGGTGAGGGAAGTGATGAGCAAGGCAACTGAACAGGATCACATCGCGAATGAATACCCGGTACTTGTTGCCCTGCAAGGACCGTTGGAAGGAAAACGGTGGATCATAAAAGATCAGATCGTGATCGGCAGGGATGAAGATTGCCTGATCACGATCGAAGACCGCCAGGTCTCGCGCCATCACGCCCGGGTATTCCTCAACAATGGAGTGTGTTTTGTGGAAGATCTTGGCAGCAAAAATGGTACATTTTTTGCCGGAGAGGTTGTTGCTGAACCAACACGTCTGAGCGATGGGGATATCATCCAGGTGGCTTTGATCCAGAAATTCGCTTTTTACAGCTCTGATGCGACCATGCCCATTGATGATCTTGACCAGTCCCTATTCAGGTCAGTTGGCAGCCTGCAATTGGATGAAAGGTCACGGCGTGTGTGGGTGAGAGGCAACGAGGTCAATCCTCCCCTTTCTGCTGCTCAATTCCGTCTGCTTTTCTGCCTGTACGAGCAGGTCGGTAAGGTGGTGCCGCGGGAGGAACTGATACGCAGAATCTGGGAGGAGGAGGAGTCTTCAGGCGTTACAGAGCAGGCTCTTGACGCGCTCATCCGCAGATTACGCGACCGGCTCATGGAAATGGACAGCTCCCATCAGTACATCGTCACTGTTCGCGGCCACGGTACAAGGCTGGATAATCCTCCATTTCATGGTTATTAAATAACATAGGACGGTTCCAGAAGAACCGTCCTTAATTTGTTCATCTCTGATAATTTCAGCCGTTCAGATTCTTTTCCATGTTCTGTCGCAAAGCCATGCGATAGATTGAACGCAACGCTTCAATCAACTCTGGTGATTGCTTGCGCGTCTCTCCTTCAGTAACGATCGCATTTATCGTTTGCAGGAACTGCTCATTTACCTGATCGGCGTTTGCACTCAAAAGCTGTTTGCGCTCTGCATCGTCTTTGGCTTCCAGCAGGGATTGGATGAACTCAATTTCAGGAGGAGGCGCGGATAGTTTATCGAGAACCGTGGCTACTTTTTGAACTTTCTCGATACGGGCGAGATCGTTGTTCTCACGGGCTTTTTCAAATTCCACCTGAACCGCCTGGGAAAAGAATTCATCGATTTCAGCAGCATGTTTTTCAATGGCTGCTTCGGTGTTTTCTTCCGCGATGATCTTATCTAATAACACTACCGCTTTACCCAGTCTTTCCTTCATTTCGGCATCGATCTTGCGTGTAAGCTCCAGAAGCTTAACGCGCAGATCGACCAATGCCTGCTTCGCTTCTCCTTCAGTCTGATCGATCCTTTCGCTCAAAACCTGGAAGAACTGGTAATCCAAACCATTGCGGGTGAGGCTGACCAGGGTGGTCAGGCTGGAATCCGATTTGACCGAGGACAGGATATCCAGTAGTTTTTCGCGTGTCAGTCCTGCCTTGTTAGCCTGCTCCAGTTCTTTTAATGCTGCCTGGGTTTCCTGACTGTCTGCCAGCAGTTTGCGGCCGAATTCTGTTTCGCGTAACAGGTCGGATTGGAGCTGGGCGAGGGTTTTTGCACCTTCTTCATCTCCTTGCATGGCAGTGGATTGGATCAGGGTGGAAAGCAGTGTAAAGGTTTCACCATCGATGAGTTCAGCTTCCTGGTGTATGACCGTGATGCGGTCTTCGGGGTTGGCGATGGTTAATAGACGTTGTATCAGGTTGATCCTCTTCTGCTGCGCTTCGATCATTTCTTTGGTGATGCCATCAGCCTCCAGAACCTTGTCGATCAGGGTCTGAAAAGTGAACATGGTGCTCGGTTGGAACAGGTAACCCTTCCGTTTTTCAACAGGTAACGCATTGACGATCTGGTTGATCAATGGTCCGATCTGTTTCTCCTGTTCATTGATCGGCAAACCCAATTCCGGGGGAAAGTAGGTGAGCAGCAGTTCCTTCTCAGGGTCGTGGTACACAACCGGGGAACTGATCAACCCTTCGTAACCGCAAGCCTGGCACCTGGCGGTGTTGCCCGCGCGGCTCAGAAGCTTCTGTTTAGCGGTTGGATCGGTTGTCAGGTCAAAAAGGATCTGAACATCAGCTATGATGGGTTGTTTGCAGCGCGGACACACGGTTTGAATTCTTGGCATTTTTCACTCTCGATTCTAAATTTTTAACAGGGTGATTATACCATCCAGCACCCTTTGACCCTCGAATAAATCGGTTTGAATTATGCGGTCACTGGCAGGCAAAAACAGATGCGGGTGCCTTTATTATGATCTGAATCGATCCAGATCCTTCCCCCATGAGCCTGCACAATGGATTTTGCCAGGAACAAACCAAGGCCCGCACCTTTTGTCTGGCGGGAGGCATTTGGTGAACGGTAGAATCGATCAAAGATATATGGCGCGTCATTTGGATCAATCCCCGGTCCTTCATCACTGACGCATACGATGAGATTCTCCCCCCGGCGCACAGCTCTGATGCGGATCTCTCCAGCCGGGGCGTACTTGATCGAATTGGACACCAGATTGGTGATCACCTGATTGATGCGGGTATCATCCGCCAAGATGATCGGCAAAGGTTCTGGAATATCCACAACGATTTTGTGCTGGCTGGTCTGGGTTTGCATCCTTTCTGCCACATGCTGGATGATATCAGCGATCTGGGTGTCGTTGTGCTTGAGGCTGAAACCCTCTGCCTGAAGACGCGTTACATCGAGGAGGTTTTCGATATACTCACTAAGACGGTCTGCCTCCTCCTCAATGACTTGCAGGCTTTCATTTACCACGTCCTTATCCCAACGGGCGTCATCCCGGCGCAGTGTACCGGCGTAACCCTTGATCAATGCGACAGGCGTTTTTAGTTCATGACTGATCACAGAAATGAAGGTTGCTTTCAATTCGTCTGCCTGCCTGAAGCGTGTGATATCTCGGATCGTGGTGATAATATTGACCAGCTTGCCTGCCTGTGAGATCAATGGTGCGTAAGTAATACCCACCGGGATCGGAAGAGGGTTGCTTTTCCTTTTCAAATCTCCTTCAACATACAGAGACGCATGAGGTGTAAGCGGCCATCCATCGGCAATTGCTTCTGAAAGGGTCATGCCCTGAGGTGGTTTTTCCCATTGTATGATCTCATCGTGCGGTTTACCGATCAAAGAAATTGAGGGTTCTCCATATATAAAAGAGAAAGATTTATTAGCGCTTTCTATGTGCAGGTCCTGGGTGAGGATCAGAATTCCATCTGCAGCGGAATCCAGCAGACCGGCTACCCTGCGACGGTCATTTTCCACCTGGGTGTACAACTGCGCGTTTTGAACAGCGATAGCCGCCTGGTCGGCAAAACTGGACAACAGGTTGCGGTCATTCGCCGAAAAAGCGGCGTACTCACGAAAAACAAAGATCACTCCGAGAATGCGTTGACCAGTGATAAGCGGCAGACCCACACTGCTCAAGCGGCCCATCGTGATCGCCTGGGTGTAACTTCCCAGAAGACGGTTGATCTCCTTCAATTCTGAATCTTCAGGATCCTGTTCCTCTGTTATTTGGGCAAATTGCGGTTCTAGGAAGTTTAAAAACGCAGGAGGCAGGCCGGAAGAAACCCTGATCTGCCACCCTTCTTTATTCCGTAATGCGATCAATCCAGCTTGACCGGCAAGCATTTCCAGTGAGATCTGCAGGATGCGTTCCAGCAGTTTATTGAGATCCAGTTCCTGTGAGATCGCCCTGGAGATCTCAAGTAAGTAATCACGCTGGCGAACCCGAAAATCAGGCAGCATTTATGACCTCATGACCATTGCAAACAAGCAGTTACCGGCTTTCTTCCGCTAACCCGATCGCTTCTTCCAGGATAGCCAAACCCTCATCGATCTCGGAAGCAGTGATGCAAAGTGGCGGTGACACCCTGATGGTGCTGGTACCGCAACCCAGTGTTAATAACCCGCGTTCAAACGCAAAATCCACCACCTGATCGCGCAATTTTTCAGCCGGCTCACGGGTTTCTTGATCCTTGACAAACTCAATGCCGATCATCAACCCGATTCCGCGGACAACACCGATGGATGGATGCCGTGATTGCATCTCGCCCAATTTCTGCAGACAGTAACTGCCAACTTTAGCCGCGTTCGCCATGTAATCGTTTTCGATCAATTTTAGTGTTTCAAGTGCAGCGACGCAAGCAAGGGGATTACCGCCATAGGTGTTGCCGTGGGAGCCCTTTTTCCATGTGGTAATGCTTTTTCGGGCGATCATTGCGCCGAATGGTACGCCAGAGGCAATTCCCTTGGCAGTCGTGACAATATCAGGTTCGACTCCGAAATTCTCGATTGCCCACCACTTACCGGTGCGGCCTACACCTGACTGCACCTCATCCGCGATCAGTAATATTCCATGCCTGGTACAGACTTCACGCAGGCGGGGCAGGAAGTTAGCTGGTGGTACAACATAGCCTCCTTCCCCCTGGATCGGTTCGATAATGATGCCTGCGACATCCTGCGGGGGAACCAGGTGGAAAAAAATGCTTTCCTCCAGGTAACGAATTACGGCATCGCCAGCGTCTTCGCCTGGGAGCATGTTTAAAACTGGGCGGTACGGGTCAGGAAATGGGATATGGGTGACCCCGTTCATCAATGGATAAAATCCACGGTGATAATGCGGTTTTGAGGCTGTGAGCGTGACCGATCCGTGCGTGCGCCCGTGAAACCCGCCTAAGAATCCAATGAATTGGGTGCGCCCGGTGTGGTAACGCGCCAGTTTTAATGCGGTTTCCACACTTTCTGTACCGGAATTTGTTACAAAAATGACCGCGTCCTCTTCAAAAGGGGCGATGCGATCAAGGTACTCGGAAAGTTCGATCCATTTGGGATGGTAAAAATCAGAGGAAATGTGTATGAATTTTTCTGCCTGATCCTGAATCGCCTTGACTACAGCGGGGTGGCTGTGGCCGGTGGAATTTACTGCGATCCCGGCTGCGAAATCAAGAAATTGATTGCCATCCACATCCCAAACATAAACCCCTTTACCGTGATCCATAACAAATGGATAGCCTCTGGGATAAGATGGTGAGATCACTTTGTGATCACGCTCAATATAACTGCTGGCCTTGGGTCCGGGTAAATTGCGTGGTTCCAATCGATCCTCCTGGTGTAAATGATGGTTTCGGTTTGAAAGCAGGTCAACCGGGGTGTTTTGTGATAGATGAGCGTACTTTTCTCATTATATCATGAGCATTTTTCTGGATTTTTCGGGAGCGATACTGGCAAGTTTTCACCTTGTGTTTAAGGCAGGTCGTTGACGGGGTAATTAATCCCTGCTATGATAATAAAAAATGGTATCTCAAAGAACACGAAAAATTCGCAGATCATTGCAATCGGCGATCTTAAAACTACGCTGGTTGGTTCCGGGTATCGGTGTGAAACGCTGGGTGCTGGTCATTCTCATCGGCACCACCATTCTCGGGTTAGGCCTGACCGTTTTCCTTCTGGATGTTTATCACACAGTTCCTGAAGGCTGGTGGATTCCGTTCATTAAGATTGTTGCGCTTCAGTTTGTAACTAATCGTGTTCTACGCGCCTTGATATTCGGCTTCATTGGTGTCGCGTTGATCATTGTGGGCATTATTGGATTGAACAGGGCTCTGCTGCGCCCATTCCTTCGTCCGGGCAAGGATGTGATCGAAACGGTTGCAGAGTACAGGCGCAAGGATAAGGGTCCACGCATTGTTGTGATTGGCGGCGGCACCGGTCTAACTTCCATTCTGCGCGGATTGAAGGCATATTCCAGAAACATCACCGCGATAGTCACTGTTGCGGATGATGGGGGGTCTTCGGGTGAGATCCGTAAGACCGTGGGCATCCTGCCTCCCGGTGATCTGCGCAACTGCCTGGCGGCGCTATCTGACGATGAAGAGATGATCACGCAGATCTTTCAGTACCGCTTTGCCGCCAGCGCCGGTCTGAGTGGACATTCCTTAGGCAACTTGTTGATCACCGCGCTCACTGAGATCACAGGCAGTTTTGAATCTGCGATCGCCGAATCTGCACGAGTGCTTTCAGTGCAGGGGAATGTTTTCCCGTCGACGTTGAAAAACATCAATTTAGTGGCTGAGGTGGAATTACCTGAGCGCAAGGTCACGATCAATGTAAAAGGCGAAAGCGAAATCAGTCAGATGGGCGGAAAGGTACATCATGTCTGGTTGGATCCTGCCAATCCAGCGCCGTTCCCGCCCACGATCCAAGCCATCCTGAACGCAGACCTCATCCTCATCGGTCCGGGCAGCCTGTATACCAGCCTGATCGCCAACCTGCTCGTTCCTGACCTGGTGGATGCCATCCGGGCAAGCCGGGCTTATAAATTCTATGTCTGTAATATCGCCACCCAGCGGGGTGAAACGGATGGATATAATTGTGAAGACCATATCCGGACGATCGAACGGCATACGGGTGCGCGCTTGTTTGATGTGGTGGTAGCCAATAATCGTTACGATGGAAAAATGCCAGAAGGGGTGGATTGGGTAAAAGTGGACGAGGTGGATAAACACTATCAGGTTTACGCGGCAGACCTGGTGGACAAAGAAAATCCCTGGCGGCACAACTCTGCAAAAGTAGCGAAAACGATCATCGACCTCTACATGGAACGCACCGGCCCGTTGAGTACTAGAGACATTGGATCTACAATTTAACCATTGCCTGTACAACCAGTAATGGTAAAATTTATGGATATTCGAATGGAGGCTACTTATGGCAATTAAAGTTGGAATTAACGGATTCGGCCGAATTGGCCGGCAGGTGTTGAAGGCGATCAACGAGCATCATGGTGTTGAGCTGGAAGTCGTAGCGGTCAATGATCTCTTTGACACAAAAACCAATGCGCACTTGTTCAAGTACGATTCAAACTATGGGATCGTGCATGGTCAGGTGGAAGCGAAAGACAACGAACTGATCATTGATGGCAAATCGATCAAAGTCTTTGCTGAGAAAGACCCTGCGATGTTACCCTGGAAAGACCTCGGTGTGGATATCGTCATTGAGTCCACCGGTGTTTTTACAGACGCACTTGGCGACCCTGCCAAGGGAAAAGCCGGCGCGAATGTTCACATTGAAAAAGGCGGCGCGAAGAAAGTGATCATCACTGCACCTGCCAAAAATGAAGACATCACCCTGGTGTTGGGTGTCAATGATGATAAATATGATGGCAAGAAACATCACATTATCTCCAACGCCTCCTGCACCACCAACTGCCTGGCTCCCGCGGCCAAGGTTGTGCACGATAATTTTGGCATTGTGCAAGGTATGATGACCACCATCCACTCTTACACCAACGATCAGGTCATTCTTGATCAGGGTCACAAGAAGGAAATGCGCCGCTCCCGCGCCGCCGGTTTGAACATCATCCCCACAACCACCGGGGCTGCCAAAGCGCTAGCACTGGTTATTCCGGAGCTCAAAGGAAAATTCGACGGTTATTCCCTGCGCGTGCCCACTCCCACTGTCTCCATTGTCGATTTTGTCGCTGTGGTTGAAAAGACATTGACTAAGGATGAGTTGAATAACGCTTTTATCGAAGCAGCTAATGGCAAGCTGAAGGGCATCCTCGGGTTCACCACCGGGCAGTATGGTGATCCGTTGGTTTCAATGGATTTTAAAGGTGACTCACGCTCCTCGATCGTTGACCTACCGACCAATATGGTCATGGGTGGCAATATGATCAAGGTTGTCGCCTGGTATGACAATGAATGGGGTTATTCCTGCCGCACCGCTGATCTGGCGGCAATGATGGGGAAGGGTCTCTAATCAAGTACCGGGATCATGTCCCAGGAGTAAATTAAAGATGACGATGCGCAACCCAGTAAGTTCTACCGGTTGCGCATCGATTTATATCAGGAGGAGGAAGCATGTTTAATAAAAAGACAATTCGTGATATTGATGTAAATGGGAAAAAGGTTCTCGTGCGCGTCGATTTCAACGTTCCGTTGAAGGATGGCGTGGTGGGGGATGATACCCGCATCCGCGCGGCACTCCCGACCATTCAATACCTGTTGGATAACGGAGCTGCGGTCATCCTGTGCTCGCACTTGGGTCGCCCCAAGGGTGGACCTGACCCCAAGTACTCACTCAAACCGGTGGCAGATTACCTGGCGGGTTTGTTGGAAAAACCTGTGAAATTCGCTCCAGACTGTATTGGACCAGAAGCCGAAGCGGTTGCTGGAACCTTAAATGCGGGAGAGGTTCTGGTGCTGGAAAACACTCGTTTTCACCCTGAAGAAGAACAGAACAGCATGGAGATGGCGAGTCAATTGGCCAGCCTGGCAGACTTGTTTGTGAATGACGCGTTTGGTACAGCGCACCGCGCACATGCCTCAACCGAAGGTGTGACCCACTTCAAACCGGGCGTGGCGGGTTTCCTGCTTGAGAAAGAGATCAAATACCTGGGCCAGGCAGTTGCTGACCCAGGGCGTCCTTTCGTGGCGATCCTGGGCGGAGCAAAGATCAGCGACAAGATTGGTGTCATTAACAACCTGCTGACAAAAGCAGATTCTGTTCTGATCGGCGGCGGTATGGCGAATACATTCTTAAAAGCACAGGGTTTTTCCATGGCAGATTCCCTGGTGGAAGATGAATCAGTGCCGCTGGCCAAAGAATTGCTGCAAAAATCCGCTGGAAAATTACATTTACCGGTTGACATGGTGCTGGCTGACCGGTTTGACGCGGAAGCCGCCAGCCGTGTCGAGCTGGTTGGCAATGTGCCGGAAGGTTGGCGCATTCTGGACATAGGACCTGAGACGGTCAAGGCGTTCAGCGCGGTCATCAAAGATGCCGCGATGGTCGTGTGGAATGGACCGATGGGTGTATTTGAATTCCCCCAATTTGCCAAAGGTACTTACGGTGTAGCTCAGGCGGTGGCGGATAGCCAGGCGATCAGCATCATTGGCGGTGGCGAGTCCGTGGCAGCGATTCAACAATCCGGACTGGCTGATCAGATCACGCACATTTCCACTGGCGGCGGCGCTTCACTTGAAATGCTGGAAGGTCTGGAATTGCCAGGAGTGGCAGCTTTGCAGGATAAATAGACACAACCTCTGGACAGAAGAACGAGGTTAAGGTAGAATTCACGCGCCACCTGAACCAGTGCTTACCCTCGACCCTCGCACTGACAGTTGTTTTTAGGAGAAATAAAGTTGGCTAATATCAAATCGGCAATCAAACGCAACAAGCAGAATGAAAAACGAAGGCTCTTGAACCGGGTCTACCGCGGTTCTGCGCGCACCCGTATTTCCCGGGCTCGTGTCGCGATCGCGGGTGATGATCCCGAAGCAGCGAAGGCTGCGACCATGGCGGCCATAGCAGCCCTGGACAAGGCAGCGCAAAAAGGTGTTATCCATAAGAATAACGCCGCGCGCCGCAAGAGCAGGCTGATGAAGCGTCTTAACGCGGTAAAGTAAGAAATCGTTTTTTCAGGTTCAAAAAGCGGGAGATACGCATATCTCCCGCTTATGCTTTTACAGAGTTATGAATATTGCCTGTGATATAATCCTTCTGGAAATCTTAAGAAACCAGGTAACGATGTTTGAGATCGAACAACAACGAGCAGAAGCGGTAATTACTCAATACTGCCGCGAAATAGGTCTTCCAATGACCGAGGTCAAGTGGACCTGGATTCCTTTCAATGGTCAGTGGGGGATCGCCACTTCTTTTTTCCAATTAGCCGCTTTATCTTTTGCCGGTGTGAAAGGAAATGTAGCGCAGCGGGCTAAGGATATTGCTGGTGAGCTGGCCGAACGTCTGACAGGGACCGAGGGATTTGACCGAATTGAAGCGGTCAATGGATACCTTAACCTGTTCTTTTCAACTTCGGATTATTCGCGCCGGGTTATTGCCCGCGTATTGGAAGAGGGTGACCGGTATGGGCATGGCCAGCGATTGAACCAAAGCCTGATGGTGGAATTCTCCCATCCGAACACACATAAAGCTTTTCATGTGGGACATCTGCGCAGCGCATTCCTGGGTGATGTGCTAGCGCGAATCCTGGAGGCGGCTGGTTATGATGTGATCCGCGCGAATTATCCCGGTGACATCGGTCTGCATGTCATCAAGTGGTTATGGAATTATCTCAAATACCACAAAGGCGAGAAGCCGGACAAAGACATAACGCGCTGGATGGGGTCTGTTTATTCCGAGGCGATCAAACGCCTGGAGCAGGACCCTGCGCTTGAAGAAGAGATCCGCGAAATGTATGTGCGTTGGGATCGACGCGACCCTGACGTTGTGGAGTGCTGGAAAGAAACCCGCCAATGGTCACTCGATGGCTTTAATGAGATGTACAACCTGTTGGACATTCATTTTGACCGGTATTACTTCAATTCCATGTTCGAAGCGCCCGGAAAAGAGATTGTAAACGATTTGCTGGCCAAAGGCATCGCCGAGGATGAACGTGAGAGCGGGGGCGCGGTGATCGTTAAGATCGATGAAAAGCTGGGATTACAGGAAGAGAAATACCGTGTGATGGTGGTGCTGCGTTCAGACGGTACCGCCCTTTACGCAACCGAAGACCTGGCCCTGGCGCGGCAGAAATTCCTGGATTACCCTGACCTGGTGAGATCATATTATGTGGTGGATGTGCGCCAATCATTGCACTTCCAGCAGGTGTTCAAAACACTGGAACTCGCGGGCTATGATTGGGCTCCCCGCTGTCAGCATATCCCTTATGAATTGGTCAACCTGCCCGGAAACGTGGTAATGGCCTCGCGCGAGGGAACTGTGGTTCTGTTGGAGGACCTGATCCGCGAAGCAACCACCCGTGCTTTGGCCGTGGTTAAAGAGAAAAACCGCGAGCTCTCTGAGGACAAACAATTGGAAATCGCCAAAGCGGTAGGGATCGGCGCGATCAAATTCCCTATGCTTTCACGTGACAGTAACAAAGTGGTCACTTTTGATTGGGAATCCGCGCTGGATTTTAACGGGCAGGCTGCGCCGTATATCCAATATGCTTACGTGAGGGCCAATTCTATTCTGCGGAAAGTGGATTTCATCATTCCGGATGACCTCGCACCTGATTATGAGTTGAGCAAACCAGAGGTGACGCTGATCGATCTGATCGCGCGCATGTCAGACGATATTCAGAAAGCTGCCCGGGATCTTAAACCTTTGATGATCACCAACCAGGCATATGAACTGGCACGTGCATTCAACGACTTCTACACACAATGTCCCGTGCTGGGCGTGGAAGAACCTCAGCGCTCAACGCGGATCCGTCTTGTGGCAGCCGCTCGACAGGCGATTGCGAATAGTCTGGCGTTACTGGGCATCACAGCCCCACAAGCGATGTGAAAATCATCTTATAACCAAAGGAGTAAGAATCACATGACACCAATCAAGACACTCATTATGGGCGCAGCCGGTCGCGACTTTCACAATTTCAACGTTTTCTATCGCGACAACAAAGATTATGAAGTCGTTGCAATTACCGCGACGCAAATCCCGAATATTGAAGGAAGAAAATATCCAGCGGAATTGGCTGGATCGTTATATCCTGCTGGGATCCCCATCTTCCCGGAATCTGACCTGGTTGAATTGATCAAAAAGTTCAAGGTACAACAGGTGGTCTTTGCCTATAGTGACGTGCCGCACGAAGTGGTGATGCACAAAGCATCGACCGTACTGGCAGCTGGTGCGGATTTCAGATTAATGGGAGTAGAAACCACCCAGGTAAAATCGGTCAAACCGGTTGTTTCCGTTTGTGCAGTACGCACCGGTTCAGGCAAGAGCCAGACAACCCGGCGTGTGTCAGAGATCCTGCGCGCGATGGGTTATCGTGTGGCTGCCATTCGGCACCCCATGCCTTATGGTGACCTGGTAAAGCAAAAGGTTCAACGGTTTGCGACCTATGCAGACCTGGACAAGCACGAGTGCACGATCGAAGAACGCGAAGAATACGAACCTCACATTGATAACGGCGTGATCGTTTATGCAGGTGTGGACTATGAAGCGATCCTGCGTGAAGCTGAGAAGGAAGTGGACATCGTTTTGTGGGATGGCGGAAATAACGACTTCTCCTTTTACAAATCTGACCTCGCGATCGTTGTGGCTGACCCGCACAGACCCGGGCATGAAAAATCCTATCACCCAGGCGAAACGAACGTCAAACTGGCGGATGTTTTCGTGATCAACAAGGTGGATACTGCTGATCCCGCCAAGGTCATTGAAGTTCGGAATACATTACACGAACTCAACCCGAATGCCATTATCATAGAAGGCGCTTCTCCGTTATTTGTGGATGATGCTGAAGCCATTCGCGGCAAACGTGTACTGGTGGTGGAGGATGGTCCGACCCTGACCCATGGAGAGATGGCTTATGGAGCCGGCTGGGTGGCAGCCAAGCGTTTTGGCGCCGCTGAGATCGTTGATCCACGCCCATTTGCTGTAGGCTCGATCCACGAGACATATGTCAAATATCCAACAACTGGTGCCATCCTGCCTGCTATGGGGTACGGTGACCAGATGGTCAAAGATCTGGAAGAAACGATCAATAAAGCGGATGTTGACCTTGTAGTTTCTGCGACCCCCATCGATCTGACCCGCATTATCAAGGTAAATAAGCCGATGCAGCGGGTTCGTTATGAGCTGCAGGAGATCGGTAAACCTGACCTGGTCGATATCCTGAAAAAGAAATTTGCCAAATAAGCTGTAACAATCCAGGGCTCAGCGATACATTGTGATCGCTGAGCCATTTTGAAAGAAACGTACAATGTTTATTGATGAAGTAAAGATATATGTCCGATCAGGACGCGGTGGAGCAGGAATGGTGCACTTCCATCGTGAGAAATATGTACCGCGTGGTGGCCCTGATGGAGGGGATGGGGGGCGTGGAGGCGACGTTATCTTTCGCGTAGTCAAAACTTTGAATACGTTGACAAGTTTCCGCTACAACAACAGGTTCATTGCGCAGGATGGGGCAAATGGCGGAGGCAGCAATATGACTGGTAAAAGCGCTCCGGATCTTGTGATACCGGTGCCGCCGGGTACCATCGTGTATGATGCGCAGACTGGTGAATTGCTTGGCGACCTGGTGGAGGATGGACAGGAATTGATGGTCTGCAAAGGAGGAAGGGGAGGGCGCGGCAACCAGCACTTCGCCACTTCCCGCAACCAGGCTCCACGCACCGCTGAGAAAGGCGAACCGCCGGAGGAGCGTGAAATACGCCTGGAATTAAAATTGCTCGCGGATGTCGGAATTGTTGGCGTTCCTAATGCGGGCAAATCCAGCTTTCTGGCAGCGGTATCCAACGCGAAACCCCGCATTGCGGATTATCCATTTACCACCATTGAACCCAACCTGGGTGTTGCCCGCCTGGACGCAGAAACAGATCTGATCCTGGCGGATATCCCCGGATTGATCGAAGGCGCACACCAGGGAGTGGGATTGGGCGATGCGTTTCTCAAACATATCCAACGAACGCGGGTACTGATCCATGTGGTGGATGGCAGCTCTGAGGATCCGTTGGCAGATTTCAGTCAGATCAACAGCGAACTGGCATTATTTGACCCGGCCCTTGCGGAAAAGCCTCAAGTGGTTGTCGTCAACAAGATCGACATGCCTGAAGTAAAAGAAAAATGGGAAAAACTGCGTAAAGGATTAAAAAAACACGGATATGAAGCTTTCGCCATATCAGCCTTGACGCGTGAAAACTTGCAGCCGGTACTTTGGAAAGCCTACGAGCTCCTGCGAACCGCACCTGTCCAGGAGGTCACGCTGGAATTGCCTGTTTATAAACCGGTCGAGGATCCGCGAGATTTCACCCTTGAGCAGGAGGCGCATGGCTGGCGTGTAAGGGGAACGGCTATCGAACGCGCGGCTGAAATGACCTATTGGGAACATGACGGGTCTGTTCGACGCTTTCAGTACCTGATGGAGAAGCTCGGAGTGGACGAAGCGTTGCGCGGCAAGGGCATTGAGAATGGCGACACGGTTTATATCCTTGATTATGAGTTGGAATGGCAGGATTAGTATGACGAAATTAGCGCGTGTGGGAATCTTTGGTGGCACATTTGATCCTCCCCACGTTGGTCATTTGATCCTGGCAGAGGAATGCCGCACACAGCTTGAGCTTGACCTGCTGCTGTGGGTGGTAACAGATAACCCACCGCACAAAAGATACACCAATATCAGCCCCATCGAGGATCGCGTCAGCCTGGTGGAAAAGGCTATCCATGGTAATCCTTCGTTTCTTGTTTCACGCGTGGATATTGACCGGCCTGGACCGCATTTTGCTATTGATACAGTGAACATTCTAAAGGAAGAATACCCAGGGGCGGAAATGTTTTACCTGATGGGTGGGGATTCGTTGCATGATCTGCCAACCTGGAACAGACCCCAGGATTTCATTCAAACTTGTTCCGGCATCGGCGTGATGCGCCGGCACGCGGACCAGGTCGATCTTGAATCACTGGAAAAAGTCCTTCCGGGGATCACCACCAAGGTGCATATTGTTGAAGCTCCAATTCTGGAGATTTCTTCAAAACAGATCCGCCAAAGGATTGCAGATGGAATGGGGTACAGGTATTACCTGCGGGACGCGGTATACCAGGCCATTTATGAATTTGGTATGTATAAATAAATCCTATTATTCAAAAATCGGGATCGAGAACGTGATAGGCGTTACAGCAGGGATTTCCCAAGCTGTACGCCATTTTTCTTTCCCCCAAGTCCATAACCAGGCTGACAATCGTTTTTGTTTGGGATGTGGTTGAATCTGCAGCCGGCGCGTGCTGGCAAATCGAATGCGGGTAGTTTTCATGGTCAGCGAGCATCGATTGAATTGTCTGCATCGAATGGGATTCATTTCCGGATAGCAATGAAATGATGCGCGAATAGCGCAAGTCGGTTTTTTTCCATTCCGCGCGCGTTTTTTCAAATTGCTGCATTTTTGGTGAAAGGTAATGGTTTGTGTGAGCCAGGCAACCATTTTCTGCGGGGATTACCTCGTACTCAGTCGCTGAAACTTCAACATTGTACAATTCACCATCCGAATGAGCAAGAAGGTGGTTATATCCCGCTGCCCTTAACGGAGGGTGCGTCCGGTTAATGGCTTCCTCGATGGTGCGTGCAGCGAGTACTGCGCGCGAAACGATCACGCGGGGAATTCCGATCGTGAGATCAATCGGGTATACCGAATCACAGCTTTGGGCGATTCCTAACTCATTAAATCCGATATTGGGCAGGAGGCCTCCGTAAGACATGGCGATAAATGCCGGCTCGTCCAAAGGGCGTGCAAGCAGGAAGTAAACATCCGGTTCGTCTTCAGCCAGCCAATCCTCGTTGTGGCCCACGATGACCGATCCTCCGGTCCTGGATCTGCCGGCAGCGAGGCTGGTGCATTTTTGCAGATGCAGGGCGTCCACCGCCACGCATTCAAAGGCATTGACCACCGCCAGATCCGCGTAGTTAACATTCGCGCCTTCGGCGATCCCCTGGATCTCTTCAATGTATTGCGGGTAAGTCTGTAGCGCATAGTACAGGTAATTCAAAGCCTGCAGCACCGCGCTCTCCCAGGTGAGCTGCAAAGAAGAAAAATTACGGCTGAAGTAAAAGCGTGTGTTTTCCACTCCATGCTGCACTTGCAGGCGGATGGACTCTCCGATCTGTTGACCCATCACGCGGTGAGTTCCACCAACACATAGAAACGGCGGGTTGAGTGGTTTATCGCTTTTAGAATAGTTTTCCATAGGACTTAATATATTCAATCTTCATGGAAAACGCAAATAACAAACCAACCGGCTGTGGATTCAGCCGGTTGGTGTGAAGGCGTGGGGAGTTATTGTTGGATCAATTGAAGGTCGCCTACCGCCATATCGATGTTGATCGTGATCAATGCGCCCTCTGTACCCGCGAAGTAACGATTGTTTTCAATGGTCCAGGTTCCTGCTAGATCGACATTACTTAATCCACCGTCAACGATCACCTCAGCCCGGGCGTTAGTTGGGATGATGATCTTAATGCTGCTGACGCCGGATTTTATATGGACATTGCAATCGGTAGAGTTTTCACCGTTGAAATCAAGCGTGTAATCTCCTACCCCGCTGCTAAACTCGATCTGGCTGACATTCGCGTTTCCCAGACCATGTAGTTCCACATTCGACGCACCGGTCGCATAAGTGAATTTACTCATGGCCGTTGTATTCGGTTCATCGAAGTACACCCGCGAAGAACTGGCACCATCTGAGATGGAAAGATCGACGATGGCAAGACCACCAAGTTTGAGTTCGCCTTCATACGCTCCGGTCGCCAGTGAAAAGGCAATAGGCATGGGTCCAAATTTCAGGTCCCAGTCATTTTTCAGGTTGCCCTCAGGCAGCTTGAGCGACGTTGAAGTTTTTTGTGATAACGTCACAGAACTTCCATCGCGTGTAACAACGGGTTGGAGAGGCGAGAAATTATAGCTGATCGTACCTTCCACCAATTGATCAGTACCGCCGCTCAGATTCAGCCTCCCTCCGCCCATTTCGATGCGGATATTCGAAACCTCAGCATCCGGTTCGGGTGCTTCGTTAATATCCATCACCTGCAGCTCTCCAGTTCTTACTACAGGGAGATCGACAACAAACGTACAGGATATCAGTGTGAGTGCAACTGCCAAGAGGACGATGATTTTGATCGTTTTCATGGTTTTCTCCTTAATACCTTTCAAGATTGTCCCTCAGGTGAAGCAGGAGGTTCACCGGAAATATCAGTTACTGGTGGTTCGGTGGGTGTAGAAGGTGAGGCTGCCGGGGTCACCGGAAGGACAGCCTGAAGCAACTTATTGGCATAACGTTCTGAGCCGACCCGGCTGGTGATTACCGCGCCAAGGCCGATGATGGCAGCGATAAAGCCAAGCACCCAACCAACGCATGGGATCAACCCTGCGATACCGGTCACCAGGCTGAGCAGCAATGTGCCGATGCCTGCTGAAATTGACGGATGCCAGGTAGTTTTGAAGAGAGTGGCGAGGCGTTGACCGACCTCGTAGCCCACGGCGATGAATCCCAGCACCAGAGCCAGACCCAAGGCGATGAAAGCCAGGAAACTGACCGGGATGAGGATGATGGTGATCGCGACCAGCAGCAGGATGATCGGGGCTACAATGATGGCCAGGAGCCCTATCCCGCCGCTGACCAGTGGTTCCCGAACCAAATTTGCTGCGATGTTCTTCACATTGTGGGGCATGAGCAACCCAACAAGAACGGCCAGAATACCCAACGCTAGGGCCTCAAAGAGCGTGGTGAGTATTCCCCTTACCGGGTTGCGCCAATTACCGAACGGCAACCAGCGCCTGAGTTGGTCTGTAGCCCCTTCACCAGGGAAGTTGGGGGATCCCTCTTCGATCTGTCCGTTAATGATTGACCCTGAAGACCGCTGCAAGTTGGCCCCTAAGAGTGAGAGATTGCCATTGACAATAGCACTATCACTGAGATTCACCGCTCCACCGATCGATACGATGTCACCGTTTACGGTTCCATCGATGGCGAGTGTTCCACCGATCAGGATCAGGTCGCCGTTGATTTTGGTATTACTCGCGGTCGTGGCTGTACCCCCGATGATAAGCATGCTGCCATCCAACGTGTCACCGGATTCAAGCCTGAATGTGTTGCCAATGACAACCTGATCACCGGTAATTGTGTTGCCGGAGGGTGGGTTATCGCCCTGGGCAAGTACTACGGATGGTACAGATACTAAAAGAGTCAGGATCAATACAATTAAAACCACCAGGGATTTTTTCATTTATTTTCCACCTTTTTAATTGCCAATTTCCAAACAGATAATCCGAGCGTGAAGCTCGCCAGCAGCAACCAGCCACCCGCGATACTGAAGAGGAGGATAAGAGTGGCTGGGCTGAGGGATTTGAACAGGGTAGTAGTAAAAGACACAGCTGTCTGCATTCCATCCAGAACACTGACAAGAGTTGTGATCAAACCGGCTGTCATCGAGATCAAAGAGACTTCGGGAACAAAGATCAACATCATGCCTACTGCAATTACTATAGCTGTGGAGCCAAGCGCAATCCCAAGGGAACGCGCCTGTTGTTTTTCCTCCTCCCGTTTACGGGCTGCCAGCGCAGCGGACCAGCGCTGGGTAAACCCCACAGGCGCTGTCACTTCAGGAGCCTCACGAATGGCCACCAATGCGCTGTTGAGGTTTTCACTCAATTGTGCGCATTCAGGACAGACTGCCAGGTGATCATTCAATCGCCGCTGCTGATCATCTGACAGGTCTTCCTCATCCAGGATCCAGGTTTTGTAAGGTTGATGTTCCATTTTTATCCTTCCTTGACCGGTATTGATTGCTTTGACGCGATTGCCGCGGCCATTTGCCGGCGGGCGCGGTGCAACCTGCTCTTGACCGCACTGACCGTGAGGGAGAGGATCTGGCTGATCTCTTCCTCTGAACATCCATACCAGTATTTCAATATCACTGCTGCACGATCCGGAGGGTTAAGCTCGTTGATCATTCGATGCAATGCTTCGTCCTCATCGTTGTCAATGACCTCAGCTTCGGGGTTGGGTATGCCTGGGTCGGCGAGGTCAAAATCGGGGTATTCATCGAGTTCGAAAATGCCCACTTTCTGCTTGCGCTGCTGATCGATGCAATAATGTGCAGCAATGGAGAGCAGCCAGGTCGCAAAGGACCGCTGTGGGTCGTAACGTTTGAGGTTCTGATAAGCTCGCCAGAAGGTCTCCTGCGCGGCATCTTCTGCTGCGGTGGATTCTCCAAGCATCCTGTAACACAGGTTGTAAACCGGAGTCTGGTAGGTATTTACCAACATGGTGAAGGCTTCATCATCTCCATGGCGGGCTTTTTCGATCCATTGTGGGTCCAATTGCGTCACTGATGCCCCGCGAGTTTAATTTGTCTAGCTAATATACGCATGGAGATGATTTTGGTTGCAGCCGATGGTTCCAGGAACATGGCAGGATCTCGAATTGCGGGTGTTACTTAAAAACGATCTCTTCCCGTCCGGCGAGTTTTTCTTTGATCTTCTGGACAACGGTGTCAAGGTGCCTGGGTTCGTGCACAAAGTCCAGGTCATCGGTGCGCAGGGTCAACACCGGGCAAAGGTCAAAATTGCCGATCCAGTCTGTGTAGAAGCTATCGAGCAGCGCGAGGTAATCGCGCGTAATGGTGGTTTCAATATCCCGTCCGCGGGATTGGATGCGCTCGATGAGAGTATCCACAGGGGCTTTCAGATATACCAGAAGAGAGGGATTGGGCAGGTTGCGGGTGATCAGGTCAAAAACCTTGCGGTAGGTATCGTAATCACGTTCGTTGATATTGCCCATCGCGTGCAGAGCGCGGGCAAAAATGAAGGCGTCTTCGTAGATACTCCGGTCTATGATGGCTGGGCGCGGGTCATTGTACATATCGAGGTGCTGCTGGGCGCGATGTCCCAGGAAGTAAACCTGCAGATGGAAAGCCCAGTCTTTCATGCTCTGGTAAAAATCGGGTAGATAGGGATTATCCACCACTGACTCATAAGCGGTGTGCCATTTGAGACGTTCACCGATGCGCTCAGTGAGAGAGGTTTTGCCTGAACCGATGTTTCCCGCGACAAGAACAAGCCGCTTAGCCATTTGCACGCTCCATTGTTGAATTTTCTATATTATACGGCAGTGTAATGGGATTTATTCACTCCCCATCAACCTTGAGATACCTTAAGATACTGGAGAAAAGCATTCCAATTTCTCTAAATATTATTGATCTATGGTATACTATCAGCCGCGTTGTGAGAACGCCAAAAGATCGTGCCAGGTTCAAAATACCCAGCCGGTACCGGAGGGTATTTTTTATTGCGAAAAGGAATGGAATGAATAGTAGTTTTTCAGAATTAGGTTTGGAAGAAGAATATCTGCAGGCGGTGGAAAAACTGGGTTTCAGTCAGCCAACACCAATCCAGGTAGAGACGATCCCGTTGATGTTGAACGGAAGAGATGTGCTAGCCCAGTCACAGACCGGGACGGGGAAAACCGCGGCGTTCATGCTGCCGATCCTGCAGCGCCTGGGACGGGGCAACGGCACACCGCGCGCGCTGGTGCTGGCACCCACACGAGAGCTAGCCAAACAAGTCGCGGACGCGGCGGATAGTTTTGCCAGGGTTTCCGGCAGCAAGGTGCTGGCAGTGTACGGTGGTCAGTCTTACGAGATCCAGATCCGTGGACTGAACCGTGGTGTGGACATTCTTGTGGGTACTCCCGGACGGTTGTTGGATTTTATCCGGCAGGGTAAGCTCGATCTCAGCCAGGTTGAAGTGCTGGTACTGGATGAGGCGGATGAAATGCTTGAGATGGGCTTTATCGATGAGGTAGAGACCATTCTGGATGAATTACCTGATTCCAGGCAGATGTCGTTATTCTCTGCCACGCTGCCCGCACAGATCCAGAAACTGGCGTCGAAATACCTGCATGATCCGGTCAAAGTCAGCATCAATCCAAAACAGGTGACCGTGGCGGAAACCGAACAGCGCTTTTACCGTGTGCGCGAAGAAACCAAACTCGCCGCGCTGAGCTGTTTGCTGGAGACCGATGAAGTTTCCAGCGCATTGATCTTTGTGCGCACCAAAGCCAGGGCGCAGGATCTGGCAGACGAATTGATGCGCCGTGGTTTTACAGCGGATTCTCTGCACGGTGACCTCAACCAGTCACGCCGTGAACTGGTGTTAAATCGTTTTCGCAAGGGGATCGTGACCCAGTTGGTGGCAACCGATGTTGCTGCGCGCGGGCTGGATATCAACGATGTTTCTCACGTTTTTAATTATGACATACCGCAGGATGCTGAAGATTACGTCCACCGCATCGGCAGGACCGGGCGGGCGGGAAAAAAGGGTGTTGCAATCACGCTGCTTACACCGCGTGAGCGCAGCCGCATGAATCAGATCCAGGCGTACACACGCCAGCCGGTGACTGAAACGCAGTTGCCCGGCGCTGCAGAAGTGCAACAGAAACGCGATGAGCGCCTGATCGAACAGGTGAGCGGTCAACTGCTCGCCGGTGTCAACCACACTGAGAAGCAGCTGCTGGAGAAATTACGCATGAGCGGATTCAACAGCGACGAGGTCGCAGTAGGGTTGATCCGTTTGCTGCGCGCCAACAGCGCGGAAGTGCCGATCAAGGAGTTGCTTGAGGCGACCAGCACCGCTGATTGGAAAACCGAAACCAGCGCCAGGCAGAGCGGAAGCAAAGGCTCAGGCAGGTCCAGCCGGAATACCGGCAAAGAAAAGGTCGTGGACGCGTTTGTGGAGCCCGGCATGGTGCGCTTGTGGATGAACCTGGGCAACCGCAGTGGACTACGGCCGGGTGATATTGTTGGAGCAATCGCCGGTGAGACGGGCATCCCGGGCAAGGCGATTGGTGAGATCAATATCCAACCCAACTATTCACTGGTGGATGTGATGGAAAAACACGTGCAATCCGTGCTCAAACACTCCAAACAGTCTTATCGTATCAAGGGTAAGCCTGTGCAGATTCGCCTGGCTGATAACATCGCAGTCTGAAAATCTGGATTTCTTTTATCATAAAACCCGCCTGTTCATCAGGCGGGTTTTTGTATATCTGAAGAAGATCAGTCTTCGGTGACCAGTACCGCAGCCACCAGACCGGTGCCGCCGTGAACAGAAAGCCCGGGAGTGAACTCGGCCACCAGGATCTCTGGGGGCATGGGCAGGTCAGCGCGTAAGCGCGCTTCTAGCACGGCAGCGTCTTCAAGATTGTTGACGTGCACAATTCCGGCTTTGAGGATCTTTTTGCCATTAACCGATTTCTCGAGAAGCTGAACCAGACGGTTCATCGCCATGCGGTGGGTGCGTACTTTTTCCAGCAGACCGAGTTTGCCATCGATCATGGTCATGACCGGGCGGATGTCGAAAAGATTCGCCATCTTCGCCGGGAACTGGCCGATGCGGCCGCCCATGGCGAGATATTTGAGCGTGGTCAAGGATCCGTATAAGTGCAGGTGAGGCTTCAGATCACGGGCAGCCTGAACGGCTTCAGCATGCGTAGCGCCTTTGGCTACGGCTTCTGCCGCGGCGATCGCCATAAAACCCTGGCCGAGGGACAGATAATCGGTGTCGACAACCGTAATCAGCTTCCCCGGGAAATCTTCACAGGCTGCGACAGCTGAGTCATAGGTGCGGCTGATCTTACTGCCGACTGTAACGCAGATGATCGACTCCGCGCCGGTATTGAAGGCGTTCTCATAAGCCGATTTAAAAGCAGAGGGAGAAGGCGCGGCGGTGGTAGGTAATTTACCGAGAGCGTCGATCTTTTCAAACAGCTGCCTGTCATTGATGTTAACGCCGGTCTCGAAGGTCTCGTCACCAAACTGGATGGTGATAGGTACCTGGAATATGTTGTACTGCGCGGCGAGGTCAGCCGGCAGGCTGGAATCGGTATCGGTGATGATCCTGATGTTGCTCATGCGTGCCTCCTGTTCCATGGTTATAAGTAGTTTCATTATACACACTGAGAGTGGGTTTGCCGGGTGTGACTTGTTTCACATTTATTAGAACACCGGGCATGGAAAAGGGGATTCGTTTCTGATTAACAAATAAAAAATTCCAGCACCAGGTGAATCACCTGTTATGGTGCGGTTCTCGCAAAGTTGCTAAAGTGCGTAGATTTTATAAAAGCCACACTGTGGAGATTGCTCTATTGCGCCCCTGGCACTGACCGCCAGTGCATGTGTGCACCACATGATCCTGGCGGACAGAGATGAGGAACGTAGCGCGGTGCAAGTGTCACCGTCCGGAGCAGGAGGGTCGCAATGTTAATATAAAAAAGGTGCGCCAGCGGCGCACCTTACGATTCTAGATTCTCTAATCACCGCTCACGATCCACCGTTCTCAGCACTCCGAAAAGCCGCAGGAGTAGCATTTACGGCAGCCCTCTTCGTTGATGACGGCGGCGACGCCGCATTCAGGGCAGAGGTCGCCGATCTTCAATGGGGATGTGGGGAGACTGGCGGCTGTTGGTTCCTGCGGGGCGAGCTTGTTGAGGTCGTCGATGAGGTACTCCTGCACGACGGGGGAGCTGGCAGTGGTCTTGCCGATGCGTATAGCCCGGTCATCCAGGTACTCTTCGAGCACCTGCGCGACCCCATCAGGCAGCGAGCGCACGCGGTTGGGGCCGAAGCCGAGCGAACGGCCGCCGCCAATTCCGGCGAGCTGGCGAGTCACATCGGTCAGGCGCTGCGAAGGCTCGACCGGGGAGGCGAGGCGCAGCACATAGGAAATGAGGCGTCCGATGGCTTCGCTGACGGCGGCGGTATCTGAACCGGCTTTGGCGGTATTGATGAAAATCTCAAATGGTTGGACTGCGTCATTTTCATTGATGGTGATGAATGCCTTGCCGAGCGGGGTTTCCACGGAGAAAGTACGGCCGATCAACGCGCGCGGCCGGGGTTTCTTGGTCTCCTGCCAAAGCTTAATCTGGTCAGGTGCGGTTTCTTCGACAACCGGCGCTTTCTTCTTGGCTGTGGAATGGGTCTCCAGAACCACGGCTTCGCGTGACCCGGTGACATATACGGTGAGACCTTTACAATTGAGCTCCCAGGCGCGCATGTAGGCAGTCGCGACGTCCTCTTCGGTAGCGTTCTCAGGGAAGTTGATTGTCTTGGATAGCGAGTTATCGACAAATGCCTGCAGCGCGGCCTGCATACGTACATGTTCCTCGGCAGAAATATCGGCGCTGACGACGAAGGTATCCTTTACTTCTGGGGGCAGTTTCTTGATACGCTGGCAGGTGCCTTCCTTCATCGCTTCGGTGAAGATGTCCTGGCGATCCATTTCGGTGATGCCGGCTTCAATGAGCGCACGCTCGAACATGGGGCTTGCGTATGTGAGCTGGAGGTCTTTACCGTTGTCGTTAACATGGCGGATATAAGCGAGGGCGAAGACCGGTTCGCAGCCGTACCCTTCGCAGCCGGCCACGGTGGCGATTGTGCCAGTGGGCGCCACGGTGGTTTGCGCGGCGTTGCGGATGCCATAACGACGGATGCCTTCGGTAATGAGTGACCAATCCACGGTAGGGCGTCCCCAGTACTGTTGGGTTTCGATAAGGGAGATCGGGGGCTGCCATACGAGGTTCTCTGGATCGTATATACTCCCCTTGATGGAGGGGAACGCGCCGCGTTCGCGGGCGAGTTCAATGCTGGTCTGCATGGCATGATAACGGACGAATTCCATTACCTGCGCGCCAAAATCCTCGCTGGCGGGTGAGCCGTACCGCACGCCAACGTGATACATCAGGTCAGCCAGACCCATGATGCCCAGACCGATGCGGCGGTTGCGCATGGCGGCATCTTTGAGCTGGGGCACGGCGGGTACGTACGCGTTGGCGTCCACCACATCATCCAGGAAGCGGGTGGCGAGGCGGGTATTGTCGCGCAGTTTATTCCAGTCCACGGTGTGGTCCGGTCCAAAGTGCTGGGCGAGGTTGATGGAACCCAGGCAGCAGTTTTCGTAAGGTCCGAGCCATTGTTCACCGCAGGGGTTGGTGGCTTCCAGTTGATATAGGTGCGGAACCGGGTTGGAGCGGTTGGCGGCATCAAGGAAGAGCAGTCCCGGCTCGCCATTGTGATGCGCTTGTTTGACGATATGCTGAAACAGGTCGCGCGCGCGGATGGTCTTGTGGATCTTGAACGGTATGCCAAGGGCTTCGGCCTGTTCAAATGTACCGGTAAAGTGCTTGGCGCGCGGGTCAGAAAGATCCGGAAAGCGCAGATTCCACTCATTGTCGTCTTCAACAGCGCGCATAAAGGCGTCAGTGATGCCAACAGAGATGTTGAAGTTGGTGATCTGGTTTTCATTGGTCTTGCAATTGATGAACTCCTCAATATCCGGATGATCCACACGCAACACGGCCATGTTTGCGCCGCGGCGGGTGCCGCCCTGGGCAACTTCACCGAACGCGTGATCATAGACGCGCAGGAAACCGACCGGACCGGTAGCCTGACCGGAGGAGGTTTTTACATGAGAGCCTTTGGGGCGCAGACGGGAGAAAGAGAAGCCGTTGCCGCCGCCGGTTTGCTGAATGAGCGCGGCATCCCGCAGGGTCTGGAAGATGCCGGCGGAATCACGCCCCATATCGTCGTTAATAGGAAGGACAAAGCAGGCAGCCAGCTGACCCAGTGGTGTGCCGGCACCGGTGAAAGTGGGCGAGTTGGGGAAGAACGCCTTGGTCGTGAGAAGAGTGTAATACTTGCGGGCAAGTGCATCCGTGTCGGTTGCCCAACGCGTTTCCACATTGGCGATCGTCGAAGCCACACGCCAGAACATTTCTTCCACGGTTTCGGCGGGGCTGCCATCCTCTTTGCGCCTAACGTACCGTTTGAGCAGTATCTGGCGGGCGTTGTCAGAAAGCTCCACGCGGGGTAGGTTGGAGGGGATTCCTCCCAGATCCAGCAGGGATTTCTGGTCGATGTGGGGTGATGACGATACCATTATGTTCTCCTATGATGCCAGTAATCGATCGATCTCTTTGCGGATGGATTGCAGGTCGGTTAATTGCAGGTAGACGATAGCGTAGCGGATGTAGGCGATTTGATCGAGGCGTTTAAGACCTTCGATAACCATGTCTCCCACTACACGGGATGAGACCTCTTCGCGGCCCATTTTCTGTAGTGTGGTTTCGATCTCGTTGACAAGATGGTTGATCTCTTCTGCTGAAACCGGGCGTTTGGCGCATGAAATGCGGATGCCCTCAAGAAGTTTTTCCCGGTTGAACTGCTCACGGGTTCCGGATCGTTTGATGATGAGGGGTGTAGCGAGGATGGGACGCTCGTAAGTGGAAAATCGCTGACCGCAATGTTCACATTCACGGCGGCGGCGTATACCTCCACGACTGTCATGTGTGGTATCGATCACTCTCGATTGGTTTTTCTGACAGTAAGGACAGAGCATCCATCCCTCCAGATTCTCTATTTACTTGTTGAAGCCGGCAAATGTAGCCGGTGTGCGGGCTGCGATGTTTAGCGTGAAATCTAAACCCCCATATATGGGGGATTATAATGTTACTAACCGTACATCTAGGAGTAATTCTAACATACTAAAAAATGTGATTCAAGTTACAAAACTGTTTTTTATCCTTAAATCTTTCTGGGTTGGAAAGGGTTCTGGAAGTAGCACGAGATGTAAGATTTATAGATCATAAATAGTGCATTTATTCCAATTATCGATGACCATTAATGAGATGGAATAACTTTGTCGAATAACCGTGCATTTATGGGATACATTAAACAGGTACGCCTGAACCTTAAAAAAAGTACCTGCATAAAAAATAATGAAAATTGCGAAATTCTAAATAAGTGTGAAAACGACTAAAATGAAAAACGACTGACGATGACCAGCCGCCAGTCGTAAAGTTTAAAGTACTCACAGGCTGCACGCCTATGGCGTGAGCCTGTTGTACTTATGGAGGAATGGGTTTAATTAAAACCAGCAAATCCAATGCCTACTTGCCTTCGAAGCGATTGCGCAGGAAGGTGGGTAAGTCAACGTTCTTTGTGTCAATATAGATCGGCTGAAATTCGTTGGCTTTGGCAGCCGGTTCGATCCTGGCTGGTTCCTGGGAGACAGGCAGGGTTATCTTCCTGCTTTCTTCCCTGGTGGACGCAACCGGCCTGACCGCTGTGCGCACCGGGGTGGCTCGGTCAAAACCGGTGGCGATGACGGTGATGCGCAGATCATCACCCATGTTGGGGTCGATGACCGCGCCAAAGATGAGGTTCACATCCGGATGCGCGGTTTCTTTGATGATGGAAGCGGCCTGGTTGACCTCGTACAATGTCAGGTTTGGTCCACCGGTAACATTGAATAGGATGCCGCGTGCGCCGTCGATGGTGATATCAAGCAGCTGGTTGGAAATGGCCATTTCGGCGGCCTTAATGGCGCGATCTTCGCCATTGGCGTGACCGACGGCCATAAGGGCAGCTCCACCCTGGGCCATGATGTTCTTGACATCCGCGAAGTCCAAGTTGATGAGACCCGGGATGGTAATGACTTCAGAGATCCCCTGGATGCCCTGGCGCAGTACATCATCAGCGGTCTTGAAGGACTCGTTGAGGGTGGCGCGTTTGTCGACCATTTGCAGGAGGCGGTCGTTGGGGATGACGATGAGGGTGTCAGCGTATTCTTTCATCGCGGCGATGCCCTGTTCGGCAGAAAGCAAACGTTTTGATCCCTCGAAGGAGAAGGGGCGGGTAACCACACCGATGGTGAGCGCGCCAACCTCCTGGGCGATCTGTGCGATGATGGGAGCGGCGCCGGTACCGGTTCCTCCACCCATGCCGGCGGTGACGAATACCATATCGCTGCCTTTAAGCGTCTGGTACAGTTCATCAGCGGATTCCTCTGCTGATTTGCGGCCCATTTCAGGATCTCCACCAGCGCCTAATCCCTGCGTGGTTTTATCGCCGATGCGTACCTTAATGGGGGCTTTTGAAAGGAGAAGCGCCTGGGCATCCGTGTTCACGGTGATAAATTCGATCCCCTGAACGCCTTCTTCGATCATGCGATTGACTGCATTGCAGCCACCTCCGCCCACGCCGACTACTTTGATGCGGGCGAAAGCTTCAACTGATGATTCATAACTGTTGCGGGTTGCGCCGTACTGTGTTGACTTGCTGTTGGTCTCCATTGTCTTATCCTCCATAAAATGATTTGAATATGAGTCCGGCCAGGCAAAGACCGGCATTTACCTACGGGAATAAACGATCTAATACATTCTTGATCTTGTTCCAATCGACGGGTGTCTTACCGCCGTTGCCCGGGAATTTGCTGCCCCGGGGGTGGGTTCCGGCATAAGCCGGTTGGGCCATGATCTCGGACCACTTGAGCAGACCAACACTGGTGGAATACGCTGGTGACTGTAATTGATCGGACAGTCCGAGGAGATTCTCAGGCCGCGCGATGCGCACCGGCATATTCAGGGTGTTGGCTGCCACCTGGCGGATACCGGGAAGCAGGCTCGTGCCACCAGTGAGAATCATTCCGGCCGGCAGCAGGTTGTCGTAACCTGAACGGCGGATCTCCTGGTGGAGCAACTGAAAGATCTCTTCAACGCGGGCTTCGATAATATTTACCAGCTCGCGTCGGCTGATCTGCTGGGGCAGTTCCTCCCCGAACGTCTTGAGCGTAAAGAACTCACCATCCCCCACCTCCGAGGTGATGGCGTGCCCATACTGCTTTTTGACCTGTTCGGCCTGCTCTGCGCTGATCCTGAGACCGATGGCGATATCCTGGGTGATGTGATTGCCACCCACCGGCAGCACGTTGGTGTGCCAGACATCTCCATTGATATAAATAGCGAGGTCACTGGTACCCCCGCCAATATCACAAATACAAACACCGATATCCCGCTCGGACTTGTTCAGAACGACTTCGCCTGAAGCGAGGGGATTCAGCACAAACTGCAGAACATCCACATTGCACGCATTGACGCACTGGCGGATGTTCTCAACGGTGGCTGAAGCGGCGGTGATGATATGAGTTTCGACTTCAAGACGGTAGCCGGAAAAATTGACCGGGGAGAGAATACCATCCTGTCCGTCAACAGTGAATCCGCGCTGAATCACATGAATGATCTCACGGTTATGGGGCATCGCCACGGCCATGGCAGATTCAAGGGAGCGGTCCACATCTGACTGGGTGATGACCCCACCGCTGATGCCGACCACGCCACGTGAATTCATGGCGGCAACGTGGGATCCCGCCAGGCTGACGAGAGCTGACTGGATCTCGAGCCCGGAGGTGCGTTGCGCTTTCTCGATCGAACGGGAGATGGATTGGGTGGCGGCGTTGATATCAACGACGTTGCCCTTTTTAATCCCCAGGGCAGGCTCGATCCCGACGCCCAGGATACGCATATCCGCCTCTCCTTCGAGACGGGCGACCAGGGTGCAGATCTTTGTTGTGCCGATGTCAATTCCAACTACAATTGGTTCTTCCATAACGTCACCTACTCCATTCGAAAATATGGTGAATCAACATGCTCCACGCTGATCATGGCTGGTGTGACACCCATTTCATTGAGCTTCGCCAAAATGGTCTGGTATTCGATCTGTTTCAGGTTGATATTGGACAGGTCGGTACCGAAAAATACTTCCCATCCACCTGAATCCCGCCATCCCATCCCCGCGATCGGGTCAAACACCAGGCTGGCGCCTTCGGGGAGGATGGCACTCATCTCGATAATAGCCTGCAGCACTTCACCATTGATGCGATCGACAAGATCTTCACTGGTCAAATATCCGGCTTTGCGCTCGATCACCATGCGGGCGTAATCAACGGCGCTGATGGATTGTTTTTTAGTAACTGCCAGAGGAGGAGCGACCGAGCTTTCAATATAAAGAAGCCCATCGATCTCCCCGCGTTTGGCCATCACCACACCCTCCGCATCGATCCAGTAAGCTCCATCAGCGGCTTGCCACAGAATGATCGGTTGCCGTTCAGCGGCGGAGATGATGACCTGGTTAGGCATGTCAATGGAGATTCTCGGATCCTTTAATTCGGGATAAACAAGAGACAATGATTGCATCACTTCATTTGTATTGAAGAGGAAAAGGGAGGTTTTGCGACCTTTGATAAGGGGCTGGAACTCCTCTTCTGCATAACGGGTGAGACCTTCCACTTTGAGTGCGCGCACTCTAAAGACCTTTGAGTTGATGAGGATGATGGTGAAGAGGAAAAGCAGAACCGCCAGCACTCCTGAGATCCATTGCCAGCTGAAGTGCAGGATGGGAATGGCAGGAAGCCGGGTCTCAACGCCATCTGCGCCGACCTTGTACACCACCTTGCGCCGCGGTTGCCCCGTAGCCGCATCACGTGTGCCAGCCAGTCGGTCGGTCTTCCGGGTGATGACAGGGGATACTTTGGCAGAACCTCCGGGATTTGCGGAAGATGAGGAACGTTGACGCGGCTGCCCGGATAACGTGCGTTTTTCACGCAGTTTTCCGGATCGCGCCACGAGTTTCTCTTCTTTCACAGCACTCATTCATCTCTCCTGTACGTGCGCACCGTGAAGTCACGATCCTGTTTGCGCTCCAGCGCAAGATCAACCAGGCGATCAATAAGATCTGCATATGGGATTCCGCTGGCTTCCCACAGCTTGGCATACATGCTGATGCTGGTGAATCCGGGAATGGTGTTCATCTCGCCGAGATAGAAAACACCCGTTGCGCGGTCGAGCAGAAAATCAACGCGGGCCATCCCGGCACCGTCGACAGCCATGAAGGCGGTAATCGCTGCCTGTCGGATCTGTTCAGAAGTTGCCGGATCGATGTCAGCAGGGATGATGAGGCGGGATGTGTTGCTGAGGTATTTGGCAGAATACGTGTAAAACTCCTCCTGCGGCTGGATCTCGCCGGGGAGCGAGGCAATGGGGTCCTCGTTACCCAGCACACTGACTTCGATCTCGCGAGCATCTACTCCGCGTTCAACGAGGACGCGGCGGTCAAATCTGGCGGCGTCTAGCAGCCCTTCGACCAGGTTAGAGCGGCTGCTGCACTTGCTTATGCCGACCGATGACCCCAGGTTGACGGGTTTCACGAAGACCGGATAAGGGATGGTTCTCTCTATTTCGTCCATTACCTGGTCAAGATGGTATGACAATCGCCGGCGGGTAAAGAGAAGGGAATCCACCACAGGGATCCCGTTCGCGCGCATCACGTCTTTGAAGAGACTCTTATCCATGGCGACCGAGGAGGCGAGTACACCGTCGCCCACATACGCCAGGTCAGCCAGCTCGAGTAATCCCTGCAGCGTGCCGTCTTCGCCATAGGTACCGTGGATGAGCGGGAAGACCACATCAAGCCGGGCGAAGGTCTCAAGTCGTCCGTCAATGACCTGGAACAGCCGCCCATCAGCCGGTTCCGGTAGAAGCACAACCGGGAATAGAGGTGAATAGTTGCCTGTTTCCATGTGTCCGATCACATCTTCACCACAAAGCCACTCACCGGCTGGTGTAACGCCGATTTGAACCACTTCATACTTGGCCGGATCCAGAACAGCCAGTACGGAGCGTGCGCTCATGAGCGAAACCTCATGTTCACCTGACCTGCCGCCGAAGATCACTGCCAAAGTTTTCTTTGCACTCATCCCGCGTCCTGCCAATCCCCAATGATCTCGATCTCGGTTTCGAGCTGGACATTAAACTTTTCAAGCACGGTGTCCCTGACTAATTGAATGAGGTCATAATAGTCGCGGGCGGTGGCAGTACCATCGTTGATGAAGAAATTGGCGTGCATCTGACTGACCTCAACGCCACCCACGCGGGTACCTTTTAATCCGGCGGCTTCGATCAAACGCCCGGCGAAATCACCCTGAGGGTTCTTGAAGGTAGAACCGGTGCTGGGGCCGGCAGGTTGCGTACGGCGACGCCGTTCGCCAAATTCGCTCATCAAAGCCTGGATCCTGTCCTTATCCCCTTTTTCGACCCCAAAACGGGCGGTAAGAATCACTGCCTTACCCGGATCGCGTTTTAAAGCGCTGCTGCGATAGGTGTAAGCCATGTCTTCACTGGATAGTAACTGGTAACCCTTGTCACGATGAAGCAGCTCTGCCGCAATAAGGTTGTCCTTGGTGGTAGAACCAAAAGCGCCAGCGTTGCCGTAAACCGCTCCGCCCACCGTGCCCGGAACAGTGGATGCCCATTCAAGTCCGGTGAGGCTGTATTCAGCCGCCTGGCGAGCTACCGCAGCGAAGATAGTACCGGACTCTGCCGTTACAGTTGGTCGCTCTCCATTTGGTGAAACTGTGATCTGCTTAGCCTGGTTGTGAACCACCACCGCGTTAAGCCCCGCATCACCGATGAGCACATTGGCACCACTCCCTAGCAGGAAGAAGGGGACCTCATGATCCCAAAGAAAGCGGATATCCTCCGCCAGCTGGGAAGCGCTATTGGCGCTGATGTAGAAGCGCGCCGGGCCGCCCACCCTGGAGGTGGTAAACCTGCCCAGCGGTACATCACGCTGAAGACGCTCATAAAAGTGGTTTAGCAGCAGTTGCTCATCCATCCATGTTATCCGTTTGAACTAAAGTTCCTTAACCCGCACGATCAGTTTTTCCATTAACTCCACGCGATCCTGCAGGCTGAGAGCGCGGAAATTATCGCCGCCTGTTGCCTGTTGGCGTTTGAGCTGGATGCGCGGGAAGTCTGAAAAATAGCGCGGTGTATCAAAATCATGGTTCACGTTCTCGTAACTGATCTTCCTTGGAGGTGTCATTTCAACCTTTCCTTTCCTTTATCAACAACTGAACATCACGGCAAACCCTGTCCGCGTCCCCGGCTGACAGGACGATCATTACATCTCCTGGTTGCAGGTTTTGCGCCAAGTATGATGTAACGCCTGGAAGGTCAGCGATGTGTCGGGCAGGAGAACCGCTAATTTTGTTAAGCAGTTGTTGCATGGAATAGGGACGTTCTTTTTCGCGTGAAGCGTAAATACCGGTAATGATGACCTCATCCGCGTCAGCAAAGGAGGCGGCAAAATCATCCTCTAGGGCCAGGGTGCGAGAGTAGGTGTGGGGCTGCCAGACTGCAATGATACGGCGTCCGGGATAACGGGTGCGTGCTGCGGCGAGTGTAGCCCTAATTTTGGTTGGATGATGGGCGTAATCATCAATGATCGTGATTCCGTTGACCTCGCCAACCACCTCGAATCGGCGGCCGGAACCGGTGAATGAGGATAAAGCATTGGCGGCTTCAGGGAGAGAATTACCAAGCACTTTATGAGCGGCAAGCACACCCAAAGCATTGCGCACGTTGTGCTCGCCGGGTATTCTGAGCTCTACTTGGGCTAAAAGGATCTGCCGGGTATTGTCAAACACATCGAAACTAAAGCCGCCATTTTCGTTGATGTGCAGATCGCGAGCCATCATATCAGCGGCAAAGGTAAGACCATAAGAGATGCAGCTTGTGTGAGCTGGTAATTCACTGCGTAAAGAAGCTGCACCTTCCTGGTCAGCGTTAGTCACCAATGTTCCGCCCGGTTTTAGCTGTTTTACAAATGACTTGAAGGCTGAATAGTAAACCTCCACGGTGGGGAAGCAATCCGGGTGATCGTATTCCACGTTGGTGAGCAGGATGACTGTGGGATGTAAACCCAGGAACATATAGTCGTATTCATCCGCTTCGATCACGAAGTAAGTACCACCTCCAGCGCGTGCGTTGATGCCCAGGTTGCTGGAAACACCGCCGAGGATGAAACCAGGCTGTTTGCCTAACTGGTCAAGACTCCACGCCAGCATGGTGGAAGTGGTAGTTTTACCATGTGAACCGGCCACAGCAAGTGTCTGGTATTTACTTAACAGGGTATTGAGGAATTCAGCCCTTTTCTGTACAGGGATGCCGGCATCACGAGCGGCTATGACCTCGATGTTATCATCAGCGATGGCGGAGGAACGTACCACAAGATCGGCTCCCACGATGTTTTCAGCGGCGTGACCTTCGAATACTGTCACACCGGCTTGCATAAGATCATGCGCCAGGGGAGAGAGGGTGCGGTCGGAACCGCTCACCGTGTAGCCCTTTTCCAACAGGACTCGCGCGATGGAGGAAATTCCAGTGCCACCGATGCCGATCAGGTGTACGTGTGTCATCAGATAAACACCACCAGTACAAAGACAAAACATACCGCGACCGCGACGTAGATGGCAGGTGTGGTCATCAGCCAGGCTGGAGGTAGATACTCGATCCAGCGCATCGCTGCCTGACCGGTCTGGGTCATCACGTCGGGGGCGGAAACGAATGGGAATGGGTAACCCGCCGCGTTCAGGTAATACCACAATGTACCGAAAACCAGGTAACCGTTGATCCCGCCGAGGATAAAGCCCAGAAGCGTATCCTGCACCATGTGCCTGATAAAGCGTCCGCTTTCGGCTAGCTTGGGGATCTTGGGGGTCTGGTATCCCGCGAAGACGAGGGCGGCCAGGATTCCACTCTTCATCATGAAGACCGATGTGGGTGACGAGCTCTGCACTGTTTCCTTGAAGAAGGGGACGTAAGCTTCCAGCACCGTTAGGGTGAACATCGCCAGGATCACGCTGAAGGTGACCAGCAATTCCTTGGCCCAGCCGCGCATGGCTCCCGCCAGCGCAAAGAGCAGGATAAATATCCACAGTAATACATCAAGACTGATCATTTATTACCTGCCTTTCGTGTACCGAGCTCTACCAGGAGGTCAGCGATCTTTACCGCAGCCTCAGGAGCAGCCAGTGAGCTCATATTTGCGCGCATCGTGTCCATTTTTTGTTCATCGCCAACAATGCTGTTGACAGCGTCTTTCAGTTGACCGGACAAGTCGGCATTTTCGATCATCACAGCAGCCCCGTTTTTCACTAGGTACTCGGCGTTCACCTTCTGGTAGCGCCAGGCGAAGGGGTAAGGCACCAGGATAGCCGGCAGTCCGTAGTACGGTAGTTCGCCCAGTGTGGATGCCCCTGCCCTTGACAAAACCAGAGAAGCACAGGAAAAAGCCGCGCTGATCTCTTCATGCAGATAGGTATAAGGACGGTAGCGGCCAACCAATGAGGCGGGCAGATTGCTGCGAACAACCTGTGCAGCGGCTTCATCTGCCGACCCGGTGATGTGCAGTACCTGCACCCGCTCGAGCAGGGTGGTGAGATTGTCAAAAATGGCCTGGTTGATCGAATGCGCACCTTTGCTGCCGCCGATGACCAGAAGGACGGGGAGATCCGGGATGAGGTCAAAGGACGCGATTGCAGCGGTGCGATCGAGTACTTTCAGATCAGATCTGATTGGGTATCCGGTAACTTCCGTGCGTTTACGTCGACCGAAAAAAGCACGGGATTCCACACAGGTGAGGGCGATCACATCCGCAAATCCGGCTAAAGCCTTCAGGGCCATACCCGGTTCAATATCCGGTACGTAGAGCAAAATCTTAACAGCCGCACCTGCCAGAGCCATGGGTACAGCCACATATCCGCCAGTAAAGAGCATCACATCAGGTTTAAATTCGCGCAGGATATTTCGTGATTCGGAGTAACCGCGAAGCAGCTTGACCAGGTTGCCCGGTAAAGCCCTTAAGCCGACACCATGCACACCAGCCGCGCTGATTTCAGCGTAGGGCAGGTGGTGGCGCGCGACAAGGTCAGCTTCCATACCGCCTTTACCGCCCACCCACAGGGTCATTTCCACCCGATCAGCGACTGCCTGATGGACTGCCAGCGCTGGGTAAACTCCCCCGCCCGTCCCTCCGGCGCAAATCAACAACCGCATGTGTGAGGCTCCTTTCTGCGCTAAGCTGCGCGATCTTTGACCGGCGTGAAATGCTCATTAGAATTCCAATGCCGGCCAGGGTAGTGATCAGACTGGACCCACCGGAACTGATCAATGGCAGGGCGTTGCCTGCGAATGGCAGTAGGTTGACCAGAACGCCCATGTTGATGACCGCTTCAATAAAGATCCACAAGGAAATCCCGGCACCGAGCCACTTTCCTAATTCATCCGGTGCGTGATTGGCAATGTAGAGCCCGCGCCAGAGCAGAGCGATGAAGAGCGCGATAACGATCAATGCGCCCACCAGCCCGGTTTCCTCTGTGATCACCGCGAAGATCGAATCGGTGGTGGCGACGGGCAGACCTATGAACTTGGTCGTGGAGCGCCCGATGCCCACGCCCAGGATGCCACCGTTGATGATGGCTTCCAGCGACCATTTGACGTGGTCAGAAGCGCTTTGAGGGTTCTGCAAACCGTTCCAATAATCAGCCAGGCGAGTGGTGGCTGTTGAACTAAAGTTGAGGAAGGCGAAAGCCAGTGCGGCGACACCGATCACCACCAGGAGGATCTGGCTGATCTTTCCGCCGGCGATGAAGAACATCACACCGCCCAGTACAACGATGGTAGCAGCGGCTGAAATGTCAGGTTGACCAAGGATCAACCCCGCGACGATGGCAATGATTACCACCAGGGGGATGAAACCATATGTCCACTTGTGAAGAGAGTCCTTTTTACTGTAAAGCCAAAAACTTAAGTAAATGAGCACCGCGAGTTTTGCGAACTCGGAAGGCTGCACAGAACCGGAAAGCAAACCGCGGCGCGCGCCGAACTGGGTCTCAGTACCGAATGCCAGAACGGCGAGGCACAACAGAATGACCGCACCCATCCCGGGGACAACCCACTTCTGGTAGCTGTGATAATCAATGAAGGTCAGGATGACAACCCCGATGATACCGGCGAGGCCGATGATCGCCTGGCGCAGCACAGTGGCATATTCCGAGTTGCCCTGTGTGGCGGCAAACTGCCAACTGGCGGAGTAGATCATCAGGAGGCCGATGGCGAAGAGAGTAAAAACGATTACTGCCAGCGGCAGATCGATGCTTTCGCGAATGCTCAATCTTCTTGCCACAGCCGGCCTGACTGGAGTGGATTTGTTAGCGGTTGTCATAAGGCATTTACCCATTCACTATAAAAATTTCCACGTTCTTCAAAATCCTTGAAAGCATCGTAACTGGTGCAGCCGGGGGAGAGTAAAACCACATCACCGGGGACTGCCACACGCCTGGCTTCTTCGAGCGCTTCCACAAGGGTGGTTTTCAACGAGATGGAGCGCAAGCTGCTGCCCTGGAAAGGATCACCGATGGCAAGATGTATCTTTTCAGCAGCCTCGCCGAATAAAATGACATGCTCAACCCTCTTGTGAATGACTGCCGCCAGATCATCCCAGGGAAGATTCTTATCCCGACCACCCAGCAGGAGCACAAGCGGTTCAGTGATGGTGTTGAGCGCTGCCAGCGTACGTTCCGGTGCAGTAGCTATTGAATCGTTGATCCAACTGACACCGTTGACTTCACGAACCAATTGCAGGCGGTGATTGACCCCGTAGAAGCCGGTCACTCCAGCTGCCATCGAATCAGGATTAAATCCGATGGAGAATGCCAGCGTGCAGGCAGCCATTACGTTCATCAGGTTATGCGATCCGCGCAGGCTGATCAGCGCTGTATCTAACAATGCGGTCTGAACGCCATCGCGGCGGGCGAATATCCAATTGTCCTTGAGGTAAACCTGCGACTCAGATGAGTTGGATTCCTGCCGGCCAAAGCTGACCAAAGTTCCGCGAACAGAATCACGCAGGTTCCAGGATTCGCGATCTTCCCGGTTCAATACCGCGATATCATCCGCCTTTTGAAAATCGATGATGTGTGCCTTAGCCCGGATGTATTCAGCCATGCCGGCGTGGCGATCCAGGTGGTTGGGAGTGATATTCAATACAGCGGCAACATGCGGGCTGGTGGTCATTAATTCCAATTGAAAACTGGAGAGCTCCTGGATCACAAGGTCATTTGCATCGATGTCATCAACGAATTCGATCAAGGGATTGCCAATGTTGCCACCGATCCAGGCTTTTTGGGGCGGCTTGATCTCAGCTTCTGCCATGCGGCCGAATAACGTAGTGGTGGTGGTCTTTCCTGCTGAACCGGTAATGCCCACTACCGGCGCTTTCACATTTTCCATGAATACCTGGGAGTCATTTGTCACAGGGATGCCGCGCTGGAGGGCTGTGGCTACCAGGGGAAGGGTGAGGGGAACACCGCCGGAAATGCATACCAGGTCAGTTGCATCCAGTAGTGACAGCGGGTGCTCACCAAGGACCCAGTTGATCTCAAAATCAGTCATCTGGTCAAGCGTGGAGCGCATTTGGTCAGCGCTCTGCTTGTCGTTGAGCGTAACCGATGCGCCTTGATTCACCATGTAACGGGCAAGTGCCAGACCCTGCCGGGCGGCACCGATGATCAAAACCCGTTTTCCCTGGTAGTTGTTCATTCCCATCTATCCTAATGCGATCGCAATTCCCAATATGGCGCCCAATAACCCGATGAGCCAGAAGCGCTGCACGATCTGGGTCTCGCTCCAACCCAGCAATTCAAAATGATGATGAAGGGGAGCCATTTTAAAGAGACGTTTTCCCTTGGTGATCTTGAAGTACAGGATCTGCAATACATCGCTGACCGCTTCGCTGACGGGGATGATGGCGATGATCGGGAGGAGGATCCAATGCCCGGTCATCAGGGCTACCACTCCAAGCACAGCCCCCAGCGCGAGAGAACCTGTATCCCCCATGATCATCATGGCAGGGTGCACGTTGAACCACAGAAAACCAAACAACGCCCCAACGATAGTGAAGCAGAAGCGGGCGACGAAGGTGTTTCCATTCATTAACGCGATACTGCCGTAAGCCGCGAAGGCTGTGGCGCAGATCAGCCCGGCCAGCCCGTCCAACCCGTCCGTGAAGTTCACCGCGTTGGACATGGCAACGATGATGAATGTGGCGATGGGGATGTACCAGATGCCGAGTTCAATTTCGATATTGAGACCAGGCCAGATCAGGTCTGGTACCTCGAGTGTATTCTTTAGGACAAAAGCGGTTGCTACTGCTAGGAGCACCTGGAGGATGAACTTGGTGCGGGCGCGCATTCCCAATCCACGGCGTGGACCTCGAATCCCTTCCCAATCATCTATAGCCCCCAACAGGCTGTAAGCGACCATGACGCTCAACGGGAGAAGGACGGATCGCCCGAGCAAGTTCAAACCGAGGATGGAGGCGGCGTTCAGCAGCACCGTGACCAAGGCCACTGTTCCAACGATCACCAGACCGCCCATGGTGGGGGTTCCCATTTTGGTGATGTGGCTTTCAGGACCTTCAACGCGGATGATCTTGCCCAACCTGAAGTATTTCAGGGCTTTCAATAGTGGTCCACCCCAAATGACGGAAAGGATGAAGCCCAGCCCACTTAACGCGAGTGCTAACGATGCCTCCATCAGTCCTCCATCTCCAGGGCTTGCACAACATTATCCATTCTCAGGCTGTGCGCGCCTTTTACCAGCACCACATCACCTTTTTGCAGCATGGCATCAAGAGTGTTGATCAGTTCAGTTTCAGATCCAACATGGGTGATGTGATCGGCAGGAAAACCGGCGTTGAGCACCGCGTCATGAATCATGAGTCCGTTCTCGCGGTATGTGATCACCTGATCCGCGACTTCATTGGCGCGGAACCCCACTTTCTGGTGTCCCGAAAGTTCATAAGGTCCAAGTTCGTTCATCCCGCCCAGTACGGCGATCTTTCTACCGGGAAGTTCCTGCAGCAGGTTCAATGCCGCGAGCATTGATTCAGGAGACGCGTTGTAGGTGTCATCCAGCAAAAGCGCGCCGTGGCGAGTTTGAACCACGACCAGTCGTAACTGGCTTGAGGCGTGGTGCAATCCGGTGATGATCTCTCCCCAGGGCAAACCTTCGATGAGAGCGACCGATATAGCGCGCAGGATCGTATGGATGGAGTGCCGGCCGATCATGGGAGCTTGCAGGTTGAAGGATTCATCGCCGTAATGGATCCTGAAGCGAATCCCATTCAGCCCCTGGGATTCAATTTGATCCGCCCACAGGTCCGCTGTACGATCGAGACCATAGAAAAAGACCTTTGCGGATGTGAGTTTTGCCATCGAGACGACCAGCGGATCGTCCTTGTTGAGGATGGCTGTGCCGGCAGGTGCCGCAGGAAGTGCCTGTACAAGTTCACTCTTCCCTCGCGCGATCGCTTCCTGTGATTTTGCCCTTGAGGCGTGAACAGTGCCGATATTTGTGATGACACCCACCTGCGGCTGCGCGATTCGGCAAAGCAGATCAATATCGCCTGGTTCGTAAAAACCCATTTCGAGCACTACACACTGATAACCGGGTCCCAGGCGCAGCAGGGTGAGGGGGAGCCCGATCTCATTATTGAGGTTGCCCTGGTTCTTGAGGGTGCGAAAGCGCTGCGAAAGGACTTCAGCGATAAGTTCTTTGGTGGTGGATTTACCTACGCTGCCGGTGATGCCTATGACCTGAACGTTGAATCGGCAGCGCCAGAAAGCGGCGATGGTTTGCAGCGCGTGCACAGTATTCTCAACACGTAGGGCAAACGGCGGCTGTGGAAAAGGATATTGCGGGTCCAGCGGTTTAGTGAGATCGACAACCGCGATGGTGGGGTCAATTTCTTTTTCTATCAAAGCGAGATGGGCACCGTTTTTAAAGGCATCCGCAACGTACAGGTGACCGTCTGTTCGTTCGCCTGCGGTGGCAACGAACATGGAACCAGGAATCGCATGGCGGGAATCCACAACGGCTTCAGTGATCCCGGGAGTGACACCCTGGGGTCTGTACCCTTGCAATGCTTCAACTACATCAGCCAGTGTTAGCATTTTTCCTCGCTACTCTGAAGTCATACTCAAGCGGACATCATCCGGAGGAATATCCATCAGAACGACAATCTCGTTGACCACATCCCTGAAGACTGGGGCAGCCACGATAGATCCCCAAATTGAACTGCGGGGTTTTTCGAGCCAGACAAACACAATGAATTTCGGATCATCCACCGGCCCCCAGCCGATGAAAGAGGCGTTGGTCTGGTTGCTGGAGTATTGCCCATTTACTGCAATTTCGGCGGTACCGGTCTTACCGGCCACCCGGTAACCCTCAACCAGCGCATCTGAGGCTTCCTGTTCAAGCGAGATAGCCAGCATATCCGTCAAGGTACGCGCTGTCTCTGCTGAAATCGGTTTTCCCACCACCTGTGGGGTTGTATCGTATTGCTTGCCATCCTGGATGTAGGATTTGAGCACGTGCGGGGCCATCATCATGCCATCATTGGCGATAGAGGAAGCGGCCATCAGGAATTGGATCGGTGTAACGGCCACGCCCTGACCGAATGAGTTGGTAGCGAGGTTGACGGTGTACCAGGTAGGGTCACCGGGTACGCTGAGCGGGTAAACTTCCTCGCCAGCCAGGTCAATATTCGTGCGATGCCCAATGCCAAAACGTTCAAGGTAATCATAGAAACGATCCGGACCGAGCTGGGTGGCGATCCATGAAAGGCACACGTTCAACGAGTGCTGCATACAGCCGATCATGTTCTGCTCACCCCACGCGCCGCGATCCCAGTTGTAAATATCCCAGCCGCCCACATTGATGACACCGAGATCGGTAAATGGGGTCAGGGGGGTAACCACCCCGGCATCCAGCGCAGCGGCCATGGTGAGAACTTTGAAAATAGATCCCGGCTCGTAAACCTGGTTGACCGATTTATTATAAGAAGATCCTGCCGGGAAGATATTCTCGTACTCCCAGTAGGCGTTGGGGTCAATGCGCGGGGTGTTGGCCATGGCAAGGATCTCGCCATTTTCCGGGTTCATCACAATGATCGATCCCGAATTCGCCTTGTTGGCAGCCACTGCCTGGTCCAATATCTTTTCCACCGAACGCTGCATTTCGCGGTCAATAGTGAGAACCAGGCTGGCTCCAGGCGGGGCAGTGGGGATTTCCTGCATTTCGTATGGATCAAGGGAGATCATGATGTTCTTCTTGGTTCCAGCGAGCAGGGCATCGTACTTTTCTTCGACCCCGTAATAGCCGGCTCCCCCCTCACGATCATAAAATGTGTAGAATCCCAAAACGTTGGATGCGAGAGTGTGTTCCGGATAGGTTCTCTGAAGATGAGGTGTCCAGACTAATCCACGCAGCGACGGTTTGTTGGGGTCCTCGCCGTAGGGATTGTTGTTCTCGTACTTGGTTTTGAGTGCGCTAAGTTCCTCGATCTGTGAATAAAGAATGTAATCAGCCAGGGTGATATAAACTGTCTGACCCGGGACGTAAGGGGTGTTGGCTGCCTTAAAGACGAATCCATAATCCATATCCAGCAGGTTGGACATGGTTGAGGCGATGGCGGCAGGATTTTTGACGAATTGAAGTTCGATCCCGATCTCGTACACTTCTTTATTACCAGCCAGCAGGTTACCCCAGCGGTCGTAGATATATCCCCGTTCTGACTGGATTGTGCGAATTTCATACCCGTAGTTGGCTGCCCACTTATCCAGGTATTCGGCATCAGTACTGTTCTGAATGCGCACCATTTGAACAAAGATGACCAGCGCAAACAAGGTAAGCAGCACTGCGAGGAATTTAAAACGAGTGAAGTTCGTTTTCTTCATTCACCACTCCCGATCACGCTGTCACTCAAAGAATTGATACCGGTAAAAAGCCAATCCCAAAGGGATTCGCGGTAAACCGATTTCACCAGATAGGGTTCGTTTTTGGCAGAAGCTGGTGCTGAAGCAATGGTCATAGATTGCTTGCCGGGGTAGCCCGGGATGGTCAGGTATAGTGCCTCATCCGGATTGATGCGTTGAAAGCCCAGTTCCAGCGCCCTGGCTTCCATATTAGCCGCCGATGAGACAATGGCGATGCGAGCGTTGGTATTGGCGATCTGACGTTCGAGATCCAACCGTTTAAGATCCAGGCGGTAAGCCTCCAGTCCGGCGGAGGCAGCCTGCCCGCTGATAGAAAGATAGACGCTCGCAATGAGGATAATAATGACGAGACCAACCAGAAAACCCCCCGCCATTTGCACACGACCCCGCCAGGGGGCCTGCTTAAATGCCTGAACAAGCCGGTTCTTCTTCACGGCTTTTTCTTTTCTTCTGGTTTTGTTTTCCTGCGGTTCTGCCATTTTCAGACCTATAACTTTTCAACGATGCGTAGTTTTGCGCTGCGTGCTCTTACGTTACCGGAGATCTCACTTTCTTCAGCTGTAATGGGATGACGGGTGATCTCCCTGATCAACGCGTGATGTCCGCAATTACAAACCGGTTGTTCTGGGGGGCAAATACAATCACGGCTTTCTAATCTGAAATACTGCTTCACGATGCGGTCTTCAAGAGAATGGAATGAGATCACCGCGAGCCGTCCGCCGCTGGAAAGGGATTGAATCGCCTGAGGCAGGAAAGCCTCAAGACCCTCCAGCTCACGGTTCACCGCGATGCGCAGCGCCTGAAAGGTCCGTGTGGCGGGATGGATGGCGCCCGGCCGCGCATGGCTGACCTTGAGAATGACATTGGCCAGGTCAAGGGTAGTATGCAGCGGTCTGCCCTGAACGATGGCGCGGGCGATGCGACGGGAGTTGCGCTCTTCTCCGTAACGCCAGATCAGGTCCGCCAATTCACTTTCGGCGTAACTGTTGACGATATCCTCCGCGCTGACTGGCTGGGACGGGTTAAAGCGCATATCCAATGGCCCGTTCTTCTGAAAAGAGAAGCCGCGTTCGGGAGAATCGATTTGCATGGAAGAAACACCCAGGTCGATGACAATGCCATCTACGTGGTCCCAGCCTATCGTCAGCAGCGCGTTGCGGAGTTCGGTGTAAGAGGTATGAACAAGATGAATTCTGTCTTTATATAAACTGAGACGCTGGAGAGATATTTCCAGCGCCCGTGGGTCGACATCCAGGCCAAGCAGCTGCCCGTCTGGAGCGCTGCTTTCAAGTATTCCCAGCGCATGCCCACCGGCACCTATGGTCGCGTCTACGTAGAACCCCGGACTCTTCGGACGTAAAGCAGATATTATATGTTGGTAAAGAACTGAGACATGCGGTGATGCGGTCGCATTGTCGTTATCGCTCATGGTTAGATCGTCAGATCAAAGTTCGAAACGAGTGTGGCGGCAGAAGCAGGTCCTTCACCGGCTTCCTCCAGCTGTTTATAAGCATCAGGATTCCAAACTTCAATGTCCTTGCCAATACCAACGATCAGCGCCGTGCTGTCGACACGGGCTTTTTCCCTCAGAACCTGCGGGATGATGAAACGTCCGGATTTGTCAAATTCGATCTGGCTTGCGTTTGAAAAAATGAGACGACGCAATTGCCGGGTGTTGGCGTCGCCCATGTTCATGGCGTTGATCCTGTCATAAAGGAGTTGAAAGCGGTTGGCATCCATTACGAGCAGGTTCTGGTCAAAACCATTCAGAATAAAAGGTCTCTCCCCCAGGAGGTCGCGGAAGGAAGCCGGGAACGTTAAGCGCCCTTTTTCGTCTATAGTGTGCAGGTAGCGACCGATGAAACCGTTGAACATTTATTCTACCTTTCCCTTTTATGCCAAACGCCGGATGGCTCCGGCGCTCCACTTATTCCCACTTATTACCACTTTCCCCCACATTATAAACAATTTCACGATGAAATGCAAGCGTTTTGGCACGTTTAATGCAGTAATTTGGGATTTTGATTGAATTTGCCCCCATCAGTTTTGAAAGGAGTGCGTGAAAATGAAGCGGAATGCGAATCGTTTTTCCTCCATCATTATTGCCGGACTGGTTTTGGTTTTAACCAGCGGCTGCATCACGATTAATCTCGGTGAGACCCCCTCCTCAACGTCTGTCAACCTGCCAACCGAAACCGTAATTACTATTGAAACAACCGTTCCCACCCCGCCGGTATCCGCATTGACCGAAGAAACTCTGTTGAACATGCAGTACTTTTCCCCCATGCTGCAGGTGCCGGTGCAACTGGTGAATGGTGAGTTCAGCGGGGTAGTGGATGGGGTGGAGCTAAATGCCAAGGTTCGACCGGAAATTGCTTTTGGTGACTTGAACCGTGACGGCATTGATGACGCGGCGCTGCTGCTCTCTGAAAACACCGGCGGATCAGGGATTTTTGTGTCGCTCATCGTGATCTACAGCCAGGGCGATCACTTCCAGCAGGCGCCTGTCGTGATGATCGACGATCGTCCCGTGATCAACCTGTTTACCTTGGAAAATGGTTCGGTCAATGTGACCGGGCTGATCCACGGACCGAACGACCCGATGGTGGATCCGACCACCACCTTCAGCGCGGAGTACCGCCTGTTTGGCGGGCGGCTGGTGCAGGCTCACTTTGCCTCCTCTTTCGGAGGGGGCGACGCGCATGTCATTTTGATCACTATGCCGATCGATGGCGAAGAGATCTCAGGTACACTGCGGCTGGCGGGGAATATGCCCATCGGTCCGTTTGAGAACAACCTCGCGCTGACCATCACCGACCCGGCGGGCAATGTGCTGGTGCACGAAGGGTTCATGGTGCAGGCGGCGGATATGGGAGCGCCGGCTACTTTTGACAATTCGATCAACCTGCCCGCGGTGAACGCTGAGACAGAACTGCTGGTGACACTGAGCGAGTTGAGCATGGCGGATGGCACACCGATCGCCGTCGACTCAGTGGTGATCAAGGTGAAATAACGTTTTGTTATTCGGAAACAAAGATTTGCGATCAGGAAATGATAAATAAGTAGCGATGATCGTAAACTGGCAGGAATAAAAACGCAGGGCGTGGATTTTTTTCCACGCCCTGCGTTGATATAACCTTACCGGTTCAGCTGTCAAATTCGCCGGCGAGTTCTCCATTGACGTAAACCGAATAATGCCCGGTGGGAAAACTCCCCAGTGAAACAAATGTATCGAATTCCTTGATGACCTGGATGCACATCACAGCGGGGTCCACCACGGTATACACCTCGATATCGATGCGATTTTCCTGGTCAGGCGGGAGAATGGAAACGCGCAGATTGTGGCACGGGGTGGGCAGGTAGCCCTGTAGTTCAAGGTTGATCTGCACCGGGAAACTTTCCAACACCAGCAGATCAACATTATCCAGCTGCACGGTGGAGCGTTCAAGCACGCCATCCTCCGGTTTCGGATCATAAGGCAGCGCCGGCTGTTGCGCGGGTGGAGCTTTGGTCGTGCCGGGTTCCAGCGTGGGGAAGGTCACGACAGGTGGTTCCTTGGTCGGCGGCAGTTCCTGCGGGAGGTCCGTTTCCGTGATCGGAGGCAGGACCGGCGGCTGACCCCCGGATGACGGAGGACTGCTGACGGACTGGCTGCAGGCTGCCAGCAGTAAAGCGCATGAGATCAAGGTGAGCAAGGTTCGCATCATATTCTCCTTAGAGTTGTATTTCATCATCAGTATAACGAATAAAATGGCAGGTTTGTTCCAGCCATGGCTATCGCGGCCCGGAGCGCCATTATAGGCAATGGTGCCAAGGTACTATATGCAGGGCAGCAGACCGGTAACGTTCAGGTAATCAAACTGATATTACACAACCTGGCGTATTGTGGAGAATTACTATTAATGTAGAAAGATGTGAAAAATCGCCAAAGAGGCTGAAAAGACTCCAAATGGTATAGCAGTTGCAACGGTGTTAAGATGATCAGGAAAAGGCACCGCGAGGCAGCGTTGTGCTTCAATATCATTACAGCGCTTTTGAGGCAATGGTCTATTACGATAAAAGTGATTTCCGGATGAATCTATAACTTTTTTTCAAGGGGCTTTTAGAGAGGAATTTAGTAATTTGCTCAAATGCAGCCTTATTTTAACTTGTCATTATTTTGCGATTTTGTATAATTTTATTAATCGTTTGAGTGGTATTGTATATCAATCAATTTAGTCATCCTGATTGGGGAAAGCCCAGGCTGCCCTGTTTTGTGCATTAATCGATTCTATTTTCAAGGAGGTCTTCTATTACAAAATATCTCATCCGGCGAATGTATAAAGTCAACCAAATAAAAAAGGAGAAAATGATGTACAAAAAAATCGTATTTTCGTTACTTGTGATCATGTTCCTGGCTGCCTCTGCCGTCTCTCCGGTTAAGGCACAGGATACGCAACCCGGGGATCGAGTCCCCGGCGCTCCTCTGACCGCGGGGATCGATGCCAGAGAATTGTGGTTCGTTGAACTGGCGGGTGCCCCCACGATCGATGGCGCTTCGATTGACACCGTGAACGTGGAGCACACCGCGTTCCGCGCGCAGGCCGAAAAGGCCGGTATCGTGCTCACCGAGCGCTTTGCCTACACATCGCTCTTCAACGGCTTTTCGGTGGCGGTCAAAACCAGCGACCTGGCCGCTCTGAGCCGCCTGCCGGGAGTTAAAAGAATTACCCCGGTACTCGAAGTACCCATGCCCGAGACGATTGCATCAAACCTGGAACCGCAGCTGTTCTCCTCCCTCGAGATGATCGGCGCGACAGTTGCCCAGTCGGAACTCGGTCTCACCGGCACAGGAGTTAAGGTCGCGGTGATGGACACCGGTATCGATGTCAACCATCCCGCTTTCGGTGGTGATGGTGTGGCTGATGAAAACAGCACCTTCTTCTACGAAAGCCCGCGCATCTTGTATGGGTATGACTTCGTCGGTGATGCTTATGATGCTAATCCAGACAACGATACTTACAATATCACCACTATGCCGGATGACATCCCGGATGATTGCGCCGGGCATGGCACGCACGTGGCCGGCATCATCGGCGCGAATGACGCTGGTATGGGAATGGTCGGTGTCGCTCCTGGAGTGACCTTCGGCGCTTATCGCGTCTTTGGCTGTAATGGTTCCACCAACGATGACATCATGCTGGCGGCGATGGAACGGGCGCTGGCCGATGGCATGCAGGTGTTGAACATGAGCATCGGTTCCGCATTTGCCTGGCCGCAATCCCCCACCGCGGTGGCCGCTTCCAAGCTGGTCGAGAACGGCATGGTGGTTGTTGCTTCCATTGGTAATTCTGGTCAGTACGGTTTGTTCGCAGCCGGCGCCCCCGGGTTGGGCAAGGAAGTGATCGGCGTTGCCTCTTATGACAACTCTGATGTTCTGCTTCCTTACTTCACGGTTGGCACAACAGCCATCGGTTATCAGACGATGACCTTCTCACCGGAACCACCCCTTAGCGGTTCTTTTGAGATCGTTGATATTGGAACGGCCTGCACCACCCCACTGCCAGTTGCTGATCTGACCGGAAAAGTAGCCCTGGCCAAGCGTGGAACTTGCGCATTCTCAGCCAAAGCCCTCAATGCGATCAGCATTGGCGCGGTTGGTGTGCTGGTTTACAACAATGTTCCCGGTGTGGTTAGCGGCACTCTGGGGGCTCCTCTTCCTCCTCCGGCTGACGAAGTGCCTGTTGTGGGTATTTCAAAGGCAGATGGCGAATTCATCATCGCACAAACAGCCCCGGTGACCATGACCTGGACCGAATTTATGGATTTGTTCCCGAGCCCCACTGGCGGTTTGATTTCCTCCTTCAGCTCCTACGGTCTGTCACCCGACCTGGATCTCAAGCCTGACCTGGGCGCTCCCGGCGGCAATATCTTCTCCTCTTATCCGCTTGAATACGGTGGATACGCGGTGTTGAGCGGCACCTCAATGGCATCTCCGCACGTGGCTGGCGCTGCGGCGCTGCTGCTGGAAGCCAAACCTGGCTTAAAGGCAAAGAAAGTACGCGGCATTCTGCAAAACAGCGCGGTTCCGGCGTTATGGTCGGGGAATACCAGTTATGGACTGCTGGACTACGTCCACCGCCAGGGCGCGGGGATGATCCAGATCGATGACGCGATCCTGTCCGATGTCACGGTCACGCCTTCCAAGATCGCGCTCGGTGAAAGCCAGAAGGGTCCAGTCACCAAGACGCTGAAGATCAAGAACGCGGGCGATACCAAGGTGAAGTACACCCTCTCGTATGAAAACGCGCTCACCAGCGAGGGGATCATTGCTGTCGTTGACGTTTGGGACTCCGACGCCAAGGTGAAATTCAGCGCCAAGAGCGTGACGGTGCCCGCCAAGAGCTCCGCCACGGTTACAGTTACGATAAAACCCTCGACATATCCGGTTGAATTTGGTATGTACGGCGGATATATCATCCTGACCCCCGCTGATGTCACCCTGCCCACCCTGCGCGTACCGTACGCCGGCTGGGTCGGAGACTACCAGGACATCATGGTAATGGCTTATGAGCCCGAGTTACTGATTTCCTTTGGTGGTGATTACTACACGTATCCGGACGATCCAGCCAATTGGCCGTACTGGATGCAGGGTGAGGACGTGCCTTACTTCTGGGTCAACCTGGAACACCAGGCACAGAAATTGGACATCTCGATCTTTGACGCGACGACCAATAAGAACCTCGGTGTTGCCTATACAGAGACATTGCTGCCCAGGGCATCCTTGTCCGGCTATGGTTACATCTTCCCATTCGACGGTTACGTAATGAAGAAGGGCGTTCTGACACGCGTACCCGATGGTCTGTACTATGCCAAGATCAAGGTGCTCAAGGCTAACGGCGATCCTGCCAAGGCAGCCGATTGGGAAAAATGGACCTCACCGGACTTCCTGATCGACCGGCCAGGTGTGGATGACTAAAAGATCGAAATCGCCAGGAATCGTGAGGCTAATCCTTCACTTTTTACAAGCGGGCAACTAGATCCCATACAAAACTCAAAGGCGGCTCCTGGGTGGAGCCGCCTTTTGCGTCTCAGTTTTGCGTTTCGTAATTTATTTCGATAGGATGTAATCTCTCCAACCACCCCAGGCGGTGATCTCCGGCTGACCGGCGCATAGGTAAGGTTCAGCCAACACACCGAAAACCAGTTCACCGTTCTCCAGCTCAACCCTGCCGATACACAAGCCCGGCGGCTCGCGCTGCAGCACCTCGACCAGTCCTTCGGCGCTGATCTCCCACACTTCAAGTCGGATCGCAGCGCCAGCGGCTTCGTCACGCAGCATGGCGGGGTAAGCATCGTGGATCGACCACAGCCGGTAAAAAGGAGCAGTGGCGGTCTCGATCACAAATTTCGCGCCGGCATTGACCAGGTTGCGGTTCAACACGAAGCCGCGCATGAGGGTGCCGTTGACGGCCAGTTTTATTTTTTGCATGATAAGCAACCTCTGGAATTCTAGATATCGCTCACGCGCGGGCGGTACTGCAGCGCTTCAGCCAGGTGGGCTGGGGTGATGGCGGCGCTGCCGGCGAGGTCGGCGATGGTGCGGGCGAGCTTGAGAATGCGGTGGTAGGCGCGCGCGGAAAGCTGCAGCTGGTTCATGGCGGCACGCATCAGGCTGCGGCTGGCATCATCCAGCGCGCAGTACTGGCGCACCTGCGCGGGGTGCATGTCCGCGTTGGAGGTGAGAGCAGTGCCGGAGAAGCGTTCACGCTGCACCTGGCGGGCGTTTTCCACCCGAGCGCGGATGACGCTGGAGGATTCACCCAGGCGGGAGTCGCTCAACTTTTCGTAATCCACGCGCGGGACTTCCACATGGATGTCGATGCGGTCCATCAACGGCCCGGAAATGCGGCGCTGGTACTTGGTGACGATACCCGGAGCGCAGGTGCAGGCACGCGTGGGGTCGCCGTAATAGCCGCACGGGCAGGGGTTCATCGCCGCCACCAGCTGGAAGTTGGCTGGGAACGTGAGCGTGCCCTGCGCGCGGCTGATGGTGATGATCTTATCCTCCAGCGGTTGGCGCAGCACTTCAAGGGTGCGGCTGCCGAACTCGGGGAATTCGTCAAGGAAAAGCACACCGCGGTGTGCCAGCGAGATCTCGCCCGGGTGCGGCCAGTTGCCCCCGCCTACCAGTCCGGCATGGCTGATGGTATGGTGCGGGGCGCGGAAGGGGCGGCTGCGGATCAGTGGTATGCCGGCGGGCAGCGCATCTGCCACGGAATAGATGCGGGTCACATCAAGAGATTCATCGATGCTCATGGAAGGCAGGATGGAGGGCAAGGCACGGGCCATGAGCGTTTTTCCAGCCCCGGGTGGTCCAATCATCAATAAGTTGTGCGCGCCGGCTGCAGCGACCTCCAGGGCGCGTTTAACGTGCTCCTGGCCTTTGATCTCACGAAAATCGGTTAATACCTGCGCTTCCACCATCTCCGCCTTGAGCGGCGGCTGCGGGGGGATGATCACCTGACCGACCAGGTGTTGATAGAGTTCAGCCAGTGAATTGACAGGGATGACTTCAAGATCGGGGAAGATGGCCGCTTCTGGGGCATCTTCGGCGGGAACGTAAACGCGTTTGACCCCTTCGTTGCGCGCCACGGCTGCCATGGGCAACACGCCGCGGATGTGGCGCACGCTGCCATCCAGGGAAAGTTCACCCATCACCAGCGCGTCTTGCAGGCAGGCGGGCGGCAGCTGGCGGTTGGCGATGAGAATACCAAGCGCGATGGGGAGGTCGTAGGCTGAGCCCTCCTTACGCACGGTGGCGGGCGCCAGGTTGACGCGCACGCGTTTGCGCGGGTACTCGAGCCCGGTGTTGCGGATGGCGGATTGGACGCGCTCGCGGCTCTCCTGCACGGAAACATCGGGCAGACCGACGATGATGATGGGGGGCTTGATACCGGGCGTGAGATCGACCTCAACATCCACGATGACCCCTTCCAGACCGATGACGGCGCAGGCGTTCACTTTGGCGAGCATGGGTTAAGTGTAGGAGGGGAGGCGGAAAAAGTCAAACCAAATTCTTGATTGTTAGACCTTGGACCTTAAATTACCCCGGTCAAAGAAATATTCGTGAAGAAGGAAGTATTTAGAAGTCTTACTGGCTCCGGTTTCATCTCAATTTGGTTTAGGTATACAGCGTTCGATCGCCGCTGATGGCTAGGATTTCTCCATAATAGATACTGTGATAGTCGTTTTTCGCGTAAACGCTGTCGATCGCGGGGTCCAGGAATTGTTCAGGGCGGAAGACATCTGAATACATCTTGCGGCATTCAAAGATCAAATTGGCTTCCTTAAAAACCGGTGAGCCGACCGTCAGACCCTGAGAGGGTGTGATCTTGGCTTGGGCGATCTTGTCGCCGTCACGGCCAGATTTCGCTCCTAAAAGCGCCAGCGCTTTGTGTTGGGTTTCAGGAAATGCGCAGACAGTAAAATCAGGGTACCGCTTCATGAACTCATGCGTGTAACGCGTGGGTCTCACCACGACCTGGATAAAAGGCTTGTTCCACATGATGCCAATACTGCCCCAGGAGATGGTCATGCTGTTGAAGTGGCGATTTTGCCAGTTGCCGCAGGTGAGCAAAAACCAATCGTCGTCAAAAATGGAGAAAGACTTGAGACGCAGTTCTTTGAACGAGATGGAAGAAATATTCATTTTTCCTCTGTGTGTGATCGTTTATTAGAGATACTCAAAAACTAAGGACAAACTGGGTTGTACCCGCATGGGGCAGATTGTGATTAGTTTAGGGGAAGTGGAGGAAAATGTCAAATGGATCACAAATGTTTATTGTTTTCAACGGGCTTTCATACTGCTCGATTCAAGTTCATCCAGATCCAAAGAGAAAAACAACCTGATGCATCAAGTTGCACACTGTTCTGTATAATAAATATGAAGGACAATACAACGCAGAGAGCACCGACGCGATCGATACCACAAGGAGGTGTTTCATGCAAAAGTTTCTGTTTTATGGGGCGTACACACCCGAAGGGTACAAGGGACTGATGGCTGAAGGGGGAACGAAGAGGGCTGAAGCCGTGCGCATCGCCGCGGAAAGCATGGGAGGCAGTCTGGAAAGTTTTTACTTCTCGTTCGGTGAGAACGATTTTTATGTCATCGTGAACCTGCCAGATAATGTGAGTGCCACCGCGTTTACGTTATCCGGCAATGTCAATGAAGCTTTCACGATGAAAACGGTCACGTTGCTCACCCCGGAGGAACTGGACCAGGCCATGACCGTCAAGGTCAATTACCGTATGCCCGGAAAGTGAACTTCTGTTTGAAATTATCGAGATCCAATTTTAATGTTCCAAGCGTTTTGAGGTGCTTGTAACAAAAGTGAGTATAAGCCGGTCGTCTGCAAGACGAAATAGGACCTGAAAAGTGGTCCTTGCTATGTAACGGGTGAGTGTGTCACCGATCCTCTCGAATTATTAGATCTTGTTTGGATCAAAGGCTTAGATGTCAGAACGTGAGTGCATGAGAAATTGCTGTAGATTGATGCTGGGTTGCCCGCCCAGGGGATGTAAACGCAGGTATTCCCCCTCTCTGTTCATATCGCGGGAAGAATCATTGTCCTGCAGGCAGGTCTCCAGCAGCACATCGCGCAGGTAACGGATCTGCGCGGGGTCCTGCACTGGGAAGAGGGTTTCAACCCGGTGATCAAGATTGCGCGTCATCAGGTCGGCGGAACCAAGGTAGATGCGCTCCTCGCCTCCATTGGCAAAGTAGAATACGCGGCTGTGCTCAAGGTAGCGCCCGAGGATACTGACCACGCGGATATTCTCGCTCATCCCCGGTGCACCCGGCACCAGGCAGCACATCCCCCTGACGATGAGGTCGATCCTCACACCCGCTTTTGACGCTTCATACAAGAGGTTGATCATCCGCGGATCGGTGAGCGCGTTCACCTTGATGGCGATGTAAGCCTCTTGACCCGAGCGCGCATGTTCGATCTCTGCGTGGATGAGAGCTTCCAACTGCCGGCGCAGGTTTACCGGAGCGACCAGCAATGCGTGGTAATCCGTCATCTTTGAGCAGCCGGTAAGGTAATTGAACAGGTCACTGGCATCCGCTGCCAGTTCCTCGTTGCACGTGAATAAACCGATATCTTCATATAAACAAGCGGTGACGGCGTTGTAATTGCCGGTGGAGAGGTGCAAATAACGGCGCATGGCGTCGCCTTCGCGGCGCACAACGAGAGTGACCTTGCAGTGGGTCTTTAACCCCTCCAGACCGTAGATGACATGCGCACCGGCCTGTTCGAGCGTACGCGCCCAGCTAATGTTGCTCTCTTCGTCAAACCTTGCCTTGAGTTCCACCAGCACCGCCACCTGTTTGCCAGCCTGTGCGGCAGTGAGCAGCGCTTTGACCACCGGAGAATCACTGCCCACGCGGTACAACGTCTGTTTGATCGCGAGTACCTCCGGGTCATGAGCGGCAGCCAGCAGGAATGCCTGCACCGGGGTGAAAGAATCGTAAGGATGGTGCAGGAGGATATCCCCCCGGCGGATGCGCTCGAAGATGTCGCCGGGAGCCTCCATACCACGCAGAGGTTCGGGGATGGCAGCAGTGTACGGCGGAAATTTGAGGTCAGGGCGGTCAGCGGATTGGTAAACCTCCGCCAGGCTGCTCATGCCGAGGATGCCGCGGTCCTCGTAAATGTCAGCAGTGCGGGCGGCCAGGTTTTCGACCAGCAGCTTGCGAATGCGTTTCGGCATAGAGCGGTGGATGGCGATCTTTACCACAGAGCCTGACTTGCGTTTCTGCAGGGTGCGTTCCATGGCTTTCAACAGGTCATCCGCCTCCAACTGCTGAATCTCGATATCCGCGTCGCGTACCACGCGGAAAGGGTGGGATTCGAGGATCGCTACTCCGGGGAAGAGGACGTCAAGGTTGGCCGCGATGACCTGGTCGAGCCAGGTAAAGTAATGGTGAGGTATTTCAGATTCATTGTGTTCCCAGTCGTTGGTGTTTACGAGGGGAATCAAGCGGGGCAGGGTCTCGGGTATCTTGACGCGGGCGAACTGTTCACCACCCTTCGTTCCCTTGAGGATGACCGCCAGGTTCAGGCTGAGGTTGGAGATGTGGGGAAAAGGATGACCGCTGTCGAGCAGCAGAGGCGTGAGGACTGGGAAAACAACCTGTTGGAAATAAAGGTCCGCAGTTGCGCGTTGGACATCGTTCAATCGTTCGTAATTGTGAATGTGCACACCTTCTGCATCCAGCGCGGGCTGGATCGAATCACGATACAGGAAATGCGCCTGTGAATACAGCTTGAGTGCGCGTTTGCGGATCAATTTAAGTTGCTCGCGCGGAGTCAGACCGTCAGGAGACAGGTCAGGGTATCGTCCTCTTTTCAATTTCTTGATGCCTGATACCCGGACCATGAAGAACTCATCCATGTTCGAGCCGAATATGGAGAGAAATTTCAACCTTTCCAGCGGCGGGTTGCGGTTATCAGCAGCTTCCTCAAGCACTCTGGATTGGAAATCCAGCAGGCTAAGTTCACGGTTGAGGATCCTGAACCCGACCGCGGGATCAGGCGCGGTGATTTTTTTTGCCATCTAATATGGTGAGTGCGCCTTAGAAGTTGGGTGTCATCAACAGTTCAAGTGTGGCACATTTGCCATCCGTCAGCTCATCCACAGAAAGTTTGCATAAACCGCCTTTCTTGAGGTCGATTGGGAGGTCAGGTGTGCCGGAGACCAGCTGCGAGATGAGCAAGCTGAGGTTGGGGTCGTGCCCCACCACCAGCAGGGAATCCACCGCGTACTTTTCTTTGATTTCGGCGATGAGCGCGGTGTTGCTGCCACCAGGCAGCAGGCAATCGAGTTGGACTAATTGTTCCTTGGGCAGTTTGAGTTCCTTGCGGATGAGTTTGGCGGCATCCAGGCTGCGCAGGGCTGGGCTGGTGAGGATGAGCGATACCTTGACCTTGCGTTTCTTAAGGAATTTGGCGATTTTCTCGGTCTTGTTCTTGCCTTTTTTCACTAGCTTGCGCAGGTTGTCATCTGGATATTTCTCTTCATCGGGTTTGTCAGCATCAGCGTGGCGCAGAATGTACAGGTTCATAGGATTCTCCTTTTTTGGAAATTTCAATAGATTTTTTTGTCAACTTATTTATTCGATGACGATGCCATCGAGGTTTTCCTCCGGCGGGGGGAAGCTCATCTTGAGGTCTTTTAAGGCTTGAACCAGCAGGGTAGAGATCGCCAGATCGCGGTACCATTTCCGGTCGGAGGGGATGATGTACCAGGGGGCGAAATCCGTACTGGTGGCTGCAATGGCTTCCTCGTACGCCTTCATATAATCAGGCCAGAGTTTCCGTTCACCGAGATCGCCTGTATTGAACTTCCAAACCTTCTGCGGGTCATCAAGGCGGGATTGCAGGCGCTCTTTCTGTTCTTCAAGGCTGATGTTAAGGAAGAACTTGAGGATGAGCGTGCCGTTGTCGGTAAGCATGCGCTCAAAATCAACGATCTCGCCGTAGCGCTTGCGGCACAGTTCCGGTGATACCATCCCGTGCACGCGTACAACCAGCACATCCTCATAATGGCTGCGGTTGAAGATTACTATTTCACCTTTGGCCGGAACCATTTTATGGATGCGCCACAGGTAATCACGGCTCAGTTCCTCGGGTGTGGGTATCTTAAAACTGGCTACTTTGACCCCCTGCGGGTTGACGCCCTCGAATACGCGGCGGATGACGCCGTCCTTGCCGGAGGTGTCCATACCCTGCAGGACGATCAGCACCTTGTGTTTGTGTTCCGCATAGAGCAGTTCCTGCAGCGTTTCGAGTTGCTTGTTCAGGATGGCGATCTCTTCCAGACCGTCCTTTTTCCCGCCGTCGAAGGCGCTGGTGTCCCGCGGATCCCACTGCGTAAGATCCACGCTGGTGCCGTTTGGAATTTTGTAGCGTTCCATTCTACCTCCTGGTTGAACGTGCGTTTGCTTCTCTCCCTTATTGTAGATAGTATAGCATTATTGATGAAGATAGCGCATGCGGCGCAGCCCCACGCCTAATTTGCGCAAATCCCCGCTAATGCCGAGTTCAGCGCGCGAAGCGGGGTTGTCCACAAAAATGCGCATAGTCATTATATTAGCTTGAGCACAAGCGCCATCCGGCAACAGTAAATGAATGGTCTGCGGTGCGCTAAGCGTACCGGACCAGGCTGTGTCATTATCCAGCTTTATGGACACGTTAATTGCGCTGTGATCGTTATAAACGAAAGGCTCGAGTTCCAACTCAATGTTGATCGGTGGATGAGCCTGCGTCGCGTCTGCCGGGCATGGCAGGTGCAGCGCGGCGCTTTTTCCCACAGACCAGAAACCCCAATCCTCCAGCAATCCCCACTGGCGATAATTCCTTCCGATAATCTGGGTGAGCGGGCTGCCTAGCGCGAAAGAATATTCCACCCCCATTTCTGGTGTAAACGCGGCGATACTCACTTCATCTGTTGACAAGTGATAATAACCATCCCCGCCGGACCATTCACCGGATTGGACCTTTTCAAGTAATGTGGAATTGATCCTGGCAAAATCCAGGCTGCATCCGGCTGCTCCGGTGATCAGGAAATCACCCGAAAGGTTGGGACCAGTGAGATAAACCTTCCGGCAGTCCGGGCCGATGATTGCAGCTTTCTTATGAGATACGATAAGTTCGCAGGCACCACCGTAACGCTCGGTGAAGATCTCAGCAGGGGGATCGTAAAGCCCGGGCAGATTTCTTTGCAGCCACCATGAAAGCGCGGATGGCTGACAGTGCGCTGTGCTCCCGCTGACGGGTAGGAAATTCATGGCGCTGTAAATGCCGCCGAGAAGCACCAGGATGGAAAAACCTGTTCTCATCCACCATTTTTGTCGATTAGTACGAATAATGAGCAGGAGTGCAGGGAAGAACAGGCACAGGTACCATAAAGCGTAACGCGATGGACCAGGCGACGCGCCGGAATTGAGGTTGATGGTTGAAGATTGCGCTACAAGGCTGACCACAAGGAAAACAAGCGAGTAACTGAGCCAGAGACGCAGATGATCGAAACGCCATTTTTGCTTTGTAGCGATTATTAGGGCGATCAGCAGAACAAGGAATCCGAACCACCAGTTAGGCAGCAGACCAACATCCGGATCGAGCAGCCAGATCCAGAAACGGAAGAGATGCAATCCTGCGCGCGCGCTTCCGGAGAGGAACTGCGGCGAAGGCACCCCATAACGCACCAGGTAATAAAGCGGGTGCAGCGCGTTGAGAAGGAGGGTTGTAAAGATCAACAGAAGGCTGGAAAATTGCCACCGACTTCTGCCATGCTGAAAGACACCGACACACATCACGAAAAAACTTATCAGTAGAAAACTGATATTCTGCGTAGATGCCATGGCCAGGAACAGCGCGGACGCGAAATACCTGCGGTTGAGAAAAAAGATTACCGCGATCGAAGTAACGGCAAATGTGAAGAATTCCGTATGCACCTTATCGAGATACCAGAAAACGGGAGAAAGCAGCGTGAGCGCAAGCACGGCAAGCAATCCATGCCACCGGTAGAAATGGACCGCAACACTGAGCAGGGCAACCAGCAGCAGGCAGTGCAGTACCAGAAAGGCTGTGTGCAACGGGATGGTAAAGCCCGCGTAATCGCCTAATTCGGCAATGAACGCGGCGGCCATGCTGTAGAACCAGAAGTGGTTGAAGTCCTGCCCGCCAACGCTTACCAGGTGCGGTGTAAAACTGCGCAGTTGCTGCGGGCTCTCGATGCCGGGGATCGCATTGGACAGGTAGAGCAGGTTGTAATAATCCCAACCGGATCCGGTCATGTAAGGCCGGTGCGTTTCAGCCCACGAAACCCCCATGGCGTAATATTCGCTGCCATCTCCCACTCGCACCGGTTGGGTGAAAAAGAGGAATGGAATGAAAACGCAGAAACTGATCAGGATGGCGATCAGGTATTTAAATGCAGGAGTCTTTTCCTTAGTCACCGCATCACCTTCTGAGTTCGAAGGTAACGGTTCTGCGTACATCAGGTGGTAATCTGAGTTAGGATCACGCATCAGTAAGCTGGTTGAATTCTATGACCATATCGACTGGTTTTAGTGTAGGAGAATTAAGTGTAAAAGTCAATTCACGGATTCGTTCCCGCGATTCTTTAGAATGACGAGATTCGAAAAGAGGAGCGTGCCTTTTTACTCACTCATGGGAAGTAAGTCTAATTTACACTGCAAGCCTTAGGTTAAGGTTGGCTGGCGGTATCTTGACCAGCAGGCTCAATAGGAATCCCCACTGCTTGTTTATGTGTGAGGATTCTACTCAGTTGGGTTACAGTGATCAGCATAAAAAGGGAAAGGAAGAACACCCAGGGATACTTATTACTGACGATTTTCCATGATGCCGGAAACAGATACGTGGAGCGGTCAATAAATGCCAATATGCCAATTAGTGTGACCAATAATCCAAAAGCCCACAACCCGCGGGTGTGAAAGATAATGATCAGAAGGATGGTCAACTGGATGAGTATCGCAGCTCCCAGGATCACCAGCGCGTAATCATGGCTGGTAGAAGGAAAAAGCAACATTAATGGAATGGTCACCATGAATAGCAGTACTGCCTGGATCTTGGACCGGAAATATTTAATGATGTAAAAAGTGGAAAATCCCCAAACCAGCAGTGGAAGGGTGGTGAATATCCATTCCAGGCGAGATTGCATGGCTAATAATCCGGAATAAATACTGACGAGTAGATCCGCAAAAGAAAATCCCGAATGATTTCCTGCCCAAACATCAGGTTTAAGCGAATATGTGAGCATCACCTTAAAGAACTTAAGTTCGTTGCTGAATCCCAAAGAAAGCAGCAGAAAAGCGTTGATGATCAAGGTTGGCAGTAGCATTTTTCTGCCATGTACCACAAATAGGATGACGAACAACGCTGCCGGGTAGATCTTCAAGTTGGCCGCGATGGAAAGGGCGATGATCTGCCACCACATCGCCTGTGGTTTGCGGACCACAAGGTATACGGAGAGGACGGAAAAAAAGAAAGCCAGGATATCGTAATTTCCCCGCTCAATGCTGAACAGGAATGGATAACCGGTCAATAAATAGAAGAGAACACCAACAAAAAGAAAAGTCCCGATCGATTGATAACCTGCAGCGCTACCCGTGATCCAGGGGAGCAGCGTATCACGCAGCATCAAGGTCACGATGGCGAGTACGAGGATATTGGTAAAGAAAAGAAGGATGACGATCAGTTTGTAAGCCTGATTTTCGCTCAACAATTGCAGCGGCATAAAGAAAACGTGGGTAAATGGCGGATAGTTGGAATAATCCGACATCTTGGTGTGCTCGACGTATAAGTCAGCATGATGCAACGCCATGTAGGATTGGAGATAAATTCCGACTTTAAAATCGGAACCGACTCCATGCATGGATTCATGGAAATACTTCAGCTGTTTTAATCCTGGCGCATCGGCGTCTATTCTGGGTATTATGTTATTAATAAAAAATATGCCAGCAATTCCACAAGTGATTAGAAAGACCGCGGACAGCACCCTTTCTTTTGCAGACATTCTTACGACATATGAAAGACTTTCCTTCAGGAATACATAAACACGGGAAAAAATTTTTCCTGTAAAGAATGCCAGGGTCTGGTCCCGGCGAGTGCCCCAAATAATAAAACCAGCGCTTACCATGATCAAACCGACCAGGGCACCCATCACCTGGGTTTCACCCACAGTGTGATCAAAACCGATTCTTAAGAAATCTGCCCCCAACGCCATAATTGCCAACACCAAACCCAGAAAAACCAGTGATTGACCGACAGTTATGTATTTGAGACTAAAATGTGAAAAGGATTTGAACGAAAAATCTTTTCGAGTGATCCACATAACGAGGCCGCTGATCAGGATGATCAGGCTGATCAGGAAAACGATCTGCTGTAATTGTCCTCTTCCGGCGTTAGCTCCCAATTGAAAGAGGTCAGCCCCCCATGAAATGATCAATAGGAGAGTACCCACAAAAAAAAGGACCTTGCCCAGTGAAAACTTGGACATTCATTCCTCTAATGATTGATATTATATGCACGGTCTCAGGGAAAATGCAACAGCCATTATTTCTAACAAGCGGAAGAATTTTATAAATTTTCTAGTGATTACCCGCCAATTTTTTGATGCGTTCCATCAGAGCAGGATCATCTCGCAGCAAACCTGCCGCCGGCAGTCGTTGGATCAATGTCAACCAGTTCGGATCGGATTGAAAGACCCGTTTGAGCACTTCAAACCCTTCGCTTTCACGGCCCGTCTCGATGAGCGTGACAGCCTGCCAGAAAGGGAGTTCCACGATGTGCGGAGCGAGAGATGCAGCGCGGTCGTAAGCCGCGAAGGCTTCTGATATGTGACCTTTACTCAACAGGTCATCACCGCTGTTCATGTACTCATAAGCGCGTTGAATACTGTACAGACGGCGCAATTCGGTCAGTGGTTCTGGATGGTCTTCCACACGCAGGTCTACGAGCACGCCCTTCCAGGGTTGGATGTTTTCCTCTCCGGAAACAATAATGATCGCGGCGGATTGTTTGCCGCGGATATCACCACCTTCGGCTTGAGCGGCATCCAGCGCGGCAAGCATTCGCTCAGCGAGGCAGCCGGAGGCATTTTCGTAAGCTTTCGCCATGGCTGGCCACACCGTTGGCTTGAGCATCATATTTGCCTGCACTGAAAACTGGTTCCCTGTGTGGTGACCCGCTTCCGCGATGCAGCGCGATCCGGTGTGTACAGCAATGAGTCCTCTCGCATCCACCATGGCTACCTGCCGAACCGGGTAGTTCTCATCCTTCTCCAGTAATTCACGCAGCGCTTGCTGGGCTGTTTTTTTCTGTTTCATCAGGCTTAATCCGAGGGGACCGTAACTGACTTCTGCCATTGATTGAGTCGCGACAGCGCCGATACCAGGTTCAGCCCAGGTGACAACTGAGCCGGTGGAGAACCAATGCGACTGAACAGCTGCGCCCATCTCACCGGTTACTGGGTCGCGCGCAACAATTGAAAAGGTGTGGGCAAATGGGAAACGTTTGACCATTGAAGGTCCTCCTCAGTTGGTACTCTGAACAAGACGTTGAGATTTCCAGCGGGCGTAGACTGCCGTTGAGAGAAATCGGCCGGAAGATTGTTCAGTCAGACCGATCTCACCGGCAGCGGTGACTCCGTCGAAAGCAGACATCAGTTCACGCACTGCGTAGTACATTGTCACCGACGAAGCCTTAACTGCATATGCGGTGAGCTGAATAAAAAGTGGTGATGGGGTGAGAATATTCCGGCAGGCATCCAGCAGATCAGGCAGGAACTTGTAGAACTCCCACACTTCGCCCTTGGGTCCGCGCCCGAATTTTGGCGGGTCCAGAATGATGCCATCATACTGGCTGCCCCTGCGTTGTTCGCGCTGGACGAACTTGACAGCGTCATCCAAAATCCACCGTACGGGAGAGGACTCGAGCTGGCTTAATTGCTGGTTCTCTCGTGCCCACGTGATCACCTTACGCGAGGCATCCAGGTGAGTGACCTGGGCACCGGCAGCCGCTGCAGCGAGTGAAGCCAGGCCGGTGTATCCAAAAAGATTGAGAACCCGCGGCTTTCCGCCCACCTGACGGATCAAGTGATCCGCCCAATCCCACTGGCACGATTGCTCCGGAAAGACCCCCAGGTGTCGTGAGGCGGAGGTTTGCGCCCAGAAAGACAGGTTTTTGTATGTCATTTTCCAGCGATCGGGCATTTTATGCTGGTATTGCCAATGCCCGCCGTTCTCTTCAGGGGCTGGTTTGTAAACAGCATCTGGGGACTTCCACTCGCTGGCAGGTAGGCCAGGCTGCCACACCGCTTCAGCTTCAGGCCGGATTAGGCGATAAGGACCAAAGCGTTCAAGCTTCTGACCGTTCCCGCTATCCAATAACGCGTAATCCTGCCAGCCTTCGGCTGTGAGTAATTCCAGTTGGGGTGGCATATTCGACGTTCCCATCATCATGAGTATATCAGAATCAGGGATGACATGTCACTTACCTGCCAGTTTACACTATAATGCGATGTGCAACATATGTTGATCCAGAGAGGTTCTTATGATCCAAACTCCTGAGCGCAGAAATTCAGACAGTATAAAATGGGGACTCTACGAAGAAGATGTGTTGCCCTTGTGGGTGGCGGACATGGATTTTACCTCACCGCCAGCCGTGATCGAAGCATTGCAGCAGCGGGCAGCGCACGGCGTGTTCGGGTACGCCCGCGAGTCAACGGAATTGAAGGAATTGATCGCGGCGCGCATGGAAAACCTGTACGGCTGGAAGATCAAGCTGGAAGACATCCTGCTTTTGCCTGGAGTGGTGGCAGCGTTCAACCTGGTTTGCCAGGCGGTTGCTCAACCGGGCGAATCGATCCTCATCCAACCGCCTGTATACCCGCCATTTTTTAGCGCACCCGGTTATGCAGGCGCGCGGGCCGTATTCAACAACATTAATCTCAACACGGCGGGAGAATACGCGATCGACCTGGAAGATTTCGAAGCCGCAATTGAGAAGGATACACGCGCATTTTTATTGTGTAATCCACATAATCCTTTGGGCAGAGTTTTTACTAAAACGGAATTGATCGGTATGGCGCAGATCTGCCTGAAACACGGGCTGGTGATCTGCTCGGATGAAATTCACAGCGACCTTGTGTTTGAGGGTTATCAGCATATTCCCATTGCGTCATTGGATAAGGAAGTTGAAGCCAGGACGGTGACACTGCTTGCGCCCAGCAAGACCTACAACATCGCCGGTCTTGAATGCTCCGCGTTGATTTGTACAAACCCCGACCTGCGCGTGCGTATCCAGAAGGCGCGGCGCGGCCTCCTGGGCTGGGTCAATCTGATGGGGATGACAGCCGGCCTGGCTGCTTACAAGCACGGCGATGAGTGGCTGAAACAGGTGCTATATTTGTTGCAGGGCAATCGGGATTACCTGATCCAGTACCTGGCCGAAAAAATACCCGGCATTCACATGATCCGGCCTGAAGCGACCTACCTGGCCTGGCTGGATTGCCGTGAGCTCAATTTGCCCCAATCCCCAGCGCAGTTCCTGTTGGAGAAGGCTAGAGTTGCATTAAATAACGGCGAGGATTTCGGTGAACCAGGCAAGGGGTACGTGCGCTTGAACTTTGGTTGTTCCCGTGAAACGCTAACAGAGGCGTTGGATCGAATTAAACAGGCGGTAGCTCCATAAAAAAGCAGAGCCAGTTCTTGGCTCTGCTATGGTCTATTCAGTTATCTAAAAATTATTCTTTCGCCTTTACAGCGGCGGCCTGCAGACCCTTGGGACCTTTTTCGATAGAGAATTCCACCTGTTGCCCTTCCTTGAGGACCTTGTAACCCTCCATTTCAATTGCGGAGAAATGCACGAAGACATCCTCAGCATTCTCTCGACCGATGAAACCGTACCCCTTAGCGGGATTGAACCACTTAACAGTTCCAACAAAACGTTCTGCCATTCTATTACTCTCCATCTCTAGTATTTTTGTGGCGGAGTGGATTGGCCCTCAGCGCCTGCGATGGGTAAATTATAAACTTGTCGTTTTGTGGCTGTCAAGCGCAAAACAGGGATGAAAAACGCGCCTGCTCATCGAATATAATAAAAACATGCGTAAATGGCAGCCTTTTTTGGCTTCCCTGATCATTCTAATTCCTCTGGCGCTGGGAGTTACTGGTCACCCGATCTCAACCGCTTTGGAGCATAGCCGAGCTTTGGTTCAGTTACAGCAGGCACGGCAAACAGGGGATTCGGGCGCAGAAATGAGTGCGATCGAGTTTATTTTGGCGTTTACGCCCTGGCGGGGAGAGTTGTGGCAGCGGGCTGGGCGGTTGTACCTGGATACCGGTCAGGTGGAGCGGGCGATCCTGGCCTTTGAACAGTCTGAAAAACGTGGTGAATTGGATGGACAGGGAAAAATCTGGCTGTTAGATGCGTTGATCGCTGCTGGAAGAATGGCCGATGCGCGAGAAGTCGTCAAATCCGCCCATCTGCAGGATCCTTTCCTGCTGACGCAGGCAGCTGCGATTCTGAGAAAAGCAGGTGAACTGGAGGGTGCCAGGGAAGCGCTGATTGAAACCAACCGGCTCGCCCTGGATAACGACGAAGTGAATTATCAGATTGGTGTATTGTCGATGGTTGAAGAACCGGATCTGGCTCAGCAAGCTTTCCAAATGGTGCAAGCTGATCTCCAACGGCAGGCAAATGCTAGATACCTGCTGGAGGTGATCCATTCCAGAACCGATAACGAAAACCCTTCTGGTTGGAGATTGATTGCGGGACAGGCGTTGTCACAGGTGGGTGAATGGGATGCCGCCAAACAGGCATTTCAATCCATAGTGAATGAAGATCCTGAGAACGCACGCGCGTGGGCAATGCTTGGCGAGGCACAGCAGCATAATAATCAAGACGGCAAATCGAGCCTGGAAAAAGCTTATGCATTAGATGCGCATGATGAGCTGGTCAACGCTTTATTCGGATTATATTACCGTCGGCAAGGGAACACTACACAAGCCCTGGTCTATCTTGAGCAAGCACTAAAAATCAACCCGATGGCTGCTGTATGGCGAATGGAGATAGGCGGCGCGCTGGCGGATGCCGGCCGGTTGGAAGAAGCGCTGGACCAGTATCAGGCAGCCGTTGAAATAAATAGAAATGACCCTAAAAGCTGGTTCGCACTCGCGAAATTCTCTATCTCGCGCAATTATCAGGTGGAGGATAACGGGCTAGGCGCGGCACGGCAGGCGGTGGTGTTGGCACCGGACAACCCGGTTTATCTCGACCTATTGGGAACGGCTTACCTGACGCTGGGTGATATGGACAACGCCGAACGGTGCTTTGTTCAGGCTTTGCGACTTGACCCTGAGCAAGCTGCCATCCTTATCCATTTGGGGCAGGTCAGTTATTCACGCGGACAAAAAGAAAACGCATTCGCGTATTGGCGTCGCGCTTCTACTTCTGCGCGTAATGATCGGTTGAAGGAGATGGCGGAGCGGTTGTTACAGGAAAACAATGGAGGGGGGGATTGAAAAGGTATAATACTTACATGAACTACACGATGATAAGAAAACTCCATTCCGTCACAACCCTCATCATCGCCTCCATGCTGCTCCTCACGGCATGCGGGAAGATTCCCGAAATTCTGCGTGGAATTGATTCGCCGCAATCCGGCGATCTGCTGCTGGAAGATGACTTTTCAGGCAACAATCATTTATGGGGAATAATGGAACGGGCCGGCGGAGATATCGATATCGCTTATGGTGGTATGATCTTTTCGGTGTATTTACCAAATTTCATGTTCTGGTCAGTCACCGGTGGTGATCTTCATGACACCCGCGTAGTGGTGGATGCGGTGCTGGTTGAGGGACCGGTAAATGATAATTTTGGTGTGATCTGCAGGTATCAGGATGACGAAAATTTCTATGGCTTTTTGATCAGCCATGACGGTTATTATGGCATATTCAAGTACCTGGACGGGGATATGATCATGACATCTACCGAAGGTAATCTGGCGTACAGTGAGGTGATTCTGCAAGGGGGTGTTGTGAATCACATAGAAGCCACCTGCCAGGGGAATACACTCAGTCTTACCGTCAATGATACCCTTCTCGCTGCGGTTGAAGATGAATCTTTCACGAAAGGCAAGGTTGGTCTCATTGCCGGTGCGTACACTGAACCGGGAGTGACGGTTTTGTTCGATAATTTCCGGGTCTTTCAACCATAAGATGAACATCTTCCTGGACACCGTCGGGTGTAGGTTGAATCAGGCGGAGATCGAACGCATGGCGGGCGAGTTCCGCGCGGCGGGTCATTCTATTGTAGGATCGGCGGAAGAAGCAGACCTGGTGATTGTCAATACGTGCTCAGTGACAGCCGCCGCGGCTTCAGATTCCCGGCAGAAGGCCCGGCAGGCATTCAGGGCAGGCGCAGCCGAGGTGCTGTTAACAGGCTGCCTGGCCACGCTTGAGCCGGAACAAAGCGCATCACTGCCCGGTGTCAAACTGGTGGTCAATAATGCTGATAAATCCCGTATTCCCGCGATCGTGCTTCATCACCCGGATGAATTAGACGCGGTAGTGCCTAGAAGACCGCTCCCCGGTTTACGCAAACGCACGCGAGCGTTTGTAAAAGTGCAGGATGGTTGTGACAATTTGTGCACTTTTTGTGTCACACGGATCGCGCGGGGAAAAGCGATTAGTGTGCCGATCGAACGTGTGATGCAAGATGTGCAAGCGGCGATGGAAGGTGGTGCGCAGGAAATTGTCCTTTCTGGTGTGCACCTGGGTTCATGGGGCAGCGACATGGGTAAAGGGGAAACGATCACGGATCTGATCAGCTATCTCCTGGCGAATACAGCTGTAAAACGATTGCGGCTCTCGTCGATCGAGCCCTGGGACCTGGATGAGAGGTTCTTTGACCTATGGCAGGATCCGCGCATGTGCCGGCACCTGCATCTGCCTCTACAATCCGGTTCAGCCAGTGTGTTGAAAAGGATGCTGCGCCACACGACACCTGACAAATTTAGGCACCTGGTCAACCTGGCGCGTGAGAAAATCCCGGATGTTTCCATTACCACTGACCTGATAGTTGGTTTTCCTGGGGAAACTGAGCAGGAATTTTCGGAGAGTTTGGATTTTGTAGACAATATTCAATTTGCTGCGGGACATGTTTTCAAGTATTCAGCACGACCGGAAACCGCGGCTGCCCAATTGCCCGGAAGAATCCATGGCAGTATCGTACAGGAACGCAGCCGGATAATGCGGCGTGCACTGGAACAATCAGCGCACCAGTATTCCACGTGCCACATAGGGACCGAGTTGACCGTGTTGTGGGAAACCGCCAGAAAACTCGACACAGGGGACTGGTTGATGCAAGGCTTGACCGACAATTACCTGGAAATTGATGGATTGGCAGAAGTCGATCGTTGTAATAAAATCGACCGGGTTAAAATCCGGAAACTTAATGGTGACATACTTCGAGCCGAGATTATCTTATAGATGGTAGCAGGAGAGTAAATGATCAGCAAAGAAATAACAAAATGGTGGCAGAAAGCCGTCTTTTACCAGATCTACCCCCGAAGCTTTGCGGATGGCAATGGCGATGGAATAGGGGACCTGGCTGGAATGATCTCTAAACTGGATTACTTACAGGAACTGGGTATCGATGCTATATGGCTTTCGCCGCATTATCCTTCTCCATTTGTGGATTGCGGATATGATGTATCAGATTACCAGGACGTTGGTCGTGAATACGGCAACCTGGAGCAATTTCAACATTTCTTGAACCTCTTACACCAACGCGGAATGAAGCTTGTGTTGGACCTGGTGTTAAACCACACTTCTGACCAACACCCCTGGTTCATTGAATCCAGGTCCAGCCGGGATAACCCAAAGCGTGACTGGTATGTCTGGAGGGATGGCCAAACCGGGGTTCCGCCCACGAACTGGTTTTCGGCCTTTGGCGGTTCCGCATGGCAATATGATCAAAATACTTCATCATATTATTACCATTACTTTTTCAAAGAACAACCGGATCTGAACTGGCACAATCCGGAAGTCAAGGAGGCCATGTTCGACGTGGTTCGCTTCTGGCTGGATATGGGAGTGGATGGTTTCCGGCTGGACGCGGTGGGTACGATCTTTGAGGATGAAGATTACCCTCCTATCCCGGAAGGGATGAGCCAGGAAGAACTTTATCGCATGGCGAGCCGTTATTCCCAACCGAAGGGTGAAAAGACGGTAGTTGCCTATCACGACGAGATGTTCAAACACCAGGTTGACCGGCCTGAAGTACACGTGCTCATGCAGGAATTACGTAAAGTGATCGATGAGTATAAAGATCGTGTATTGATCGGCGAGACCGATGACATTGCTTTCTATGGCGATGGCAACAACGAACTGCATTTGAACTTTAATTTTCCGCTTATGCGCACCAGGCAGTTGACTGCAGAGCATGTACGACAAAACCAGGTTGAAAGGTTATCCGCCCTCCCACCTAATGCGTGGCCGTGCAACACGCTGGGCAACCACGATACGGCTCGGGTTTACACGGCGTTTGGTGATGGTACACATAACAACGAGCAAAACAAGCTTTACCTGATGCTCCTGCTGACTTTGAAAGGCACTCCTTTCCTTTATAACGGCGAGGAGATTGGGATGTCCGATTATTTCTTTACTGATAAGACCAGGTTCAAGGATCCATTGAGCGTGTTGTACTACGAACTGGAGAAACGGGTGAACGGTTCGGATGAACCGACCGCGTTGCTGCGAGGCGCATTGATGGGGCGTGATCACAATCGTACACCCATGCAGTGGTCAAATTCCGCCAATGGCGGATTCTGCCCGCCTGCTGTGGAACCCTGGCTCCCGGTAAACCCGGATTACAAAGCAGGGGTGAATGTTAACGACCAGGTGAGCAATCCCGATTCCATGATCAATTTTTACAGGCGCATGTTAAATGTGCGGCGTCAAAATCCAGTGTTGCAGACAGGCGAGTACAAGGAAATTACAACTGAAAGCAAGGATATTCTCAGCTACTGCAGATCGAATGAAGACCAGACCCTACTGGTGGTGCTGAACATGAGCCCGGAAATTCAAAGATTCAGGCTGCCTTTCAAAGTGAAGCAGATCCTGATCAACACGATGAAGAACTGGGTTCACATTGAAGATCCTGAACCTACGTTACAACCATACCAGGGTGTGATTTACATCGCTGCCGAATAAGCGGATTTTTTTAGCACATTGACAAAAAAATGTTATGATACCCGTATTCTTTTTCACGTTCCATACTACAAACGGCGTTCATGGATAGAGGTAAGTAAAAGTTTCTTATGATGATCGATGAAGAGAACGGCTCAACGGTAATACGCAGAGCGACTGACTATCGACCGGGAAAAGGTTGGAGCCGGTTATTGATCGGCAGACCGCTGTCGACCGCAGATGCGCCGCATCAGACGATCGGCAAGGTGCTGGGTCTGGCAGTATTCTCCTCAGATGCCATGTCATCAGTCGCTTATGCGCCACAAGAGATCCTCATCATCCTGGCAGCCGCCGGGATGAGCGCTTTTCATCTATCGGTGCCGATCGCGTTGGGGATCTGTGCGTTGCTGGCTGTGCTGATCTTTTCATATGAGCAGACCATCCACGCTTATCCCAACGGTGGCGGGTCGTTCATTGTGGCACGCGACAATATCGGTGCCGTCCCTGCGCAGATCGCCGCTGCCGCGCTTCTGACCGATTACATCCTGACCGTTTCCGTTTCCATCTCTTCCGGGGTGGCGCAACTCATTTCGGCTTTTCCGGTGCTGGAGTTTCTCAAAGTACCTATTGCTATTTTTTTTGTTCTTCTCATCATGGTCGTTAATCTGCGCGGCGTAAAGGAATCCGGGATCACGTTTGCCATTCCTACCTATTTCTTCCTGGTAATGATGTATATCAACGTCATTGTAGGGTTTGTACGCATGATCGCGGGCACGCTGGGAATGGTTGAGTCGCCCCCGATGGATGTGGTAATGGCCGAGACAACCCTACAGCCGATCACCCTGTTCCTGATCCTCAAAGCGTTTGCCAGCGGCACCACGGCCGTGACCGGTGTTGAGGCGATCTCGGATGGCATCACAGCCTTCAAAGAACCACGCAGCAAGAACGCAGGCACCACGCTGATCATCATGGCTTTGATCCTGGGTTCAATGATGTTATCCATCACCTTCCTGGGTAACTATGTGGGTGTGATGCCATCGGAAGAAGAAACTGTGATCTCGCAATTGGCGCGCACGATATTGGGCGGGAGAGGCCTGCTTTACCTGGGCACAATCACAGCTACCACGATCATTCTGGTGATGGCAGCAAATACCGCTTTCGCTGATTTTCCCCGTTTGAGCGCGATTGCTGCTGCTGATGGATATCTTCCGCGGCAGCTTACTTATCGCGGAAGCCGCCTGGTTTATTCCAGGGGTATCGTCGCCCTGGCGGGTATGGCAATTCTGTTGATCATTGTGTTCAACGCCAGTGTGACACGGCTTATCCCGCTTTACGCTGTGGGGGTATTTCTGTCATTTACGATTTCCCAGTCAGGTATGGCGCGGCGTTGGTGGAAATCGGGCAAGTTGGACGCAGGTCAGGAGATCTTGGAAAAGGGCTCAGTCCTCAAACACGATGCGGGCTGGTTGCACAAGATGCTCATTAACGGTTTTGGCGCCGTTGTTACCTTTTTTGTCATGATCATTTTTGCCGTAACCAAGTTCGTCGACGGGGCGTGGATTGTGGTGATCCTGATTCCGAGCCTGGTATTTGTCTTTTCTGCCATACACAAGCATTACAACAACCTGGCAAAAGACCTTTCGCTGGACGAATATTTGCCATTGACGCAAATATCTCACCAAAGAGTTCTTCTCCTGGTGAGCAGTGTACATAAGGGGACTTTAAATGCGTTGCGGTACGCGAAAACTCTCTCCACAGATATTACAGCCGTGCATGTGTCAATCGACCCTGTGGAAACCAAGAAGGTGCGTGACAAGTGGGATATGTGGGGCGAAGGTTACCGATTGGTCGTCATCGAATCTCCATATCGTTTATTTATCGAGCCTTTGCTTGAGTATATTGAAGAGATCGATCGGAACCGCAAAGGGAATGAGATCATCAGCATTGTCGTACCACAGTTCATACCGCGACATGGGATTACCTATGCGCTGCACGCGCAAACTGCAGAAACGTTGCGTAAGGTGTTACTGTCCCGCAACGGTATCGTGATCCTGGAAGTGCCATATCAGGTGGATTAAAAGGGTAGAGGTAATATGCGATTCGTAATTATTGGATGCGGTAGAATTGGCGCGCAACTTGCCTACAGTTTATTTAAACGCGGGCATCAGGTTTCAGTAGTGGATGAAAACGTGGCTTCTTTTAACAACCTTCCGCCGGATTTCATGGGGAGGCTTCAAGAGGGAGACGCGTTGAACCAGGACGTTTTAAAACGGGCGGGAATTGAAAAGTGCGATGGATTGGCGGCGGTGACCGATAGCGACACGTTAAACGTGGTGATCTGCCACATTGCCCAGATGGAATACAACATTACCAATGTGGTGGCCAGGAATTACGATCCACACCTGCGACCCTTGTTCGAGTCATTTAAAGTCCAGGTGATCAGTTCCACCAGTTGGGGATCGCAGCGCATTGAAGAGTTGCTTCTGGATGCGGAAGGTCGGACCGTGTTCTCAGCTGGAAACGGAGAGGTAGAAGTTTATGAGATTGAGATACCAGCAGTCTGGAACGGTATGCGGATCGGGGATTTGATTACCTGTGGAGAATGCAAGTGGATCGCGATCACCAGGGCTGGAAGGGCTTTTCTGCCGGATGTCGAGACGGTTATGCATACTGGGGATATTCTAGCGGTCGCGGCTACGATGGAAGGCATTCAGGATACACGCGCCAACCTAAGGCGAAGGCAGGAGGTCTGATATGTTCGTGATTATCGCAGGCGGCGGGCGCACAGGCGCTCAATTGGCAAAATCATTGATTGCTATCGACCATAAAGTCAGACTGGTGGAACATCGACCTGAGATTCTGGCGCGCATTCACAAAGAATTACCCACTGAATCCATCGTGACCGGTAATCCGCTGGATGTTAACATCCTGGAGCAGGCGGATATTCAGCACGCCCATGTTTTTGCAGCGACCACCCCTAACGATGCAGAAAACCTGGCTTTGTGCTACACGGTAAGAGAGCGCTACAACATCAATCGCACCATTGCCCGGGTGAATAATCCGCGCAATGCCTGGCTTTTTAATGAGCGTTTCAATGTGGATGTAGCGGTGAACCAGGCGGATATACTGGCGCGATTAATCGAAGAGGAAATGTCAATGGGTGATATGATGACCCTCTTAAAACTACGCCGTGGTAAGTATTCCCTCGTCGAGGAAAAAGTTCCGGAGAACGCGAAAGCGGTCGGAGTGGCGATCAAGGATCTTAATCTACCGTCCAATTGCGTGATCGCCGGTATTATCCGCTCAGGGGACCTGATGATTCCACGCGGAGTGACGACTTTGTCCGCCGGGGACGAGGTATTGGCTATAACGGACTCAGAAGGAGCCAGGAAGATCGCGGCTTTGTTGGAAGCCCCAATAAATGGAAATACCCTTTGACCGGTAACCCCTGTTAAGGTATAATTCAACCCTGTGAATTTTAGCGACATGTATAAACTTGAGAGGAAATTAGAATGACGAAGAGGACTTATCAACCGAGAATTCGCCGCCGTGTGCGTGTGCACGGATTTCGCGCCCGGATGGCCACTGCTGATGGACGCGAGGTTCTAAAGCGAAGGCGCGCCCGCGGCCGCCAAAAATTGACCGTTACGATGAACAACCACGTCAAGAAGACGAGCTGGTAATCAGTCGCGACTATCCCGGATCTTCAAATAGAGGTATGTTCCTTAATAATTTGGACGGGATGACGGGTGAAACGGAAATTCCGATTAACCCAATCAAATGACTTCAAGCGGGTGCGCCACACTGGTAGATCATACGCGCACCCGCTTTCAGTCATTGTAGTAACTACAGGACAGGAAGAGCACTCGCGGGCAGGAATTCTTGTTACGAAAGCATTAGGTGGTGCGGTACAACGTAATCACACCAAACGCCAATTACGCGCCATAATCACTGAATTGCTACCGGAGATGAATAAAAACGTAGATATTATCGTGATTCCACGTGAACCCGCCTCCAGGGCTTCTTACCAGGAAATTAGGTCAGCAGTCATCGGATTGTTGAGAAGAGCAGGATTGATTGTCGCAAATAATAATGACCCAGGAAGATAACCATATCCATATTGACGAACCCCGATTGCGGGATCTGCCATTTACTTTATGGAACATCCCGCGTATGCCTCTGCTTGCGTTGATCAGGGCATATCAGCATCTGGTCTCACCAACGTTGCCCTCCAATACATGCCGTTTCTATCCATCCTGTTCACATTATGGTTACCAGGCTATCTACAAACACGGTGCCATAAAGGGTACGGTAATGGCCATCTGGCGGGTACTGCGCTGCAACCCTTATAATCCGGGTGGTTTTGACCCGGTGCCCTGACAAGGGTGAAATTATCTTAGATAATAACAAGGAAAACCGATTCGAATGAAAAAAAACCGATTGATCCTGATTCTGCTGTTCGGCCTGACCGCGCTTTTGCTAAGCGCGTGTACCGGAGCCGGTCAAACCAATAGTTGGGCAGGTGTGACAGCAGCTGATGAGTATGTCTATTATGCGAATGGCAACCTGGTTTACGCGCTCGATAGTAAAAGCGGCAACACCGCCTGGGAGTATCCGCAGAAAGCATCTGCGCAGCGCTTATTCTACGCGGAGCCCGCACTGGCCGGAGAACAATTGATCGTGGTCGATTACGCTCACGGTATGACCAGCCTGAATGCCAAAACCGGTGCCGAAACCTGGTCCTTTGAAGACGCAAAAGGGCGCTATATCGACAGTCCATTGATCCTGAATGACCTGATCATTGCCCCGAACACAGATGGATCCATGTACGCGGTAAATCTATCCGGAAATTCAGTGTGGACCTTCAAAACCGGGCAGGCTTTGTGGGCCAGACCCGTCAGCGATGGTAAAACCATTTTCTTCACTTCAATGGATAAGAATTTCTACGCGGTTGATGCAACCAGCGGTGAACTGAGATGGAAAACCGATCTCAAGATCTCAGCGGTCGCTCGAGCTCTGCTGGAAAATGACACCCTTTATGTAGGCAACCTGGATGGTGCACTTTTCGCGATCAATGCCGCAGATGGCAGCATCTTGTGGGAACAGAAGGTCGGCGGGGGTATCTGGGCTGCGCCTTTGTTGCACGAAGGCAAACTTTACGTGGGAGATCAGTCAGGGAGGATCAATATTCTTGATAGCGCCGACGGTAAAGTACTCCAGTACATTGAAACGGAATCATCGATCCTTGGAGCTGGAGTTCTGCTGGATAATGGGGTCGCGTTTGGCAACGAAGCCGGTGAATTGATCGTGATCGGATTTAATGGAGAGAGGTTATGGACCCGAACGTTTGACGGGAATCTCTATTCCAATATTCAGAAAAACGGTGAAAATCTTTTACTCACTCTCACCCAGGGCGAAAAACCACTTATCGCCGTAGATCTTAACGGAAACGAAATCTGGAATTTCTCCGTTAAGTCGGATAAAAAATAAGGACGGACCTAGATGTGGGATACGATTATTATTGAGCCTTTTATCAACATGTTGCTATGGATCTCGAAGAATGTGGGTAATTTCGGGGTAGCGATCATCCTATTCACGATTTTAACTAAGATCGTGCTCTATCCTCTAACCGCTAAGCAGATCAAGAGTTCCACAGCTATGCAGGAACTGCAAAAGGACAAGCGGTATATTGAGATCCAGACTAAGTATAAGGGTGACAAGGAAAAACTGGCCCAGGAGCAGATGAAGCTGTACCAGGAGTTAAAGATCAACCCGATGTCCTCCTGTCTGCCCACTTTGATCCAGTTTCCGATCATCATCGGCCTTTACCAGGCGTTGATTCAAACTATGGCTTCGGGACCGATCGACTTGTTGAAATTGTCGCGGCATATCTACCCGAACTTCCTTAAACTGGCTGATGTATTGCCCTTGAACAGTAAGTTTTTATGGATGGACATGGGCGCTCCGGAGCGTTTGTTCATCCCCGGGTTGAACTTTGGTATCCCGGTGCTGGCGATCATTGTGGTGATCACCACTTATATTTCATCGAAGATCATTTCCCCGCCCCCTTCGCCTGGTGCCAATGACCAGGGTGCGATGATGTCGAAGATGATGAATATTTACATGCCTTTCTTGATGGGTTGGTTGGCGTGGTCGTTGCAATCGGGTCTCGCGCTTTATTTTGTGGTGACAAACCTGGTACAGATCGCCCAGTATGCTATTGCGGGCAATGTGCACTGGGACAACATCGCTTTCTGGAAGAAGGCCGAAACAAGCAAACCGGGCGTGCTGCCCCCAACGAAGCGAGGTAAATAATGAGCGCTGAAAAAACCAACCTTGAGATCATCGCACCGACCCCAGAAGAAGCCATCGAAAAAGGGCTTGAACAACTAGGCCTGACGGAAGATATGGTGGATATCGAAGTATTGGATAACGGTTCACGCGGGTTGCTGGGAATCGGCGGACGCCAATCCAGGGTGCGGTTGACTGTCAAATCATTTGAGTCTTTGATCGATGAACATTCACCGGTACAGGCGGATATTGACCGTGTTGAGTTGGAAGAGTATGAAACTGAAACCGTCCAGGAGATCGACGATTCACAATTAAGCGACGAAGACAGGCAGAATATAAAAGTGGTCAATTCGGTGGTCACTGAATTGCTGGAGCGAATGCGCGTAAGGGCGGAGGTTTCTGCCAGGTACATCGAGCCGCAGGACAGTAAAGATCAACGCGTGGTTCTGGTGGACGTGGAAGGAAAAGACCTCAGCATTCTGATCGGCCGTCGTTCCGAAACGCTCAATGCGTTGCAATATATAACCAGCCTGATCGTCAACAAGGACCTGGGCCGTTGGGTTCCCCTCATGATCGATGTGCAGGGATACCGCAACCGCAGGGAGCGCCAATTACGGCAGTTAGGCAGACGTATGGCAGAACAAGCCATTCAATCAGGTCGCAAGCAAACACTTGAACCGATGCCTCCCAACGAACGCCGCTTGATCCACCTTGAACTGCGCGACCATCCCCAGGTTTACACCGAAAGTGTCGGCGAGGAACCCTACCGCAAAGTGACGATTTCTCTCAAAAACCAACCTTAATTACGTTAGCCAATGATGATCCAGGTCAAATTAGGCCTGGATTTTTTTTGTTAACCTGCTGTAGTAAAATTGATCATCAAGTGGTTGGGTGAATAGGAGATGGATATGAGAGCGGTAGATATCATCATCAAAAAGCGGGATAAGCTCGAACTTTCAAAAGAAGAGATTGAGTTTTTTGTGGAAGGTATCGCGAAGAATGAGATCCCTGATTACCAGATCTCTGCCTGGGCAATGGCGGTTCTGCTGAACGGGATGACCGACCAGGAAACCACTAACCTGACCCTGGCGATCGCAAATACCGGCGAGGTGCTTGACCTGTCAGAGATCGTCCCGATCGAAGTGGACAAGCATTCCACCGGGGGAGTAGGCGATAAAACCACACTGGTGGTCGAACCGATCGTCTCCGCGTGCGGGTTACCGGTCGGAAAAATGTCAGGCCGGGGGCTGGGTTTCACTGGCGGAACACTGGACAAAATTGAATCCATTCCGGGCTTTCGCACAAACCTAACGCGTGAGGAATTCATCCGTCTGCTCAAGGAGGAGGGGCTGGTGCTGGCCGGACAGAGCGCAGACCTGGCTCCAGCGGATGGTAAATTGTACGCCCTGCGCGATGTAACCGGTACTGTGCAATCCATCCCGCTGATCGCCTCTTCTGTGATGAGTAAAAAGATCGCCGGAGGAGCCAGGGGCATCGTTTTGGATGTCAAAGTAGGCACCGGCGCGTTTATGAAAAACCTTGAAGAAGCCCGGCAGCTTTCCCGGCTGATGGTGGCGATCGGCAGGTTGAGCGGTAGAAGTGTTGTAGCGTTGCTTTCTGACATGAACCAGCCGCTTGGAAAAGCGGTGGGTAATTCGCTGGAAGTCAAAGAGGCGATTGAAACCCTTAAGGGAAACGGTCCGGCAGATTTTACAGAGCATTGCCTGGTGGTAGCTTCTCATATGCTACGTATTGGTGAAAAAGCTGCCAGTGTTGCTGATGGAAAGAAGCTGGCGGAAGAGGCATTAGTAAGTGGAAAGGGTCTTGCGCAGTTACGTAAGCTGGTGCAGAATCAGGGGGGAGATCCACGTTATGTGGATGAACCTCAGTTATTCCCGCTCGCGCCGGTGATCAGGGAAGTTTTTTCACCTCAAGAAGGGTATCTTGCGGAAGTGGACGCGCTCACCATCGGTGAGACTTCGGTTCAAATGGGTGCGGGTCGCAGCCGGAAAGAGGATATCATTGATCACCGCGTGGGTATCATCGTGCATCACAAGGTCGGTGACCACGTCAATAAGGGTGATGTGTTGTTTACCGTGCACGCTGCGGATGAAAATTCTTTTGATATGACGAAAAACCTATGCCTTTCCGCCTGTCGCTGGCAAGACAAGCCTTGTGCGCCGCTGCCGTTATTTTACGAAGTAATCGAGTAGAACACCTGTTGTGATATAATCTGGCAACAAAAGCTAAGATGGAAACGAGTAAGCTTGGTCATGCCATCAGCGAAACCGGGATTAGTGTGAGCCGGTGTGGATAACAAGCTGAAAATCATTCCGGAGCTGCGATCCGAAAGCCCAGCGCGATTAAGTGAGCCGGAGATCCAACCGTTATTCTGGATCGGGTTTATTCATTTGAATGCACCCGACAAAGCGCTCTGATCGAAGAGAAACAGGGTGGTACCGCGGGAATATTCTCCCGTCCCTGGCCAGGGATGGGAGTTTTGTTTATGGAGGATGAATGTTCAAACCAGTTTCACCAAAACTAGATGTGAACCGGATGGAAACGAAGGTTCTGCGCAACTGGCAGGACCAGGACATTTTTCATAAGAGCATGACGCAGCGCGAAGGAAAACCCGAGTACATTTTCTTTGAAGGTCCACCGACAGCGAATGGAAAACCCGGCGTGCATCATGTGCTTGCGCGGGCATTTAAGGATATCTTCCCGCGTTATAAAACAATGCGTGGTTATCATGTATCACGCCGTGGCGGGTGGGACACCCACGGCCTGCCGGTAGAGATCGAAGTGGAAAAGAAACTTGGTTTTACCAATAAACAGCAGATCGAAGCGTACGGCATCGAGAAATTCAATGCGCTGTGCCGGGAGTCCGCTTTTGCATATATCCAGGAATGGGAGAAACTAACAGACCGCATCGGGTACTGGGTGGACCTGGAAAACGCTTATATCACCTACGAGAATTATTACATCGAATCTGTTTGGTGGATCCTGAAAAATTTCTGGGAGAAGGATCTGCTTTACCAGGGGTACAAAGTGGTGCCGTATTGTCCGCGTTGTGGGACGCCTTTGTCTGATCATGAGGTGGCGCAGGGTTACCGTGATGCCACCGATCCTTCTGTCTTTGTGCGCATGCCTCTGGTGGATGCACCCGGTACATCGCTATTAGTTTGGACGACCACACCATGGACACTGCCGGCAAATGTAGCTGTGGCAGCCGGTGCGGAGATCGATTACGTGACAGTTGAACGAAACCTGGAGGATGGCTCGGTAGAAAAGCTCATCCTGGCGGAATCTTTGCTGAGCAAGGTATTCGGGGATGAACCGGTGAAGATCGTCAACCGGATGAAGGGGAAACAGCTCAAGGGCAAGCAGTATCGACCATTGTTCACTTTCCTGCCTACTGAGAAGAAAGCTCATTACGTTGTCTTGGGTGACTTCGTTACCATCGAAGATGGATCCGGTCTTGTGCACATCGCGCCTGCATTTGGCGCAGATGATATGCAAGTGGCGATTGAACATGATCTACCGATCCTGAATACCGTGGCCGAAGATGGCAGTTTCATTTCGGAAGTCCAACCCTGGGCAGGGCTGTTTGTCAAGGATGCCGATCCACTCATCACGCGCAACTTGCACGAGCGTGGATTACTCTTCAGGGAAGGGACTTATGTGCACACCTATCCCTTCTGCTGGCGCTGCAGTACTCCGCTGCTCTACTACGCCCGTCCCACCTGGTACATTCGCACCAGCCAGTTCAAGGATCGTATGGTTGAACTGAATAACCAGATTAACTGGTATCCGGAGCATATTCGCAAAGGCCGTTTTGGCAACTGGCTCGAAAACAATGTGGATTGGGCGCTCGGTCGTGAACGCTATTGGGGGACACCACTGCCAGTGTGGGAGTGTGAAAGCTGCCATAACCAGGATTGCATCGGCTCCATTGCTGAACTTTCTGAGCGCTCCGGTAAGAGCCTGGCTGAAGCTGATCTGCATCGACCTTTCGTTGATGAGATCATCCTCGTCTGCGGTGAGTGCGGCGGCAGGATGCGCCGGGTACCGGAACTGATCGATGTATGGTTCGATTCCGGCTCAATGCCGGTGAGCCAGTGGCATTATCCATTCGAAAACCTGGATGAGTTTAAAAACCAGTTCCCGGCTGATTTTATCTGTGAGGCGGTTGATCAGACCCGCGGATGGTTCTATTCATTGCACGCCATCAGCACGTTGCTGTTCGATACCAGTTGTTTTAAGAATGTCATCTGCCTGGGTTTGATCCTGGATGCGGATGGACAGAAAATGTCAAAGTCCCGCGGCAACGTGGTAACCCCCTGGACAGTGATCGACCAGCATGGTGCCGATGCGATGCGCTGGTACCTCTACACCGCCAGCCCACCGGGGCAGGAACGGCGATTTTCCAGCGACCTGGTGGGAGAGGTGCTGCGCAACTTTACACTGACGTTGTGGAACACTTACTCGTTTTTTGTGACCTATGCCAACCTGGATAACTGGAAACCGGGTTCCTCTGGTGAAGTGGAATACAGCGCGCTGGATAAGTGGGTGCGATCTTCACTGCACACGCTGACGAGAGATGTAACGACTGCCATGGAAAATTATGATGTTTTGGGCGCAACCAGGCCGGTGCAGGAGTTCGTGGAACAGCTCTCTAACTGGTACCTGCGCAGATCACGCCGGCGCTTCTGGAAGAGTGAATCAGACGCGGATAAGAACGCGGCCTATTCGACACTTTATGAATGCCTGGTCACACTTAGCAAGTTGCTGGCTCCCACCATGCCGTTCATCGCGGATGAACTCTACCTGAACCTGGTTGGTTCGGTGGATAGCGCAGTGGCCGAGTCGGTTCACCTGGCTGCCTGGCCGGAGCACGATCCAGCGCTGATCGATGAAAAACTGAACGCAGAAATGAACCTGGTGATGAGAATGACTTCACTGGGGCACGCTGCGCGCAATAAGGCTAACCGCAAGGTTCGCCAGCCTCTCTCCGAGGTGGCCTTCTCGGTCAGCAACCAGGAAGAGGAAAAAGTGATCGCGGGCTACGCAGAATTGCTTGCCGATGAGTTGAATGTCAAGACGGTCAGGCTGCTTAATGCCGCCGGAGAAGCGGTGAGTTATTCCCTCAACCCGCTTCCAAAGCAACTGGGGCAGAAATATGGCAGCCTCTTCCCTGAGATCCGCAAAGCAATTCTGGGGATGGATGCCGAAAGTACCGCGCTGAAACTGCTTTCGGGAGTGAGTATTTCGCTGCAGATCAACGGAAAAGAGCTTGGGATCCTGCCTGAGGAGGTGGAGGTCAGGCTTCAGGCCAGAGAAGGTTATTCAGTGGCTTCAGAGGGAGCTTACCTGGCAGCCCTGGTCACAGAGCTTACACCTGAACTGATCGCAGAGGGACTGGCACGCGAATTTGTGCGGCGTGTGCAAGACCTTCGCAAAGCGGCGGACCTGGATATTGCGGACCGGATCAAGTTGTTTTACACTGCAACACCCGTGCTGCAGAGGGCAATTGAAGACTTCAAAGAGTACATCATGACGGAGACATTGACCAGAGAATTGGTGAATAAAATGCCTCTCGAGGAGATGTTCACCGCTGAGGATGCCTTTGACACGGAAAAGGTGCTGATCGGGATCAAAAAAGTCTAATCCGAGGGGCTCCAATACAGGAGCCCCTGAAAGTCTCTTAACAATAGTGCGGTAAAATTCACTCATCAAATTACTGGAGAAGCGATTGAAAGCCTTTTTAAAACGATCGTACTGGTTGTTTATCGTTGCTGGACTCATCGTGGTGATAGACCAGGTAACCAAATGGCTAGTGGTAACAAACATCCCCTACGGCGGAATCTGGTCACCGTGGGATTGGCTGACGCCAATTGCGCGCATCGTTCATTGGAGCAACACAGGGGTGGCCTTCGGAATGCTGCAAGGGATGAACCCTGTTTTCATCGGGCTGGCGATCGTTGTTTCAGGGATGATCGTCTACTACTACCAGAAACTCGAAGAGCAGGATGGGCTGCTCAAGCTGGCGTTGATGTTGGAATTAGGAGGCGCGATCGGCAACCTCGTTGACAGGATCCGTTTTGGTCATGTGATCGATTTTGTCTCAGTGGGTAATTTTCCAGTCTGGAACGTGGCTGATGCCTGCATCACAGTAGGTGTGATCATTCTGCTGTTCGGTGTATGGATGCAGGAAAAACGTGAAAAAAACCGCCAGGCAGAAGCTGCACCCACCGAAACTTCAAATGGAAATTTAAATTGAGCAGCCAGGAAAAAGTCTTTACGGTTCAGACCGGTCAGGAAACCAGGTTGGATAAATTCCTGGTGCGATCACTGCCTGAGCTCTCCCGTACCCGTCTGCAGTCACTTATCAAAGATGGAGCGGTTTCGGTGGACTCACTACCGGTCATAAAAAACGGTTTTGTACTGGAAGCCGGCCAACAGGTCAGCATTCGCATTCCCGATGCCGAGCCGGTTGAACTGCAGGCGGAATCCATCCCTCTTAACGTTGTATTCGAAAATGATGACCTGGTCATCATTAACAAACCCGCCGGCATGGTCGTACACCCGGCACCTGGTCACTCCAGCGGTACTTTGGTTCACGCTGCGCTGGGCAGCTTTGATGACTTGCAGGGGATAGGTGGAGAAATCCGGCCGGGTATCGTTCATCGGCTCGACAAAAACACCTCTGGTCTGATCATCATCGCGAAGAATGATCAATCGCTGCGCTGGTTGCAGGATCAGTTCAGATTGCGTAAAGTCGAGAAAATTTACCTGGCCCTGGTGGATGGCAAGCCGCCCACGCCGACCGGAAGGATCGAAGCAGCCATTGCCCGAGATCCTGCGCATCGCAAACAGATGGCGGTGGTTTCTGAAGGGCGGGGACGGTCTGCGGTGACCGAGTATAAAACTTTGGCACAATTTCCTGAGCATACCCTGATCGAAGCGCATCCTTTTACAGGTCGTACACATCAGATCAGGCTGCACATGGCGTTCTTGAATTGCCCTATCGTGGGGGATGTTGTATATGGGCACAAAAAAAACAGCGTGGAAATTGAGCGGCATTTTTTACACGCTGCAAGGATTTCTATCATCCTGCCTGGTGAAAAAGTATCCAGGACCTTTACTGCAGAATTGCCGCAGGAATTGAAAGCCGTGCTGGATGATTTATCTAAAAAACATGGAGTCTCATATGAAGATCGTTGATATGCGTTCTGACACGGTCACTAAACCGACTGAAAAGATGCGCGCTGCCATGGCTGCGGCCGAGGTGGGCGATGATGTTTATGGGGAAGATCCAACGGTCAACCGGCTACAGGAATTGGCCGCTGCCATGTTGGGGAAAGAAGCTGGATTATTTGTGCCCTCCGGCACGATGGGCAACTTGCTTTCGGTATTAAACGTGTGCCAGCGGGGTGACGAGGTCATCATGGGGAACCTGGGGCATACCTTCCTGTTTGAGGCTGGCGGGATCTCAGCGCTGGGGGGAGTGTTCCCGCACACACTACCCAACCAGCCGGACGGTTCGTTATTACTTTCCGAAATTGAACAGGCCATTAGGCCGGATGATATTCACGATCCGATCACACGCATGGTGATCCTGGAAAATACACACAACCGCTGCGGAGGAACCGTGCTGACCCTTGAATATTCCCACGCAGTCGCCGAACTGGCGCATGCGCATGGCTTGCATTTGCACCTGGATGGAGCCAGGTTGTTCAACGCGGCACCCGCTTTAGGTGTGGATGTTATCGAGGTTGCGGACCCTTTCGACAGTGTCACTTTTTGTCTGAGCAAAGGGTTATGCGCTCCTGTCGGCAGCGTTGTATGCGGTTCGCATGAATTTATCAAGCAGGGTCTGAGAACGCGGAAGATCCTCGGTGGGGGAATGCGCCAGGCGGGTATCCTGGCGGCGGCTGGTATCGTTGCCTTGCAGGAAATGACCGGCAGGTTGAATGAGGATCATGAAAAGGCCGCACGACTGGCACAGGGGCTGGCTAAGATCCCTGGCATCCAATTCGAAATGGGTTTTCCACAGACGAACATGGTCTTTCCTTCGCTCTCTGCTGAGATAAATCTAACCACACGGCAGGTGGTTGAAAAGCTCAACGCACTTGGCGTAAAGCTGGGGGCTGTGGCGAGCCGCCGCTTTAGACTGGTGACACACTACTGGATCACTTTGGAAGATGTGGATTACACCATTCGAGCTTTTGAACAAGTGTTGGCCGGTTGATCGGGTGATCCATCGTTAATGCTCATTCTGATATAATTCTTCTAAACTCCATAAACTGCATTTCAGATAGAGGTGCCAATGGAACCTTTTATTACTTTAAATGAAATTGATGCTGCAGCAGATTACATCCGTGACAGGATCACGATCAAACCCAGGATTGGCCTGGTGCTTGGCTCCGGGTTGGGGAAACTCTCTGACGCGGTTTCTGATCCAACCATTCTCCCATTTAATGAAATTCCTTCCTGGCCGGTTTCCACCATCCACGGGCATGCCGGTCGTCTGGTGATTGGTGACCTTTTTGGCGTGCCCAGCCTGGTGATGCAAGGCCGCGTGCACTACTATGAAGGGTATGCCATCGACCGTGTGACCTTGCCGATCAGGGTGATGCAAAGGTTGGGGATCGAGATCCTGATCCTGACCAACGCAGCAGGCGCGATCAACCCTGATTACGTGCCGGGGGATGTGATGCTGCTGGTTGACCACATCAACATGATTGGGATGGGCGGGCTGAACCCGTTACGCGGGCCTAATATGGCGGAATTTGGCGAACGCTTCCCCGACATGAGCCGTCCGTACGATTATGAGCTGATCGAGAAAGCGAAAGTCGCGGCTGAAGCCAATCAGATCAATCTACATGAAGGAGTCTATGTCTGCCTGGCTGGTCCATCCTTCGAATCACCGGCTGACCTTCGCTTCCTGCGGAAGATTGGCGCTGACGCGGTAGGCATGTCAACGGTACCCGAAACTATTGTGGCTCGGCATGGCAAAACCCGCGTGATGGGGTTATCGGGCATCAGCAACAAGGCTAATCTTGATGGTAGCACAATTACCACCCATGAAGAAGTACTCGAAGCCGGGAATCTGATCGTACCCAAGCTAACCGCTATCATCCGTGGAGTTTTGGAATCTCTTTCCGCGTGATAATGCTGTGCCGGATTTGTTGATAGCGGGTCTTCGTGAATAGTTTGCTGCGATTCCTTTCCAAATATGAGATCCTGTTCTATGTTGTTTCAGGACTGATCATTCTTATCTCAGCACGGCGGACTTATACCGCCTGGCGAGAATGGTCAGGGAGTATTTTTGGCCTGGAAAAGGAACATTCACAGCGTAGATTCAACCAGGGTTTGACTGTAGTCGTGTTCGGTGTTCTTGTGATGGCCGGTCTGTTCATCGTCAACACATTCATAACCCCCACTGTACCGGGTATTCAGCAATTGGCCACTCCAACCATCGACATTACCCAGCAACCACCTACAGCAACACCTGCGCCGACCGTTGTGATCACAGCCCAGGGATTTATTCCCACCATCACCTCCTATTTCAGCCGCGGATGTATCCCCGATCAACTGGATTGGACCGATCCGCGCAACGGTGATACGATCAGCGGGACGGTGGAATTGAAAGGTACTGTCAATGTGAAAAACCTGGGCTTTTATAAATATGAATTTGCCCCAATGGGCAGTGATAACTGGACAACGATCGCGGCAGGAAATACGATTGTAAAAAATGACCTGCTGGGTGGTGCCTGGGATACCAGCGGGCTGGTACCCGGAGATTACGAGTTGCGACTGGTTGTGAATGATAATGAAAATAATCCTTTACCCGCTTGCATGATCCAGGTAAAAATTGAAGCGCCGGAGTAAAAAATGGCCGAAATTGAGATCAGACCAGCAATATCGAATGACATCGCAATTTTGGAAGGTATAGACCATTCCTGCGAAACTACCCATGTGTGGCAACTCAACACCATTATTAATAAAGATCAAATCAACGTTGACTTGAGAGAAATCCGCTTGCCGAGGGTATTACGCCTGGCTTATCCACGTCGTGCGGAGTCACTGAAGGATACATGGACGCAACATACGCTTTTCCTGGTCGCGAGGTGTGAAGACAACCTGGTGGGTTACCTGATCCTGGATGAGAACGTTGACCAGGAATCCGCGGTGATTCGGGACGTTGTGGTCACGCAACTAATGCGACGCCAGGGGATCGCCACCACACTAATCTACGCGGCGCAGGATTGGCTGAAGAAGCGTGGCATGACCCGATTAATACTGGAAATACCGGCGAAGAATCATCCAATGATCTCTTTGACGCGTAAATTGCGTTTTGAGTTTGCAGGCATGGCGGATCATTACTATGCCAACCACGATATGGTTTTCTTTTTTTTGAGCCAGCTTAAGTAAGAGGCCTGTTTTGAACAGCTGGATGAGTGAATTAATTTCGGTATCCCGAACGATCAGCCAGATTCTTACAGCTGGAATCGCTATTACAGCCTTTGCGTTACTGCTTTATAGCCTTACCTTCAACCTGCGGGAACGGATTGCACGCGCATTTATGGCGATCATGTTGTGTTTGGTGATCGTTTTCTCCATGGAGTCTTTTGGCGCTACAAGCAAAGAAGCCTACATGATAGACTTCTGGCTGAGGGTGCAGTGGATCGGTATCATCCTTCTGCCTGCCACTTACTTGAATTTTTCTGATGCACTGCTCGCGACCACGGGGTTGCCTTCTCGCTGGCGACGTAAATGGGCAATTCGTGCCACTTATCTTGCGTCTGTGATGATGGTCGCTCTGTTGTTTACGCCCTGGTTCCTTGGTGACCTGGTCACCGGTAACCCGCCAGCGCCGCATCATCAACCCACGTTGCTTACCACACTATTTACAATTTACTACGCGGTCATCTTGATCCTTGCCTGGATCAATTTTTATAGAGCCTATCAACGGACCCTTACACGTACCAGCAAACGCCGTATGTTATACCTTGCCATCGGCGCCATCGGACCAGTGGTGGGCGCTTTTCCGTTCCTGCTTTACAGTTCTGATTTTGCTGCTGTGCGAACCTTGCTGTTCTGGTTCATTACCATCGTCGTGACAACTGGTTTAGGGTTGTGTATCTTTCTCATGGCTTACGCGGTGGCTTTCTTCGGCGTTCCCTGGCCGGATCGGGTAGTGAAGAGCCGGCTGATCAAGTGGACGCTCCGCGGACCGATCACCGCAAGCCTGGCATTGGGCGTGATGACGATCATTCGCCGCGCCAATGAGGCGATGGGTGGATCTTTTGAGGCGTTGGCTTTGATCATGATGGTCGTAATGGTTCTTGTGTGCGAATATGCCATTACTTTATTTTTCCCGTACATTGAAAGGTGGCTGGTTTATGACAAGGATGAACATGATTTCCGGTTCATCCAATCCCTGGAAGAGCGGATCATCACCAGAAACGATCTAAAACAGTTTATTGAAATGGTTCTTTCAGCGGTGACAGACCAGGTCCAGGCTGCAGGAGCTTATCTGGTGGAGTTAAATGAGGATGGACTCAACGTTGTGGAACATACCCGGGAAAACGCACCCGATGCCGTAAAAATGGATCAACTTGAGGAAGCCCTGCAAAATATCGATGGCAGTGCGAGTTACATTGTAAGCGGAAACGATATGTTGATCCCCTTGCGTAACGGTGGCAATGGTAATGGTAATGGTAACAGTGAACGGGTTTACGGATACCTGGGGATACTTGAAATGGGGGATCGATTGCCCCTTGAACCTGAAGCAGGCGAAGCCATAAACCGCCTGGCGGAAAGGGCTGGGGTCGCCCTGCGTGATCGGGAACTGCTTGAGCAGGTATTTGAGATACTGGAGCGACTGGACCCGCAAGAGAAACTCATTCAGAGATTAAGGGCGGCTGGGAGGTACAACCAGCAGGCATTATTGGAAGACGTGGACTGGCTCGAACAAAAAGAGCTGACCACCTGGGTAAAAGGTGCACTGACGCATTACTGGGGAGGCCCAAAATTAACTGAAAGCCCATTAATGAAACTACAACTAGTGCGGGATGCTTTGAATGCCAATGACGGCAATGAGATCAATGCCCTGCGCAGCGTGCTGCGAACCGCGCTCGAGCAATTAAAACCAGCCGGCGAAAGAAAGTTCACGGGTGAGTGGTTATTGTATAATATTTTGGATATGAAGTTTATGGAGGGGAAAAAGGTCAGGGAGATCGCCATCAAGCTGGCGGTATCGGAAGCCGATCTTTACCGAAAGCAGAAAGTGGCAGTAGAAAAGATCGCGGATATTCTGGTTCAAATGGAGATGAGAACGTCGGGGAGAGAACCGGATTAGTTCACATTATCGGCTTTTATTGTGTCGGGAGGGATTTACATGGCGGACATTGTCGCGAAACAACAGCAACACACATCTGAACAGGATATGGATGAAGGGTGGTGGGCATCTGTTCTTGCGGATGAACCGAAGGTCTATCACGAAGAAAAAACCATCAATTGCCAACCCTGTGACAAAAAGAATTCACACGAGATCGATTGGGATTGCGTCAGGTCGATCTATGAACGAGACCAGGTGATATTGATGGAGGTTACAGGGTTTAACCGGGGAGGTTTACTGGTACAAGCAGCCGGGGTGCAGGGTTTCGTTCCAATTTCGCACCTGATTGACCTTCCCATTGATGAAAGCGCAGAAAAAAACCAGCAGGATCTGGCTGACTACGTGGGTAAGTCGCTTTACCTGAAGATCATCGAATGTGAGATGGAACATGAACGGATCGTTCTTTCAGAAAGAGCCGCCCAGGCTGGTGAGGGGAAACGCAGGGAACTCTTCGATCAGTTAAAACTAGGAGCTGTTGCTTGTGGTGTGGTAACGAACCTGACTGACTTCGGGGCGTTTATTGACCTGGGTGGTGTTGAAGGCCTGGTCCATGTTTCAGAAATGTCCTGGGGCAGAGTGGAAAACCCGGCCGATCTATTAAAGATTGGACAGAAGGTAAAAGTGATTGTGCTGCAAATTACTGAAACCAATGCCAGGATCGCTTTGAGTATCAAACGCCTGACTCCAAACCCATGGGACAGGCTGGTAAGAATCTATAAACCTGGGGATATAGTCCCGGCTGAAATCACCTCGGTCATGCGTTTTGGTGTTTTCGCCAGACTTGATGAAGGCGTTGAAGGGTTGATCCACATCTCGTCACTGCCTGACCATATGCGCAGTAAAGATCTGGCCAGGTTTTTTACACCTGGGAGCCGGGTTCAAGTAAAGATACTGCACGTGGATGTAGATCGCCGTAGGCTTGGCCTGGGATTGATATCGGAAGAATGAGTAACAAACCCGGAACCAACCCAAAAGTACCCGCAAAAAAGAAAACAACGGCGAGCGGTAATCCACAACCTCATGGCAGGTCTGTGCGTCAGAAAGCTGGTCAGGATGACGGGAAAAATGAACCCGATATCCTGCCTGTTATCCTCGAAAAATCCAAAAGCGCTCTGCACAATCTAAAACGCTTTGGCTGGGACCTGCTGGGGACCTTTCTGGCATTATTAACTGTGCTGACACTGCTGGGTCTGCTGGGTTTAAGCCGGGGTACACTGATCAATTCGTGGATCCAATTCCTGCGGCATGCTTTTGGTTACGGCAGTTACATTTCTGTGATCCTGCTGGCAGGGTTAAGCCTGCTGTCTTTCCGTCAGAGCGCTGGTAAGCAACTTCCTGTTTCTTTTGGTAAATTAATGGCAATTGAAGCATTGCTCATCGTTATCTTTCCACTATTGGCTTTCATTGGTGGAGTATCCGTTGAAAGATCAACCAATGGATTGGATGGTGGTGTGTTTGGATGGGGTCTGGCGCAATTCCTGATTCCGTACTTTACCCGCAGCGGAACGTTTTTGTTTTACCTGATTTCATTTCTAGCCCTGCTGGTTTACCTTGGCGGCGGTTATAAGCGTGTGGTAGGTACTTTTACCGGTCTTCGTCATCAGTTTTCACAAGGTAAGCCCCGAAAGACGCAGCCTGAACAAAAGAACATGGAGCGTGGGAAGTTGGACCATGAAGTTCAGGTAAAAATCACCACCCCCCGAGTTGCTGAAACAGAAATAGCGAAAACTGACCGCATTTCAGAACCTGAAACAGGTCCCGGCGGTCTGCTGCCGCCATTGGATCTGTTAATGGAAGAAACTATAGTTCCACCGGATCAGGACCTGATAAAAAGAAATGCGCTGATCATAGAACACAAACTAGCCGAATTCGGAGTGCCTGTGCGCGTGATCGGTTTTCGGGTTGGCCCCACGGTCACGCAATACGCAGTGGAACCAGGTTACACGGAACGAATTGCGGCGGACGGGAGCGTGACAAGGCAGAAGGTTAAAGTCTCCAGGATCTCCAGCCTTTCGCGCGACCTGGCGCTGGCGCTTTCTGCGCAACGGTTGCGTATTGAAACTCCGGTTCCCGGTAAATCTTACGTGGGTATCGAAGTGCCCAATGAGGACAATGCATTTGTACGGTTGAAAGCGATTTTGCAATCGGATCAATATCAAAATAACCTCACCCCGCTCTCGGTCGCCCTGGGAAGGGATGTTTCAGGCGAGCCTGTAAAGACAGATCTGGAAAAACTTCCGCATCTGCTCATCGCCGGCACGACCAATTCAGGAAAGTCGGTGTGTGTCACCGCGTTAATGACAAGCCTGGTAATGAACAACTCACCACGCGATCTGCGTCTGGTGATGCTGGACCCGAAGATGGTGGAGCTGGTTCGGTTTAACGGATTACCGCACTTATTGGGCAAGGTTGAAACCGAGCTGGAACGGATGCTGGCAGTATTGCGCTGGGCGCAAATGGAAATGGATCTGCGGTACCGGTTGCTGGCCGAAGTGCGGGCGCGAAACCTGGCGGGGTACAACCAGAAAATGCGGCAGAAGCGAAAACCACCCCTGCCAAGGATCGTTATCGTGATCGATGAATTGGCGGATCTGATGATGAGCGCACCAGACCAGACGGAGCACAGCCTGATCAGGTTAGCTCAAATGGCACGCGCCACCGGTATTCACATGGTTGTGGCAACTCAACGCCCCAGTACAGATGTGATCACCGGGCTGATCAAAGCGAACTTCCCGGCGCGCATCTCGTTCGCCATGGCATCCTCCATCGACTCTCGCGTCATCCTGGATGCAAATGGTGCCGAGAATCTGCTCGGCAGGGGCGATATGCTTTTCCTCGATCCGGTAAAATCAGGCTTGCTGCGCCTGCAAGGGGTCATTGTCAGCGACAACGAGATTGAAAAGATCTTGAAGCACTGGCAGAGTATTCCACACCTGGTGGAAGCCCAACCTGCTCCCTGGGAGGAACTGGTGGAGGAGGTCGGTAGTTCGGATAACGATGCTTTGCTGGAACAAGCCATTGAAGTGGTCCGGGCGGTTGGAAAAGCCTCGACTTCCCTTTTGCAACGCAGGCTGCGCATAGGGTTCCCGCGGGCAGCAAGGTTGATGGATGACCTGGAAGAGATGGGAGTGATCGGACCGGCAGTGGGCAGTGGGAAAGAAAGAGATGTTTTGCCCGGAACCGACGAGGATGATGATAATTTCCATGACGATTACGATAACGATGTAGATCGATAGATTATGGGTGAGCTCGCATTAGTGTAGTAAAATTCGCTTCTATTGGCAGGTATTGGAATGAGTGAGCAAAACAACAGTCAGGAAAACAAAAAAAAGTCTTTTGAGCAATTCATGCGCAGCACTTTCAAGGTTGTACTTGATCCTGTTGCTTCGTTTTTCCTGAAGTTGGGACTGACACCCAATATGGTCACCATCCTGGGCCTGGTTATTACAATCACTGCAGCTATATTCGCCGGGATGGGAAAGTTTCTGGTTGCGGGTTTGATCCTGCTGGTGGGTGCGCCTTTTGACGCTGTGGATGGTGCAATGGCAAGGCAACTGGGAAAGCCAACCCGCTTCGGCGGATTCTTCGATTCCGTAATTGACCGTTATGCTGAATTATTCATGATGGGTGGATTGCTTTATTATTACGTGGGTCAGAGTAATAAACTGGCCAGTGTGCTGGTTTTCATTGCCGCGGCTGGCAGTGTGATGGTCTCTTACACGCGCGCGAGGGCTGAAGGGCAGGCTTTTACTGCCAAGGTAGGTATTCTCTCACGCGTTGAACGTATGATCGCGTTGGTGCTTTTCCTGATCATTGGCAAACCATTGATCGCCATGTGGATTATCGCCATCCTGGCGAATTTCACTGCCATCCAGCGCATTCTCAATGTTCGTAAACAGGCACGGGAAAGTGAATCGTCTCAATTAAGAGGTGAACTATGATTAATGGTTTTACGATCTTTGGAATCAAAATCTATTTTTACGCACTCATCATAATCGGTGGTGCACTTTTGGGCGCTGTTCTTGCTTCACGCGAGGCGAAGCGAAGAGGATACGACGGGGAGATCATCTGGGATCTGCTGCCATGGGTATTAATGGCCGGTATCATCGGTGCGCGACTTTGGCATGTACTGACCCCTGATTCGACCCTTTTGATCGATGGGAAAAATCCATATTTTCTACGTCCGCTAGAAATACTCAATATTCGTAATGGCGGTCTGGGGATTCCCGGCGCGGTCATGGCAGGTGCTTTGGCACTCTGGATCTATTGCCGCAGAAAAAAACTCGCCTTCCTAACCTGGTTGGACATCATGGCACCCGGGCTCGCGCTTGGACAGGCGATCGGCCGTTGGGGCAATTTCTTCAACCAGGAAGTCTATGGTATGCCTACCAATTTGCCTTGGGCGATCAAGATCGATGAAGCACACCGTTTACCTGGGTACATGAACGTGGAACGATATCACCCGACCTTTTTCTACGAGTTTATCTGGAACCTGTTGAACATGACCTTGCTGCTCTGGGTTTCCAGGAGGTTTAAAGACCGGCTCAAATCAGGCGATGTTTTCTTCATTTACATGATCGTATACGCGATCGGCCGCTTCTTTTTGGAGTTTATCCGCATCGTCAATTCACCCATTGCCGGTATCAACAGCAACCAGGCTTTGATGGCGATCGTTTTTTCCGCGTCAATTATCGTCTTGATTTTCCGTCACACGATCAAAAACAAGTCAAGTAAACCGGAAACCACTGCTGACTAGTCTGTGCTGGCTGTAGAAAGCAATTGATCACTGGAGGTCACTATGAGCCGTTTTCTTATTTTGGGATCAGCTAATGCAGTTCCCAAACCGGGTCAGGAGAACACGCACCTGTTGATCGAGAGCGCAGATAGAGTGATCATGGTGGATTGCGGAAACAACCCGGTGTCTAAACTTGTGGAGACGGGTAAATCAATCCTCAACGTGACCGACGTGGTGCTGACCCATTTCCACGCAGACCACGTGGGCAGCCTGCCTTTATTGATCATGGATATGTGGCTGGAGAAACGAACTGATCCGTTGACCATCCATGGGCTGCAGGTCACTCTGGAAAAAGCCAGGCAACTCCTGGAGGTTTTCAGTTGGGAAAGTTGGACCGGTATGTTTCCGGTGCATTTCAATGTGATTCCAGATGAGGGAAATGCCGGTTTCATTGTCGACTCAAACTGCCGGATTGACGCGTTACCGGTCTTACACCTGGTGCCTACGCTCGGGTTGCGAGTTGAACTGGACGATAGAAGAGTGATCACATACTCGTGTGATACTGAACCTTGTGACAACATACATAAGCTGGCACATAACGCTGACGTTCTGTTAATGGAATCAGCCGGGCCAGGAAAGGGACACACATCACCGGAGCAGGCGGGTATGATCGCCCGTGAAACGGGAGTGAAAAAACTAATCCTTATTCATTATGACAACCGCCAGGATGAAAATAAATTGCTAGATGAAGCTGCCAAACACTTTAACGGGCAGGTTTTACTGGCAAAAGATATGTTGATCGTATAAGTTATTTACCAGCCCTCCAAAAAATCACCCCATTCACGATTATCGGTCAGATAGCGGGCAAATATATAACCAGCTGAACTGGGCGGTTCCTTTGGTTGATGCAGCAGGGTCATCCCGGTTTCATTTAACCCTCGTCCTCCCTTTAGATGATTACAGGAGTAACAGGCGGTAACCAGGTTTTTCCATTCATGCGCACCGCCCAGGTGCCTGGGGATTACGTGATCAACGGTAAGGTTTGGAGTAGTTTTTCCGCAGTACTGGCAGGTGAAATGATCACGCCGGAAGATTTCGCGTCGGGATAAGGCTACTTTTTGCCGTGGGCGGTTGACCATGTGGGCAAGCCTGATCACCGATGGAATGGGAAAAGCGTTATTAGCGCTATGAAGGACGCCGCGACCATTCAGGATTAACGTGGCCTTGTGCATCAGCATTAACCCGACCGCCCGCTGGTACCCGCACACATTGATCGGTTCGTAATTGGAGTTAAGAACAAGAACAGGCTTATCCATAACTAATAAATATCATTATAGCATGCTAGAAAAATCAAGCGATATATTGCGCGTAGCCGCACCCTTGGCATATTTATTATGTTTTAGGGCTAATTCAATCGTGTTCGCTGGTCATCACACTGGTATAATCCTCTTCAATCAAACCTAAAGAAGGAGGTCGCAATGGACATAAACGAACAGGTTGAATACCTGATGCAGGGTACTGAGTATGGCGATGAAACCCTGAAAATTAAGATGGCGCAAGAGCTGCGGACGCGTTTGCAGGATTGCCAGAAAGAAGGAAGGGTGTTGCGTGTTTATTGCGGCTTTGATCCGACAAAAGCAGATCTGCACCTCGGCCACACAGTACCCATGCGCAAACTACGCCAATTTCAAGAATTGGGCCATGATGTAACATTCGTGATTGGCAATTACACTTCGTTGATCGGTGATCCATCTGACAAAGATGTGTTGCGCCCGCAGCTTTCACAACAGGAAGTGGAAGCTAACGCGAAGACATACGCGGAACAGGCGTTCCGCATTCTCGATCCTGAAAAAACGCACATCCGCTATAATGCCGAATGGTTATCCGGCCTTAATTTCCGGGATCTTATTCGCCTGGCATCCAATTTTACGATCCAGCAATTCCTCACGCGTGAGAATTTTAAATTACGCTGGGAGAAGGGTGACCCGGTGTACTTGCATGAGACCTTCTACTCACTTATGCAGGGGTTTGACGCGTACTCCCTCAAGACTGATGTACAGGTGGGCGGTACCGACCAGCTTTTCAATATCATGACCGCTTCCAGAAAGATCATGGAGTTCATGGGAATGCAGCCGAATATCGCCATCATCCTCGGCATACTACCCGGAACGGATGGCGTGGTAAAGATGAGTAAGTCGTTGGGAAACCACGTACCTATAAGCACAGATGCAGGAGATATGTACGGTAAAGTGATGAGCATCCCTGATTTCGCCATGGGCGTTTACTACCGCCTGACCACCCGTCTTACACCACCAGAGATTTCCGAAATAGAGAACGGGATCAAATCCGGTACGCTGCACCCACGTGATGCTAAAATGCGCCTTGCGAGGGAGATCGCGGCTGCTTTTTACGGGGAAGAGGAAGCTGGCCGTGCTGAAAAATTGTTCGTAGAAACTTTTCAGAAAGGTAGTATACCGGAGGATATCCCTGCTTTCAAATACGCACAAGGCGACTCAATCGTTGATGTTTTGATCGGGGCGGGGTTGGCAAAAAGCAAAAGTGAAGCCAGGCGGCTGATCGAACAAAAAGGTGTACGCTTTGATGGGACGGTCATTGAGGATCCTGCGGCGATCCTCATTCAGGATGGTGTGCTCCAGGTGGGCAAACGGCATTTCCTGCGCATCACACAATAAGTAGAGAATAGAAAGACTGGCGAACAACCAGTCTTTTTTGTTTTAATCCAGTCTATCGGTTGCTTCCAGGAACAATTCTTGTCCAATTCTACGCGCATCCAGCGCTGTTCCGTCTTCGAGGGCGATCACCAGGGTCACGGGTGTCCCCAGCCAATCTACAGGCGTCCCTGCTACATACCAGGCTATTTTCGCCTCTTTGTGCGTGGCGTAGGACGATAACTCCCAGCCCGGAAAATTACCATGTGTAAGCAGGTCTACTGCCTTTCCGGCTTCAAAATCGGGGACGATCAGAGGTTCTGAACCAATGTTGATAAGTGACCAGTCACTTTCCGGTCTCTTGTAGGCCATGGTGATCTGGGGGGTTACTACCCTGCCGTTATTGGATAATGTGGACGCTGCAACTGCCACCTGAACCGGGGAAACAAGAATACCGGCTTCACCTGAGTAAATGGCAGTGTAACTTGGAATTTCTTGAACCTCGACTGCCTGGCTTACCTCCAACGGTAATTCCTGGGGTTTGAACAGACCGGAGGATGTATATAAATCAAGTGTATCTGAAATTGTTGATGAGCGATTAATGGTAGCCAAAGCCTTTATGCAACCGGAAGAAACCAGCTCTCCCCAGCTGCTGTCTTCGCCCGGGTAAAGGGCACAAAAGTTATCACTGTCCGGGTTTGTGTTCCATTTATAAGATGGGATGCGTGTGGAGGGGGTGTATTGAGATAAAAAACGGGCCAGGAGTACGCCGCCAGTGGTAGTACCCGGCGGGTAGAGCGCTTGTGTCGCGCGGTTTAATAACGGTGCTGATTCATCCTGCATCCAGTCCGACCAGTGCTCATCCAGTTGGTTGGCATCAAAGGTGGGTGATGTGGACATGGCCAGTATCTCACCGCTGGCAGCATTCATCACGACGATGGCACCGGTGTACTCTGATAAAAGCATATCTGATGCCCGCTGTAACGGGAGATCAAGACTTAACCTCAGATCAAAACCGGCTGGATCCTGTCCGTATAATAGCCGTGTTAATGCGATATCAAAAGTTGAATTATTGGTGATCCCGCGCAGCGTTCCATCCAGTTTGAATTCGATGCCTGCCTGCCCGTAATTTGGATTGCTGTAACCGACGACTGAGCTCAATGCAGGGTAATTCAATACGCGGATCATTTCTCCAGGTTTTCCCACATTGGCTGTTAACGGTGTATTATTGCGATCAAGAATATTTCCACGATACACATAACGGTCTGATATAGCGCGGCGTGGATTGTCTGCACGAGCCAGCAGTTCATCTGATCGGATGACCCCCCAGAAAGAAACCAGCAGGGCGATTGCGCTAAAACCCGCCAGGATCACTCCACTAACCATGAGATACGGTGTGGTTCGTTCGATGGGGGCGTGTTGATCCTCCGCCTGGTTGCTGATCAACAACAGCAATAATCCCGCTCCAAGCGATACAACAAGGGAGGTACCACCATAAGAGATGAAGGGGAGCGTCACGCCAGTCAACGGTAATAGGCGGATCGTACCTCCCATGATCAGAATCGATTGGCCGGCAAAATACGCTGATAATCCGGCTGCGAGGAAACGCTGGTATTGGTTGGGCGCGTGAAGGGCAATTGTAAAACCGCGAACGGTCAGGATGGCATACATACCGACCAACAATAAACCGCCAGCGACACCGAATTCCTCGAGTATCGCCGGAAAAATAAAATCAGAATTGGCTACCGGGACCACCCCGGGACTGCCCAACCCGAGACCTCGCCCGAGAACACCTCCATTAGCGATGGCGATGAGCGACTGCACGATCTGGTAGGATCGATCGCGAGATTCGAGCCATGGATTCAACCAGGCTTCCACACGCAGCTGTATCACGTCAAATACCAGATATCCGGCGATCATCGCGATCATGACGAATAAAAAGCTGATCAATAGAATGCGGCGCTTACCTGAGGCCAGATAGATTACGACTGTGTATAACAGAATAAATAACGAAGCTGTACCAAGGTCGCGTTGTGCGACGAGCGTCATGATGGCGAAACCGATCAAGACAACCGTTGGGGTGAGCAACTGCAGCAGCTTCAAACGGACCTGGAATGAATCAGCCAGGTAAGCCGCGAGGAATACAACCAGGAGAAACTTGAGCACTTCTGAAGGTTGAAGATAAAAATTACCCAGGTTCAGCCATAGAGCAGGTCCTTCACCACCCGGGTATACACCAATAAAAAAGGTCAGCAAGGTCAATAAAATACCGCTGATCAACCAAACGTATTTGTAACGGCGCAAAGTGGAGAGCAGGTTAGGCAGACGCAGCGCGATCAGCATGCCGATGATCGCGATGACCATCCAGAGGGTCTGTCTGAACCCGAACGCGGGATCCAGGCGGTAGATCATAAGCATACCCAGACCGTTCAGCAGGGAGTATATCGGGAGAAGGTAAGGGTCGCGGTCTGGTAAGCGCTTATTCGCCTGAAAATATAGTGTGCCGTACCCCAAAATCCAGGCGATAAAACCGATCCAATGCTGCCAGCGTAATGGGGCTTGCCAGGTATGGAGCCTCACCGCTGTTGCGAAAGTTAGAATGATCGCACCTATTAAAATGAAAAGGATAGACAGAACCAGCAACCTGGTCTGTATCATATTTTTTGGCGAACGGTTATCCGGTAATAATTGATTCACTTTAGATATTTTTGTACAAGCAGGTCCAGTTTTGTCGCTGTGTCGTCTTTGATCATAGAACGGTTGGTAATGATGGCATTTTCCAACGCATGCTGGCAGCTGCAATCCATTGATTCCGGAAGATTCTCAATCAGGGAGGTGATACTCCTTTGTGCCAGATCCGTGTTCTTCAGGAGTGTTTTTACCACCATTTCAACGCTGACATTTTCTTCTGTAATATGCCAGACATCATAATCAGTAACATGCGCCATCACGGCGTAACAGATCTCAGCTTCGCGAGCCAGGAAAGCTTCAGGTGAAGTGGTCATGCCGATCAATGATAGGCCCCAGGAGCGATAGATATTGGACTCAATTTTGGTTGAAAACCGGGGTCCTTCAATTGTGATCATCGCCCCGCCTTTGTGTGTCACACAATCGCATTCTGAGACGGATTGGTGCAGTAATGTAGACAGCTCCGGGCAGAATGGTTCAGCCGTGCTGATATGAACGACGAGTCCTTCCCCAAAGAAGGAGCGTGCGCGCCTGTGTGTGTGGTCAAACAGTTGATCTGGAATGACAATATTACCTGGAGCGAAATCTTCGCGCAGCGAACCGCATGCGCTCACGCCAATGATCCGGTTGACCCCGAGCATCTTCATCGCCCAAATATTTGCGCGATAGTTCACTTCGGTAGGAGAGATCGTGTGACCTATACCGTGCCGGGCTAGAAAAGCAACAGGTTTACCCTTTAGCCTGCCGAGCACTAATGGCGCGCTTGGGAAACCAAACGGGGTCTCGGGAAAGAATTCTTCCGTGTCTTCCAGTGATGGAAAATCGTATAATCCAGAGCCTCCTATGACTCCAAGTACAAGTTTTTCTCTCATAGTTTCTCCTTGCGTGGCTTATATCTGTGATTGGATTTCAATAAACAGAAGTACTTTGCCAACCCGCACCTCATCTCCACTGATGAGTATCGTTGGCGTCTCCAGTCGTTCATCGTTTAAAAAAGTACCATTGGTTGAGAGTAAATCCTCGATCCACCATTGCTTGTTGCGGAACCATAAACGGGCGTGTTGATTGGACACAGTTTCGTCAGAAAGTAATACATCACAAGCGGTATCGCGGCCAATATGTATTTCAGGTTGGGTGAAAGTTAACTTATTATCTGAAGTTTCGTTTTCACGAATAACTGAGATGTATGGAATTTTTGTGGCAACCAGGCTCTGGGTTTGAAATTTTAGATCGCGCCACATCGTGTATATGGACCAGCCGAAAAAAGACAGCAGGACAAGCAGCATGAATAATCGCAGGACAAGAATAAGAACAGCGACCATTATTCTTTCTCTCCCTGGTCTGGATTTTTAATCTCGGATGTAATGCCTTTCTGTCTGTCTTCGACAGGTGACTGATCTATGGTGTAGATCATGGTAAAGCCGGCTAGTGAGATCACATCTCCTGGACGTAGGGTATGCTGGTTCACCCGGTTGGAATTTATAAATGTTCCTCCGCTGGATCCCACATCAAAGATGACGTAGTCGTTCTTCACTTTTCGGATCTGCGCATGATTGCGTGACACACGCAGGTCATTGATCGCAATGTGATTCGAGCTTTTTCTCCCCAGGTTGATCACACTCCTGTTTAACCTGACCGTTTTTTCTCCCTGCAGGATCAATAGAGGTGTTGATACCGTTTCCATTTCTCCGGTGATGGGTTTTCCATCTGAATCAAAAGAAATGACACCGGTTTCTGAAGAAGGCGACCTGGGGGTATCTTTCAAGTTAATAAATACCTCTTCAGGTTGTATTAACGCGTCAGCAACCAGGTGAACTGCAGGTGTGGTGTGGAAGCTGATCCCATATTCGGCCGCGGTCGAAACCAGCAGGTCTGACAGGATCTTTTCCCAGTCAGGTTGTTTCTGCCAGCGTCGCAGGGTCAGTGGATTGAGGTTCACCTGGAAGACAGGTGCGATCATCTGATCTCGGGGCGCATCCCCCATGAAAAGATCCTGAATGGCAACACACAATTGATGAACGATCCTATCGTTAGGGTCGTTCCACGGTAGTAATGTCGCGCTCGTTTCAAACAGGGTGCGCAAGCGTTTCTCAAGACGATCCAGTTGATTCATTTGTTTTTATTATATCCAACCGCGGTGATATTTGGGATGCAGTTTATTTCATGGTTGTCTTAGGGATCGTTTATGCCCGGCTATTATTGCAGTAACTCATTACATGGGTAATCATCTGCGCGCAGCCCATCCATCGTCATCCACTAAGGGATGTTCTGGGCGCAGTGCGGATATAAATCGGGTTGCTGAAGATCCACCCGCGGCGGCTGCCCCGGTAATCCATGTAGGCTTCGACACGATATGCGCCCGGCTGATCGATGGTTTTGACCAGGTGATCGGTCGCAGGGTTCTCGATCAGAAGCTGGCCATTTTGTATGAGTCTAAGTTCCGCAACCCGGGGCAGTTTAATGCGTAAAGTGGCACCTGGGTTAAGGTAAAGTTCTTCACCCATGCCGGCAATTCTTTCACCATTCTCTGCGCTGAAAGAAAACCCCCGCGACGTTGCGGGCAGGTCAAACCCGATGAATGAAGAGCCCGTTTGTAATGCCTTGAAAATTAACGCCTTGTCGTGATTGATTTCGCCATTAAGAGGTTCAGGAAGCAGAAGGTGGTTGTTTATTGTTGAAAAATGGTAGTGGTACGGGAAAATAGTTTTATGAAAGATTCCCAAGTGATAGTCAAGCGCGTGCGCGTCAGAACCTGCGACAGCGACCACTCTGTGGCCTGCAGCCAGTAATTCATCCCATTTTTCGAGCATGCGTGGTAGAGGTTGATGAGGAATTCGTTCAGGCTGGAACGAATGGTAGATCGCCTGGGCAAGGTTGTGCACAACCGTCTTGAATTCACTGAAGCCATTCCATAACTCGATCCCGGTAAAACCTTCAACTTCCCAATCTTCCCAGGTGATGTCTGTTTCGTGAAAAAGCGGCAGGGCAAATTCATAGGGATGAGCGAGAAAGGACAGCCCACGCTTCTCATTGATCTTATCGATCAGAGTTTGCGGATCATAGGCGAAGGGTGATACTTCCTCTTCGCAGCCAATCACCAGTGTGTGGCTTTTCTGAGGAATGCGATCCTGATTATGGACTTCTTCACCTGTTAATAGAAGAACCCGCCGGCCATCTTTTTCAATATAACCTTCCAGCCCTTTTACCCATACATTGTGATCTGTGATGATGGCCACATCCACGCCTGATTTTATTGCTTCATCACCTACGCGTGAGTAATCCCCCGTTCCATCGGAATAGTGAGTGTGTATGTGCAAGTTGCAGATGATCTCTTCCATAGGTTGACTATTTTCGGTTATGGACGGTATAATCTTTGCTGTTCTTTAAATATCAGGAGGCCTAACGTGGAATTGTTTATTGACATCGCCTTAATTATAACTTCTGTTGCATTGATCGTAAGTGTCGTGCTTCAGAACAAGGGAATTGGTATGGGCGGTTTAACTGGATCAGACAGCGGTGGTGTATTCACCGCACGGCGCGGTATTGAGAAAACTCTCTTCTGGATCACGATCGTTTTAAGCGCTGTTTTCTTCATTCTCACCGTTACTGCAGTATTAATGGAAGGGTAATTCGTTTACCACGAATAGACCCAAACCCGGGAATTCGAGGCGGCTGACCTTGATGAGGGAAGCCGCATTTCAATATAACCTATGAAAAAATACAGATGGCAACTTCTCATCCTGTTCCTCACCGGTCTGGTGGTAGGAACTCTACTGATCCTGGAAAAAAGGGGAGGCCTCGGAGAAGTAACGACCCCTCAACCTGCCCAGGGTGGCGTTTACACAGAAGCGCTGATTGGTAATCTCCAGAGATTAAATCCGATGTTGGATGACGCGAACAGTGTAGACCGTGATGTGGACAGTTTGATCTTTTCCGGTCTGGTCAGGTTTGATTCACGCGGGATCGCACAACCGGATCTGGCTGAGACAATTGGGGTAAGCCAGGATGGCATTCTCTACAATATCAACCTCAAACCTGATCTTGTCTGGCATGATGGTGAGATTTTATCGACCAGAGATATTCTTTTTACGATCGAATTGATACGGAACGGCAAGGGCTTTGTCTCGAAAGATATACGTCAATTGTGGAATTCGGTTGAAGTATACATATTCGATGATCTGCACATGCAATTAAAACTTCCCGAGGCATACGCTCCATTCATGGATTACCTGGCTTTTGGAGTGCTTCCGCAGCATTTGTTTGACGGGATGACCATCGATCAGATCGCAGAATCACCTTTGAATTTACAACCTGTAGGCAGTGGCCCTTATCAATTTACCGAGTTGATCATCGAAAATTCACAAATAACCGGGATCAGGTTGAGCGCATTCCCCAAATATGCAGGCGATCAACCATATCTGCAGGAACTGGTCTTTAAGTATTATCCGGATGCACAGAGTGCTTACCGTGCTTTCCAGGAAGGCCTGGTTCAGGGGATAAGTGAGGTACCAACTGAGTTGCTGCAAGAAGCTTTGCTCGATAAAAATCTCAACATTTACACAGGCCGGTTGCCGCGTATCAGCCTGGTATTACTCAACCTGGATGATGTGGGAGTTCCGTTTTTTCAGGAGCCAGAGGTTCGCCGCGCGTTGTTGATGGCGATCAACCGCAGAAACATCATAACGAACGTGTTTAAAGGGCAGGCTATCGAAGCGAATAGCGTGATCTTACCAGGAACCTGGGCTTACAATGAAAAAGTTCAAGCAGTGACCTACGACCCGGTACAGGCGGCTGATCTTTTAAAGAATGCCGGTTACGTTATCAGTGGCGAAACTGAAACGGTCAGGAAGAAAGATGATGTTGAATTATCTATGGTCTTCTCCTATCCGGATGATGATTTGCACCAGAGCGTCGCCCAAATGATCGCAAGTGATTGGGAAGCAATTGGAGTAAGGGTTGAGCTTGAAGCGGTGCCACCAGATGTTTTCGTGGCTGATAAACTGGATACACGGGCATATCAGGCAGCGTTGGTTGACCTGAACTTCAGTCAGACCCCTGACCCTGATCCTTACCCATTCTGGGATCTTGGACAGGCTGCGAACGGGCAAAATTACTCTCAATGGAATAACCGGCTGGCCAGTGATTCGATCGAACAAGCCCGCGTAACCACTGACCTGGCAGAGCGGACACGGTTATATCACAATTTCCAGGCGGTTTTTGCTGAAGAACTTCCTGCGCTTCCACTGCTATACCCGGTTTACAATTATGGAGTTTCAAACCAGATCCAGGGTGTGACGATGGGACCGCTATTCGACTCAAGTGATCGGTTAGCCACTATCACGAAATGGTTCCTGACCATTTCACACTCTCAACAAACCAGCGTACCTGAAACGACCAGCACAGGGGATTAGATGACCTACAAGGGGAGTGAAGAAGACCGGAGATTTGTGACACTGTCTGCTGGTGAGCTCGAACAATACCTGTCATCAGAAGCGTTATTGTGGCGTATCAAAAACACCAATCTACCTCTGACCCCCGGAAACCTGTTGCTCGCAATGACGCGTTTATGTGTCGTTGATGACCTGGAAATAAATTCGGTCGTTGATCGATTACACCAATTGATCGATATGCGGAGAACTGCCTGGGAGAAGAAAGTATCCAAAGAACTTCCAATGCGATTGAAACAGTGGGGTAACCAGGTGGACGAAATTCTCAATGAAGGGAAACTGGATGCCTCTTACGTGTACCAGGTCAGGACAAGAGTGATCATAGATTTATTACTTGAAGAAAAACATTACCCAGATGAACAAACAAGACTCGCCCTGGCAGGAGTGGATGGTAAGCTAAATTTGATCGCTGTAAAAGGGGAGTTCATTTGGGATGAGGTGCTAAAAGACCGTTTTCCTGATAACAGGCACCCATCTTTATACCTGAAGGATAAAAGGCAGTTATGAAAAAATTTTATACCCGCACAGGCGATGATGGAAAGACAGGTTTTCTAGGTGAAGGCAGAGTGCAAAAGTTCGACCTGCGCATGGAAGCGTTGGGCACGCTGGATGAATTGTCTGCCGCTTTGGGACTGGCACGCAGCCTGCAGCAGGACGCGGAGATACATGAGCGAATCGTAGCCATCCAACGCAAACTATATGAATTAATGGCTGAAGTGGCTTCTTCACCTGAGAATGCCGGTAAATTTGGCCGGATCACAGAAAAGGATGTTGCCGGGCTTGAAGCGCTGATCGACCGCATCTCAATGACAGTTGATGTTCCGGATGGTTTTATTGTACCTGGAGCTATACCTGCCAGTGCTGGTTTTGCACTGGCACGCACGATCACGCGGCGAGCAGAACGGCGGGTTGCCGAGCTGTTCGATCGTGGTGATGTGCAAAACGAACAGGTGATGCGCTATTTGAATCGCCTATCATCGCTATTTTTTGTCATGGAACTAGAATTGATCCAAACTCAGGCGCAAACAAAACCTACCATGGCAAAGGATTCCGCCAAGTGATCGGAACGATAGTAAATTTCTTCAGCATTATTATTGGTGGTCTGTTCGGTTTATTACTCGGTTCCAGGCTAAATGACCACTTGAAACAGACCGTGGTCAACGGATTGGGTTTATTTACTATGGCTTATGCTATTTCTCTTTTTCTGGAGACTGAAAATGCATTGATCGTTCTGGGTAGCGTGGTCATTGGTATTTTATTGGGCGAATGGTGGCGGATCGAGGAGGGTCTCTCCTGGCTGGGGGTGCGGCTGGAAGCAAAAGTGAACAAGGGAAATGGAGGTTCAGATGGTTCTGCCAGATTCATCAAAGGTTTCCTCACTTCCACCCTCCTATTCGTTATAGGACCGATGGCGATACTGGGGTCCATTCAAGATGGCTTGACCGGAGATTTCAACACATTGTTGATCAAATCGGTACTGGACGGCTTCACTGCCATTGCTTTTGCTTCAACAATGGGAGCGGGTGTCGTTTTTTCAGCATTCCCCGTTCTTCTTTACCAGGGCGTTATTACGTTACTGGCCCAACAGGTGCAAAAATTTGCCACTCCAGCGATGATGAATGAACTCAGCGCTACTGGCGGGGTAATTCTGGCCGGGCTGGCGGTCAGCAGCATCCTGGAGATAAAAAAGATCAGAACGGGAAATTTTCTTCCAGCTCTTCTGATCGCACCTCTAATCGTTTTCCTGCTTAGTCTAATCAAATAGACCCCGGTTAAACCGGGGTCTATACCATTCGCAGTCTAATTATTTCGCAAGGCTGTTTTCGATCGCCTGAACCAGTTCATTCGCATTGACGATCTTTCCATCGATCAGGAAGGATGGAGTATACGATGCTCCGTTGCTGGCAGCGAACGCGTTGGCATCCTCAACAGCCTGAGTGTATTTACCATTATTCATGCAGGCATTGAAATCATTCATATCCAGGCCTATTGTTTTGGCAAACGCGGTTAGACGTTCTTTTGAGTATGCGCCGAGATTTTCACCATTATGATTGGAGAGGATGGTGTCGCGGAATAGCCAGAACTTTTGCTGATCATTGGCACAGTAAGCTGCTTCGGCGGCTTTCTTTGATTCATCCCAGGCTTGCCCTCTACCCAGAAATGAGAAGGGAGAATAAGTGTATTGAACTTTTCCGGTTTCCACATATTGTTGAATGATGGTCGGCTCAAGCACTGTCCAGTAATTTACGCAGGCTGGGCATTGAAAATCAGCGAATTCAACCACTTTAACCGGGGCATCCGGGCTGCCCATTGATAAACCGTTTAATTCTGCGTTATATACACGGTCAGAGGTAATGACCTCTCCGACCGGTTTAAATTGAGTGGCGATGATGATGCCCACAACAACCACGACAAGGGCACCAATTATCAGTAAGGCTGTGATATTTCCTTTGTCCTTTTGCTGTGTTCTTCTCTGTTTTGCTACTACACGTCTGCGCATGGAACCTCCAAATTGTTTGTTTTATTTTCTCATATAAGATAAATATTGTCCAGTATTCAACCTGTTATACCGTACTGGTAAATTGGAAAAGAATCATCAGTAAGTGTGAATCCCAATTTTTTGTAAAGCCCGATCGAAGCTGAATTATTCTGTTGTGTATTGACAGTTATCTGATTAATTTGAAACCTTTGGAAATACTCAAGCATTAACCTGACCAGAGAATATCCTATATTGGCAAGTTTATAATCCGGATGCACAGCAAGACGGGTGAGGTGAGCGGTAAAATGGCTGGCGGTAGATAGCTCGTAACCGACAATCGTGTCGTCAATTTCGGCAACGCTGGAATGAGCGGAGGATAAAAAAGCGCATTTCATGGAGTCTTGTGAAATTCTCCACAACGGATCAAATGCCAGGTGATCAATCGCAACAACAGAATCCAGGTCAGACAGGGTCATTGGCCGGAAGTTGACCGTGCGTGGTACAGGAAGTATTTGCGGGAGCGACTGGTTCCAGATCAGCACAACAATGTGTTGAATAATGGAAAACCCGGCACTGATCAACAAATTTTTAAACCAGTCATGTAAAGCAACTGAATAAAGCCTGCTATCTTCCTGATTGATGATGGCGAGCGCAGGCTCAAGCAACGAGCGCCAAGATTTCTCCATCTCGGTCGACCATCGATCCATGGCATAGGCATGGATCCAGGCGACCCCAGGCGGATCTGACGCGCAAGACATTAGAGAAGTCAGTTTATTACCTTCGTATCTCAAAAGGAATGGTTCTTTTGTGATCCAATCCATTAATGGCTGCCAATCCAGGTTGCGATGTACAAGCAGCGCCTGATCCATGAACCTGGTGACGGCAGGAATATCCTGGCTGGTTGCCTGGCGAATGATCACCGGGGGTAGAGAGGGAAACATTTAGCGGATCAGCTTTTTGCGAATTGCTGAGAGTATTTTATTGAAGAATGATTCTTTCAGGTTCGGTTTATCTTTCTGATCGTAAGCGGCTTCCAGAGATGCGATCGCTTGATAACCACGTTTGGTTTTTAACTGCAGATCTGAGACACGACGTAAGATGCTGGTACGCATCTCTTTTTCGCCGATCTCCTTAAAAATATCCAGAACCTGTTCGTAAAGCGTTAAAGCCTCTTCTTTCTTTCCAAGCGCTTCGAGGGCAGCCGCCATGTTGGCAACCGCCATGCCATGCCGCTTGCGGTCTCCAAAACGGGCAAAAACCTCATCAGTGCCCTTGACCTCATCGTATGCCAATTGCGCCTGTTTCATCGCCAGGTGTGTCACGCTGAGGTTGTTGCGGGCTTCTGCAACCGCCAGTTCATCGCCTGATCCTTCGAAGTAGGTCAGACAGGTCTGAAAACCCTGGATGGCATCCTCAAATTGCTTGTTGTTGTAGGCCTTTATCGCCTGTTGCTTGATCTGATCGATTTCTTCGTTCATGGGTTTAGTAGGTTATCTCTAAGAGACTCTCTGCGATCTCGCGCAGCCTGTCTGCTTCCATGCCACTAAGTTTTTTCGCCAGATGTATGTATGGAAGGTTGGCCGGGTTGGAGACAAATTCGTTCAATTCGGAGGGAAGGATTGATGTTTCTGTTTCGATTGCTACATTCCTTTGTTTGGGGGTCAGCGGAGATAACAACGAATCAGGGTTGATCTCTAGCGATTCACATATTTTTTCTAGCATGGGTTGCGGAATGGGTAGAGTTCCAGATTCGTATTCCTCTAGTGTGCTCACGGGAACATCTAGTTTGAGCGCCATGTCATCCAAAGGGATGGCAGAATCGAGGCGGGCTTGTTTGAGGGTAGCCGCGATAATGCGGGTTCTAATAACGATGAATGCAGGTCTTTTCTCCTGGGGAAGCCTGAAAACTGGTTCTTCATCCTCCATCAATCCCAATAGTTTGTGCAACCGGACCCGGTACAAATTTGCCAGCAACTCCAACTCGGGCAGGCTGGGCGCATTCTCTCCGTTTTCCATGCTTTCGATCATCTCGGGTGAAACGCCCAATTGGGCTGCCGCCCTGGCAACGGAAATTTCACTTAGCTCTCGCTCCACCCGTAATTTTGCGCCTAATTCAGCTGCTTTTGTGGAAAACTCATTAATGTCCATGGTCACGGCTCCTCTTATGGTCGATCTTAGTACTCAAGATTATAGCATTCAATTAAGTCTAGTTCTCTTCCAGGGTAGGCATCTGATAGCCCATCCCGGTGCGTGTAACAATATGGATCGGGTCATGCGGATTATCTTCAAGTTTTTGTCTTAACCGGGCAATGCTGACCCACAGGATCTCTTTCTCGTCTTTGTAGCCTTGACCCCAGGTTGTCTGCAATAACTCTTCCGCGCTTAAAACTTTCCCCAGGTTGTGCGCAAAATGGATCAAGAGTTTATATTCTGTTGCCGAGAGGTAGATCTGGTGGTCACCTTTCCAAACTTCAGCTTTGGCGATGTCGATCTTAAGATCACCGTGGGTGAACACTTTGGACTTGGTGCCCTCAGCTTGATCCTGGCTGCGACGTAAAACCGCACGAACCCTGGCGATTAGTTCTGTGGCTGAAAATGGTTTCACCACGTAATCATCCGCACCAATGTTCAAACCTTTTACACGGTCCTGTTCTTCGCCTAAGGCGGTGAGGAGTATGATGGGAACGTTGGAGAATTGGCGAACCCTTTGCATAACAGTGATGCCATCAAGCTTGGGCATTACAACATCCAGGATGATCAGATCCGGCATGTTTAGCGAAATGGCTTCAAGGGCTTCTTCGCCGTCAGATGCAGAGACGATCTGGTATCCCTCCTGTTCGAGGTTGACCTTTAGCAGTCGAATATATAAAGGTTCATCGTCAACAACTAAGATCCTTGTGCTCATCAATTCCCTCCCTTCTTCTCTTTCGTTGAAACTTCGTCCCGGGGTAATGCGATCCTGAAAGACATACCTTTCCCTTTTTGGGAAAAAATGCTCATTTCGCCATTGTGGCTTTCGATGATCTGCTTGCAGATCGATAAACCAAGGCCAGATCCCCGCACACCGTGCGAATTCTCGGGAACCCGGAAAAACCTTGAGAAAACTAGCGGCAGGTATTTTTCATCTATACCCGGCCCATTATCTGTGAATTCCATGATCAACCAATTATCTTCAGGGTAAGCTTTTATCGTGATCACAGCGCCTGGCGCGTATTTTTTGGAGTTATCGATGAGGTTATCGATCACCTGGGCGATGCGCCGGGCGTCACCATTGATCGCTGGTAGCCCATCGGCGATCTCGACGCGAAAGATCTGACCTGGATTGTCGAGCACTGCGCGGCTGACTTCATCCCGGATGATCGAATCGAGGCGGAGCATCTGGAAATTGAAACGCATATTGCCGCTCTGCAGCCTTGAAGAATCGAGCAGATCGTCAATCAGTTCGCTGAGGTTATTGGTTTCACGATCGATGATCTGCAGGAAATCTTTCTGTGTTTTATTATCCCATTCTGTATCTTCACGCAAAAGGGTAGTTGTGTAACCGCGAATGAAACCGAGCGGATTGCGTACTTCGTGTGAGATCGTGCTGATGAAATCACCCTGCAAAGCAGTGTAAGTGCGTTGTTTTTCCAGTTCTTTTTCCAGAGCATCCAGTGATTTTTGCCGTACAAGTGTGGTGACCTGAACTGCCAGAAATTCTGCGAACTCCTGGCTACCAGCTTCATACGCCGGTCCACCAAAGCGAACGAAGACAAGCGCTCCAGCCTGGGCATTTGAGATATAAAGTGGAATTCCCAGGATAAATGGCGCTGCCAGGCGGTCAACCTTATCGTTTAGCAGCGCTTCCTCCAGGATGATCTTCTTTTCTGTGATGACACGATTGCCCACCGTCTCACCCCAGGATACATCAGCTTCTTTTGATCTGCCGCGGCCAGTGGCACGGGCATAAATTACGTCAAAGTTACCTGAGATAGTATCAGAGAGATAGACTGCCACATTATCAAAAATAAAAAAATCCCGTGAAAAAATGAGTATCTGATCCAGCGCACTTTTCCAGTCCTGGTTTTTAGCGATGATCGTATAAATATGTAGTAGTTTTTCTTTGTCCAGTTTCTGAAATGAATAGCCGGTTGTCATGATAATTGATTATACAATAAACCTTCAATGCACGAGCGGAAGTTTGAACTGAAAACAACTACCCTGACCCGGTGCGGTTCGAACCTTGATCTCAGATCCATGCGCTTCGATGATGCGCCTCGCAAGAGCGAGCCCGATTCCCGTTCCGCCGAAGGGACGATTGGCTTTTCCATTGAGTTGGTGAAATGGCTGGAAAGCTTCTTCAGCCTGGGCTTTAGTCATGCCAGACCCTTGGTCTTCGATCGCGATGACCGCGTGATCAGCGACCACATCCAGGTGGACCGTAACCGTCCCATCGTAATTGGAAAACTTGACCGCGTTGTCGACAAATTGGTTGATCACCCATGTGATCTTGTTCTTATCTGCGTTTATGTTGATCCTATCCTGGCTGGAATCCAGGCAGATCTTTAAATTCGTATTGGGTGAAAAACTGGTGTATCTGGCAATTACCAATTCTGTTACTTCTTTGAGGTTGAATGTTTCGTAGCACAACATTAATTTACCATTTTCGGCGGCTGAAAACATGATCAGATCATTGATCAGTCCTTCAAGTCGTTCCGATGAACGTTGCATGATGGACAAACTCAGCATAGCGTCAGGTATGGAGTCCATGCCCGGAGAATTAAGCAGCAGGTCAACATAACCCTTGATGTGTGTGAGGGGCGTACGCAGCTCATGCGAGATGGACGAAACAAAATTGCTCTTCAACATGTCTAATTCGGAAAGTTTTAGATAGGCGTTCTCAAGTTCCGCGGTGCGTTCAGCCACGCGCGCTTCGAGCGTCCGGTTGGATTCAAGCAGCGCCTGTTGAAATCTGAGGATCTGCTGTGTGATCGCCTGATTGAGCGATTCACGGGAAATGAAACCCAGGTTGATTAACAATTCACCGATACGAGTCCAGGAACCTCCGCTGGACAAGCGTTTTTGTTCTTCGATGGCGTGATCAAGTTGCTCTTCAGTGATCAACCCTTCAGAGATCAGCACTTCTCCCAGCCTGGGCACCAGTATTTCCGGAGATAAAGCCATCAACTTTCCTCCTCGATCATTGATCTGTGCGAATTATCCATTCACCATCCACCATGACCATATCCGGTTTGATCGTGTGCAGTTCACGGGGCGGGATCAGGAATGGATCCTGCCCAAGCACCAGCAGATCAGCCATTTTACCCGCTGCCAGGCTCCCCAAAACAGACTCCTGACCAGTTTGATTTGCCGGACTAATAGTGTAACCCTTTATGGCTTCGTACAAACTGATACATTCTTCAGGGTACCAGGGTTCCTGTCCGTTTCCATGGTTTCGATTCACTCGATTAACCGCTGCGTGCATCCCCCAGAAGGGATTGGGAGACTCCACTGGGGCGTCCGACCCAAATATCAGATCAGTGCGATAAGAGAGAAGGGTGTTGTGCGCGTAGGCGTACCTGGCGCGGATGCCCCACTTGCGATCTGCGGTTTCCATGTCCTGAAACAAATGAACTGGCTGCATCGATGCCCAAATTCCAAGGCTGGCGGCTCTTCCCAGGTCCTCTGGTGAAAGCAGCTGCATGTGTTCTATGCGATGTGGCAGGTGGGGCAGCTTTTTTTCTTCTTCAAATGCACGCAGCGAGGCAAATCCGTCCAATACCTCTCGGGTTGCAGCGTCGCCTATGGCATGCACTGCGATGGGCAATCCGAATCCACTGGCGAACCGGCCGTTTTCCAGGATCTCCTCCGCCTTTAGCAGCAGCTTCCCGCGATTTGTATCTTCTCTTTCGTAAGGCAGCAGCATGGCGGCTGTGTGTGGTCCGAGCGCACCATCCGCGAACATTTTCACCGGCCCAACGCGCAGGTGCGAACTGCTGGATCTACCTTGCCGATATAGCTCAACGGCCTCATGAAGTTGTTCAACAGGCAGACCCTTGGTCACCCGCAAGGTCAATTCTCCGGCTTGATCGAGTTCCTGCAAGGCTTTGAAACAGGAGAGACCGTCAAAATCATGCACGGATGTGATACCGAATTGGTGAAGGTTTTGTTGTGCTGAAAGCAGGTTGTTTTTTAATGTAGCGTTGCTAAGAGGAGGGATGATCTTTTCAACGAGTTTGACCGCGTTTTCGAAAAGGATGCCCGTAGGGTTGCCGTTAGCATCCCGTTGGATCACTCCCCCAATTGGATCAGGTGTCGCGGCGTTGATACAAGCCAGATCCAAAGCCAATGAATTGACCCACGCGCTATGTAGAGACATGTCGGTCAGGAACACCGGGTGTGCTGAAGTGACAGCATCCAACTTGGTAGCGGTTCCAAACACACCGCCCCAATGGTTCTGGTTCCAGCCATGGCCGCGAATCCATTCACCCGGCGGGGTTAGCCTTGCCCTGGCCTTCACTTGTTCAAAGCATTGCTCAGGTGTTGAGGCGTCACAATTCACCAGGTAGAGTGACAGTCCGTATAGTTCGAGGTGGATATGGCAATCTGTCAAGCCAGGCATGACATATCGACCCTCAAGATCAAGAGAAATCATTCCGGGTTTGTACATATGAAGGATCTCGGCATCTGAACCCACGGCAATAATGCGGCAATCTTCGATGGCAAGCGCGGTATGGTGCGGTGAATGGTCGTGTAATCTGCCGTTGTACAGGAGGAGCATACTTACTCCAGTAAATTTTCGAGCAGGTTATTCAGTTCTTCTATAGAATAATAATGGATGGTGATCGTGCCACCTTTTCCGCTGGGATGAAGGTTGACCTTCGTGCCAAATCGGCTGCGCAGTCTTTCCTCAATTTCCTGGATCAACGGATCGACCGGTTTGGCGGGGAGGGCTGGCGGTTTTTCACCGGTTAATTTTCGTACAAGTTCTTCAGTCCGCCTTACATTCAATTCCTGGGTAAGGATGGTGTGCAACGCGGCGATCTGTGCATCCCTGGTGGGAAGACCAAGCAGGGCACGGGCGTGCCCTTCAGTGATTTTTTGGGCAGCCAGGGCTTCCTGGATGACCGCGGGTAGGTTGAGCAATCGCAATGTGTTAGTAACCGTAGCTCGACTTTTACCCATCTGGGCTGCGAGTCCTTCATGGGTAAGGTTGAATTCATCAACCAGACGTCTATATCCCCTGGCGGTTTCAAGCGGAGAAAGGTCAGCACGTTGGATGTTTTCGATGAGCGCTTCGGTCAAGCGTTGTTGTTCTGTGACGGTGCGGATGATGACAGGTACTTTTTCAAGCCCTGCAAGTCTGGCTGCGCGCAACCGCCTTTCTCCGGCGATGAGGATGTAGTTGCCCGAAACCGCATCATGCGATACCACCAGCGGTTGAAGGATACCGTGTTCGCGAATGGACGCTGCTAATTCAATCAGGTTTTCCTCCTGAATCGCGTCGCGCGGCTGCTGTGGATTGGGGATGATCATTGAAATGGGAATATGATTGTCCGCCGGGATGGCAGGGCTGGAGAAACCAGCCGGAATGAGGGCGTCCAATCCTTTTCCGAGACCGGATTTTTGTGCCATAAATTTCACCTATCCCAGGTGTGGGCTTGTAAAGCCCCCATCCTGATTAAGAAGTTCCAGGGCCAAACCGGCGTAGGCTTTTGCTGGATTGGATTCGGGCGAGTACTGATTGATGGGTAATCCATACGACGGGGCCTCAGCCAGGCGCACAGAGCGAGGTATGACAGAATCATACACCAGATTTGGAAAGAACTTGCGCACCTCCCGTACAACATCCGCTGAGAGGTTGGTGCGGCTGTCAAACATGGTCAATACAACCCCGCGGATACGCAATTCCGGGAAGAGATTTGTTCGCACGAGGTTCAGCGTCTGGGTTAATTGACCAATGCCCTCCAGCGCCAGGTATTCACACTGCACAGGAATGATCACCCCGTCACGGGCAGCAACCAGGCCGTTCACGGTGAGCAGACTGAGCGAAGGCGGACAATCAATGATGACGTAATCGTAACGTTCTAGAGCCGGTTTGATCGCTTCACGCAAGCGGTATTCACGGGATGGGAGGTCAATCAATTCGATCTCGGCGCCGGCCAACGCGGGTGAGGCGGGTAGCAATGCGATCTTTAATTTTGGATTGATCAGGATGTTAGGTGAGATCGGCTCAGAACCAATGAGAATCTCATACGTGCCGCACTTGACCTCGTACTTGTTGATTCCGAGGGAGGAAGTGGCATTTGCCTGGGGATCAAGATCGACAAGAAGAACCTTTTTCCCGAACTGACCCAGGTAAGCGCACAGGTTGATCGCGGTGGTGGTTTTGCCAACACCGCCTTTTTGGTTTACGAGGGTAAGTACACGGCTCATTTTATTGGATGCTCAATGATCTGTGTTGTAAACCGGGTTACTTCTTCTGGCGTTGGTACACCCAGAAGGCCCACGCGCGTGACTGAGTTAGCGGCGACAAGGGTGGCGACTTTGACCGCTTCCCATGGATCCCTTGTTTGAAATAGTTTTATAAAAAATACCGCTGAGAAAATATCACCCGCGCCGACCGGATCCACTTCATCCTCCTGCGGGGGCCTGAAATAGCGCACATCGCCATTCCAATAGACACGTGAACCGGCGGCTCCCTCGGTTACTATCAGGATAGGTACTTGGGCAGCATATGAAGCGATCACATCCTCGTTGCCGCGCACATCTTCAATACTCATGACAGCGGCTTGAACGTATGGCAGAACCTTTTCCGCCTCATCCCATGCTTTATAACTAACCACACCCTCGCTGTTCCAACCGCGCATCCAACCCTGCGGGGTGATGCCTGTGAGTGAATTGGGAAATGACCGCGCCAATGTGGGGCTGATCTCTCCGGTGAGCGGTCCGAGGTGAACGATGGGAGTATCGCGCCAGGCGGGGGGTACATCTTCCAGTTCAATGCCATCCGCAACGTGCAGGATATGCTGGATTCTGCCTTCGATGGTGTAGGTATTACGGAATGTGCTGGTGTGGACAGAATTCTTGCGGGAGATGGAGATGCCCGTAAGTTGGTCAAGTATAAGATCAGGCGCGCAGGCGGTAACGATGCCCACCCGAACGCCAAATGCCCGGGCGGTCAACGATGCGAAAGAAGCGGTTCCTCCAAGTTTTAGACCATCAGTTGTAACGTCCTGTGTGATGTGACCAATGATCAGATAATCAACAGGTTCGATCTTGGCGAGGTTCTGCATTGGCTTGGTAAACCGATCTAGGGTTGGGATTTAATTTCATCATCCAGATCTGGCTGGATCTCATCTTCATCATATTCGATCGTGGAATCAGTCTCGTCCGTAATATCGCCTGAATATTCCGGATCGTTTGTGTCTTCAATCTCTGGTGTTTCGATCGGCATACCGGGCACCGCTGTGGCGCAATACGGGCAGATGTTCCAGGGCAGATCGATCAGATGACCGCATGATGAGCAGGTTTTCTTTAAGACCGTTCCGCAGCCGGGGCAGACGATCCAATCCGGCTGCACGTGACGCTCACATCCTGGGCATAGAGCAGCACCTTCAATGGCCTGGAGCAAGGCTTCTTCTTCAAGAGAACGCTGGTATTCCTCTTCGAGCGTGCGGCCGGGACGCAGCACCAGGTAGATGAGGAATCCGGGAAGAAAAAAGACGATTACTACGACTACAGCCAGAAAGCGCATGACACGGTCACGGCTGCGTTGACGGATATCCCGATTCGTCCAGAAGATCAGGCTCAGCCAGAGAGCGGCGAGGAAAGCGGCAGAAAAACCCACGGCGAATGTGGTCAGTTGTTTGAGGAATAAAGGATCAAGACTCATTTGCGCTCCATGCTGGAATTATAGCATGGATGAAAGCGCACTGCTGTGATCGGGAACGGGCTTGCGTGAAAGTAGGGGTTGATATATAAAACTATGAATAATAAGGTCACTGGAGGTACCAATGACGCGTGAAACGAGAGCAGCCTACCGGATCAAAGATCTTACTGAGGAGGAACGTCCGCGCGAAAGATTGGAGCGCAACGGACCGGAGGGGTTGTCAAAAGCCGAGCTGCTGGCGATCCTCCTGCGGGTGGGAGTGGAGGGTGAAAACTCGATCCAACTGGGTGAACGAATTCTATTTGAGTTGGGAGGGCTGCGCGGGATCCAGCGGGCGAGCTTTGCCGAGGTGTGCAACATCCACGGATTGGGACCTGCCAAGGCGGCGCAGATCAAAGCAGCCATCGAGTTGGGCAGGCGACTGAACCTTGAAGCGCCGGAATTGAGCGGCGCGATCAGTTCCCCGGCTGATGCGGCCGAACTGGTGCGATACGAGATGCAGGGATTGGTGCAGGAGCAGCTGTGGGTCATCCTGCTCGACACTCGTAATCGCAAGATCTGGATCGATAAAGTGTATACAGGATCGTTGAACTCGTCGATGGTGCGGGTGGCGGAGTTATTCCGGGCGGCGATCCAGCGTAGCGCGGCTTCGATCATCCTGGTGCATAATCATCCCAGCGGCGATCCGAGCCCCAGCCCAGAGGATGTGTCGCTGACACGGACGGTCGTGGAAGCCGGTAAGCTAATGGACGTGGAGGTGCTGGACCACCTGGTGATTGGACACGGCAGGTTTGTATCAATGAAGGAGAAGAGCCTGGGCTTCGCGTAGAATAATTGGCTTTCGTTGACAAAAAAGAGGGCTTATAGTAAGATATGCAGCGCTGGCGAGGTAGCTCAATGGTGGAGCAGTGGACTCATAAGCCATTGGATGTGGGTTCAAATCCCACCCTCGCCACTATTTATTAAACTACTTAATATCATTCGTTGGTTCTAATACCCGTTAGGTACACTGTATCCCAATCAGGGTATATATCCCCCCCTCAACAAAATTAATTTAATCAAGCTCGTAGTATGTGGTGTGGTTTTCTCTACGCTCGAGCATTTCAAAAACCTACCAACAATATTGCGATGGATTCAATTCCTCTCGCTCCGCTCGGAAATGCGAGCTTCGCGATACGAACCTATCGACTTTTTTAAATTCAAATGAAAATCCCCGAGCGATGATTGATCATTTCGCTTTCCACATGCTAAAAGAATTTCAGAGAATTATCATCATATCTTTATGGAAGTTCCAAAAATTTTCAAATACTGAAAAAACTAAAAAAGGCGCTACAATGAAAAAAAGGAGAGAGGAGTAAAAACATGAAAAAAATCCTTCTTTTTGCCCTGTTAACGACACTCCTTGTCGGATGTGGCGCCACTCCAACAACAGCTCCTGCGCAAGCTCCTGAACCGGCCGTGACAGAGGCACCTGCCGCACCTGAACTGCCGGCCGTTGAAGCACCGGAAAACATGGTCTATATACCCGCGGGTGAGTTCCAAATGGGCTGCGATCCGCAGCATAATGGCGGATTTTCCTGCATCGCAGATGAGCTGCCGCTGCACTCAGTTAATCTTGATGGTTATTTCATTGATCAATTTGAAGTGACCAACGTCCAATACGCGGAATGCATCGCCGCCGATGGCTGCGAGTTCCCCTCCAGGACCAATTCTGAAACCAGGGAGTCCTATTTCGAAGCGCCCGAGTTTGCGAATTACCCGGTTATATTTGTCACATGGGAGGATGCGAACGCCTATTGCACCTGGGCAGGAAAACGGCTGCCGACTGAAGCGGAGTGGGAGAAAGCCGCGCGGGGTTCCAAATCCCGGGCATATCCCTGGGGTGATGATGATCCGACATGTGAATTGGTTAACGGCTACAACAACAAGGGAAACGCCAATTGCGCAGGTGATACCCAGGCTGTGGGCAGTTATGCGGCCGGCAACAGCGAGTATGGCGTGGCAGACATGGCGGGCAACGTATGGGAATGGGTAAGCGATTGGTACAGCGAAGATTATTATGCTAATTCACCTGGTACAAACCCGAAGGGACCGGAGGGATCTACGAACAAGGTTTTACGCGGCGGAGGTTGGGGCAGCAAGTGGCCTCAGTTGCTCACAGCCAGCCGCACCTTCGACCCGAACTTTAATAGCAGTAATGATTTGGGTTTCCGCTGCGCAATTTCATCAGACGGCAACTAGTCTCATTTGACTCCCAGGCCAAACTGGTATAATTAGGGCAGTGGGTATTTCATTTTTCAACAGGAGGTAATATGGCTTACACAATGGATTCAAAGATCGGGGATTTCTTAAATGATCCCAAAGGAATGCAGGCGTTGGGTGAACTGGTCGCAGAGCTTTCTAAGCATCCGATGGCTGGCATCATCAAAGGCATGACACTCAAGCAGATCGTCGCCATCCCGCAGGTAAAAGCGGTTGGTTTGACTGAAGACATGGTCAAGATTGGTTTGGCCCAAGTTAATGCCAAATTGAAATAACCAAAACAGATTACTAAGTTAGCGATGATCACCGGAAGGGTAATTCTTTCCGGTGATTCTTTTTAAATTTCTGAATAATAATGTTAATAATTAATATTGCCTATTGACAATACTGTATTATATACAGTATAATGAGTACATGATCGAAACTGAAAAACTCTCAGAACATGTGGAAAGATTGAACGCGGAACTGCGTCGTGGATTGATCGTGCTGGTCGTAATGAGTCAACTGCAGGAAAAGCAATACGGTTACTCGCTACTTAAACAATTGGAAGAGAAAGGCTTCTCAATAACGCAGGACACCCTGTACCCATTGATGCGCAGACTGGAAAACCAGGGCTACCTGCAGAGTGACTGGCAGCTAGACGAGAATCGACCCAGACGATACTACCAGCTTAATGAGTTTGGCCTGGCAGTGTTGAATGCACTGCGTAAGGATTGGCAAACCCAATTGCGCATAATTGAGGAGATCGTAAGATGAAACTATCAGAAAAAAGCAATATTTTATTGGAGCGCTACCTGCTCGCGGTGGAACGGCGCTTGCCTCTGCAGGGGAGAAAGGACATCCTGGCTGAGATCCGATCGAATTTGATGGATCTACTGGAAGATCAGTATCCCCCTGAAGCGGTTCTGGATGAAAAACAGCTGGAGCAGGAATTGCGAAGGTTGGGTTCGCCCCATACTGTCGCAGCTGGATATCTCCAGAGCGATGCGTTGATCGATCCGCGTTTCAACCCTGTATTCAGGTTCTTCGTGTCATTTGTCGCGCCAATCGTCGCTGGAGCGATGCTGCTTGCGGGGGTGGTTTCTTCTGTGCTCAGCCAGGGTGAGAGCCCATTCTGGGGTATCTGGGAGATGCTTTCCAATATATGGGGCGCGGTAACGGGTTTGATTGGGACGGTTGCCTTGATCCTGATCTTCATCACAAGGTTCTTCCCTCAACTGGGTAAGGGAAAAGATTTAAATATCATTAAAGAAGAACAGAAGGAGTGGTCGATCAGCGACCTTCCGGAGCTTGTAGAGGAAACCGATAAGGTGCATCCCTGGGAACCAATTATCGGTATCTTCTTCGGTATTGTCGGTGTGTTGATTTTCACCGTTTTCTTTGAGGATTTGGCAGGATTCTGGTGGCGGGTGGACGGGAAATGGAATATGGTTCCGATCTTTACAACCACTTTCATGACCTTCCTCCCATGGATTGCGATCAATATTGGTCTGGAGATCTGTCGCAACGCGTTGATCCTGTTCCAGCGCAAAAGTTCCATCATGACCCGTGTATTTGAGATCGTTATCCAGTTCTCAAATTTGTTCCTCACCGCTGCTATGTTAAAGGCGGGTGACCTGGTCTCGTTTGATAAAGAACTGGCTGTGCAGCGCGGATTTCCTCTGGAAGGCATCAATGGGATCCAGGTACTATTGAACGGGAATTTTATTCACTGGTTTCTTGTATTCATCATTGTTGTTACCAGTCTCGCCATCGTGGGGAATATTGTGGGGCTGGTGAGATCAGCGAGTAAAAAAATATCCTGATTAATGAATGAAATTGATAAATAAGAAGCTCCGGATGACACCGGAGCTTCTTAGAAAATGTGATTGATCAATCACCAAAGCTCATACCCAGATCGCGGGCGGTGAGCATGGTGTCGCAGTCCAGCGGCACACTTTTCATGCGTTTTGTGGCATCCGCCAGTGGTACATATTTGACCGTTGGAGGATCCAAAGCGACCATCACGCCATGCTGTCCTTCATCCAACGCGCGCACAGCGGCCGCACCAAAACGCAACGCGATCAGTCGGTCATTGGAAGTGGGAGTGCCTCCTCGAAGCAGGTGGCCCAACACAACCAGGCGGGCTTCCTTACCGGTCAATTGCTGTAATTCTTCCGTGATCTTCTCCCCGATCCCTCCCAGTCTTTCAGCACGTCCAACCTCTTTGTCCAGGACAGTGACCGATCCGCCTTTTGGAACAGCGCCTTCCGCGACCACCACGATCGAGAAGTTGCTGCCGCTTCTCACACGCTCATCGATCTTTTTTGCTACGATGTTCAGGTCATAAGGGATCTCCGGGATCAATACGACATCAGCCGAACCGGCCACACCGGATTCAAGCGCAATCCAGCCGGCGTAACGTCCCATCACCTCCACCACCATGATGCGGCGGTGACTGGCAGCCGTGCTGTGCAAACGGTCAAGGCATTCCACGGCAAAACTGACCGCGGTATCAAAACCAAATGTAACGACTGTCTCGTCAAGGTCGTTGTCAATTGTCTTCGGCACACCAACAACCCGCATTCCTTTTTGAGCTAGTGCGTTCGCGATGGACATGGAGCCATCTCCGCCGACCGAGATGAGCGCGTCGATCTCGTGCATATAAAACGCCCGCATCAATTCATCAGAGCGGTCAACCTCTGTGTACGTTCCATCCGGATTCTTAACCGGGTAATGAAAAGGGTTACCGCGGTTGGTGGTGCCAATGATCGTCCCGCCAAGGTGTGTAATTCCACGCACGCGTTCACGTGTGAGTTTGATGATTCCGCCCTCAACGTATTGCTCCGGCATCATCAGTCCGTTGAAACCGTCCCGGATGCCGTACATTTCCCAGCCGCGTCCCAAACCGGCCAGCACCGCGGCGCGGATGACTGCATTTAATCCCGGCGCATCTCCGCCACCGGTGGCAATGGCTACTTTCTTAATAGGAGTTGAATCCTGGTTCATGGTTGCCTCTTTTGATCTACTGAACTTGATAATTAAAAATTATAAGTGAATTCCGCCGAAATTAAGCACCAATTTGCTTATCAGAATAGTTTCATTTTTCGATCTTCTACCAATTAAAGTACAATTAAAACATGTCTGAAAAAATTTTAATTGTCGAAGATGAAAAAACGTTACAAGAAACCCTGGTGTACAACTTTACCAGGGAAGGCTACCTGGTAAAGGGCGCCGATGATGGATTGGCGGGTTTACAAATTGCCCAGGAATGGAAACCTGATCTGATTCTGCTTGATGTAATGTTACCTGGTATGAATGGATTCGATGTTTGCAAAGCCCTTCGGCTGGAAATGGATATCCCGATCTTGATGTTAACCGCGCGCGCGGAAGAGATCGATCGCGTTATCGGGTTCGAAATCGGCGCGGATGATTATATTGTTAAACCCTTCAGCATGCGCGAATTGATCGCCCGCGTAAAAACCCGTCTAAAAGCCTATCAACGGATCAACCTGGTGTCTGGTGAACATTTAGCAACGGAACAAGTTGAAGATGAGATTGTGGCGGGCAACCTGGTTATTGACCGGAAGCGGCACGAGATACGCCTGGATGATGCAGTAGTGCCATTAAAACCAAAGGAAATGGACCTGCTGTGTTTCCTGGTTGAAAACAAGGGAAGAGCGGTTTCCCGCGAAACCATTTTGGAGAAGGTGTGGGGTTGGGATTATATTGGAGGCAGCCGGACAGTTGATGTGCACGTGCGCTGGCTGCGCAGCAAGATCGAAACTGATCCCTCAAAGCCAACTCGTTTGATAACAGTGCCTGGATTAGGCTACAGGTTTGAATCATGAAGATGAGAAGATCGATCAAATGGCGTTTTATCCTGCCTTTTGTGTTCATTATTATGGGGGTAGTCACAGTAATGCTCGTCCTTTACACAAACCAGTATCGTAAAATGTATTATGAAGATACACGCGCGATGCTTACCAGCGAGGCCAACCTGCTCGCAACTGAGATTGCACTACTCCCTGATGATGGATCGGATCCACAAGCCCTCGCCGACCTGATCAATCGTTATTCTGAAAATCTGAATGTCAGAGTAACGGTCATCCAGCCGGATGGGAAGGTTATTGCGGAGTCAGACGCGACCGCTGAAATGATGGTCAATCATTTGAACCGGCCTGAAGTTCAGCAGGTGGTGGCTGGTGGGATCGGATACAATGTGCGCTACAGCACAACCTTAAAAACTGAGATGGTTTATGTGGCTGTGGGTCAGTCTCTCAACGGCGATCTGGCTACTATCGTCCGCTTTGCCAAACCCCTTGAGATCGTCAATGCGCGCTTGGCGATGATCCGCCGGTCGATCCTCATCAGCGGACTGGCGGCAATCCTGTTGGCGGCATTGGTGACGTTCTTCGCAGCCAAACAAACTACGCGTCCGATCGTTGAGCTGACCGATGCAGCGAAAAGAATTACAGGCGGAGATTATTCTAAAATACCTCAGCCAGGTGCAGATAATGAGATCAACGATCTCACACGGGCTTTTTCAAAGATGGCTGTCCAGATACAGGATCAGCTATCCACTATTAGCGGGCAGAACGCGAATCTCGAAACGATCGTAGACCGGTTGATGGATGGGCTGATCATCGTGCGTCGTGATGGAAAGATCGAGCTGATCAATCGGACAGCCCGACTGATGTTCGGGATTGATGAGCTTGATGGTAAGAGTGGTGATTTTGTAAAAACCATGCAGCAGTATCAGCTGGTGGAACTCTGGCAAAAGACTGTGAACGACAAAAAAGATCAGAATATGTATATTGAGCTCAAAAACCAGGGTAAGTACCTGCTGGGGATGAGCACATTCCTCGGTACACCTCAGGAAGGTACGGTCCTGATCCTGTTACAGGACAGGACTAAAAACCGCGATCTTGAAGAGATGCGCCAAACCTTCGTCAGCAACGTCTCGCATGAGCTGCGAACGCCGTTAACCACGATGAAAGCCCTTTCTGAAACCCTCCAGCAGTATGTGAGGAAAGATCCGGATTCTGCTGAGCGGTTCATTACCCTTATGGATGTAGAAATTGATAAGCTAACCCAAATGGTGTTGGAACTGCTGGAATTGTCGCGCATCGAATCCGGCAGGGTGGAAATGGTAATGATCAATGAAAATGTGGCAGAGCTGCTTAAGAGACCTGTCGAGAGGATGCGCATGCAGGCAGACCGGGCGGGGCTTGATTTGCGCTTGGACGTTCCGGAAGGTTTGCCGCAGATCAAGGTAGACGCTGAACGGATGGAACGTGTGCTGATCAATATCATCCACAACGCCATCAAGTACACCCAACCGGGCGGGGTTATTGCCTTATCCGCTGAGCAGGCAGAAAACGAGATCATCATAAGGGTCAAAGATACGGGTGAGGGAATTGACGAGAAGGACCTTCCGCGTATCTTTGAACGGTTCTACAAAACCGACCAGGCCAGGGCAAGCGGGGGAACCGGTTTGGGTCTGGCGATCGCCAAACATATTGTTGAAGCTCATCAGGGCAGGATATGGGTGGAAAGTCAGAAAGGGTTAGGGTCAGTTTTTTCCATAGCCATAAAAGCTGTATAAAAAGAAATCCTTAACATTCTGTTAACCTCCTGTTTAAAAGGGGTTAACTTCTGTTTGTTATTCTTCTTTTAGTAAAAATAAAAGGAGAAAAAGAATGATCAAGAACGCATTTAGGATTGTTAGTTTAGTATTCGTGTTCGTTTTTGCCCTTGCAGCCTGCGCCCCGGCAGCCACCCCCACAAGCGCCCCCATAATTAAACCGACCGCGACAACTGTACCTGCTGCCCCTGTAGCGACAGAGGCGCCGGTTGAGGCAGATCCTCTAGCCGCGTACCTCCCGGATGCGGTAACAGGCGCGATCGTCAGCGCTGGATCTTCTACCGTTTTCCCGTTATCAGAAAGAATGAAGCAGAGATTTGAAGAAGAAGGCTTTACCGGTGAGATCACTATCGACAGCATCGGTTCAGGCGCTGGTTTCGAACGTTTCTGCGTGAATGGTGAAACTGACATCGCCAATGCATCACGGGCTATCAAAAACAGCGAAGTTGAGTCCTGCAAATCCATCGGCCGTGAGCCTCTCGAGTTTCGTGTAGGTACTGACGCGCTGGCTGTGGTGGTCAGCAAAGAGAACACATTTGTCACGGATGTGACCAAAGACGAACTGGCGATGATCTTCTCATCTGCCACCAAGTGGTCTGATGTGCGCGCTGATTGGCCGAATGAAGATATTCTACGCTTCATCCCCGGAACAGATAGCGGTACTTTTGATTACTTTGTTGAAGCGATCTTAGCGCCGGCTTACCCTGATGCTGATGGAAAAGCCAATGTGGAGAATGGTAAAGCCGCCATCCTGGCCGCGAGCAATCTGCAAATGTCAGAAGACGACAATGTTCTGGTGCAGGGTGTTGAAGGCTCACAATACGCGATAGGGTTCTTTGGCTTTGCATACTACCAGGAAAACGCTAACAAACTGACCGTCTTATCTGTTGATGGCGTGGCTCCCACCGCCAAAAGCGCTGAAGATAATAGTTATCCGATCTCACGCCCGTTGTTCATCTACACAACCGCGCAGATCATGCAGGAAAAACCACAGGTGGCCGCTTTTGTACACTTTTACCTGGCAAACGTCAATAACGAGATCCTCGATGTTGGGTACTTCCCGGCTTCTAATGAACTCTTAAAGATTGCGATGGACGCTTGGACTGCAGCAGTAATCAAATAAACTTCAATAATTGCCCCTTCTGTAATCCTTCCCCCGGAACTCCGGGGGAAGGAACTCGTGGCAAGAGGTAAGATGCTCAAAAACGAAATCCAACAATTACCAATGGATAATTTTCAAAGGCAAAGCAAGACCTTGAAAAAAAGAAAGCGCTGGTCAGAATCACTGATCCAGGGTTTGCTCTTCCTGGCAGGATTATTTTCCATTTTTACAACGGCGGGCATCATTTTTACACTTGGTAAAGAAGCTTTACTGTTCTTCCAGAAACCCGAGGTGAAACTGATCGAATTTCTGACAGGTACCGCCTGGCAGCCTCACATCAATCGGTTTGGAATATTGCCCCTGGCGACCTCCACCCTGCTGACAACCACTATAGCGATGCTGATAGCCATACCACTGGGATTGATCGTCGCGGTGTTTCTTTCTGAATATGCTACAAGAAGAGTCCGCAACTTTTTGAAACCGATATTGGAAGTGTTGGCTGGCATCCCCACCATTGTCTACGGTTACTTTGCATTAACCTTCATTACACCCCTGTTGCGTGATATTATCGGAAAAGATGTTGTGAATATTTACAACACCGGATCCGCCGGGTTGGTAATGGGGATTCTCATTTTGCCCCCCATCGCATCGATCAGTGAAGATGCGCTGGCAGCGGTTCCACGCTCACTGCGTGAAGCGGGATACGGGTTAGGTGCTACCAAGTTTGAGGTGGTGTTCAAGATCGTATTGCCCGCGGCGTTATCCGGCATCAGCGCGGCGATCATCCTGGGTATCTCTCGCGCGATCGGTGAAACCATGATCGTGGCGGTCGCTGCTGGAGCTGGTCCAAATTTCACATTAAATCCGTTCAAAGGCGCAGAGACGATGACAGGGCACATCGTACGAATTTCCGGTGGAGATTTGAGTTACGATTCGATCGATTACGACAGTATCTTTGCCATCGGCCTGGTTCTTTTCCTTGTTACATTGACACTTAACATCGTCAGTCAATGGATCGTCAAGCGCTTCCGAGAGGTGTACGAATGATCCAAAAAACAAAAGTCAGCAGATCAATGTTTGACCATAATTTTGCAGTGCGCACCAATCAAGGAAAAACATGGCATGTGATATTTTTATTGGTGACCATCATAGCTATCATTTCCCTCACCTTATTGATTTTTAACATCGTTGATAGTGTTTTTGGTTATGTGGTGATCACTTCCAGTGTGGACCCCGCCACACTGATGGTGGATGGGGTAGCTTTGGAAGACCAGACCAAGGAACAAATGGTAACAACATTGCAGAAGAACCTGTCTCGGGGTGCGTTCAATAAACTGAATAATGAGAAGGACTTCACGAACCGTACGCGTGACGAGGTTTTAGCCCTGGTTGAAGAACGGATCCTGAAATATGAGGTCCTTGAATCCTGGTCGCTGGCAGATTCACTATTAAATAAAGACGCAATATTAACCGAATACAACACACTGATCACTGAAAACCCGCGGGCAGAACTAAAATTTATTTCCTGGTTGAGGTGGACCAGACTGGTGCGGCCGCAATCCAGTGAGGTCGCTACCGCTGGGATTCGAACCGCCATACTCGGATCCCTTTGGACGATTCTCATTACGATCGTATTTGCCTTTCCAGTGGGGGTAGGAGCAGCGATCTACCTTGAAGAATACGCGCGTGATAACTGGGTCAATCGGGTGATTCAGACCAATATAAACAATCTGGCTGGTGTGCCTTCGATCATTTACGGGATCCTCGGTTTGGCCATCTTTGTGCGTGCCCTGGAACCATTAACCAGCGGATCGCTCTTCGGTTTAGTCGATCCCACCACCGCGAATGGAAGAACGATCTTATCCGCCGGTCTAACCCTGGGTCTGCTGGTGTTACCACTAATAATCATCAATTCACAGGAAGCGATCAGGGCGGTCCCACAATCATTGAGAAACGCCGGATATGGATTAGGGGCGACGAAGTGGCAGGTCACCTGGGCGCATGTACTACCCAATGCCTTGCCGGGGGTATTGACTGGCTTGATCCTGGCAGTGTCCAGAGCGATCGGTGAAACCGCTCCACTGGTGGTGGTGGGTGCCTCGACTGCGATCTCATTCGATCCGACCTCAGTGTTTTCGAAATTTACCACATTGCCCATCCAGATCTACCAGTGGACTGCCAGACCACAGCCTGAATGGCAGCATCTTGCCGGTGCCGCAATCCTCGTTTTGCTGGTATTATTATTGGGATTGAATGCCGTGGCGATCGTGCTTCGGAATAAGTTATCCCGAAAGTACTAATCCTGACACTCACGGAGAAACACATGCTGAACGATGTAATTATCGAAACCCATAACCTGAATATCTATTACGGTGATTTCAGAGCAGTCACTGATGTCAACATCCAAATCCCTCAAAAACGGATCACCTCGATAATCGGTCCCTCCGGTTGTGGAAAATCGACATTGCTGCGCGCCTTCAACCGCATGAATGAGCTGGTACCCAGTTCTCACATTAAGGGCGAGATCATATTTGATGGAAAAAATATCTACGATAATGACGTGGACCCGGTTCAAGTGCGTTATCGCATTGGTATGGTCTTCCAAAGACCCAATCCTTTCCCAAAGTCCATCTATGAAAATGTGGCATGGGCGGCGCGAATACATGGTTACAAAGGCAGCCTCGATGAGCTGGTGGAATCAACTTTAATAAAAGCTGCGCTTTGGGACGAAGTAAAGGATATACTTAAACAATCAGCGCTCTCATTATCCGGCGGGCAGCAGCAACGGTTATGCGTGGCGCGCGCATTGGCGATCCAGCCTGAGGTGATTCTGATGGATGAGCCGGCATCCGCGCTCGACCCTATTGCGACTTTAAAGATCGAAGAACTGATGCAAACGCTAAAAGAGAATTACACTATTGTGATCGTCACGCACAACATGCAGCAGGCCGCGCGAGCTTCAGATTACACTGCGATGATGATGCTGGTGGAGGGAACCCGTTCCGGCACGGTGATCGAATTTGATGAAACCAACAAGGTATTTACACGCCCTGGTGATAAACGCACGGAAGATTATGTAACCGGCAGATTTGGATGATGTTTGGCACACAAACAGAAATGAGGTTGGAATGAGAGCAACTTTTGAAGCGGAATTGAATTTTTTAAAGGATGAATTACTGTTATTAGGCAATCTGGTGGAGCAACAGATCGTCGAAGCCGTGGAATCGTTTAAAAAACGGGACGTTACAAGTTCTAAACAGATCGTTGAGGTAGATAGCAAGGTCAATTCTAAACGTTTTGCGATTGAGGAACAGGTACTGATCACAATCGCGACACAGCAGCCTATGGCACATGACCTTCGTCTTTTAGCTTCTATTCTTGAAATCGCAGGTGAACTTGAGCGCATCGGAGATTACGCCAAAGGGATTGCCACGATCAATATCCGCATGGGAGATGAAGAGCTCATCGTTCCGCTGATCAAAATACCGATCATGGCTGAAAAATGTGCCAAAATGCTGCACAGGGCGATCAACGCGTTCATCAACGAGGACCTGGAAGAGGCGAAATTGATCCCGGAAGAGGACGACGAAGTTGACCGGCTTTACAATGATGCCTATAACAGCCTGATGAAGCAAATTGCCAGGGATGAAGACAGCATTCAACGCGTCAGCTGGATCCTGTGGGTGGCACATAACCTGGAGCGCGTGGCTGACCGGGTGACCAACATATGCGAACGTACGATCTTCACCGTAACCGGTGAACTTAAGGAGATCCGGTCGTCAGATCAGTAACCGAAGGGTCCCTTCAATATTGTGTTGGTTTTTTCCAAAAACAAATTGAAATAACGGCAACTATTAGGAAATTTGTTGGTTTATCAAGAAAATAAAATGGCGGTTTAATACCGCCATTTTCTCTTGGTCAGTTTACGTTATTCGTAAATGGTCACTGTAAAAAAGCCATCCATGTCTGCATTGTCTAAAACATATACAGCCCGGTCATTCCAATATTTGAAATATTCCGCTGCTTCCTCTGCAGTTGCTTCACCAGCTGCCAGTTTTTTTCCCATCGCGATGCGATTTGGTGTTGGCAATGGAGTGATAACGACAAGATTGAATTTGACTCCTACTTTCGCGCCTGTATCTAACCGTGTAAAAATCCATTCTCGCATAGGGGGGAGCTGCTTGGTGGGTTCTTCAGCATAAACCATTTTATTCTGGCGTACGTAAAGGTCATTGGCTTTGCCAAATTCAGATCCAATGAAGCCAGTTTTAGCAGCTGCACCTGTAATAAATGTAATGATGTCGCCGAATACTCCAACGAACCACTCATCCTCTGCCCCGGGAGCTTGAACCGCGATCTGTCCGCGTACAGGTACCTCACCATTCGGGTACAGCGCTTCCAGAGCTTTCTTTGTGATTGTCCATGCGCCCGTTGTCGCACCACAAGAATGTCCGGCCAGCTTTACAGCCTCTTCATAAAAATAAGGAACCGGTTCCTGTGATTGTCCAAATATCTCAAAATAGGGTTCCTTCATCATTATGGGAGGTACTTCGCTTATATACGCTTGATCCCAGGCAAATTCTTCCGGAACCACTGCGCCGACACCTGTCACAATTGATTCAGGTGTTTCAGCCAATCCTTCTTCAATAAGGTTCAGGTTGAAGAATCCGTCCATGTCCGCATTTTCAAACACAAAAGTTGCGCGGGCATTCCAGTATTCGGCATACTCCGCAGCTTCATCAGCGGTTGCCCCGCCTTTAGCCAGCTTGGCGCCCATCGCCTGGCGTTCTTCTGTGGCGATGGGTGTGATGATGGCAAGATTAAAATTCACCCCAACTTTTCTTCCTGTATCAAGCCGTGTGAAAATCCACTCCATTTTAGGTGGAAGAGTCCCGGTTGGTTCATCCGGATAGACCATCTTATTTTGACGGATAAAGAGGTCATTTGTCTCACCATACTCAGCACCAATAAAGCCTGTTTTTGGCGCAGCCCCGGTGATAAAAGCGATGATCTCGCCAAATACACCGACAAACCATTCATCCTCAGCGCCAGGGGCTTCGACAGCAATTTGCCCGCGCACTGGAATTTCACCATCCGGATAAAGCATTTCAAGCGCTTTCTTCGTGATGGTCCACGCCCCAGCCGTGGCTCCGCAAGAGTGACCGGACAACTTGACTGCTTCTTCATAATAATACGGAACAGCCACCTGGGATTGTCCAAAAATCTTGTAATAAGGTTCGATCATGAGAATCGGGGGGACTTGAGATATATAATCCTGATCCCAAATACTATTCCCTTCCGGTTCCAGGGTGACCTCTTCAGTCGGGACTATTTCCTGGGTTGGCTCAACCTCTGTTGTAGAAGCGACTTCTTCAGTGGGGACCGGTTCTGCGGGAGGTTGTGTCGCAACTGGAACCTGGGGAGGTTCCGTGGGGATAGGAGGGGCACAAGCAGTAAGAATAAATACTGCAATTATCAATAGGGCAAAAGCAGAATAGAGATTCTTCATATCAAAACTCCTTGTATTGGGATAATCGTAGCAACTTACGTTCGACAAAGAGAATTATTTTCTCCAGACACCTCCATCCTGGTGAATAATGTAACTCCGGTTAGTTGGTTATTGTTTGCCACTGTCAAGTAATTTCATGCCTCCTGCTTTTTTGCAGAAGGCATGTAAGGTACAAATGTTTACATTACACTTTCATCTTGTTTGGTCCATTTTTTCCATAGACCTGGCCACACCAGAAGTACAACCAATACCAACGAAAGCAAGGGGGCTAATGAAAAAAGCGAGAATCGCCCTAGTTCCTGTGTGGTGACAATACCCAGAGGGATACCTACGATCAACTCGGTCGCTCCCGCAGCTAATCCCACGACTCGCTGCCACTCACGCGGTTTAAGCAGGATCCCAGCGGTTACGACAGCCCAACCGATCATCGCTACGAAGTGTAACTTTTGGACCAGGACGAAAAGATCTGCACCGACCGTGATAATCCGGCTGGTGCTGGAAACTCCGTTCATCCAGCACAGAATATAGCAAATGCCCGCAACCAAAGCCAGCAATGTGCGACTCCAGGAAATTTTCTCCACCAAAATCAAAATCAAGAAGTAGATTATTGTATATGGGAAGAAGAGCATAAAGTAAACCGGGGGAAGACCGGCAGCTAAGAATGGAATGTTTACGAAGAAACTGCCAAGAAGGGCGAGGATGAGTCCAAATACTGACAGAGCAAAAGCCCACCTCTTCTTTGTAAAGTAACCGTAAGAGCTGACCGCAAACAACGCTGCGGCGAGCAATCCCATATTTGCCAATAATGGATGAATCCATTCAAGCAGGATCTCACAGCCCGGTTCAGCGCTTTCAGCGTGCATGCCAGCCTGATACCATTGGAAAAACAGTACAAAATGACCGACAATTCCGATCACTGCAGCAATTGCCGCAAGAATCCCCCCGAGCTTGTAGTTCGTTTTCATTTTTCTTCTCCTTGGATTAAAAATTTTTTACTAATGGCAGGAAATACAGCCTTTGTAATAAGCGGCGTTGTTGTGCGCAGCCACATAAACCACGGTACCCGGTTTGATTACCAGGTTGCAGCCGTTACTAAGGAAGTTAGGTTTTTTGTCCCATTTTAGTAATTCAACCTCACAAGCCACATAAACCGTGTCTTCCCAGGTGTCATTGCACACAGGTCCGGTGATGACCCTGTCAAACGAGATATTTTTCCCCCTTATTTCAAGATCTGTTTTTTCGAATACCTGTTCTGAAGATGTGTCAGGTGGAAATTGGTTGATGTCCTCAAGATAGGTCGCACTCCCTTCTGGACACGGATTTTTGTTGCCACAGGCAGTTAACAAAATGAGAGAAAGCAATAAGATTATCAAATGCTTAAATTTCATATTTATTTCTCCAGTGAGATTTATGGATAGTATGACACCGCAAAACATTAATTACTTTGCTAAAGGTTAAATTGGCGGCATATTGAATTCTCATATAAAATGGTCTGGAATCCAGGTGTGGAGGAGAAATGAGCCATATCTCAGCAATTACTGAAAACCCGGTTTTTTCGCGCCTATCCAAAGAAACCATTGATCTACTGGTCAGGTTTTCGGTGAAAAAAGAATTAATTAAGGGCACTTACCTGATCAACCAGGGTGACCTTTGGCCTTACCTGTTTCTGGTCACACGCGGTCAAATCGTAGCTGAAAAAGATTCTGTTGATGGCCGAACATTTATTGCAACAACTTTCAAACCTGGAGAGATCTTTTGGGGGATCACATTTTTTATAGAAAACGCAGTCATGCCGGCCAGCCTCAAGGCGTTAGATCATGCAAGCATCTATCTGTGGTCACAAAAAGATCTAAAACCGATCATCGAAGCTGATGGTGTTTTCTCCTGGGAGATCAACAAAATGGTGGTAAGCCGAATTCAGTTTGCGAGCGAGCTTCTGGAATCCATGACGTTTCATCCCATCGCGGTGAGGCTGGCGCGATTACTGGTGGGAATCGCGGAAGGGGGAGAAAGAACTTCGATCGAACGCAACCTGACGCTGGATGAGATGGCTGCGCGTATTGGCAGCACCCGCGAAATGGTGTGCAGATTGTTGTATAAGTTTTCAGATGAGGGGTTGATCAGAATCACCCGCACGGATTTTTCGGTAACGGACCCGGAGAACCTGTTAAAAAGGGCGCAAAAATAGATCTACGTGTGCCTGTCTATCGAAGAGGTCAGGTGTGCCCCAAATAAAATGATCCAGCTGGTAAAGTAGATCCAAACCAGCAGTGCGATCATTTTTCCCAGAGATCCGTAGACAATTTCATAACGGGCAAGACCACTGGAGAGATACGCGTTGAAAATCGTAGTAATGACCTGCCACAAAAAGGTCACCAGCACCGCGCCGGTGAGCGCGCCCATTTTATGTACTTTGATCTGGGGAACCCAGAAATACAAAGCGAACAGGACAAATACCCTGATCAGTACCGGCAAAACCTTGGTATAGAAATAGGAGGATAAGAAATTACTTATAAGAGAGTAATCAATATTGATTCCCAGGTTGGTGAGCAGGTGCCGAAAAGTTAAGGAAAACGACGAGAGGATCAGCACCAGAGCAAGCGCCGCGATGATTGCCAGTGACCATAAACGCATGCGGATAAAGCTATGCGGAGAGGCTGCCGGCCAGGCAGCGTTGATATTGCGGATGATGATGGAAAACACTGAGGTGGAAGACCAGATCAGACCGAGCAGCGACAAAGCTGAGACCGCGCCGCGCAGCTTGAAGATCTGTTGAATGTTGCTGATGATGAAATCCTGCGAAACCGGTATCATGGTAGGCAGAATTGTTATCAATTTTTCTTCCACAGTGGCCTGGTCAACGAAAAATGAACCGACTGCCACAAAACTTAGTACCAGTGGAAACATGGAGAAAAGCGTGAAATAAGCAATACTGGCGGCAGCTTCTGATCCTTTGGCAAATGTGAAAGTCAGGAATGCTCCACGTATCATTCGAAACACCAGCGTGAAAGATTGCTTGAGCTGGATGCGCGAATTGGTCAGGATTTTTGACATTTCAACTTTCATTTATTTCACTCGAAGTTCATTCCTGCACACCAAGCGCCTGGTTGAACGGGTTATAAGCGGCTTCAAGTTGGGTGCGGAATTGTTTGGTGTACAGCTGGTGGTACTTCCCGCGAATCCGTAATAATTCTGAATGCGTACCCATTTCAGCTATCTTTCCGTCTTCAATGACCAGGATGCGGTCGGCTTTCTTAATGGTGGACAAACGATGGGCGATGACAAAACTGGTGGTCGTGTCCAGCAGGGTTTGCATGCCTTTCTGGATCAATGCTTCGGTTAAAGTATCAACCGAACTGGTGGCTTCATCCATTACGAAGATCTCAGGATTGGCCAGCACAGCGCGTGCAAGGCTTAGCAGTTGCTTCTGACCAACTGAGAGCAGGTTACCTCCTTCACCTACTTCCGTCTTGAAGCCTTTCTCGAAGTGCATGATGAAATCGTACGCGCCGATGATCTTCGTGGCTTGCACGATCTCTTCGTCCGTGGCATCCAGGCGACCGTAGCGCAAGTTCTCGGTGATCGTTCCTGAAAAGAGATGCGGGGTCTGAAGCACAACGCCGATGCGCGATTGGATAGCCTGCAGTGAAAGACTGGTGTAATCACGACCACCGATGAAGATACGACCGGATTGAGGTTCGTAAAAACGGCACAACAAGTTGACGATGGTCGATTTACCTCCGCCGGTGGGGCCAACCAGAGCGATGGTCTCTCCGCGCTTGACATGCAGGCTAAAGTCATTCAAAACAGGTTTGTCATCCTCTTCATACCTGAAGGTGACGTGATCGAAAATAATATCTCCCTTGATCGTTCCGGGGTCAATTGCCTTGGGGCGGTCCTGAATCTGTGGTTGGGAATCGATCAACGAGAACATGCGCTCAGCGGAAGCGATTGCCTGCTGCATTTCGGCGAACACGCGCGCGATGTCCTGTACCGGCCACATCATGAAGGTGATATATGAGACAAAAGCCTGAATTCCGCCAATGGTTAGCCCGCCGAGCTGAACCTGGCGGCCGCCAAACCAAACAACCGCAGCCACTGCCAGCGCTGAGATCAATTGAACAGAAGGCAGAAACAGCGCGCTTAACCAGGCTGCGCGGTAGGAGGAATGGTACATTTTATCCGTTAGAGTTGAAAATTCTGCCAGGTTCTCACGTTCACGCCCCAGGGCTTTAATTACCCTGACGCCGGTAATGTTTTCATTGTACGCACCCACGATCTTCGAATTTGTCTTGCGCACATTGCGGTAGGACACGAGAATGCGCCTTTGGAACTGAACCGCCACAATCAACAGGACTGGTATCAGAGCTAACACGATTAAGGTAAGTTTCCAGTTAATGAAGACCATGAAAAGCATGGAGGTGACGATGCTCATGATCCCCCATGTGGAGTCAACGAATCCCCACGTGAGTAGATCTGCGACCTTTTCGGAATCCGAGGTGACGCGCGCCATGATCCAACCGACAGGGGTTTTACTGTAGTAGTTCAGTGAAAGCGCTTGCAAGTGATTGAACATCTTCTTACGCAGATCGTAGCGGATGCGCTCGCCTAAAATACCAGCGAGGTAAATGAAAAGGAAAACACTCCCGGATTGGACAAGGATAAGGACGCCATACATGATCAGGATGCCGACCAGTGCCTGCCTGTTGCCAGCCATGATCCCATCATCGATGATGAGTTTGCTTAAATAAGTGGAGACCGCGTCAAGCCCGGCGACAACTGCAATAGTGATCATGAAACCGATCACCCATTTTTTGTGAGGAATCACTAATTGCAAGATGCGGGAAAAGACCTTCCCGTTGAATTTTGATTCAAATTCCTCTTCTTCAAAATAGCTATCCGGCACTGGCCAGCTCCTTCTCCAGTTCGTCTTCAATGCGGGTCTGGATGTTGAAGATCTGGTTATAAACACCTGCCTGATTGACCAGGTCCTGGTGTTTACCGTGCTGAATAATGCGTCCCTTATCCATGACCAGGATCAGATCAGCGTTGGCCACGCTCTGGATGCGATGGGCAATAATGAATGTCGTGCGGTTTTGCATCAGGTTCTGCAGTGCTTCGCGAATCTCCACCTCGGTTTCAGTATCCACGGAAGAAGTGGAATCATCCAGAATAAGGATGCACGGATCCTTAAGGATCGTCCGCGCGATGGTCACCCTTTGCTTCTGACCTCCGGACAACGTTACGCCGCGTTCACCAACCAGGGTCTGGTAGCCATCCTGAAATCCGAGGATCACATCATGAACAGCGGCGGCGCGGGCTGCTTCCTCGACTTCCTCATCCGATACATCTCTGCCCACACCATAGGTAATATTTTCCCGGATTGTGCGGGAGAACAGGAAAGGTTCCTGCTCAACGATACCAATCTGCTGACGCAGGTACTTGCGGGGGTAACGGTTCAGTTCCACCCCGTCCAGTAGGATCTTTCCCCCGGTATATTCATAAAACCTCGGCAAAAGGTTTACCAGAGTGGATTTACCTGACCCGGTGGAGCCTAAGAGAGCCACTACCTGGCCTGGTTCCACCTTAAAGGAGATGTCTTCCAGTGTTTTATCCCCTGGTTCATATTCAAATTTGACGTTCTCGAAACAGAATTGCCCCTTCAGGTCACTGGTAGGAACATAGTCACCCTGGTCCAGGGGTTCGCGGTCCTCACGGATGATGTCCATTACGCGACCGTAGGAAACGAGGCCGGTTGATGTTTGAACGATTACCCTGCCAAGGTTGCGCAACGGGTAGATGATGTAAATTACCAGTCCGATGTAAGCGACGTAAGTTCCAGCGCTAATCTCACCATTGATCGCCATGATCGCGCCAACCATATAACCTGCCAGCAATTGCGCCCCACAAAGGATGTCAGAAACCGGCCAAAAGAGCGAGTGCATGAGAAGCAGTTTTTTCCCACGCACATATTTTTCCCAGTTGTCTTTTTCAAATTTTTCTATCTCATAATACTGCCGGGAAAACGCCTTCACTACCCGCACACCGGAAAGATTTTCCTGCAGGGTGGTGGATAAAATCGCTTCCTGCTCCTGGTAGGACTCGTAGGCTTTGGTAACCTTTTTGAACAGGTAGATCGATACTGCTAGAATGAAAGGAATGACGATGATCGAGATCAGTGCAAGTTTGACATTCAGGTTGAGCAGGGCGATGAAGTTGATGATAAAGAGGATCAATATACGTCCGATGCCGATCGCCTGGTCCGAAAAGAACCTGCGTAAAGCATCCACATCAGATGTGGAGCGTTCGATCAATTCACCCGTTTTGGTTTTTGAGTGATAGGTGAAGCTAAGATGTTGGATGTGATCGTAGAGGTAGTTGCGCAGACGCCGGGTGATCCCCTCGGCGGTTTGTGAGGCGAGTGCGGTGCTGCCAAAGCCAAAACCACTTTCGAGAAGCGCCAGGGCTACAAAACCGAGGGCAATGTAAGGAAGACCGATCGATGCTTCTTTTGTTATAAAATACGTGTCAATAAAATAGCGCAGTAATAAGTAGGTGTAAGTCTTGGCGGCAGCCGAAATACCAAGGCTGGTGACCGCCCCAAGATAACGCAGGCGATAACCCTGCATCATCCTCCAAATTCCGGTCAAGCGGTTTTTGGACAGGGTTGTTTTTAAATCAAGGTTAATTGTTTTTGATGATGCAGCCACTATGAACCTCAATAATCTGGAATTATGATTATAAAACGAAAAAAGGGTTTGGAAGGCTTGAAATTGAAAACTCAGATGAGTGGTTGGCAGCTGGGACAGATAAACGAGCTCGTACTGCCAGTGCGGATCTTTTCGATGGGCTCACCGCAGATCGGGCAGGGGTTGCCCTCACGATAGCCGATGAGGATTTCTTCCATAAGAAATCTACCTTTTTGCCCGTACAGATCGGATTCGTAGAAAGCCCCGCCCTTCGCCATGCTCGGTTCGAGTCCATTATGCACTGCTGTATACAAGCGTTCGATATCCGTATCTGTCAGGGTGTTAATTTTTCGTAGCGGATGCAGGCCGGCGAGAAAGAGAATATCATGAATGTACGCATTTCCAATGCCAGCCACGCGGGATTGATCAAGCAGGAAAGCCTTAATTCGTGTCGTTGGTTTTTGTTCTTTTAGACGCGCTGCGAATTGCACTTTTGTCAGATCAAGCACGTTGGGTCCCAGCTTCGCGATCATGGGGATCGATTGCAGATCCTCCAACGCACAGTAGAATGAGTATCCAAACCACCAGAAATTAATAGTCAAACAGGTTTCATCGGTGAAATCAAATGCCATGCGATATTTAGCAGGCATGTTATCGCGCGAGGTAAGCAAGACCTCTCCGCCCATGCCAAGGTTCAACAAAAGCCAACCAGTTGAGCATCGAATCATGATCCACTTGCCGTGATAGGTCACTTCTTCGATCAGCGCATCGGTTAACGCGGTGCAAAAATCCTCAGTTGAGATGTTCAAACATTTGGGTTGAAGGACTTCGATGTGATGGATCCTTTTCCCGGGTAGAGCATAATTCATTTCTCTGGCGCGGCTGGCAATTTCAGGGATTTCAGGCATATATACCTCACTTAACAGACTTCAATAGTCTATCACGCTATGCAGGGTACATCAATTACCCTGTTATTATTGTGTTGTTTGTATATTTTGCTATATAATTGAATCACTATACTCGTTCAAGAAGGAGGTAATAATGGCAAGTGTAACGTTTGACCACGTAGTAAAGAAATTTGGCGATTTCACAGCAATTGAAGATTTAAACCTTGAAATTTTTGATGAAGAATTCCTCGTGCTGGTCGGTCCTTCGGGATGCGGCAAAACCACGGCGTTACGCTGCCTGGCCGGACTTGAGGAAGTCACTGCGGGAAACATCTATATTGGCGACCGACTTGTGAACGATGTTCCCCCAAAGGACAGGGATATCGCGATGGTCTTCCAGTCCTACGCGCTGTATCCGCATATGTCTGTGTTCGACAATATGGCTTTTGGTCTGAAATTACGCAAACTGCCCAAAGAGCAGATTCTGCAGCGGGTTGAGAATTCGGCCAAAATCCTAGGTATCGAAGCGTTGTTGAAACGCAAGCCGCGCGAGCTATCCGGCGGTCAACGACAACGTGTCGCGCTTGGGCGTGCCATTGTTAGAGAGCCGAAAGTATTCCTCCTGGACGAACCCCTTTCCAACCTGGATGCGAAGTTGAGGGTGCAGACCCGCGCAGAGATCAGCAAGATCCACAATAAACTGGGAACAACTTTTGTGTATGTAACCCATGACCAGACAGAAGCCATGACCATGGCCAACCGCATTGCTGTAATGAACAAGGGTAAATTGATGCAGCTGGATACCCCTCAGGTATTGTACGACAAACCTGCGAACCTGTTTGTGGCTGGCTTTATCGGCACACCGGCGATGAACTTCTTCAACATGAAGTTGATCAAAGAGGGTGACGCCCTGTTTGTCGATAATGGGGAAATGAAGATCAAGATACCCGAAACCCGCAGCGCGATCTTCCAGCGCCTCGTAGGGAAGGATATCGTATTCGGCATTCGCCCGGATGACATCCATAATCCAGATTTTGCACCTTTAGATATTCATGGTGAACGCGTCAGTGCGAAAGTGGATGTGGTTGAATTAATGGGTAACGAAATCCTGGTATATATGGCTACCGACAAGGGCAACAATTTTGTTGGTCGCGTCGATCCGCGGTCCAAGTATGTGATCGGTGAAACCTCGCAACTGATCTTCAATATGGATAACTGCCATATCTTTGATCCATCTGAAAACCCGGAAAATCCGGTTGCTGTAAGATAACCCGAGACCAATCAAATGTTTTATAATGTAGCGCAAGGCAGCTTCTTGCGCTACTTTTAATTTACTGAGGATAGGAGTAAATACATGTACAAGATCGTTTTGTTGAGACATGGCGAAAGCCAATGGAACCTGGAAAACCGCTTTACCGGTTGGACAGATGTGGATCTCACTCCAAAAGGTGAAGAAGAAGCGAGGACGGCTGGTCTCCTTCTCAAAGAAGAGGGTTTCGAATTTGACATTGCTTATACCTCTGTCCTGACCAGGGCTGTACGTACCTTGTGGATCGCATTAAAAGAAATGGACATGGTGTGGCTTCCGATCGTAAATTCCTGGCGACTCAACGAACGTCATTATGGCGCGCTTCAGGGACTTAATAAAGCCGAAACGGCAGAAAAATATGGGGATGAACAGGTATTAATATGGCGCCGTAGTTATGATACACAGCCACCGGCGCTTACAACTGATGATCCGCGCTACCCGGGCCGTGACCGGCGTTATGCCGACCTGACCGCGGAAGAATTACCGTTGACCGAATGCCTCAAAGACACGGTAGCCCGCTTCCTGCCTTATTGGAAAGATACGATTGTGCCGGTGATAAAAAATGGAAAACGTGTATTGATTGTCGCGCACGGGAATAGCCTACGCGCTTTGGTAAAGTACCTGGATAACATCTCGGAAGCGGAGATTGTCGGTTTGAACATCCCCACAGGCGTCCCATTAGTTTATGAATTGGATGATGACTTGAAACCGATCAGGAGTTACTACCTGGGTGACCCCGAAGAAGCCAAGAAGAAGGCTGAAGCTGTCGCCAACCAGGCGAAAAAGAAGTAGATCATCACCGGCAGGCAACTGCCGGTTTATTTTTTCCGGGATAATCTACCGATCGCAAAGATGCATAAGAACGCACCGGCCATTGTGAAGATCCCCATGAAGATGAAGGCATCTGACCATAACTTCAACGGATAAAGCCGGATCAGTGTATCGTCGGCAAAAAACAGCCAGGTGTCGCCTTCAAAGAATAAGCCGTGAAAAGCAGTGAACAGGCTGCTAAAGTCGATGAATGTGGAGGTGATCACCAGACCAATGACGCCAAGCGTCAACCAACCCCCTCGTGCGACCGCCTTGCGCAATTCGTGTAAATTGCCAGTTTTCCAGGCAGCCAAGCCGATCACCCCCAATATTATGAGCAGAATGTACCATGCTTTGAGCGCGGATTTTACCAGGTTGCGCACATCCAGCATGTGGCTTATTTCTCTTGCGTTATACACCGCAGTACCGTCCTCAAATCTTAATGTGCCAAGGAAATCATCAGGTTCATTGTTGACCAGGTAGTCCATGGAGATCTTACCCCATTTCAGACGGTCTTCCTTGCTGAAACCATAGGGGTCGGCAGGGAATTGCTGCAGGTTGTATTCGTAATCCAGGAAAAACGGGTTGATCAGGATCCTGATGGAAGTCATGATCAGGATGAATGGGATGACGATTGTGACAAAAAATGAGAGAATCCTGGATATTATTTTCATTTAAGTGACTCGGTTTCTTCGGATAACAGGAAGTTCAAGACGATCGAATTGGTGATGTGTTCCACCGGTGCGCGATCGTCCGTGAAGATAGGGCTGGATGTGGTGTGAAGCGGCTGCAAGCCCTCATATGTGGCGGCCATCACCTCTAAAAGCAATGGGGGAGTGGTCTCATCCTGCATAAGATTGATATAGTTGGCGAGAAAGTTTTCGATCGTCGTGGGCTGTTTAGTGGCGAATAGAAGGCTGTTGAATGAGCCGGCGAGATCGGATACATAGATCGTTGGAAAAACTGAGCGGATTGTGGCTGAAAGGGCGTCCACAAGCCGCCGGTCTGCGGGTCCCCGACCGATGTTGATCACCATAACACCGTCGTCAGCCAGATGTTCGTAAACAGCCTGGAAGAATTCACGCGTGGTCATGTGCCAGGGTATGTACGGGGGGCGGTAGGCGTCCACGCTGATGATATCGTATAGCCTATCGCTTTTTTCCAACGCCCAGCGTCCATCCTGGATGATCACGTTAAGGTTTTCGTTGTCCATGGCAAAGTAACGCTTGCCCACCTCTACGATCAACGGGTCGATCTCAATGCCATCGATCCGGATATCAGGGAAGACCGCGAAAAGCTCCCTGCTGGTGGTACCGGCTGCCAGGCCGACGATGGCTGCTCTAGTGATAGTGCGAGTGTTAACCGGTGCGGAATTGAAAAATGGAGCTGACATTACCTGTTCCCAGGGTCCGTTGTAAACCAATGTTTCAGGGCTGTAAATGGAATGGACACCCTGTCCTTCATTGAGCCTTAAAAGCGTAAACTCGCCATCCTGGAGCACCTGGATGTAGTTGTAGCTGGATTCTCCTTCGTAGATCATCCCTGTGGTCGTTTTATCACTTCCGGGGGTGCCAAAAATAAAGAGCAGGATGATCACCAGCGGCATCCAGGTGTATCTTAACAATCCGGGCAGTTGTTTCGCCAGGTAAATTCCGGTGAGCGCAAAAACCATCAGCAGGCTTGCGATGACTAGGAAGGTGCGGTAGGTGCCTACCAGCGGGATCAGCACCAGGACGGGCAGGAATGTTCCAACAAATGAACCAAGTGTGGAGATTGCGTATATCCGTCCAGAAACCTTGCCGGCGTTTTCGCGGTTTTCGATCGATAAACGGATCGCAAAGGGGGAGGCCATACCCAGCAGGGTGACGGGGATGATGAAGAGCACCATGACTGTGGTGAACGACCCCGTTAAAACACCAAGTTGCAGGTTATCGAAAGCATCAGAAGCCAGACGCAGGATCGGTCTGGATATAAGTGGGACGAGCGCAGTGGAAAGAGCAGCCCAGGAGAGAATCCGGAAGAAGGTGTAATAGGATGGCGAACGGTCTGCCCAACTACCGCCGATAAAATATCCCGCAGTTAGATAGATGAGGATGAGCCCGATGATGCTCGCCCAGACGAGGTTACTGGTGCCAAAATAATTGCCCAGCAACCTGGAAGCGACCATTTCAAGCGCCAGGGAAACGAATCCGGACACAAATACGATGACGTAGGTAAACTTTTGCATCGGGTTCATTATACTAGACACAGCCATCGATCGATCCCGAATGTATAATTAAGAAATACGGAGATAAAATGCGGCTATTAAGCGTTCAAACCATGAAAGAAATGGAAAAAGCGGCGAATGTTGCGGGTTATTCCTATGCAGCTATGATGAGATCCGCGGGTGAGGGAATCGCTCAATTTCTGATGAAGCGGTACGCTGAACATGAGAAGCGCTTCGTGTTGGGATTGGCAGGAAAAGGCAATAACGGCGGCGATACGCTAATCGCTTTAACCACTCTACAACGGTCAGGATGGCAAACCAGTGTGCTCCTTGCTGCACCTCGCGACACAGGTGACGAGCTTTTAAACGAATACAATGCCTGCGGTGGACGGGTAGTATCAATGGAAGACTTGGCCGAGATCAGGCAATCAGCGGGCGCCGGGGGAATTGTTCTCGATGGCTTATATGGAACAGGTTTTCATCCACCGCTGGATAAGACAGCCGTAGATCTGCTGGATTTGGTTCAAAAAGAAGTGCAGGATTTCATCTGGGTGGCGGTGGATTGCCCTTCGGGTGTAGACGCTCAAAGCGGTGAGGTAAGCCCCGGAACAAAACCGGCACAGATGACCATCTGCCTGGAGGCCGTTAAGGCCGGTTTAATGAGCTACGCGGCATTTCCGTATTGCGGAGAAATCATTTCGGTCGATCTTGGGCTGGCCAAATTTTCACCACACCTCGCAACGTCGAACGATGAGGTCATCGACCCACAAATTGTCAGTGAGATGTTGCCTGAAAGACCTGACATCTCGCACAAAGGAACTTTCGGCAAAGTAATGGTCATTGGCGGCAGCGTCAACTTTCCGGGCGCACCAGTTCTGGCTGGAAAAGGAGCGTACGCGGTTGGAAGCGGTCTGGTACAGGGGGCAATACCCGGATCGATCTTCGGATCTTCTTCAGCTGCTAGCCTGGAATTGACATGGCTGATCCTTGAGGATGCAGGCGGGGTCATTTCTGAAATTGCGATTCACACGGTATTTTCGTATCTCGATCAAATAGACGCGATCGTATTGGGTCCGGGAATTGGCCGGGAAGCCACAACAGCAAGATTCTTGCGCAGCTTGATCCTCGACAGTGGCAGTGACTATAGAATTCCTGCCGGCTTTCCAGGTTTGGAAAAGGAAGCGGAAACTTACACAGCTAAACAAAAATTACCACCGCTGGTTATCGATGCAGATGGCTTGTATCACTTATCAGAAATAAGGGATTGGTATAAGAAAGTGAAAACCAATCTCATACTGACACCACATCCCGGAGAAATGGCAGCATTAACGGGGCTAAGTGTCGCGGAAGTTCAAATGGATCGAATCGGGATTGCTCGAAAATTTGCCACAGTGTGGGGGCAGACCGTGGTGTTGAAGGGAGCACTCACTGTTGTTGCTGATCCTGCCGGCAGCGTAGCTGTGATCCCCATTGCTTGTTCGGGTCTTGCCAAAGCCGGAACAGGTGATGTGCTGGCGGGGATGATCGGTGGGTTGCTTGGCCAGGGTTTAAAACCGTGGCAGGCAGCTGTTTGTGGTGCCTGGCTGCACGCCAAAGCAGGGGTCGCCGCTACCCAAATGATTGGTTGTGCTGAGTCCGTCCAGGCTGGCGATGTGATCGATGCAATCCCGAAAGTCTACCGGTTATTAAGAGCAAACGACCTCCCTTAGCAGGAGGTCGTTTTTGATGATCCTAACAGCACCGATTACTCGGCTTTGTCACCTTCAAGAACGACCGGTTTCTTTTTGATCGTTTCCGCGGCTTTTTCGGCTGCAGTTTTTACGAAGGTCTTTGTTTTTCCCGTAGCATCCACCGCGACTTTTTCCGCCTTGTGATAAACCTCTTCTGCTGTAGCTGCGGTTTTGTCTTTCAATTCGATGGCTTTTTCCTTAATGACCGTACGGGTTTCGTCTCCGGATTGCGGAGCCAGCAAGAGGCTGACCACTGCACCGGTAATACCGCCAACAAAAAAACCTACCAGGAAAGCCCCAAAACTATCTCTGTCTGACATTTTATATCTCCTTTATTCTAAAGTTGTTATTTTCTAAATAGACCGACGAGATCAAGCAATCGTCTTAATCCAGCTACCGAACTGTTCATCTTGATCACAGGGGAAGCCAGGTTTTCGCTCAGAAACGTTGTGGTACCTTTTAGAGTGTTCACCGTTTCACTAGTGGATCTCAAGATAGGCTTGATCTCATTTTGCAGCAAGTTGATCAACGCCGCAAGCTGGATGACCAGGATGACCAACGCTACGCCAATCACCAGGGATAATAAAGCCATGAGTATGATGAAGATATCCCGCACCTGTGAGGTGGTATCAGGACCCTGGTTGGCCAATAACACAATCCCCGCAACGATAATGCCCACTATAACGACGGCGATCAGAATGTATAACCAGGTTTTGTTTTTTCTGGCAGGTGCCTCCTCTTGTATGTTCTCGAGGGGTTGTTCCACTTTTGATGTCACCGTTTCATCACTCATAGTTAAGTATTATAGCATAACAGAAATCACAATTGTGGAGAATATGGGACAAAAAAGGTGGGAATAATTGGTTTGAACCTCACTCGAATCACCACTAAATATCTCCCCGGGAGATTAATAAAATGGTTTGTCCAGGAAGCATCTTCGTGTTAAACTTAAAAATTGCGATGTCGACAATGATGATTCTGTCACGATTAGTTTTCCTTCTTGGGCTGGTTTTGTCCAGCAGCCAGGCCAGCACCGAACCTGTTATTACCATACCAGGTGAGGGTGAGGTAGTTGAGGGTATTGTCGAGATTCATGGTAGTATCCCAGCCGATAATTTTGTCTCCGCGAAATTGGCTTATGCGTATTCTGGTGAAAATGTTGAGGACTGGTTCATCATCGCCAATATAGACTCACCTAAGCAGGATGACGTGTTGGGAGTATGGGATACGACCACGATCACCGATGGTACTTACCAGATCAGGCTGAGAGTTAAAACCACATCCGGAGAGAAAATGGATGTAATCCTGACCGGTATCCAGGTTGCCAATTATACAAAGTCGGGTGGGGCCATCGAGGATACGGGTGCGATAGCACCGTTTGAATCATCCACCCAGGTGCCAATCGAATCCATTGTCCCGACGCCGACTACTTTACCTGCCAACCCAGCAACGATTACCTCGGAAGACCTCCGCAGAACTGCGGTTACCGGTTCATTGATCGGTATTGGCCTGGTTTTCTTTGTGTTGGTATGGTCGATTTTTCACCATAAATGAATCTGTCTTGAAGAGGGAACAATGCCATTGTTTGATTTTTTTCAAAAGAAGAGATCGGATGAACAAATAGAAGGGCAGCAAACGATCATGGTCGTTGGTTTAGGTAACCCGGGTCGTGAATACCGTGATACCCGGCATAATATCGGGTTTATGGTAATAGACAGACTAGCTGAAAAGTTCGCGATAAAAATGAGCCGGGTGCAAAACAAAGCCATAACCGGCAATGGCAACTGGCATGGCGCCAGGATCATCCTGGTGAAACCGCAAACTTTTATGAACCTCTCCGGTCAGGCAGTCACATCTCTGGTGCGTTTCTACAAGATCCAGAACGGGAACCTGATCGTGGCGCATGACGATGTGGACTTGCCGTTCGGTACGATCCGCATGCGGCCTGGCGGTGGCTCTGCCGGGCAGAAAGGGATTGCGTCGATCATAAGTCTGATGGGAACACAGGAGTTTGCCCGTTTGAGAATGGGGGTTGGCAGACCACCCGGCAGGATGGACGCTGCAGCTTACGTCCTGCAATCATTTACGGAGAAGGATAAGGAAATATTAAATCCGTTTCTGGATCGGGCAGTGGAAGCAGTGGATTGCTTCATACAATCCGGGTTGGAAACGGCAATGAACAGGTACAACCAGGCCGAACCACAATAATTATGCTCGACATTATCAGAAAACAAACCGGTTATCAACGCGTGCTGGATGCGATCAAAGTAGGGCAGCAGGCACCTACATTAGGATTGGTGCGTTCCGCCCGGCTTCCTGTTCTGGCTGCATTATGCATCGACCTTAATGTTCCAATCCTGCTGTTAACTGACCGCTCGGATCGAGCGGCGCTCATGTTTGATGAGTTGGGTTTTTGGCTGCCCGGATTTCCGCGGGTGTACTTCCCGGAACCTACACCGATGTTCTATGAAAAAGCGGCCTGGGGAGGCTTGACCCGGCGTGATCGATTGCAGGCGCTAAGCACTTTGATCCAATACTTCAAACCGGGACGGCAGAAGCCTGACCAACCCTGCGTAGTGGTCGCTCCGTTACGGGCAGTGATGACTCGAACCTTACCGCGGAGGGATTTTATTCTTTCCAGTAAAACCATCCGCCTTGGTGACCATCTGAGCATTGATACGTTGCAGCGCGATTGGGTCCGGTTGGGTTACGAGAATGCTGATGTGGTAGTGCAGCACGGACAATTCTCTCAGCGCGGCGGGATACTGGATGTATGGCCGCCTTCTGAATCCTTCCCGGCTCGATTGGAATTCTTTGGAGACGAGATCGACACGCTGCGATATTTTGATCCTTCTACTCAGCGCACCGTCAGGGGACTTGACCAGATCATTGTGACACCTGCCCGGGAATACATCCCGTTCGAAATTGAACAGGCACCATTTATCGAAGATCAGCAGGATGAATTTCTCATTCCGTATTTCCACCCCAATGCATCAACACTGCTGGATTATCTTCCACCTGACGCGTTGATTCTGGTGGATAGCATGTCGAATATCCGCGAATTTGGCGAAGAGATTGAAGAACAGGCATTAAAGAACCGGGCTGATAATGTACGGGAAGGGATCATCCCGCAGGATTTTCCCATCCCGTACATTTCCTGGTCTGAAGTGGTAGAAACGGTTACTTCAAGGCGCTGGATGGAGATGGTGAGACCGTTCGGAGATGAGCATGAAAGCTCTGGGTTGGGGTTCTCTCCGGGATTACGCTTTGCAGGACAGATCAAAAATTTTGTCGCCTATTTGCACAATTGCTGCCAGGCGGGAGATAAAACTGTAATTGTTTCTCGCCAGGTGCCCAGGCTGAAAGAGATCTGGCGGGAGAGGGAAGGGGAATGTGAAGAACAGAACCAGCCGCGATTCCTGGAAGCGACCCTTGGAGAAGGCTGGGATTTTCCCCTTGATAATGGCACGTATCTTCATTGTGTTACTGATGGAGAGATCTTCGGTTGGGAACGGCCTTCTCCACGGGCGAGGATAACAGTAAAACATGCCCCGCCTGAAGCGGATTTCGCTGACCTGAAAGTCGGAGATTGGGTCGTCCACGTTGATTACGGTATTGGCAAATTTTCAGGTCTGGTGAGACGTTACCTGGATGGTGCGGAGAGAGAATTCTTGCTCGTCGAATACGATGGTGGTGATCAGATATACGTGCCCATTCACCAGGCAGATCGGTTGACCCGATACATTGGCACTGGAGGAGCTCCACCGCAGCCATCCAGGTTGGGCGGGAATGAATGGAGTCAAACCAAGCAAACAGTGCGTGAGGCGGTCATTCAGGTTGCCCAGGATCTGCTGGATCTTTACGCCAAAAGGCAAACAGCCGTTGGATATGCTTTCGGGCCGGATACAGCGTGGCAAAAAGACCTGGAAGCATCATTCCCTTACATGGAAACCAGGGATCAATTACAGGCGATTAACGACGTCAAGTCAGATATGGAAAAAGGAAAACCGATGGACCGGCTGCTTTGCGGTGATGTCGGGTATGGTAAGACCGAGGTCGCGCTGCGGGCGGCGTTTAAGGCCGTTATGGATGGCAAGCAGGTAGCCGTACTGGTTCCCACTACCGTTCTGGCACAGCAGCATTTTGAAACCTTCCGGCAGCGCCTGCATCCTTACCCTGTAAAAGTCGAAATGCTCTCACGTTTCCGTTCACCAAAAGAGCAGGATGAGATCGTGCTCAAGACGATGGTTGGAGAGATCGATATCGTTATTGGAACACACCGGCTGCTGACTGGTGATGTGGCTTTTAAAGATCTTGGTCTGGTAATTATCGATGAAGAACAACGCTTTGGGGTCACACACAAAGAGCATTTTAAAAAACTTCGCACCGAAGTAGATGTGTTAACCCTAACCGCGACACCCATTCCGCGCACGTTGTACATGGCGTTGACCGGAGCGCGGGATATTTCCATGATTAATACCCCTCCTGCTGAACGACTGCCGATCATTACACACATTGGACCTTATTCCCCCCAGGTCGTGCGTCAGGCGATCTTACGCGAAATTGACCGCGGCGGGCAGGTATTCTTTGTTCATAACCGAGTTCAAACCATTGACGCCATGCGGCAGCACCTTGAAAAACTTGTCCCTGAGGCCCGCGTTTCCATTGCTCATGGACAAATGAAAGAGGATGATTTATCGCAGGTGATGACACGTTTTACCCGAAGCGAGGTGGATGTACTGTTATGTACTTCGATCATTGAATCGGGATTGGATATACCTAATGCCAATACCCTCATTGTTGACCGTGGAGATACCTTCGGGTTGGCACAACTCTACCAGTTGCGCGGCAGAGTGGGGCGCGGTGGCCAGCGGGCTTTTGCTTATTTCTTCAAACACAGGAAGAAAACACCGACTCCTGAGGGACAGGAACGCCTGGAAACAATCGCAGAGAACACACAATTAGGAGCTGGGTATTCGATCGCCATGCGCGATCTAGAAATGCGCGGGGCTGGTGAGATGCTGGGCACCCGCCAATCAGGCTACATCGCGTCGGTGGGGTTTCACCTATACACGAGGATGCTGACACAAGCTGTCCAACAGATGCGTAAAGCAAAAGGGGAGATGGATGAAACTGTCATTGAGGTAACCAGAACACCCGGGTATCTTGGGGTGAGTGTGGACCTGCCCTTGTCAGTCGGTATTCCAATCACGTATATTCCGGATCAAAGCCTACGGCTGCAGCTTTACAGGCGCATGGCGAATATCTCTGATCTCGCTGAACTGGATCAACTTGAAGACGAATTCAAAGACAGGTTCGGACCTCCTGTTGAGCAGGTAAAAGATCTGTTTTACCAGCTCAAAGTTAAATTACTGGCTGGGCAGGCAGGTCTTGTTTCAGTAAGTGTTGAAGCTGACCAGATCGTATTAAGGTTTCCACCTTTACCAAATGGAATTTCTGCGAGAGAGCTTGCTCCTATTGGGATGCAGACACGCGCAGGACGAAACGCATACTGGATGAAATTTGACGTGGAAGAGCCCGGTTGGCGTGAAAATTTATTGGCAGTACTGAATGTTATAATCTCTTTATGAGCACAATTCTCATTATTGAAGACGAACAAACCCTGGCGCGGGTGCTGCAATCCTACCTTGAACGGGAAGGGTTTCAAGTGATCACGGCCAACCGGGGAGATACAGGTTACGACATGAGTCTTACCAGGAATGTGGATTTGATCCTGTTGGACCTGAACCTGCCCGGAATGGATGGGATGGATATTGCGCGCGAGATCGTCAAACAGAAAAACACGCCCATTATCATGATCACCGCTCGTGTCGAGGAATTGGATAAACTGAAGGGGCTGGAAACCGGCGCTGATGATTACATTACCAAACCATTTTCTCCACGAGAGGTTGTGGCTAGGGTAAAAACCGTACTACGCAGGGTAAATCGCACGATAGATGGCACCGATAAGGTGGAAACCGGACTAATCGAAATAGATGTCAATGCGCACACTGTAAAGAAAGCTGGTCGTCATATCGAACTCACTCCGTCCGAATTCGAGATTCTGTTATTGTTGGCGCGGAACCCGGGCAGGGTTTTTACTCGTTTTCAGTTGTTAGAAGCCATTCAAGGGCAATCCTATGAAGGGTATGAACGGACAATTGACGCGCATATCAAGAACCTGCGCTCGAAGATCGAAGATAATGCAAAAAAACCGGTTTTAATCAGAACAGTATTCGGAGTTGGCTATAAATTCCTTGTGGATGAGGAATAGATCATGATGTTATCCCTGCGCGTAAAAATGATCCTCGCATTTTCGGTTGTCGCGATTACCGCCGTGGCTGGTATCGTTCTCTTTGCCAACCTGGATAGTGACCGGCAGGTGCGCAGTTATTTATCACGTGGGGGTCAATTTGGGCTGACCAACCTGGTAACAGAACTTGAGGAATACTATGCAACACATGATTCATGGGAAGGGGTAGACTCGCTTCTTAGCTCCTCAATTTTTCCGGGACGGAAAAATAACCAGCATGGTGGTAACTCTGCGCTGACCTTAACCGATGCCGACAGAAAGGTATTATGGAGCTCCGCAGGGGAAATGGTTGGCACCGTAATGGCTCAAAATAAATTAACTAACGCAATCCAGTTATCGAACTCAAAGAATGCGACTCTGGGCTACCTGCTGGTGGCCAATACTGCGGGGTTACAAGCAAACGACCTGAGTCCATTTGTGGAGCGCTTGAAACGCGTGATTCTCTATTCAGGAATCGTGGCTGCCATACTGGCAATAGTTCTGGGGATCCTGGTCTCTAATTACCTGCTGAAACCGGTTAAGGCGTTGACAAACGCATCCACAGATCTTTCCGCGGGGAATTTTTCTACCAGGGTGCAGATTAAAGGTAATGATGAGCTGGCTGTCCTCGGCAACACTTTCAACCGTATGGCGATCAATCTGGAAAGTGCAGAGGAACGAAAAAAAACGTTGACCGCAGACGTGGCGCATGAATTACGCACGCCGATTGCTGTGCAAAAAGCGCAATTGGAAGCGATGATCGATGGTGTGCTGCCGATCACACAAGAAAACCTGACTACCACGCTGCAACAAACCGATTTCCTGTCCAGGATGGTGGATGATCTAAGACTTCTGGCCATGGCAGATGCCGGTGAAATTACATTTGAATACCGTGAGATTGACCTTGCCAGGTTGATCGATCAACTTGTCATACGGTTCCAGGGTCAGGTCCTTGCTGAAGGTACACGGATTGATGCTTCCTGCGAACCCAAAGGCGTTCCTATCCTAATTACTACAGATCCTGATCGTTTAACCCAAATTCTGAACAATTTGGTTTCCAATGCACTGCGATACGGCAAACGAGGCGGGATCGTTGTCATTCATTGTAGTGCAAACCGGGACGGTGCCGAGATATCGGTCAAGGATGACGGACCGGGATTACCCCCAACGGCGATTCAGCATATGTTCGAACGGTTTTACCGCCACGAAAAAGCCCGCAACCGCGAAGAGGGTGGAACAGGCCTGGGTTTGGCAATTTCGAAGAAACTCGCCATCTTAATGGGTGGTGACCTTTTGGGGGATAACCATCCTGAGGGCGGGGCTGTATTTACGCTCTGGATCAAAAATCAGCAAAGATAGTTCCTTAAATAAAGAACAAATGTGCTATAATTAATCCATCAAGGTTGAAAATATGGAATTTAAACTTCACGCCCCATACATTCCCACTGGTGATCAACCCGAAGCCATCGAACAACTTGTGCGCGGGATCAGGCAGGGATATCGTGACCAGGTGCTGTTGGGGGCTACCGGTACTGGTAAAACATTCGCAATCGCCAACGTGATCCAGCAGTTACAGATGCCTGCGCTGATTATGGCGCACAATAAAACGCTGGCAGCTCAACTGTATTCAGAATTCCGAGAGTTCTTCCCAGAGAACGCCGTCGAATATTTTGTCTCTTATTACGATTACTATCAACCGGAAGCATACGTTCCGCGGCACGATCTTTATATCGAAAAAGAAACAGATATTAACGAGGAGATCGACCGTATGCGGCTTGCTGCGACGACTGCCCTGATGTCGCGCAAAGATGTGGTCATCGTAGCATCAGTCAGTTGTATTTACGGCCTGGGCAACCCGGAGGAGTACGGCAATGTTGTGGTGAGACTGGCTGTAGGGGAGATCTTTCGCCGCAATGCTTTACTGAGGCTTCTGATCGAAAGCCAATATCAACGCAATGACCTTGAATTGCGCCCGGGGGTGTTCAGGGTCAGGGGCGATACCATGGAGGTCTTTCCCGCATATGAAGAAAAGAGTGCCTACCGCGTGGTTTTCTTTGGAGATGAGGTGGAAAAGATCGTCGAATTTTCACCCCTTACTGGAGAAATTTTCTCAGAACCACACAACATTGAGATCTATCCGGCTAAGCATTACATCGCCAGCGAAACCCGTTTAAAACAGGCGATCGTTGACATAGAACAGGAACTGGAAGACCAGATCAAATACTTCAAGGCGAATGACCGGTTGTTAGAAGCCCAACGAATTGAGCAACGCTGCCGTTACGACCTGGAGATGCTACGCGAGGTGGGTTATTGTTCGGGGATTGAAAATTACTCCAGGCACCTTGATCAGCGACCGCCTGGTTCTGCCCCCTGGACCTTAATGGATTATCTGCCCAGTGAATATCTTCTGGTACTGGATGAATCGCATATGACCGTTCCGCAAATCAGGGGTATGTACAATGGCGACCAGTCGCGCAAGTCTACACTGGTTGATTATGGTTTTCGTCTGCCGTCCGCGTTGGATAACCGACCCTTGACCTTCCAGGAATTTGAAAAGGTAATGGGGTACACAATTTATACTTCTGCTACTCCGGCTGAATTTGAACTGAAACGATCCAGACAGGTGGTCGAGCAGATCATCCGACCGACTGGATTGGTCGATCCGGAAGTGGAGGTCAGACCCACAAAGGGACAGGTGGATGACCTGTATGGTGAAATCAAGAAGCGGGTCGAGGTGGGAGAGCGGGTTCTTGTAACCACTCTAACCAAGCGTATGTCAGAGGATTTATCGGATTATCTGTTGGAACTCGGTTTGAAGGTAAATTACCTGCATTCAGAAGTGGAAACATTGGAGCGCGTTGGCATTCTTCGTGACCTGCGCATGGGGGTGTTCGATGTGTTGGTAGGTATAAATTTACTGCGCGAAGGTTTGGACCTGCCTGAAGTGTCTCTGGTGGCGATCCTGGACGCGGACAAGCAGGGATTCCTCCGCTCCGCGACCGCCCTGATCCAAACGATCGGCAGGGCTGCGCGTAATGTGAATGGCAAGGTCATCATGTATGCCGACGTGGTCACAGACGCCATGCGATCCGCGATAGATGAGACCAATCGGCGCCGAAAAAAGCAGCAGGATTACAACACAGCCAATGGCATACAACCCTATACCGTGATCAAAGCTGTTCATGATCTGACGGAAAGATTGTCAATGCCGACGGCGGCAGCTGAGGCAAAGGGAGAGTATATTACGGCTGCTGGTGCTCCAGTAATGCCATTAAAGGATCTTAAACGCTTGATTGTTGAGCTGGAAAAAGAAATGAAACAGGCAGCAAGTCAATTGCAGTTTGAGCAGGCAGCGCTTATTCGAGATCGCATCATCGATCTTAAGCAGATGCTGGCCGAAGAATCAGATATACCGCCATGGAAAAAAGCGCGCTTGATGGCTGGAGAGATCGAGTAATCCGCGGGTTTACTTAAATTGACGGCGCAATTGAGAATCGTTCGAAGCGGTTTTCAATAGGTGGCGAATCGGTCTCGAGACTGGTCACCTGCGCGGATGGCGGACCAACCCGCACAGCGGCGATAAATCTGGTAAGGTCCGAAGAGGTCCCTTGGGCGAGGATTTCTACCCGGTCGTCAAACCGGTTGCGCACCCAACCGGTAATGCGCAGCTCAGAGGCAAGATTCTTTACGAAATAGCGAAAACCGACTCCCTGCACCCGGCCTTCCACCAGAATGTGCGCATTTTTTAATTCGTGCATTACGGAACCCGCTGAGAAAATCTAAAATGGAAATAACCAGAAAAAAGAATGCGAATCATTCATTGTCTTCTTCATCGTCATCGTCCAAGTCGTAGTTCTCCTCGTCTTCAAATTCATCATCCTCGTAGTCTAGCTCGTCCTCATCTTCGTATTCTGATGGAAGTTTGGAAATTTGCATACCACTGGATGAGGAGAACTCCAGGTTATCGATCGCTTTTTCGATCCACTCGGCTTCATCATCATCGACTGCGTTTAACAGAAGCTCATCCAGTTTTTCCTTGACCTCATCACCCCCAATCTGGGAGAGCGACCAGATCAAAGCAAGACGTATTTCCTCGTCGTCAACGCCTTCTTCCAAGGCGGCTAACATTTTTTCTCTTGACCCGGTCAATTCCAGTTCTCCGGCAGCACGAATCGCTTCAAACTGCACATCAGGGTCTGGTGAACTGAGCATTTTATCCACCTGAGCTGCCCATGAATCATCCGCTGAGCGACCCATGGCGCACAAAGCGCTGCTGACCCAGCCGGGCTCGTTGGACAAATAAGCATTCTGGATCAAACCAGGGATCGAGGGATGGCTGGAATACCCGAGCGATTCGAGGGCGCGTTGTTTAACTCGGGCGTGGTCATTTCCCTCAACGATTTTTACAAGATGATTGACAATCTCTGTGTAGAGATCAGCACGGATCGTTTCAAGTTCTCCAAGCAGTACAAATTTACCCAGCACAGAAGCAGAGGTTGCGCGCGTAGTCTCATCAGGGTCCTTGGAGGACAGGGTTAGAAGGTCCGGGATCAAGCGTGAATCTTCACACTCCCACAAAAGTCGCAGGGCGATGACTCTGACAGCAGCGACAGGATCGAAAAGTAATACGCGAGCCAGTTCGTCGAAATTTACCACTGTGTCAGATTCCAGTACGGTTTCCAGATCTTCCAGGAGGCTTACTTTACGTAGTTCAGGCAGGTTTGGCCAGATTTGTTGAAAATCTTTCAAATTCCTGCGGGTGAGGTCGGAAAAGTGACGCAGGAAACGGGCGGGAAAAGGAGTGCTCAGGTCCTGCAGCGCTTCCAGGACAGCGGAAAACGGGGTCAGATCAAGCGATTCGTCCATCACCGGTCCTCCTATTTAGGTATTAATACAGGATTCACAATGTCATTGATGATCAGAACGACCATCAGCGTGATGAGTAACGCGAAAAACACCATGTGAACCTTGCCTTCCAGCGCCGCGGGAATTTTTTTCTTGAAAAGCAATTCAGGCAGTAAAAAGAGAATGCGCCCACCATCCAACGCGGGAATGGGAAGAAGATTCGTGTAGCCTAAAGCAACAGAAATGACCGCGAAAAAGTACAGCGTGTTCAAACCTGCCATTTCCGGGTTTTGGGCGGCTTCCTCTTTATCCACGCTCTGCACCTGGGCGTAAATGTCATAAATACCTTTTACGCTGACCATGCGCGCTTCTGATGGCGCGATCTGACCGCTGATCAGGCGCACCGGCAGCATGATCAACTGGAAACCCTGATCCAATGTGGTGACAGCTGCGCTGGGAATCGCCTGAATAAATGAGACTTTGACGCTGGGGTTAGTGATTGTGATGCCAAGCGGTCCCTGGTTTTCAGGCCATTCTTCACGCGGGGTGGCGACCACCTGGACCTGCTGACCATCACGGAGCAATACAATCTCCAATGGTTGACCCAAATGGCTGGAAATCTCCGTGGAAAGCTTTTCCATACTATCAATTGGAGTGCCATTAACAGCAGAAATAATGTCACCCACCTGAATTCCGCTGAAGGCGGCGGGGGTGTTCGCAGTAACATCAGAGATCTGCACTTTCGTCACATCAGGCGAACCGATACGTGTGAAAAGATAGGTGATGAGAAGAAATCCAAGAAGCAGGTTGAATGCAGAGCCGCCTAACAGGGTAATCAAGCGGTTGATCGGTCTGGCTGCGAGGAAACTGCCTGGCTCAGTATCGTTCTGGTCTTCACCTTTCATGCGGCAAAATCCGCCAAAGGGGATCCAGTTAAACGTGAAGTCGGTGCCGCCTGCTCGAAAGAGGTGTACCATTCTGGGCGGATAGCCGATGCCAAACTCTTCTACCTTGATCTTGCTGAGTCGCGCAAAAATGAAGTGACCAAGCTCGTGCAGCAATACCAGCGCGCCGAAAGCGATCACAAATTGGAGGATGGTTAAAGCGGTGCTACCAATAGTGTTCATAGAGTTCCTGTTCTTTTTTCAGTTATTATAACGTTTATGTATGTGAATTTTATTAATAAGTTACGAAGTAGTAAACGAAAACGGGTGGCAAAGCACCCGTTTATTTAAAACCATTGGATCGTATGTCAATTACCTTTTCTTTTTACTGACATAGAACGCTGCGCTGGCGATACCCAACAGGAAACCACCAACCTGGCAGATGAATGCAATTATATTGATCAGATAGTAAACGTACGAATTCCAGTAAAGAACAGCATCCAGATAATGCAAAACCATGAGCAAAGGTAGGATCACGCCAATGACCATTAGCGCGATGGCTAACCAGAAAATTTTTCTTGGATCAAATTTATCGAAAATCACTTATATAACCAGCAAGATACATACTGCCCCGGTTCCGGGTTGAATTCTGGTGGAACTTCAACATCGCACAAGCCTGCTATGATTTTAGGACAACGTGGATGGAAACGGCAACCTGCAGGTGGGCGGACCAGACTGGGGGGTTCACCAGTGGGAATTTCTTTCATTACTTTTGCGTTATTTGCATCAGGGTCTGAGGTTGCTTCAAGAAGTGCGAAAGTATAAGGATGGAGCGGATTGTTAACCAATCGATCCACTTGTCCTTTTTCGACTACTTGACCGGCGTACATTACAAAAATTCGTTCAGAGAAGTAACGCACTGTAGAGAGGTCATGGGTGACGTAAATGACAGCCAGATTGTGTTTTTCCTGGAGATTGCGGAGTAATTTCAACACTTCCACACGGACAGAAGCGTCCAGCATGGACACGGGCTCATCTGCCACGAGCAGTTTGGGGTTCATGATCATGGCACGCGCGATGACCACGCGCTGTTGCTGACCACCGCTGAGCATGTGGGGGAATTTGCTGAGGAACTCATTCACCGGCGTCATTTTTACTTCTTCGAGGACTTTGGTAATGCGTTCCAGGCGTTCTTGCGGATCCTTGACACCGTGCACGATCAGGGGTTCTTCAAGAATTCCTTTCACGCTCAGGAACGGTGGCAGCGCACCATAAGGGTCCTGTTGAATGAACCCGACTTTGGAGCGGTAATCTTTTATTTCTGCCCCTTTGAGCGCGCTCAAATCGGTTTTATCGAACCAGATCCTGCCGCCTGTGGGCGGATAAAGCGCCAGGATGGTCTTCATCAGGCTGGATTTGCCGCAGCCGCTTTCGCCAACGATGGCGATGGATTCGCCAAATTCAAGGTCGAAGCTGACACCATCTACAGCGTGAACATCACCAATGTGGGCAAAGCCAAATTTTCGTAATATAAACCAGACGCGCAAATCCTGAACGGAAAGCAGGGAGGTTTGCGTTTTTGGGTCAAAAACCTCTTCCAGTGGAGATACTTTTGAATTTTCAGTTATGCTCATTCGATATTCTCATTTCTTACGAATATAACCAGCACTTGACGAGGTTTTTGCCCAAAGTGGTAATAGGCGGTTCCTCAGTACAACGGCTAAAGCGTTTCGGGCAGCGGTCCGCAAAGCGGCAACCGGTGGGCGGATTGATCAGACTGGGGGGTCTGCCTATAATAAAATCGGGTTCTTCATTACCGCGAAGTCTTGGCACACTCGCCATCAGTTTGGCAGAGTAAGGATGATGAGGTTCTTTGAAAAATACTTCCGCATCACTCAATTCCACGATCTGACCGGCGTACATCACTGCGACACGGTCCGCCAGTTCGCTGGATGTGGCGATATCATGTGTGATGAGGATGAAGCTGGCGTTGGTACCACTTTTAATCGCTTTCAGCAGGTTAAAAATGTTGGATTGAGTTAACACATCCAGTGCGGATGTAGGTTCATCAAGGATAATCACATCCGGCGAGGTGGAGAGGGACATCGCAAGGGCGACACGTTGGCGCATGCCGCCGCTAAGCTCAAAGGCATAACGGTTGATGAAGTCGACCGGAACACCAACCCGTTGGAACAGCGTCTTCGTTTGGGCGAGCGCATCGTCTTTGTCAATGCCAAAGTGAACCCGGAGCGGTTCAGCCACCTGGTCACCTACTCGTAACACAGGATTGAGCGCATTCATGGCAGCCTGTGGCACCATTGACATTTTCACCCAACGCACCTGCTTACGGAAATCCTCTTCATTCAAAGCCATGATGTCTTTTCCGCTAAGGTATACCTTACCAGAATATTCAGCAACGTTTCTCGGTAACAGGCGCAAAATAGCTTTTGCCATGGAGCTTTTACCGCAGCCTGATTCCCCGACAATGACGATAGCCTGGTTGGTTTCCAGTTGAAAATCCACATCATCCACAGCCTGGACGATGCCTTTGGTGGTCTTGAAGTGTAGTCTTAAATTTTGTACATCGAGGAGGGGTCTATCTTCCATGTTAATTACATACCTCTCAATCTTGGGTTGAAGATGCGGTCAAGAGCAAATCCCAACATGGCAAAACCCAATCCGGTGATCATCAGCAGCACGGCAGGTTCCAGGATCCAGTAATAATACCCTTTGTAAAGCGCACCATTCGTGAAGGCATCGTTGATCACCTTTCCCCAGGTGGGCAGTACAGGGTCACCCAGGCCAAGAACCGCCAGGGAAGCCTCGAGAAAGACATAAGCGGGAATTGCGGAAACAAGTCCGGGAATCAACAGCGGAATGATTCTCGGGATCATGTACCTGAAAATGATACGGGAATTGCTTGCACCGTATGCTCTGGCTGCTTCAATGTACGGGGATTCCTTCACCTGCAAAAATATCGCGCGGTCAGTTTTTATCGCTCCGGTAAATATACTTAGAATTACGGTGACACCGAGTATCGTCCAGATACTGGTGGAATAGAACGTACCCACCATGATCAGGATGGCAAGGAATGGTAGGACCATGTTTACTTCTGTCACGCGTTGAATCAATCCATCCACCCAGCCGCCAAACCAAGCCCCAACCGCAGCAAAGATGAGGGAAAGAAGGGAGGTGCCGACGGCAGCGAGCAAGCCAAACGCGATGGCTATCGGTGCGCCCCATAAGAGTGCAACAGATAGATCACGGCGCTGATGATCAGTTCCTGCTATCCCATATGTCTGACCATGCAATACGAATTCGAGGTCAATGTCGGAATCTTTTTCGAATACCAGACCATCGATGACCAGGGTGTAAGTCCCCTTCAAAGGCACAGGTGGGTCGGAATCTTCTACTGAGAAGATACCGGTCATGGCGTCCAGTCCACCCAGGCGGCGCTTCAACTTGGGTTCCTGTGTGAACCTGAAGGTTTGTGTGCGGCCAACGCCGAAGTCGCTAATGCGGATCTCACGACCGTCGGGAGTGACCATCATGACTGAAATGAATGGATTTTTATCGACGTAGTTCGTCTTCAAATACAGGAACATTTCCTGCGGGTATTTGTCGTAATCGTATTCGAAGGAATATGAAAAATCGATCTCAGAAACCCCTTTTTCTCCTGGGGTGATGACTTTAGTAATTCCTTCTTCGCCTACGCCTACCACAAATGACTGCGGTAATTTGTCTTTTGTGAACCAATTAATCCAGTTGGGAGGTACATTCTTTGGATTCTGGTACCACACCGCTTCACCGCCACGCCACAATCGGATGGCTTCCTGATAAGGAATCTTGACCATCGCATAGATTGCCAGCGCAAGAAGGGCGATTACAATAAACATGCCGAAGATGGCTGAAGGGTATCGTGAAATTTCAGTGAGGGTGTTTCTAAATTTTTTCATCGTTAATTCCCACTCCCAATTTTCACCCTCGGGTCAACCAGGGCATAGATGAAATCAAGTACAAAAACAGTAATGGCGAGCAAGTATGCGTAGATGATGGTAGTGCCTACGATCACTGGAGTGTCAAAAAAGCCGATTGCTTCATAGGTGGTTCTACCAATTCCAGGCCATAGGAACACAGTTTCAGTAATGATCGCTCCCGTCCAGATACCGATCAGGAGCAGGGCAAAATTGGTAATGATCGTGGGCAGGGTTGGGCGCAGGATGTAGCGGCTTTCAATGTCGCGGTCCGATAACCCTTTGGCTTTGGCCATGTCCACGTAATCTTCACTGGAATAGATGAGGAAGAAGGTACGCCAGGTATAAATGCTGATAAATAGCGAGGCGATGACGAGCGATGAGGCGGGGAGAATAAGATGTTTCAGAAGATTTAAAAGGTATTGAAACGTATTTTCAGGGGGAGGCGCTGATATCATGCCTCCAAAAGGTAGAAGTTTTAGTAAGGCGGCGAAGATCAAAATGAAGAAAATGCCGTAAAACCAGGGTGGGGCAGATGACGTGGGAGAGAGAGTGATCACCAGTTTGTCCCAGATACTGCCGTATGACCTCGATAACCTGAGCGCGATCAGCACGCTGAAGAAAAACAGGAATAACTGGGAAGACCCCATCAGCAGAAGGGTGGCCGGTAACCTTTCCAATATAATCAGACGCACCTGGCGTGAACCAGCGTCGCTGACCATTTGCAAAGCGCTACCGAGTTTGAGCTGCAACGCGTTACCAAGATACCTGAAGGAGCGGATAATGAACGGTGTATTCAAACCACGCCGTTCCTCCTCTAGCGCGATCATTTCCTCAGCCATTTTTTTCCGGACTTCAGGAGAAATCGGCTTGTTGGCGGTCATGGCCGCTACCTGCATATTGACCCGCTCTTTAATTTCGTTGCGCATGATCTGATCGACATATCCCCCCATGTTGGCGATAAGGATCGTCAGGTAAACGCCGATGACGACAGTGAAAAAAAGTAGAATGAGGCGCACACCCATAAACCGCGATACACGGGCTAATGTCGAGGACGATGGCGTTTTGGATTTTACTTCGGGGAGATCCTCGGTAACTGTGTCTGACGTCATTTTATTTCCTCTAAATGAGATAGGATTGGGGCAAGGAACTTGCCCCAATCCATTTTACCTTGTGTTGCGTTTTTCGTGAAGTTTTACGGAGCGGTTACAAACTGAATGCTTTCGAAGGTCGGCTGGCTCACAGTGAATGGAACCACTGCAATTTCGAGCTTATTAGCACCGGCTTCGAGCGCGCTGGTTGTTGCCGCATCGAGAACGACACTGTACTTACCCTCTTCTGAAGAAACCACTTCGCCAACTTTTACGATCTCGTTCTTGGCGTTGTAGAGCAAGTACTTGACGATCTTGATCTCAGCGGAAGAGTAAGGTTCGCCACTGTAAGTCACATAGACATCAAAGGTGGCTTCATCACCGATCTTAACCTGTCCGGGACCGTCGATTTCAACGTCGGCCAGTTTGGGTTCACCGAAGTTCGCCCAGCGGTCGGCGAAGTCAGGATAATCAGCGAATTGCTTAAGAACGAGTGACTTCTCGGTCAGGAATACCTGGTCAACATAGTAAGGACCGGATCCAATCCAGAAGTGACCTTTTGCAGTATAGAAGTCTTTCAACGCCTGGTAACGGGCAGTGGCTTCTTCCTTGGTCAGGAAGGCACCCATGGTGGGCTCGTAGGGGATGTAACCTTCTGCGAGGGCCTGGTCAACATACTTGGCGAGGATCTCGAGGGTCGGACCGCCAATCCAGCTGGTCTGCTCAACTTCTTTTGCCAGTGACTTGTCAGCCGAGTAGGCCATTTCACCAGCGGCTTCAGCGAGGTTGCTTACAGCCATCATGGACCAGGGACCTTCAGCAAAAGCGTAAGTCGGGAAGAATACAGGCACGTTCAGTTCGGCATCCAGTGAATACGTGTCGCTGTAGTATTCCAGGACCAACGGATCGGTGGAGATGATCTTGAAGCCCTTGAACTGTTCCATGAAGGGCAGGTAATTAGGAACTGCCTGCGGGTCATAGATGGCGCTGTCAGTCTTGGCGCGGTCAAAGGTCATGATCATACCCATGACGATGTCAGCCATCGAAAGGTTGGTGCCATCATGCCATTTGGTGGTCTCAAAGACGTCAGCCGGGTAGTAGACGGTTGACTTGCGCAGTGCGGAGGTGTAATCGCGGGCAGCGAGGCCAAGAATTTCGGCAGTGGGATCTGTGTTTTCGACCACATAACCAAGCCACCATTCCACCTCACCCTTGCGGCCTTCGACATCTTCCACGGGCAGGTTGGCATCGATCCATTCAACTTCACCGGCGGTTTCACCAGCAAGGAATCCTGTGATGTCCCATTCAACGCCATATTTCTCGGCGGCGAAGGCGATGTATTCGCTAGTCAGCGCGTCGAGTGTTTCAACAGTTAGAGCGCCGAAATCGAAGGCCCCAAGGAGTTCAGCAGCCTTGGCTTCAACCTCGGGTTTGGCAGCTTCAATCGCAGCAGCCTTATCCTGGGCGGCTAAAACCTTTTCCTTCATTTCCGCGACAGTCAGGAATTTCTGTGCGGTGGCGTCCCAGTCAGCCCAGACATCGTCCGGAAGGGCAATCTCGGGTGAGAACTTGAGGTTGACCCAATCCAGTGTCTTGCCGACAGGAAGACCTTCTTTTACTTCAACATCAGCGCAGGCGACGCGCAGCGGCCAGATCAATCCGGTGTAGGGATCGTACATCACATCACCACTGGAAGTGGCGCGGATGACACCCTGGTCGTATGCCCAGTTGGAACCGGCAATCGGGTTCCAGGGTTCACCGAACAGGTTCTGGGTAGCCCACTTCAATGTACCGCCTTCAGCATCGCGGAAGCGGATAGTGTGCGGCCAGATGAGGGCGCCTTCAATACCGGCAGCAAGGTCGGATGTGGCAATGAGGTTGGTATTGTAGGGGATGAAGTTCTTACCGTCGATCAGGAACACCTGGAAGGAGTCCTGAAGCGAGAGTTCAAGCGCGCGGGCCATCATTTCACGGCGTTCTTCAACTGTTTTGAAGTCAGTTGTGGCGAGCCTGTCACCAAGGTCCTTGAATTCGGGATCGGATTCATTCAAGAGGAAGACAGGGATACCCTGGGCACTGGAGCTCAGATACATTTCCTGGAAGATATTGCTCTGGTCACGATCGAGAACTGTGGCGCTCCAGGCAGCGGTATACATGTTCCATTCTCCGGCAGTGGCATCACCTGAATACCAGATTGGGCTGGCTTCGCGTGAGGTCTTTAATTGGCGATCAACAGTGAATCCGATCGCTTCAAACTGAGCGGCCACGTACTCGCCGATGGGGATACGGGTACCATCGGAATCGTTGCGGATGAGGAAGATGAGGGTAACAGGTGCGCCCTTGTAATTCCATTTGCCGTCAACGAGCTCGGCGCCCATTGTCACCATCTCAGCGCTGATGACTTCTTTGGCTTTCTCGAGGTCATAGGCGTAGTAGGATTCCAACTTGCGGGCGACGTCCGCCAGGTCAGCGTAATCAGGGAATTGGGTGGTGATGGCGAAGAACTTGGGCAGTGCGCCACCAGCATAGACTTCCTGGTTGATGTAATCACGGTCGAAGAGCCAGTTGGTCGCTTCGCGAATCTTGCGATTTGAGAAGGGATTGAGTTTGGTCTCGTCAGTGAAGACAGCCGGGTTGTACTGAATGTCATAGTACAGACCGCTGGCGGTCGAGTAGCTTAATCCAGCTTCCTGGATGGCGGGGAAGTCTTTGGATGAAAGCCCATTGGCGTAAATGTCAATCGCGCCAGCTTCGATCTGGGTGATGGCGGAATCAGCAGTTACAACAGATACAACGATCTCATCCAGCCAGCCACCTTTGCGTTCTGTTGTCGGTGCGGCCAACACAGGCGGGACACACTTCTCAACTTCAACGACAGGGGCTTCTGTTTCTACAACTGGAGCTTCGGTAGCCACAGGGGCTTCAGTAGGCTCAACGACAGGAGCTTCGGTCGGGGCAGCGGTGGGGGTTGTGCACGCGCTCAACACCATCGTCACAACGATCAAAACACCAAGAATTGCATATAACTTTCGCATTATATCTCCTCCATTTTTGTTGTGTTATTTTGAACGATCAACTTGCTGGTTTCCACCCAAATTTCGATACGCACCTCCTGTTAAATTCATATATCCATCAGCAATCTGAAGATTCGATTAACTTTATTGTATAAACCTGAAAAAGTCAAGAATAATGGTTTGGGACGAATATCACGAATCTACTCGAGGAATGCACCAGGTCCCACTTTGGAACAAATCAGGCTCTGTACACGAGGTAAAGCAGATAATTTTTTCTGCACCTGGTTATTAGATGAAGCTTCGCAGATCACATGAACATTCGGTCCTGCATCGATGGTGTAAGCCACCGGTATTCCCGCCTTGCGCCATCCAATGACAGTCTGCATGACAGTAATTGTTTCAGGCAGCCAATAGAACACTGGCGGGTTTGAAGTCATGGCGACAGCGTGCAGCAAATTGGAGTCTACCTCGATCACCCTGGCCAGGGCGTCGAAATCTTTGCGTTTGATCGCTTCGCGGCAGTTCTCAAGGCGTCGATCGCAATCTTTTACCCGCGCCTGCTGCAGCGGGCTGGTTAGGGCGAGCTGGTGTCCTTCAGTAGAACCGGTGGTTTTATGGCTGTCATCCAGAATCACGATGCAATCCATGAGGTCCCAATGCTCTTGTGGAGCGATGGAGATGGCGTATGAATCCGTGTCGGTGTCCCCGCGAAACCATTCCACAAAACCGCTGGGAATGGAGCGAGCTGCTGAACCCGATCCGCGACGGGCGAGGCGGGACAGGTCCTTTTCAGTCATCTCGATACCGGCGGCTCGCACCGCCGCGACGGTCAGAGCGGCGAACGCGGCGGCAGAGGAGGCGAGTCCAGCCCCTGCAGGAAAATTGGACTCACTGAAAATATGCGCCGGCGCAGAAAAACCGCGGATGCCACGGATGAGGTTAAGATGCTGGCTTACCCGATGCAAAGCCGCTCCGCTTTGGCGGATGCCATTAAGGTCAAAGGTGTCCCTCGGTAGAGAGCTGTCAAACGTGATCATTGTACGCGTGGTAAGGTCACCCAGGTTCATTGAGATGGATCCATTCTGCGGCAGGCGGATCTCGTCATCACGGTTGCCCCAGTACTTAATAAATGCAATATTCGGATGGGCGACTGCGGTTGCGGTGGAAATTGTCATTTACCTGACCTTTTCTCTTTCATCCTGGAGTGATTTTGTCTCGAATCATTTGCATCGTATAATGAATTTTACTTGAATCCACCTGCTTAAGGGTAATAATTGAGTGATTCATGAAAGGAACATTATGGCATTCGTACATATTGAGCATTCATCTGAGATGGTAAAAGTGAATTTGCCATTAAACATGATCCTTCCGGATCCCACTGAGATAAAAGTGACCCCACTGCATGACCGTAAGGTATTGTACCTGCTGCATGGGCTGAGCGATGACGCGAGCGCGTGGCAGCGATACACCGCCATCGAGGTCTACGCCCGGCGCTTCGGAATTGTGGTGGTGATGCCAACCGCGGGGCGCAGCTTCTACCTGGATCAGCCTAATGGTCAGCGCTACTTCACCTACCTGGTGGAGGAATTACCGGGTTACCTCGAAGCGGTGTTCGGGATCCAACCGCGGCGCGAAAACACGCTGATCGCGGGCTTATCAATGGGTGGGTATGGGGCGATGAAAGCCGCGTTGTTGCGCCCTGAGCGTTATTTCGCAGCGGCAAGTTTTTCAGGGGTGCTGTCACTGGCCATCCTCGATGCCCAACCTGATCATCCCAACCACAGGGAGTTTGAGACACTTTTCGGCGACCTGGCGAAATTGACCGGCAGTGAACACGATCCGTTTGTGTGGCTCAAACGCGCCGCGCAGCAGCCTGAAATACTCCCGCGGTTGTATGCTTCGTGCGGCCTACAGGACGACATTTACCCGCTCACAGTTCTGTTCCGTGATGCCTGCCGCAAGCTGGGGGTTCCGCTGGAGTACGTTGAAGCAGATGGCAGACACGAATGGAGTTTGTGGGATCAACAAATTCAGCAGTTTCTGGCATTCGCGCTTGACCCGCTAGCATAAGGAGAAGTCATTATGGATCAGGATATGATGGTTCTTGAGGTTCACATCGGGCAGGAGCGGCAGGGTACGTATTTTACTGTTCCATTCACTGTACCGGAGAATATCGAAACCATACAGATCAATTATGAATATCAACGCCGGTCGCCGGTTGCGCACGCGATCGAGAACGGAGTTTTTACGGCGATGAACCAGCTGAACATCATTGATATCGGAGTGATCGATCCGTTGGGCAGGCAGGTGGGAGCGTCAGGATCGGATAAGACCGAGGTGAGGCTCAGTGAAACGTATACCACTCCGGGCTACAAAGCCGGTCCAATCACGGCAGGGAAATGGCAAATCATCGTGGGGGCGTATAAGGTCGCAGCGGATGGTGTGGATGTGCATTACACGATCCGTTTTACCCATAAATCTTTACGCCTGTTGAAAGGCGATCTGCATGTCCATTCGGTGGGGTCAGATGGTGTGCACACGCTGGATGAGCTCGGCTTTAAGGCGAGAGCCAATGGGCTTGATTTTCTGGCGATCACCGATCACAACCAGATGGTCTCAAAAGACGCTTTGCCCGATATTCCCGGTCTTACGCTGATCCCCGGTGTGGAATGGACTCATTACCGCGGGCACGCCAACTTTTTGGGTGTAGACCAGCCTTACGATGAACCTTTTTTCACGAGCTCAGATGAAGAAGTTCACGCGCGTTTCAATACTGCCAGGCAACGCGGCGCTTTAATTACCATCAACCACCCCTTTGAAGGCAGCAGCAGTTTTCAGTTTGATATGCAAAGCCTGCCTTTCGACTGCCTGGAGGTATGGAACGGACCCATGCGGGAATCCAACCTGCGGGCGGTAGGCTTGTGGCAGCACATGCTGGCTGGCGGGAAGCGCATCCCCATCTGCGGGGGCAGTGACTATCACCGGGATACACCCTTCATCTTCCTGGGTGGGCCGACCATGGGGGTGTACGCGAAGAGCGCAGGCGCGAGTGATATCCTGTCCGCGCTGCGGCAGGGTCACAGCTTCATTACTTTTGCCACGGACGGTCCGGTGATCGAGATGACAGCCGGAAAAGCCTTGCTGGGCGACGAAGTGAATTGGAACGAACAGCAGGAAATGCGCATTAAAATTACCGGTCTGCTCGCGGGGGACGAGGTGAAGGTGATCACTGCCGACAACCACGAGACCTTATGTAAAGCACCCGCTGACGGCGGATTAGACATTATCTACAAAATGGTTAAGCCGGGGTTTGCCCGGGTGGAAGTGGCACGCGCTTTTCTACCGGGTCTTCCTTTACTGCCAGCGGTGTTATCGAACCCGATCTACTTCAAGGACTGAGTATCGCCAGGCGTGTGGTTATGTCCTGCAAGAGATAGCCTTTTTCTACCCATAATCCGTAGATCACGCCGCTGGTTTGATTAGGGGTGATGGATCGCGCCGGGTTGATCCAGATGAAATTAGCCAGCAGCACCAACACCAGCAGGACCAACAGGTTTTGTGGCTGACGGTCGTAACCCTTACTCAGTAAAATCAAAACAAAGGGTAACAGGGGTAACAGGTATTCCATTTCGATCGGTGCCTTCAGGAACAATACCTCACAGGCTAGGATGACCGCGAGGCATATCCATGTTAACAGATCCCATTTTTTAGCCTGCGAGAGTCCGGATAGTAGACCCCGAAAGAGTATGTAAATCAACCACATCGCAGCGGGTATGCCCCAGAACATGAGATTCTTGTAAAAGAAGCGGCCGATGCGCAGGAGAGGGGTCCAGAGCACAGGGTCGCCGGTGCTCAACACCAGCCAGCGGCTGACGTCCCATTCAAGGAAATCAAGCGCAGGAATGAACAGAACAAAACTGAAAAGCGCCACCGCGAATCCAGTCACAAAAAGGTTGCGGCGTTGGTCTTTCATCTTAATATAAGTAAATAGAAAGAATAGCCCGACAATAAGGACGGTAGATAATCGGCTGCCAATGGAGAGCGCCAGAAAAATGGCAGCCGCAATGTACTTTTTTCGCAACAGGCATTCAAAACCCAGGAAGGCAAACCCCAATGCCCAAAGGTAATCGATAGTAGAAGCAGCATTGACCCAAATAAAAGGGTGCAGCATGAAAATGAGCGTGAGCAGATTGAAGTGAGGCACCTGTAAATTCCGGCAGACGTGGTTGAAGGAAACAAGCATGAGCAGTGCCATCGCCACGGTGCCCAGGTTGGAGAGCAGGCTGCCGCCGGCAAGGTTGAGAAAATAAACGAAAACCTCGTGGACAAAAAAACCCGGCAGGCGAGATGGAATGTAGTCAAGGGTTTCAACAAAGTATTGGCCTGTGCGTACCACATTATAGGAATCGCTGTCGCTGCCGTAACCGAGAAAAGCCAGCGGAATGTAGAGAACAGCCGCCAATACCACCAATGACCAGAGCGGTAACCGTGCGATCCTCTGGAGCAATCCACTGGTCAGTTCAGGTTCTTTCACTTTTTCCATTGCGGCTTATTTTGGTAGATCATGGGTTGAAGAAGCGGCGATAATTACTAGTAAGCGTCAAAGACGCGCGGAACACGGCTGTTGATCTGGCAAGTGACCTCGTATGTGATCGTATTCAGCCGATCAGCCCATTCATTAGCGGTGATCTGATGGTCGCCGCTCTTGCCGATCAGTACCACCTCGTCTCCAACCTTTACATCGGTTTTAAAGCCGAGGTTGACCATGCTCTGGTCCATGCACACCCTGCCCACCACCGGGTAAGAGCGTCCTTTGATCAGCACGCGGCCGGAATTGGAAAATAAACGGTTAAAGCCATCCGCGTAGCCGGCAGGGATGGTGGCGATCCAGGTATCCTCTGGGGCTAGCCAGGTTCGCCCGTAGCCAATACTTGTTCCTTTTTCAACCTTTTTGATGAAGGACACACGGGTCAGGAAGCTGAGTCCGGGTTTGAGGTCGATCGTGCGCGGAGTTTCGGCATCAGGGTAGAAACCATAGATCATAATACCCGGACGCACCATATCAAACCAGCCTTCGGGGTGGGCGAGGACCGCGCCAGAATTGGCGCAATGCACCAGGGGCAGTTTGCGACCGATTGCCGCCTGGATTGTCTCGATTGTTTTGCTGAATCTGACAATTTGCGCTTTCGTGTAGTCATTATCGGCCTTGTCGCTGACGGGCAAATGGGTGAATGCGCCGCTGAGATTCAGGTTGGGGCATTCTCTTTCAATGAGAACAGCCATCTTAGCCGCATCAGCCGGTGTGACCCCAATACGACCCATGCCGGTATCGATCTTCAAGTGCACATCTGTAGAAGTGCCTAATCTCTCACACGCAAGCTGCAGCTGTCTAATATTTTCGCTTTCGCAAACCGCCAGGGTGATGTGGTTTTCAACCGCGGCAGTCATTTCTTCGGGAAAGGCAGGGCTGAATTTTAGAATGGGCAGGGTGATACCTGCCAGGCGCAGCTCGATCCCCTCAGGAACAGTCGCCACACCCAGCCAGTCCACCCCTATCTTCTCAGCCATGCGCGAAAGTTCGACCGCGCCATGCCCATATCCATTGGCTTTGACTGCGATCAGGATCTTGCGTTCTGAGCCCACAGCTTTTCGAATCCCCTCAATATTAAAACGAATGTTACCCAGATGGATGCGCGCGTGGGTCTGGTAGAGCAGGGGTGATTTTTCTGTGGAGGTCATTCCCTGATCACAACTATCTGCACATACGGGGATGTGCTGGAAGCCAGAAGCGCGCTGTAGCCAGGGTAAAAACTTACCTCAACGCCGGTCTTGAGCGGTTGTTGGGTGTCCTCGACATCCAGGATAAGATGATCGCTGCTGCCGCCGAGGATGATGATTCCCGGGTCTTCAGGAGTGAGGTTGTCGATCACCACATCCTGCCGGCCAATGTTGCAGATGGCGCGTTTGCGATCGCCGCGATCTACAAACTCGGGCACACCGCCGAATGCATCCTGGCCGCGCAAGCCGATCGGGATGGAGGGCTTGCGTTCCAGTTCGATGATCTCGGCCATCAGGCGGAAGGTGTCCTGACGGGTGCCGGGGAAAGCCGAACGATCCAGCACATTGCGCCCCAGCAGAATCGTTTCGCCGATGCGCAGCAGGTTGATCTGCGAGGGGACTCCGCCCGCCAGCAGCAACGGCAGGTTAGCGCTGTTGCCGCCGCACAAAATGGGTAGTTTAATGCCCAATATTCTTTCAGCCTCATCGCGCAGGTCAATAAGCTGCTGCATTTTTTGTGTATCCGGGATCACCCCGCCGTAACAGGCCAGGTTGGTGCCCAAACCGATTACTTCAAGCGCGGGGAGGTTGATGATGGCGCGTAATGATTCGATCAGGCGGTCGGGCCAGATACCCTCACGCAGATCACCCAGGTCAACCATCATGATCACCTGATGCGTCCTACCGGTATGCAGGGCGGCTTCGGATAACAAACTTACCGTTCCGGTGTCGGAAACAAGCGAGATATCTGCGATTTCTACTACTTCTTTAATCCGGCTGGGAGTGGGGATGCGCAGCAGCATCAGGGGCAGGCTGGTGCCGTTCCGGCGAATTGCTGCCAGGTTTTCAAGGCGGGAATCAGCCAGCATATCAGCGCCGGATTCCTCCAGGGTGCGCATTACTTCCGGGTGGGCACAAACCACTTTACCCACACAGGCCACCTGGATACCTTGTGAATGGCAGATCTGCAAGATCGCACGGGCGTTTTCTGCCACACGTGTTGGGTAGATCTCTAGGCGCGGGGTAAAGGTAAGGCTCATGATTCATTCTCCAGCCAATGTTCGAAGGTCTTTCTCACTTCATCCGGATAGGAGCGGGCAATCGTTCCAAGTGCAGAAAAGCGATAATCACGATCCAAGAGAACACGGGTACCGCGTTGCGGGAGTAGATACTTACCGGCACCCGTACAGATCCTGGTGAGGATCTCCTCGCCGCCTTCTATGCGTGTCAGTGCTCCGCCGGTGCCGATCACCCATTTGACGGCGGTGAGGTCTTTGCCTTTGACGACCTGTTTTTTGCCGGTGGGGGTGTAGAGGTCGGTCACCACACCGGCGTGCCGGCGAATGCTCATTTCAACCGCTTTATTGCATAGCCAGCGTGTCACTTCCACCTGATTTTCGGTGGCAGGGATGGCCTGCAGATCCATTAGACGATCCTCTTTCTCCCAGTTTTCGGTTAATTCAATAATATTACGCGCATTGATATAAACGCCGAGATCACCTTCCACCGTACGTTTTGCGCGCGGTTCCGGTTCAACCTGCCTGGATGTCCATTCCGGGCTGCCATCGGTCACGCTATGAACATCGGTAGTGGCTCCGCCCACATCAAACACCAGGCAATCTCCCATTATCTCTGCAAAGAGTTCACTACCGAGCAGTACCGCGCCCGGGGTGGGCAGGATCTCGTGTCGCGTTAGCTCAGCGATACCGCTCATGCCGGGTGCGTGAATGATGTGCCGGTTAAAAACTTCGTGGATGACGCGGCGTAGCGGTTCAATGTTGAGCACGTCCACCTCTGGAAATACATTTGCGGTCACCAACAGTTCGATCCCGGCAGTGTTGAATATTTCTTCGATGGGTCTGCGTAGGGCGCTGTTGCCGGCATAAACTACCGGTACAGGTAGATTCAGCTCGGCGATCTTTTGAGCATTTTCGAGTACCGTTTTCTTCTCACCGTAATCAACGCCACCGGCGAGCAGGATGATGTTGGGATGTAATTCCCGGATCTCGTCCAGATCATATTCATCAAGCGCGCCGGCAGTCACTTTTTTAACGATGGCTCCCGCTCCAAGAGCGGCTTCACGGGCAGCCCGGGCGGTCATGCTGTAAGTGAGACCGTGTACGGACATGCGCAGACCGCCGGCTGCCGAACTATTTACGAAGATTTCCGCTTCATTTTCAATGGCATTGGAAGATCGCCTGGCTTGTGCCATTGCCTGATCCACACCGATCCTCACATCACCCTGTTGGATGCTGGTGGGGGCAAAGCCCTGGGAGGCATGTACCAGGTATCCGTACGGTGAAATAACAAAACCATTCACCTTGGTGATGGTGGAACCGACTTCAATCGTGAGGATGCGAATCTTTTCGGGCAAGTGATCCTCTAATTAGATCTGTCCTCTTTTGATGAGGGTCTTCACCATGGCATTGACGACATGGATGCCCTTGGTTCCCCGCCCAAAAGTGGCGTCCAACCCTGTCTCGGCGGCCATTTCAGGGTTGACCTGCGTGCCACCGGCGATCAGGATGATATTGTCGCGAATGCCGCGTTCCACGCACAGGTCAGCCAGTTTTTTCATCTGCAGCCGGTGAATATCGTTGTGGCTGATGATGGTTGAAATGAGAATTGCTTGTGATCCGGTTTCGATCGCGGCGTCTACCAGTTTGCTGACGGGAACCGAAGTGCCCAGGTAATGGTACTTGACGCCGTATTTTTCGATCCCACCATGTTTAATGTCCAGGATCTCGCGCAAACCAACGCTGTGTTCATCTTCACCCACCGTGCCAGCGACGACTTTTAGCCCGACCTTTTTTACTGCTTCCCGTAACGTGTCCTCATCCAGCACGACCTCTTTTTCAGGGATCTTAAGCGAGGCAAGTTCCACATCAAACCCCACCTTACCCTTCACTTCAATAAAACAGCCTTCCGCCGGGTGCATCACCTGCAGGTTGATCACCTCAGGGTCGATCAGGCCGAGTTTCTTCGCCATTTCGATGCCGTATACACGGGCGAAGTCCTCAGCAAGCGGAACGAAGAACTGCATCAGAATGGTCCCATCTCCCGCCCATTCCGCTTCCGGTTTAATTCTGCCGCCTTTGCGATAAGGCAGGGTCTGCTCCAGGCGTTTTTCTACATTATCTTCGGGGTCGAGTTCGTCGATATAACTGATCTTTTCAGGCTTACAAAGCGTGCAGCCATCGATCGCGTCGCAGGCGTGTTCCAGACCGGCAGGGATGTTGTTGTAACCGAAATGGTCACAGACTGGTGCGAAGTAGTCTGCATCGCGTTCGATGATCGAATCTGCTCCGACACCACCCTTGCCGTCACGGGCGATACCGTCACCGTTACGTTCCGGGTACTTGGCGGAATCCACAAAGAAGCCTTTTTCAACCGCGGCGAAGTATCCGCCTGTTTCAATGACCTCTTCAAGGAAAGCCACAGCGCGTTCTTTGAGGTCGCGTACCATTTCTCCCAGGGGACCATCTTTTTTGATCTCAAGCAGTTGTTTGATGCCATCCAGAGCTGCCCAGGTTTGTTTGACCGTTTGCACACCGCGAATGTTGTTGTAATGCCAGGGTACATTGCGCCCCTCATCAGGTGTGATGGTGCTTTGAATGTCGGCGCTGGTGAGCATGGAGATCAATGTGTCGATGGTGTGCGTGCGGATGGCTTCTTCAATGTCTGCTTCGATATAACGTGTGTTCTGCTGCGCTCGCATCTTGAAATCTGAGAAGAAATCGCGTAAGGCGACCGCGTAGGGCAGGTCATACCATAACTTGGGAGCAGGCGGTGCGTTGGGTGGAACGGTGGAAAGCCCTATCAATTCCTTATCCATACCCGCGGCGACCGAGAAAGCACAATTAATGCCGTGCTGCACCATTAATTCCGGCATCACCAGCCAGCCGGCTTTTGCCGTGGCGTTGGCATTGTGGGCGCCGTCGATCTGGAAGATGCGTGCGCCGTTCATCACCTTTTTGGCTTCAGCTGCATCCACGAACGAACGATACATGTTTACGTTGCGGTACAGCACGTTGTATTGCGGATCCTGGTGTGCTCCGTTGATGCCTTCTTCGGCAAATAGCACAGCTACCTCAGGTCCGGCTACGCCGGAAACGTAACTGTGAAAGTTGATCGGTCGACCAACCTCCTCTTCGATCTGGTCGCAGGCTTTGCGGCTGGCGCGGATCTGCTTGCGCGTGATCGGCACGCCGCCAACGCCTTCCGGAGTACCCTCCATCAGTCCGTCGATGTGGCTTTGACCGGTTGTCCGGATCACCATCAGGTGATCAGCCCCATGCCAGGCGGCCATACGCATACGGCGGATGTCGTCTTCAAAACGGCCGGAAGCGATCTCGGTGGTCACCACACATTTGGGCTGTGGATCGATATTGTCAAAATATTTTGATGCAGGCAAGCCGATGCTGTTCTTTAACGGTTTGGACATGTCGTGGTAATGGAAAGGTCCCATGTCCACACCCTCTTCCGGAACTTCCCGCCAGGTCCAGCCTTTTCGTTGCGGATGATAATGCGCAAGATCTTCCAGGATGTGTTCGATGTCCAGTTTCTTATTGGGATCCAAAGGTTCAACTTGTGTCATCAATTATTCTCCAAACCAATCTCAGAATAAATCGTTAAGAATATCTTTGTCATCGAGGATCGCCTGCGCTGCGGTTCGGACATCATTGCCCGTCTTTTTTGAAACCATCAGAACCACGTGACCAGCGCCTTTTCCGAGCAAACCGGCTTCGAGTATGCGTTGGACCACACTGTGCGCGGTTAGGCTGTCAATGCCCATACGCAGCAGCACCGACCGTTCGATCGAAGGGGAAGTGTGCGTACGGGCCAGTTCAACGATCGGGTCTACTAACTGATTGCATAACTGCCAGAATCGGTCTTTTAACTGGTCATCGGTCAGCTCGCCCAGGATCTTCTGCCGTTCTTCAAACTTCGTGATTCGCTCATCAGTCATAACGTAACTCCAATTGATCTTGTTTAATTTTTGGTCAGAAAATTATCCAGGATCCATTGTGGATCCTTTTTTACATCATCTGCGAGAAATTGAATATCAGCCTCTGTCCATTCTGTAATCGGCAGGCGTTTGGCCGCATTCGCAAGGTATTCAAGACGTAAACGGTCTAAATCCTTCACCTGACTTTGCACCTGTGCCAGCCGCTCAGGAATCACGATTGTCCTGCCGGGAATGTTATCAGCGGGATCACCGCGTCGGATTTCTATGCCATTCTCTCTCGCGAAAGAAAGCTCCGCGTTCTGGTGTTTACCGGCTCCGGTGTACTCTGTCTCCTGGACGACAATGATCTGTTCACGATCCATCTGACGGGCTAGCGAAACCGCCGCGGTAAGGCTGGTGTTGCCGGCGGGTCCGCGCTCAAGGCCTTCGATCTTAGTGAGCAGTTCAGTGATGTAAAACACCTCTCCCTGGCTGACGACATGATATTCATCCATGTAACGCAGGCTGCGAGCGGCGTTGCGCGGTACATCCGTTCGATCCGGCCAGGTGGCAAAGGGAACACCGAAACCTGTATGCCCGGTGGTAAAAGATTTCCGGTTGAAATCAGTATCAGAGGCCATGTGCAGACCGGATAGATCAACAGAACAAGCTATGACGCGGGTCGACCCGCTTCCGGCGTATATTAGTCCACGCGCTGTACCTGTCAGGTTACCGCCGCCGGCGTGGGTAACCACGACCGCGTCAGGTTCTTTACCGAAAAGTTGGCGCGACTGCTGAGCGATCTCAACACCCAGGCTCTCTACCCCGCGGATTCCAAAAGGCGTGTACAGGCTGGCGTTGAAGAAACCGGTCTCTTCCAATGTGCGCAGCTGCATGTAAAAAAGTTCGGGTCCCACGGTCAGTTTTAACACTTCTGCACCGTAAGCTTCACAGGCGCGGCCTTTTTCGATGATCTCCGGCTGACCCACTCCACGGCTGTCGTAAACTTCCTGCACGATGATGCATTTCAGTTTTCGCTGAACAGCTTGTGATGCGACAGCCGCCCCATAGTTTCCACTGGTGGCAGCGATGATGCCTTTATACCCCTTGCGGGCTGCTTCATACACACTGATCGATGCCCGGCGGGCTTTAAAACTTCCTGAGGCGTTGCAGGCTTCATCCTTGACAAGAATTCTGGCGCCTTTCCCGGAAGGAGAGATACTGCGCACTGCTTCTGTAAGGTTGCGCAGTTCGTACAGGGGAGTGTGACCGACCTTTGTTTCGGTTTGAATGCGGAAGATCTCCTCCATTGTGTAGCCGGTGTCCGCCATCATGCGTTCATAATCAAAAGCGATGGGGCTGGTTATGTAATTATCGTAATCCATCCCCATGGAGGATTTCATGATGTCGTTTTTCCGGGCCATTACGGCCTGGTAAGACATATCCCTGGCGCTCATTTTTCGTACTCCGTCCCGATGGTCAATAACTCAGGCACGACGGTACCGAAACTATGGTGATAACTAGGATTGACCACGATCAATTTACCGCTAATAACCCGTCCTATGATGGTTTTCACTTCCACATTCTGACCGATCTCAGCATCCTGTTCAAGAAAACCTGAAACCCGCAGAATGTAAGGGACTTTCTTTGTGTCTTCAGGCAACGCCGTGGACCGTTCGGCAGGTTGGAGTACAACCTGTTCGATCTCCACCCAGGTTCCTTTTTCTACCATATTTCTGATCCCTCCAAAATTAATGGTTGGCTAAATATGACGGATGTATGCGCTCTCTCCCATCAGGGCGGCGGGTGCCGGCATGTCTATCATGCGTTTGAGTCCGGGTGTGGCGGCGAAAACATGGGGGATCATATTTACGGCTAATCCCATCGTGGCGACACCACCGGCTATCTCAGGTTTGATCGAAAGGTGAATCTCAGGTTTGCCGTAGATATTGATGTAATCACCGGTGTCCTGTCCTTCGAGGTGAGGGTGGATCTGCTGCGGGTGCACCAGGCGGATGACCTCTTTGTCGCCGCGGTAACCGATACCGGTGTGCGCGCAACCAGCCACCATCCCCGGTTGAACTTTTACATGCGGGGTTTCGCGGTACACCTGGCTGATGATCGGCTCACGCAGCTGTTCAATACGATCCACACCCAATCCCAGCGCGTCACTGATCATGTGAATGGATTCCGGGAATCCCACGTGGCCAACGATCGAGCCATCTTCAATCCCGGCTTTAAAAGCGGCCGGTGTGATGCCTACCCCCTGCGTCCGCATCACGGTAGGTCCATAGGGGCTGAGATCGTTGACACGAGAGGCTTCTATACGCTCCACATTGTGATTGCCGCCAGTCAGGGCAACTACAAGCAGGTCCAGCACATAACCGGGATTCACTCCTGTACCGAGTAATGTGACATTATTTTTGCGGCACAGGTCATCCAGTTCAGCGGCCAATTCCGGGTTCTGAGCGTATGGATCAGCCATTTCTTCAGCGATGGAGACACAATTGATCCCGGCGGAGATGATTCGGCGCAGGTCAGCCATCTGATCTTTGACCCAGGATGTTGTTGCTATGACCACAACATCGACCTTTTCACTATCCAGCGCTTCATCAGGGTTTCCGGAGACTGTAATTCCGAGCTGCCGGTCAATTTTAAGGACAGTTCCGAGGTCCTGGCCAATGTAATCGGGACGATAGTCAATAGCTGCCACCAATTGCAGCCCCGTTTTTTCAAGCACCAGCCGCGCCATCCCACTGCCCATGGCTCCCAAACCCCATTGAAGAACTCGAATTGGCTTCATAAAAACTCCTGAGATTTTAGATTATATGACGAACAACGCCATTTTAACATACTTGCGAATTCACGAATCCTAAGCCTCAGACAGACTATTTTGGAGAGGGTGATCTGCCGTCATCTCTGGAAAACGTGAAATTTCACCGGTATACCGCCATTGATGAAACGCCATTCAGCAACAGGATCGGAAAGCGCCAGGTTGCCTGCAAGGACAGGGTCATTGCACAGTACTCCAACCTGCCAACCGACAAACGAATTGAGAATGATGGACCCAAAGCGCGCATAAAGGTCGCGCAGGTCTTTATTGGAATGAACCCGCACACCGTATGGAGGATTGGTGACGATCCAGCCTGTCGTATCCAATGGTTGAAGTTCTGAAATAGGTTGTTGTATGAAGTTCACGATCTCTTTTTGACCGGCCCGTGCGGCATTCGCAGCAGCGATTTTTATGGCACCCGCGTTGCGGTCGTAACCGATGATCGGTTGAGCGGGTGGGAGAATCGCTCTACGGGCTTGCTGGAGCTGGGAGTCCCAGGCAGCAGGGTCAAAATTCGGCCAGCGCGTAAACGAGAATTCACGGGCAATACCGGGGGGAATATGGCCGGCAATGAGGGCGGCCTCTATGGGGATCGTACCCGATCCGCAGAAGGGATCGATCAACGGGCGGCTCCCATCGTAACCGACGGCCAGAAGTAAGGCGGCGGCTAGTGTTTCGCGCAGCGGGGCTTTCGCCGTTTCCTGGCGGTATCCGCGCTTATGAAGCAGGTTGCCGGAACTATCCATGCTGATCGTGCACTGGTTATTCACCAGGCGCACGAGGATGAGTTGTCCGTCAGCGCTCAATTTGCTTCTGGCGCTTTTACTGCCAGTGAGCGCGGCAAAGTGATCGTTGATAGCTCCAAGAACCCGCTCAGCTACCGCGTCAGAATGGTACAACTTCGATTTGTGGCAGGATACGCTTATTTTTACCGGTTGTCCGGGTAACAGAAAATGCTCCCATGGCAGGCGCGCAGCTTTTTTGCGTAATTCAGAGAAAGCCGCCGCGTAAAACTCTCCCACCCGCACGCTCACACGGCTGGCAGTGCGTAAATGGAGATTGCATCGATACAGGTCTTCAAGCCCGCCTTCCAGCAGCACGCCGCCAGGATCTTCATTTGGCAGGCCGGGACTTTTACTGGAGTCATCCTGGATCGGTTTTAAACCAAGGGTGCGGCATTCCTTAGTGAGAAGTGATTCAATACCAGGTGCACACGACACAAAAATTCGATATTTACTGGCGTCCATGGGCAGGTTTCCTGTTCTGTTGGGGTTTCACCGGCTTTCCTACACCGGGACGAGTCGTTTTGCCTGGTCTTGAGGTGGTTACCAGGTCCTTTTGAAGGGCTTTCCTGTGAAGATTCTTTTCAACGAATATCGGTTCGCCGGTAAATGGATCCTGCTCTGTGTAGTACATGAGGCTGGCGTAGGTGGAGGGGGTCGGTGTGAAAACCTGCACCTGTTCAGGCAGGACCTGCAGGCTTGTCAGGACAAATTTCCGCAAGGCTTTCATTTCCCTTTCACTGCTGCCGGGATAAGCCGCGATAAGGTAGTACGTCAGGTACTGATCTTTACCTGCCTCGCGTGAGAGGGTCTGAAATTTCTCTTTGAACTTCAAAAGTGTCTCGGTCGAGGGTTTACCCATCAGGTTCAATATGGCTTGTTCCGAATGTTCTGGGGCGACCTTTAACTGTCCGGAAGTGTGGAAACGCACGATCTCATCCAGGTATTGCATCCCGCATTGATGGTCTGCCAGGACCATATCGTATCGGATGCCGGAACCGACCGAAACTTTGCGGATGCCGGGAATCTGACGGACCTTTTGCAGCAATTCGATCTGCCTGGCATGGTTAATCTTCAACACCGGGCAGATCTGCGGGTAGATGCAGCGCTTGTCTTCACATGCACCAAGTTTCAGTTTCTTTTCGCACTCAAAACCGTACATATTGGCGGTTGGACCGCTTAGATCAGTGAGAATGCCGGTAAAACCGGGATGCCTGGTGATCCTTTCAGCCTCCTGTAAAATTGAATCGAGGCTGCGCGAACTGACCGTTCGGCCTTCATGTACCGCGATCGCGCAAAAGTTGCATTCGCCATAACAACCGCGGTGCGTAGGGATGGCGAAACGGATGGTTTCAATAGCTTTGACCTGTCCCTGGCTTTCATAGTATGGATGCTGCGCGCGTTGATACTCATACGAATAGATCGCATCCAATTCATTTTGCTCTAATGTGCGCGAGGGTGGATTTAGCACCATGAAACGGTCACCTTTGCGTTGGGCGAGTCCTTTGGCAGTGTTCGGGTCGTTATTATGATAGAAGAGATGGAACATCCTGGTAAAAGCCTGTTTGTCCGCCAGAACTTCCTCAAAGGAAGGTAATTCGATATAACCGGCTGGAAATTCTTTGGCCAGGTACGCCAGTCCACGTATTTGTTTAGGTGAACTTTGATCACGCAGGGTAGCAGCAAATTCGAGTAGACTAACCTCTGCCATACCGTAAAGCAGGTAATCTGCTTTTGAATCAAAAAGGATGGGCGCGCGAAGGCGATCGCTCCAGTAATCGTAATGAGTGATGCGCCTGAGGCTGGCTTCAATGCCACCGAGAACAATGGGAGTAGTGGATTTGAAATATCTTTTGATCAGATTCGTGTAGGCAATTACTGCCCGATCGGGTCGTCGATTGTTGACCCCACCCGGTGTGAAGTCATCCGTGCGACGTTTGCGCAGGGTGGCCGTGTAATTCGCGACCATAGAATCAACCGTTCCACTGCTTACTCCCCAGAAAAGCGCTGGTTCACCCAGGCGGCTGATATCCTGATCTGAGGTGAGTTCAGGTTGCGCGATGACACCAACGTGGTAACCAGCGTTGAGCAGCACCCTTCCAATCACAGCAATCCCGGAGTAGGGCGTATCAATATACGAATCACCTGAAACGAGGATGACATCCAGCGCATTCCAGCCCAAGTCTTGCATTTCAGCGCGAGTGGTAGGTAAAAACATTTCAAACTCCCGGATAGGAGTATATCATTCGCAACCCGGACGCAATAAAAAAGAAAACAGCCGCCAGGCTGCTCTCTCTGATTCGTTTAGTAATTATCATGACCATGTTCATCAAGGTGAACATGGCCGTGTTCCAATTCCTCTTCGGTGGCTGACCTCAACCCGATGATCTTGACTTCAAATTCAAGATCATCACCAGCGAGTGGATGATTGAAATTGAAGGTGACTGTATCAAGGTTAACCTCTTCAACGAAGGCCGTTAGTTCTGTGCCATCCTCGTCCTCGAAAGTTACTTCCATGTCTGGTTCTAGTGTGAAATCTTCAGGAAATTCGTCCTTTGGCATCTCAACGATCTGCTCAGGATCAAATTCACCATATCCGTCCGCAGCGGATACCAGCACATGCTTTGAGTCGCCAATTGCCATGCCCTCGATCTCGCGTTCCAGTCCGGGGATGATGTGTCCCAATCCCTGAATGAACTGCAGCGGATCGTTCTCGTCGCACGAATCGATCACTTCACCATTTACTTTCAACTCGTAAACCATGCTGACGACCTGGTTCGTTGTTACCCTGTCCAATTCATTTGATGCGCTCACTTTTGCTCACTTTCCTGAGTGTTAGGTTTGATTTTGAAAGAGGATTATATCATGGTGATGAATTGGATTCGTGATAAATACCCGGTTCCTGTTGGGGGACTCATCCATTTTCGATCACCTCACAGGTTTGAATCTGACCTGCTTTTAAGATCGATTCAAATTCAATGGTCAATTCTTCGAACGAAAGGTCGGTTCTAAAATGCGCTGGAAGGATCTGATTCCAATCGAAACGATCAAATGTCAATTCACTGTCTTGTTGCTGGATTTGTGCACAAAACGAGGAGAAATGATCCTCTGCGCTCGCCAGGAACCTTGAAATTGCCTCTGCGTCATGTGGATCTGGCGCTAAATTCGCAGATGTGAGGGATTCTTTGAGAAGTTGGCTGGCGATTGAAGTGAGCGCAGTGTTATCCACGACCACAAATCCGTTCGTACGGATGTGATATTTCCTTTCGAGTTTTCGGACGGATCGATCAGCCACCAAACCATCGCGATTAACCAGGAGGGCTTTATGGAGCTTATTGTTGATCTTGACGTCTGAATTTGGATATAGCGGCATAAAGACAATGTGTGTGTAAGCGGAGCGATTCACGAAAGCCACCCAAATCGAGATCACCTCTGGAGATTTTTCTTCGAGGTTATCGACCTGAACAAACAGGTAGTTCTTTTGTGTTTCCGTATGCACATCTTTGGTCAAGGGTGAGTGCAGGCGTGAGGCAGCCCACAAGCCGAAAAGAACAAACCCGAGAAAAAGAACAGCGATTGGTATTAACCAGTTTTTATCTATTTTGAGTTGCAGAAAAGCGGGTCTTTTCCTCATAAAAAAATTGTACCATTATGTCAACTAACAACATAATGGTAACAAGCTAAGAGGATAATTAGATCAGATGATCAAGGCGGCAAGTGAATAGATCACCATACCAATCGTAAAACCAGCGCCGGCTACCGCCATGGACAACGCCACATCCTTTTTCAGTTGTTGATCGTGGTAAGCCTGATAAACAAATTTGACGGTCTTGCGCAGTAATTCAGAACGGGTCATTAATGGAATCGCGATGTTCCAGAACTCCAGTTCTATCGATTCGAAAACTTTGCGAATCATTGCAAAATCCTAGCGCGAAGTGGAAAGCTTTAAGATCTTACCGTCATCATTGGCAACGACCCGCACAGTACGCGGTAGCGATTTACCGTTTTCTGTTTTCACAGCGCCCTGGAAGATCAATTGGTACTTATCGCCCGGGAGGTTCTTCACCTGTGGTGTATCTCCGCGAACTTCTGGAAACTGGTTGTACACTGCGGCACAGACTGTGGATTTTGCTTTAGGGTCCATTGTATTCCTTTCAGCGTTGCTTGCGGCGGATAAATGCCGGTATATCGATATCGGATTCAGTATCTGCTGCTTCAGGGCGATCTTTTGGGAGCGGATCGTCCATAAGGAAGGGGAAATCCTCTTTATGAATGTCTTTTATTTCTTCAATTGGTGTTGGATGCGGTTTTTCCACCTTGGCAGGTTTCTGGTCCAGTGAAGTGGCTCCGAGGCCGGTTAGGACGAGGATCACCTGTACACGGTCTTCCATTTTGGAATCTGAAATCACACCGGGGATAATATCCGCAACACCACCGCACCGGGCTTGCAGGCTGTTCAACGCGCCCACCACCTCAGCAAACGAGAGGTCTTCACCACCGGTAAAGTTCGCGATGATACCGGTTGCGTTCTCAAGATTGATCGATTCAAGCATGGGATGGTGTAGGGCGCGTTCCATAGCGTCGCTGACCCGATTTTCTCCCTGACCAGTACCTATTGCCAAAAGTGAACCGCCACCATTTTTCATCATCGCTTTGACATGTGAAAAATCGACGTTAATAAGACCGGGTTGGGTGACCAGTTCCGAGATGCCCTGGATACCCTGGCGCAAAATATCATCAGCCAGCCGGAATGCCATTTCGATCGGAAGATCTTTTGGCGCGATCTGCAGCAGGCGATCATTAGGAACGGTGATCAATGTATCGGTATACTGATGTAATTTCGTTAGACCGTCTCGCGCATTGGCCTGGCGCCGGCCGATCTCAAAGGAGAATGGCATACTCACAATGGCCACTACTACTGCACCTTCTTCGCGGGCGATGTTGGCGGCAACCGGGATCGACCCAGTACCAGTTCCTCCACCCATACCACAAGTGAGGAAGACCATATCTGCACCACTTAACGCATTCTTAAGTTCGGCATAACTTTCTTCTGCCGCTGCTTCACCTATGGCTGGATCGCCGCCAGCGCCGAGACCCCGCGTGACTTTGGGACCGAGCTGGATCTTGACCGGAGCAAGGCTGTTCTTGAGCACCTGTGCATCTGAATTTGCAGCGATAAACTCGATCCCGGTAAGTCCGAGTTCGATCATTCGGTCAACAGCATTTTGGCCACCACCGCCCAGTCCGATCACTTTTAATACCGGCAGATTGGCGCGAATAGGCGTATGTGGAACAGGGTTGGATGATAAGGGATCAGTCATAATCTACCTCTCTGCCAGTTGGGTTGCAATACTTATACCATCTCCAGTGACACGATCGACGATACTGCCGCTGGAGCGCAATTCAGAAAGCGCTTCATCTGAGAAAGTTAATTCTCCGCCAATAACGGTCACTTTCTTCGCGAGCGCTGCTTCCTGGATGGAAAAACCTATCGTGGGGTGATACTTTTGAATGAAGGGCCGTGTGACCTCAAGATGATACTCGGCTACCCCCCAATCATACAAGGGGAGTAAAAGATAATGCTCGATCGGGTGTGAATGATTAAAGTTTATATTCGAATTGTCTTCTACAGAAACGTTTCCCTTCCCGGCAACCAGGGTCTGGTCAAATTCCGGTAGCAGTAGATCAACAATGGGCAGATAATCGTCTTCTGTCTTGAACCAGGCCTGCTCGTATTGATCAGAGCCTGGAGCTGCGCTCAAAAGGTAAAAGTTGCAGCACTGAACATAATCCGGAATGGTCATTTCTGCTGAGGTGCCTTTTAATTGGTCAAGAATATTAAGGCAGATCCCAGCGTGGATCTCCGGTGAATAGGATACTCCGGGTTCCTTGATGCCCGCACCCAGCATAAAAACCGGTAATTCCTGGCCGCATGCTGCCACTGCTGTAGATTGCAACCATTCATAATTGCGGAACCCGCGCTGATCCTCGCTATCGGGACTATTCACATACGGTATTGATTTCGGCCACTTAATTGGTCCGCCTGAGCCATAATCCAACTCATGATTATATGTAAATGCATATGAGGCAAGTCCCATCTGCCTGACCAGGTCAGTGTAACCCCTGCGTTCAATGGATTGCAGCGCTTGCTTAAGAAACGAAAGGTCCCAATAATTCCCTCCCGGTTCTAAGGGAGGAAAGATCGGCATCATACCGGATTGCGCAACCGAAGAAGCCAGAGGCAAAAAACGATCCACAAAACGTTCAACCAGATCCTGTTGAATCCATCCCGCTGTCGACCAGTTGTGCATCATGTTAGGACGGTCAAAAAGGATAATATGTTGGACACCCCAACGGGAATAAGCTTTTAACAATGCTTTCATCTCACCGGCAGCCGGACTGTTCGGGAGAGGGAGTAACATGTGTAAAACTGGATTTATGCCGCCATCAACGAGGCTACTAATAAACTGCTCAGGGATGGCACGGCTGGCATTAGCCAGGAGTACCAGCCAACTTGCGTTGATCTGTTTTAGAATTGGCAGCCAGATGGATAGGTCTTTGGCTGTATAGTGGTCTGTATCTGCAAAATAATGGAACCCCATACGGGGTGAGATGAGATCCCGAAATTTTCGTTTGTATGGTGTCATTTGGGTTCCTCAAAACCTGTACTATTCAAACGATAAACGGTGCAATTATCATACCAGCTTTTTTCATCGAATACTCTGCTATAATTTTGAAGGGATGATCCTAGTTACAGGTGGCACAGGTTTTATCGGACGGTCTCTCATCAGGACGCTGACGAATTCAGGCGAACAGGTGCGTGTATTATTACGCCCATCAAAAACCTCTCCCAATTTTCCTAAAGGTATCGCAGTAGAAGTGGCAGTGAGTAGTTTCACTGACCAACGCAGTTTGCGCGCGGCAATTAAGGATGTAGATGTGATCTATCACCTGGCTGGAGCTGAACGACAGGGTTTACAGGGAAACCTGAACCAGGTGGATGTTGAAGGAACGGCTACCTTGATGAGGGCTTGTAAAGAGTCCAGCGCGAAGCGGATCATGTACCTGAGCCATCACGGTGCTGACCGCGGTTCTGCCTATCCTGTGTTAAAGGCGAAGGGAATTGCCGAAAACTGGATCATTAACAGTGGAATTCCCTTCACGATCTTTCGTACCGGTGCGATATTTGGTCCTGGAGACCAGTTCACTGAACCCATTGCCAGGTTATTACGCATGTCCCCCGGCTTTTTGTTTATACCGGAAGAAGGGAAAAGCCTGCTTCAACCGCTTTGGGTTGAAGATCTGGTGACGTGTATGATACTCGCCGTTGAGGACCCGCGTATGGCTGGAAGGTTGCTTGCTATTGGTGGTATCGAATCCATCCCGTACGCCGAAATTATCCAGTTGATCATGAAAAAGATCGGAGTCAAACGCTCACTGGTTTCAATCAGTCCTGATAACTTACGCAGGCTTACACTCTACATCGACCAGGTCTATCGTAAATTCCCCATTTCAATTTTTTGGCTGGACCAATTAGCTGCTGACCGTATAACCAACCTGGATGTGATTCCGCGGGAATTCGGGATGATACCAGCGCGCTTTAAGAATCAATTGGACCACCTGTTGAAAGGGCGTCAACCTCGATGATCAGCAAACGAAGTTTTTGTATTCACGGCCATTTTTATCAGCCGACCAGGGAAGATCCGTTTTCAGGTACGATACCGGAGGAACCAGGTGCGGCACCTTATAAAAACTGGAATGATCACGCCCTTGAAACATGTTACCGACCGAACGCGAAGCTGCGGAATTTCAGCAGGATCAGCTTTAACCTTGGTCCTACGCTGGTCAGATGGATGCAAGAAGTAGCACCGGAAGTTCTTGAAAGCATAGTGAAAGAGGATGAGGTCAATCAGACAATCTATGGTGCTGGTAATGCCATCGCACAATCTTATCATCACAGTATTCTCCCGTTGGCAAATTCGCGTGATAAGCGTACACAGGTCAAATGGGGAATCAGCGCGTTTGAGAACCTGTTCCATCGCGCACCTGAGGGGATGTGGCTGCCGGAAACGGCTGTTGATGTCGAAACCCTTTCTATCCTTGTCGATAATCACATTCAGTTTACAGTAATGGCACCTTGGCAGGTGGAAGTGTTGGAGGGTCGCGCCCCTTACCAGGTGGAACTTAACAATGGCAGGTCAATAGTTGTGTTTGTTTATCATGGGGGATTAAGCTCGACTGTCAGTTTTGACACATTCGCCACAGGAAACGCGGATGCATTTGCGGAATATTATTTAAAACCTGAGATCGATTTATATGACCCCGATCAGTTCCTGATGATTGCAACCGACGGAGAATTGTACGGGCATCATCAGCCTTTTCGTGATAAATTCTTATCACAATTGTTGAATGGATCGGTGAAAGGAACAGGGCTTCAACAAACCTGGCCGGGGTTATGGCTGAAGCAAAATACGGTAAAGGGTAGAGCCCGAATCGTCGAAAACACCTCCTGGAGTTGCCACCACGGTGTGGAAAGATGGCGTTCAGCGTGCGGTTGTACACCGGAAAGCGACTGGAAAGCGCCTTTGAAACGTGCATTCGACCAGTTGAACGAGGCGATCTACCAGGATTACCACAATGAATGCTGCAGGCTAGGAATTGACCCTTTGCAGGCTCGCGACCTATATATAAAAGTGATCCTGAAGGTACAGAAATCTGAAGAGTGGGTCACATCGATCGTTTCCAGGGGTCTCACTGAAGTAGAAATTAATCGGGTAAGAGGGTTGTTTGAAGCCCAATACGCCTGCCAGCAGATGTTCACCTCCTGCGGGTGGTTCTTTGACGAACTCTCAAGGATCGAACCACGTAAAAACATTTGTCATGCCGCGCACGCTTCAGCCTTGATGAACCAGGTTAACGGAATCAATTACACGGAAGCCGTCCTTCCCGTGCTGGCAGAGGCAGTGGATGAGAAAAACCACATGACCGCAGCAGATTACTATATGACCGCATACCGTCGTTTTTCAGGACAGTAAAATAGCAATTCTCTTTTATGTGGTCGTCAGGTTGATCAGTTTTTCAAACTGGTAACCTGATTTTTTCTCTGCCTTCCTGAGCGTTGATATTAATTCATAGAGGTCAAGCATCATTTCGGTGATCCTTGATCGGTCAACGGAAGGGTCTGCTAATGCTTTACTGATGGGGATCACCAGCATCCACCAGGCAAATTGCTCGAATGCTTCCCGGTTGTACCAAAGTACTTCCTGATATCGATTGACACGCAGAAAAACCTGGATATCAGGGTCTGTAAACCAGTCCTTGAAGATTTCGTGTAAAGGCGCCTTGTGCGAGCGGTCATACCAATCCTGTTGAGTAATACCTAATCTTAATAAGAGGAGCTGATTTTGAACTTCCGCTTCGCTTGAGGCTACGCCCCGCAGTACTTCAGCAAGTGGCTTGGTCAATTGCCAGTCATCCAACCAGGCTATGGAGTAATCAGCATACATTTCACTGCCGCTTAATTTTCCGATCTGACTGCAAACCGCCCAACTCAACAATGTAAAGTGGTTGACTTTGTTTTCATTCAATGGGTTTAGGATATAGGCAATCGTTTCCTGTAGCTTTTTGCTCCCTGTCATGTTCACATTTCGTGCGGCACCCTGCAGGGTGAGACTGGTTGTGAACAATCTGCTGGTCGTTTCAACAACCTCTGCCAAGTTTGTGTGTACCGGTGTTTTCAAAGCCGCGCCATTTAATAACAACTCAACTTTTGTGCGGATTTCCCCGTTATCCAGGCTGTCAACCTGCGTCCCATTGGCGTACTTGCGCGTCAGGTACTCCAGGTATCCGTGATTTATGATTGCTCTGTAGGGTTCATGGATAGGCCGTAGTACAAGTTCTTTTATGGCTTGTTCTATATCTGGCACACCTTGATGCCCGATGAATGAGTACAAAGCCGCATAATCGTGAAAAGCATCATTATGCACAACACGAAAATCCAGATAAACGTGATATTCGTATCCACGCAGTCTGATGAAGAATCCGCGATCAATCAGCTCGCTTAGCGGACGCAGGTACTGCAATCGGGTCACCTGGTCGCGGAAAATAACAAACGCTTCACGATCGGCTGGCAGGAATAAGGCCTTTTCGAGAGGTAAACTCTCAATGCTTTTTTGCTGCCCCGTTTTTCGGGTTTGGACGATTGATTGATGGATCCATCCTTCGGTCGAACCAAAACTGTTGTTATAAATTACCAGCCCTGTGTCGTTACCGGCGTGGTTTGAATACGCATAGACATTCTCATTCACACCACCATCCGGGGTAACAAAATCGTACAGGTTGAAGTTCTCAACCCCGGCAAAAAGTTGACGTTGATGCAGCAGGGGGAAGATCTCCCATTCGTGGCGTGAGACCAGGTCGTGATCGACCTGCTCATCCCAATAAGCTTTACGAAATTCCATGCCGTATTTCTCTGAAAAGCCTTCGATCTGTCCGTGTCCCAACATCGGTAGACCGGGCATGGTTGCCATTAATGTGCAAATACCAAAATACTTGTCACCTTTACCAAACTGATCCACGGCAGTGCGCTCATCCGGATTATTCATGAAATTGACATAGCGTTTCAAAATTTCTGGTTCAAATTCCAGAGTGTTTTTGATCAATTTGCGATAACCGGCGTTGTCTTCGTTTCGGAGCATATTCATAAAAGCGCTATTGTAAACGCGGTGCATGCCCAGTGTACGTACAAAATATCCTTCCATTAGCCAGAACGCTTCGGCTAACAGGAGGGTGTCTGGTGCCTCAACAGCTGCCCGATCGACTACTTCCCGCCAAAATTCGACAGGCATCGCACGGTCAAAAGCTTCTGCTGTCATGGCGTGCTCCGACCGGGATGGGATCGCTCCACCGGTCCCGGGTTGGGGGAACCATAAGCGCTGATAATGTTTTTTTGCCAGCGTCATAGCTGCATCAAAGCGGATGATCGGAAATCTTCGTGCCACCTCCAGGATGGTCTGGATGACCGCCTCGCGTACTTCCGGATTAAGATAGTTCAACTGCGCGGTGTCATTCCACGGCATGGTTGTGCCATCATTTCCGTGATAAATGTATTTCACTTCACCACTATTGCGATCCTGTCTTTTGAACACGACCGCCGCGTCTGTCCGTTCAAAATAATGGTCCTCGATCTGGATGATCACATTGGGATCAGTGGAAAGGTTCTCTCCGGAAAAACTGTAAGAGGGGTAAGGGCACTGATCCAATGACAGAAAACGTTCCGGATGCATGATCATCCATTCCGAATCGATTCCCATGTGGTTGGGCACCATGTCGCTTGCCAACCGGATACCATAGCGGGCAGCTTTGTCACGTAAACCAGCATAGGATTCCTCGCCACCCAGGTCTCCAGCGATCTGGTAGGAATAAAGCGAATAAGCTGATGAGATCGCATCTTCATTCCCGCACAACCGTTTGATCCTGGCTGATGCCGGGCTGCGTTCCCATAATCCGATCAACCATAATCCTGTGATGCCCCACCTGGCAAGGGTTTCCAGTTCTATTTCTGGTATCTGATCAAGCCGGCGAATCTCCTGCTGATACTTGCGGCTGAGTTGATCAAGCCACACATAGCTGTTCTTGGCGATCAGAACAAGTTTTGGCATCCACTCGCGGTCTTTTGTAAACGCCTCAACATCAACGCCAGAACCGCCAGCACGCAAGTATTCGTCTTGGTTATAAGTGGGTATGGGGATGATGCCCGGACCTGTGAAACTAAGCTTGTTCTCCTCCTTGATCAAATCCAGGCTGGAGAGCAATCGATACAAATAATCCCCAATCAAGGCAGCCCAATAATCACGGATGTACTCAAGTTGGCCTGTGATCGAGTCCGGCACCTCGATGGCGGGACTTCTGAACATGGTGATGAGGGACTGGTTGGCAGGGCCAAAATGAGGTTGTGTTTCGAAGAAAGTCTGAATTTCTGCAGTTACCCTGGCAAAGCCTGGATCTGAAGTGAGGTTTTTGTCGTCAAATAAATCACGATAATTGTCGAGCGCCGGGTTTTGAAGGGCCAGCCATAACATGGTGATCTCTTCGAGAAGCAATTCGCGATTGGGGACTCCATTAGTTAATGCGTTCAAATAGGTTAAGGGATCTGATTCTTTCTTGTAAACTGATAAGGGAGGAAACTCGCGAATAAACAATCCGAGTAAGCGGTCGAGCGAATCAGATGTAATAGTGTTTTCCAAGTGTTGATGTAATAAATTAAGGACTGATGGATTTTTTTGTTCCCGGTATAACTTGAAAACGTGGTGAAATATCTCATCGATCAATCCCATGGCGTTCACATGACTGGTTTTTGCAGCCTGTTCAGGGAATGAAGCCAGGTCGCGCTGCCCGTTGATCTTTTGTACGAACTTCCTGGCGGCGTGAAAATTCGCGAAGATCACATTTCCGTCATAAGCAAACAGCGTCTCGTCAAACTGGTATTTATCACGCGCTCTGCGGGAAATATGGAATTCCATTTTCTGACTCCGATCTGAAGAACAGGATGTATTAATTATAAGCAGTGTGTGTAAAAAAAGCAGGATCAGGTTAATGAGTCAATGATGGAGTGCAGACAATATTGTGGTTCAGAATTCCTGTCAACGATGATCTCATCCAGTAGAGCACCTGATTTGACCATCCGGTCAAGCGCGTTGCGTGTCCGGTCAGCGCTCCACTGGAATAAGGAGGTGATTTTCTTTAGATTGGCTGCTCCCATGGTTGTAAAGAATTGCATGAGGATCTGTTCTAAAGCCCGACTCTCAGAAATGAAGCGGGCTTGTTCCGGTAATTCAGGAAAATAGCGATGGGTCAGGTCGTAAACAAATGCGTATTTCCACGCGCCAGCTTCACTGATAGCGATAGGTAGCACCTTGAATTGCTGTTGGAGGAGATCCAGAGCGCGGTTGAAGGGGGATGTTGAGTTTGAACCGGACAGGTGGGCTTCTTTGCGCAGTGATAATGTATCCAGGGGACCTTTTCTAACCAGTGCCTCGAAGATCAGTTTGGCTTCAAGTGGAAGCAATCCCTGATTATATTGATCGGCAAAATCAGCTTCCGGTTCACCATAATTGGGTGACAGGGCATAAAAATACCTAACCATATCCAGCGAGATGAAGGTATTTTTTCGTTTAAGGATCCTCGCGTAATACCAGACCTTTTTATCAAGCAGCGAGTCTTTCCAATTCCAGGTTACATGGCCGGGGTCATCGTGCTCATCTGCGACAGGCCGGTCACCAGCCACAGCTCCCCACAGGCTCGGAAACGAGTATCCTTTAACTGGCCAGAAAAAAATGAATCCTCTTTCGTTAACAAAATCGACTGCCTGCTGAGGTTCTTTCAACCTGAGGTCAGACCGAAAGCGGAAGGTCTGGTTGCGGTATTCGGTGAGTTTGGCTGACGAAATGTAGCGCATAAAAATCCTGCCCTTATCATATCAGGTTTCATGATCAGAGCAGGATTATTGGCCGGGGGGTTAATCCTGTTTTATAAAGATATGAGTAATGATATTGGATCCGCTTCCGCCAATATTCTGGCTCATGCCAATTCGCGCGTCTTGCACCTGTGAACCTGTGGCTTCTCCGCGCAGTTGCTGAACCACCTCTACGATCTGGTACATACCAGTGGCACCCACCGGGTGCCCGCGTGCTTTTAAACCACCACGCGTGGCGATCGGGATACGGCCATTGAGGAGGATCTCCCCATCCATGGCGAGGCGGGGTGCCTGACCCCTATCTGCAAACCCGTTCGCTTCCAACGATAGGGCTGCCATGATAGAAAAGGCATCATGTAATTCAAACAGGTCAACTTCCTGCGGAGTGATTCCAGCTTGCTGGTAGGCTTTTTTACCTGATAGGTAGGCTGCCCTTAGAAAGAGAGGATCTTTGCGATGCTGCATAGCAATTGTATCCGTGGCGCCAGAGGATGCGGCTACTGCTACCAGGTGATGACCATTCACTTTGCGGGCAAGCTCCAGGGGGATGACAACCGCAGCTGCTGCACCATCTCCGATCGGCGACGCATCCATCAAGTTGATGGGATCATTGACCATTGCCGCTTTTAAATATTTTTCGATGGTAAGTGCTTCGTGAAAACGCGCAAAAGGATTATGCATGGCATTGGCATGCGCGTTCACCGAGAAAGGCGCAAAATGCTCTTTTTCCCAGCCAAATTCGTACATATAACGCCGCATCAGCAGCGCGTTCAAAGAAACAAAGGATAGCCCTTGCCCGGCTTCCAATTCAGCATCAGCCGCGGTTGCCAAACCTCCAGTGATCTCTCCCAATGGAGAATCTGTCATTTTCTCGACTCCGACCGCGAGCGCGCTGTTCACAACGCCGGAGGCAACTGCCATTACCGCGGTTCGGAAGCTTGCCGCGCCTGAACTACAGGCTGCCTCCGTTCGAAACGCTTCCGCACCGCGCATTCCAATCCAATCCGCGATGTATGTACCTAGATGTTGCTGGTGATTGGCAGAGCCTGACATCATATTGCCCACATATACTGCTTCAACCCGGTCAAGACCGGAATCAGCCAATGCGATGAGAGCAGCATCACCCGCGAGTTCGCGCAATGATTTATTCCAGTGTTCATCAATTTTGGTCTGGCCTATACCTATTACGGCAACCTGTCTCATATAAACCTCAATTTGTGATCTAAGGTCATTATATCTGTATCATCTATCAGGAACTATCAGGTTCCAGGTTTTACAGGGCTAACAAGCTGACTTATAATTCGAGGATACTCAATTAACGGAGAATCAACCTGTTGAAATTGCCGGAAAAGACTTTTGTTGCTGTTATTGGTATCTTAATCATTGGCATGGTTTCGTGCACAGCGCAATTAAACCCTTCCTTGCAGCGGCCAACCTTAAATGCGATACGGACCACTCCCACGGTTTTCCAGCCGGTTGCGGAAACACCTGAGAAGCAATTACCGGAATTAGGTGTCGCTCTTTTTATTCCCTCCGGTTTTCCTGATAGTTGGACGACTGAATTACAAAACGTCAGCGGGTTGACCATCGTCGATGATGAATCCAAAGCTGACCTGGCTTTTGTGCCCTCCCGCATACCAGCCTCTGAAAACACTATTTTTACAACCAGCCTGATTTTTGCCACGGCTGTGCCATTCTTCACGGTTGAAGATGAGATCGATCCTGACCAGCTGCCCATATTATGGCGGAGCATGGCAGGAGATGAAACCGTCAGGAAAGTAGTTGTGTCTGAGGTAACAGCTGGTGTGTTGAGCAACCTGTGGGGAAAAGCTGGCAGTAATGTGACAATTGCTGAACCTTCCGAATTGCTTAGTGTGGCTGAAGAGAACCCATCAGCAGTCGCGATCATTCCTTTTGAAGAGATCTCACCACGCTGGAAGATCCTTAAGCTGGAAGGTATCAGCCCGTTGGACAAACCTTTTGACGCAGAAAAATACGCATTGTCTGTTTTCTTCCACCTCAACTCCACCACAGCCAATGGAAAAGACACGTCAATTATTGTGGGTCAGATTGCCAATTTAATTCCTTCCAGCAATCGGGATGAATCCAAAATGACGGTTCTGATTATGACCGGAACCACTGCGATCACTCGCGGCCTGGCCTATAAGATACTGATCAACGATACGGAATATCCGATCGCACTGGTGAAAGAATGGTTTCTCTCCGCTGACCTGCGACATGTCAGTAATGAAAGCCCCTTTGTGATAGTCTGCCCTCATCCTGATCCATATACCTCCAGCCTCGTGTTCTGTACCAGTCCCGCAATGATCGAGGTCCTTGAAAACATCGGGATCAATGTGGTTGAACTAACCGGTAATCACATAAAAGATTATGGACCGGAAAACCTGGCAGCCACGATTCAAATGTACGAAGATAGGGGATGGGCGTACTATGCAGCGGGTGCCGACTCGGATTCTGCCAGGCAGCCGGTATTGCTCGAGCACAATGGCAATCGTATCGCATTCATTGGGTGCAACGCCGTTGGACCGGATTCGGTTTGGGCAAAGGAAGATCGACCAGGTGCGGCTAAGTGCGACTTCACTTACCTCGATAAAACTATCCGCGAACTTAAAGCACAAGGCTACGTGGTTGTAACTACCTTTCAACACGAAGAACTCTCTAAAGAGGTGGGATCGCCTACTGTATTTATGTTCGATCAAAAGATCAGTGGTGATTTTTTGTCAGTGGCTGAATCCGGCGCGGATATCGTGCAGGGATCACAGGCGCATTACCCGATGGGATTTGAATTTGTTGGTAATAGCCTGATCCATTACGGGCTGGGCAACTTCCTGTTCGACCAGATGTGGGAGCCCAACCGGAACGAGTTTATTGACAGACATATCATTTATGATGGAAAATACATTAATACGGAACTGCTGACCGCGATCTTGATGGATTGGTCACAACCCACGCCGATGGATGCGGAGCAAAGAGCCCAATTCCTTTCGGAAATCTACCAGGCAAGTTTACAGAGGAGAAAATGAAAATATTTGATATCACGATTCCAATCCGGGAAGGAATGCCGGTATGGCCAGGCAACCCCGAGGTGATCCTGCATCGAATCGAGAAGATCGAGGAGGGTGCCAATTCGAATGTCTCCTACCTGGGTATGGCTGTTCACAGCGGGACACATGTGGATGCGCCTTTCCATTTTTTACAGACGGGCAAAACTGTTGAAACCCTGCTGCTTGAAACTCTCATCGGCGAGGTTCTTGTGGTGGAACTCGATGAAAGTATTAAAGAGATCACTCAAGAGGTGGTTGAATCACTGCAAATTGATGAAGGCACCACCCGTGTTCTTTTCAAAACTAGGAATTCCCGTTATTGGGCTGAGCAAAGGACTGATTTCCAAACCGATTTTGTCGGGATCGATGAGGGTGCTTCCCGCGTTTTGGTGGAGAAGGGTGTACAACTCGTAGGTATCGATTATCTGTCCATTTCGCCATACAAACGCAGCCGGCCGACGCATGAAGTGATGCTCAACGCTGGTATGGTGATTGTAGAAGGGTTGGACCTGACAGGTATTCAATCGGGAACCTATAAACTGGTCTGCTTGCCCTTGAAATTAGCGCAAGCGGATGGCGCACCAGCCCGCGCTATCCTGATCCAGGAATAGATAATCGCTTAAACGATTCCATGTCCTGGATGATTATGTTGCAATTTTAACTTGTTGATTTCAATACTGGATTTATGTTACGATACTGCCTGAATAGTTACAAACAAAGGGTGAGGTCACATGATCGATCTTCCGGATTCACAAATTCTTCCGCTCGCGCTTAAACATAACTTCTGGACCTGGTCAGCCCAGTCCAAAGTAAATCCTATCCCGATCAAGACAGCAAAAGGCGTGTACTTTTGGGATGTGAATGGTAAGCGTTACCTGGATCTGAATTCAATGGTCATGTGTGTCAACATCGGCCATGGAGATGAGCGGGTGATCAACGCCATCATTGACCAGGCAAAAGAACTCCCATTTGCGGGTCCATCGTTCGCGACGCGGCCGCGGGCTGCGCTGGGCGCAAAACTTACCGAAATTCTCCCGCAAGGTCTCACCAAGTTTCTCTATACCTCCGGCGGTGCTTCGGCCAATGAAAACGCGGTGAAATTCGCCCGCGCATTCACAGGAAAGAACAAAATACTCACCCGATACAGGTCTTATCACGGTGCCACCTATGGTGCCATTTCTCTCACTGGCGATCCTAGAAGGGTGGCGTGGGAACCATCTGTGATGAGCGGTGTCGTGCACTTCCTGGATCCATTCCAGTATCGTTCAACATTTCATCGCCATACTCCCAATATCTCTGAGCAAGATTTCGCACAAGATTACCTCAATCACCTGGAAGAGATTATTCAATACGAGGGCGCTCACACTATCGCCGGTATACTGATGGAAACTGTGACAGGTACGAACGGGATCATTATCCCTCCCGATGGGTACCTGCAGGGGGTGCGGGCGCTTTGCGATAAAAACAATATCGTGATGATCGTTGATGAAGTGATGGCTGGTTTTGGCAGGACTGGCGAATGGTTCGCGGTTGATCATTGGCACGTCACCCCTGATATCATGACCATGGCGAAAGGGTTGACCTCCGGTTATGCCCCGCTCGGAGCGGTAGCGATGAAACCGGAGATCGCCGCGACCTTCAACGAGAGGGTATTTGAAGGCGGATTAACTTACAACGGTCATCCGATCTCACTGGCAGCGGCGATCGCTGTGATCGAGGTGATGCAACAGGATAACCTGGTGACCAGATCCAGCAAGAAGAACGGGTGAGTACCTAAAAAAAGTGTTGAACGAATTAGCTGCTGAACATCCTTCAGTGGGGGATGTGAGATCAATTGGAATGTTCGCGGCGATCGAACTGGTGAAAGAACCGCGAAACCAAAGAACCCATGTCTCCTTTTGGCACGACCAGCAAGGAGATGCTGGAAATCCGTAAATACTTACTGGATCATGGCGTCTATGCTACGATCCACTGGAATATTATCCTGATCATTCCGCCGTTGATCATCAACGAAGAGGAATTGAACCAGGGGTTTGAAGTGATCAACCAGGCGTTAGCCATCACTGACAAGTACACGATTAGAGGGTAATCAATGAGCGAGAAGAATTCTGTTGAAACAATGATCATTATCGGCGCGGGACCTGCAGGGCTCTCCGCGGCTTTGTATGCGGCGCGCGGAGAACTCAATCCGCTGGTCTTTACTGGAATGCAGCCTGGCGGTCAGGCGGCACTTACGCACACCATTGAGAATTATCCCGGCTTTCCGGATGGCATCGGAGGACCTGAACTCGGCGATCTGTTCAGAAACAGGCGGAACGTTTTGGGGCGCGGGTGGAATTTGACACAGTGACTGGTGTTGATTTTTCCACGCGTCCATTCAAAGTAAGAACCTACAACAATGAATACATGGCCCAGACCGTGATCATAGCCAGCGGGGCGAGCTCTGTTCATTTGGGTGTCCCCGGCGAAAAGGAACTCGCAGGCAGGGGGGTTTCCTATTGCGCTACCTGTGACGGCTGGTTCTTCAGGGAAAGAAATGTTATTGTAGTGGGGGGAGGTGATAGTGCGCTGGAAGAGGCAATCTTTCTCACCCGTTACGCGACCAGCGTTACCGTTGTGCATCGCCGCAACGAGCTGAGGGCAGGCGCGATACTTCAAACCAGGGCGCGTCAAAACCCGAAGATACATTTTATTCTTGAGTCTGTGGTGACGGAGATCAAGGGGGATGACAAGGTCACTTCAGTAGTAATAGAAAATGTAAAGACACATGAGATCAGTGAGGTCAAAACGGATGGTATTTTTGTTTTTATTGGCCATACACCGAACAACGACATGTACAAAGGTCAATTGAAAATGGATGATCGCGGATATCTTGTTGTAGATTCGAAAATGCAGACCAGCGTTGAGGGAGTGTATGCCTGCGGTGAGACGGCAGATGGAGAATATAAACAGGTGGTGATCTCAGCTGGAATGGGCGCGACCGCCGCCATATCGGCAACCCGTTACCTTGAGAGCTTAGACAAAAAGTAAGGTTGGATTTAATGTATAAAAGACACCTTCAGAAGAAGAGAAGGTGTCTTTTCATTTATGAAGTTTTTTATGGGGTTGGTGTGACCGCGCCGCCGGATGTTCCAGACCAGCCGAAGACCCGGAAGGCACTTTCTGTACCGTGTAGCGTGTACTCAGGCTGACCATCCGGGGTGGTGCCGCTCTGGCGCACCGCCACTACGGACCAGCGGAAAATATGGAAGGTGTTATCAAGGGGGCGCATACTGGTGGGTACACTGAACTTGGTGTCTGTGGTGTACTCCACGATGCGCTTGTTTCCAGTTGTAACATCTTCGATCGTTACCGCATAAGCTTCGGTTGGGAGAAGGGTCCCGACCGATGACCATTGCAGTACTATACTCTCATTAACGTTCGTGAATACCGATCCATCCGCCGGGAGCAGCAAACTGGCAGCCGGGTAAGGCGGTAAAAGAGTGGCAGTGGGTGTGGGTCCCTGGGTGGGCATACGTTCGCATAACGGCAGATTCAGGAACATTCCTTCATAAACGATATCACTCGTCATCGCGTTCCAGTTTTTGATCGTTTCAATGCTGATATTGTAATTAGCTGAAATTGAACCCAGGGTATCATTTGCTTTTACCTGGTAAGAAAGTGTGCCGCAGGCTTGTTGGGTTGCTTCAGCGGCGCTTAAGGTAGCGGTTGGCAAAGGAGTAACCGTGGGGGTAGGATAGGGGATCAATAGTTTCTGCCCGACGTAAAGTGTTCCACAATCAGGTGGAAGGGAATTCAAATTGGCAATCGATTGAATGGATATACCATACATGGCGGCTATATAGCTGCACAAGTCGTTTTCCCTTACGATATATTCCTGGGGAGGCTGTTGGGTTGCTGTTGGTCCAAGCGTTGGTTCCAGCGTCGCTGTTGGAGTCAGCGTCATCGTAGCGGTTAATGTAGGAGTAGGGGTTTCTGTAGGGGTGGTTACGCGTCCTGTGGTCTGCAAAATGACAAAAATCAACGCGGCGCCTAATCCCAGTACCAGCACGATCAGTCCGATCGCCGCAGGCAGACTGATTTTTAACTCTGGTAATTTCGGAGTCTGGATGGGGGTTTCATCCGTTTTTTTGGTTGTGGTAGTGGTGAAGTTTCGTCCACAGACCAGGCAGCGGGTTGCGTTTTCACTCAACCGGGTTCCGCAGGTTGGACATGTTTTTGAAGTTGGATTGTTTTTTTCTGGTGTCATAGTGTTCTCTCAAGAGATATGGACACGGATCAACTTTTCTGCGTCCGTTCAATCATCCTTTGCTGGTGTACAAGATTGTGATATTCTAACCTGAAATGAAGGATATCAGCCTGTATTTTCACATTCCTTTTTGTCGCCGCAGATGCGGTTATTGTGATTTTAACACATTTGCCGGCATGCAAACTTACATGCCTCTATATGTCAATGCCTTGTGCGCAGAGATCGACAATGTTCTTTCAAGGGCACCATACACCATCAATGCGCATACGATCTTTTTTGGCGGCGGTACACCATCTTTACTGGGGAGCGAGGATTACGAGAAGATCTTTCAGGTGATCAACCGGTACGCCGCAATCCCCGGCGGGGCAGAGATCACCCTTGAAGCCAACCCGGAAACGGTCACGGCCCGGTCGATCGAGAAATTGCACGCGATTGGATTCAATCGGATCAGCTTTGGCATGCAATCGGCTTCTGCACAGGATCTCAAAATATTGGATCGACAGCACACCAATGACTCGATCATCGAGGCAATTGCCTCCAGTCGGAAGGCTGGTTTCAACAACATCAACCTGGATCTGATCTTCGGCATTCCCAGGCAAAGCCTGGAGAGTTGGCAGAGAACACTCGAGATGGCATTAACACTTGGTGTGGAACACTTTTCGATCTATTCGCTGATCCTCGAGGAAGGCACGCGCTTGAAAAAATGGGTGGACCAGGGACTGGTGGAAGAACCGGATGACAACCTGGCCGCAGATATGTACGAATTGGCGATGATGAAGATGGAAGACGCCGGATATATTCAATACGAGATCTCCAATTATGCGATCTCTTCGGAAGTAGCCTGCCGGCATAATTTGCAATACTGGCGTTACTTACCTTATTTTGGGTTTGGTGCAGGCGCGCATGGATTCGTGGATGGAACGAGAACGGAAAACATGGGATTGATCCCTGAATACATTGATTGTGTGAGCAGGGGGCTCACCGGAGACTTTCCAGCAAGTCCAGCGGCCAAACAGGTCACCCGGTTGACCACATGGGAACAGGTTCAGGAGCACATGATGGTATCGCTGCGAATGACCAACGAAGGTGTTTCCAGTGAAGAGATCCAGGATCGTTATGGAGTGGAGTTGGCAGCCATATTTGCGGAGCAGATCAGACGGTTATTAAAACAGGGTATGGTCGAATATCACGACCGGGGAAAAAGTCTGCGCTTGACCCGTAAAGGCAGGTTGTTTGGAAACCGTGTCTTTATGGAATTTATTGGCAACGAGTTGCCACGGGGTTATGAAAACCTGAAAAACTAAAAAACGTGAACCTGCGTGCCGTAACCGATCGTAGTGATCTTGTCCACGTCTGCCACCGGTGTGACCCAACGGTAAAGCCAGCGTGCTTCTTCGGTCTTCATGTTGACGCAGCCGTGACTCATCGGCATTCCAAAGTTCTGGTGCCAATAAGTCCCATGAAACGCGACGCCGTTCTTCGGTTCGAAGAATGAAACCCATGGGACACCGGGTAGAATATAAGCTTCCAGGTCATCTGTTAATTCAGCGCCACCCATGTGTTTGGATGGCATTTTCGTTTGTACAGCGAACCAACCGGTGGGGGTATTCCAGGGAATCTGATTACGGGGTTTGTAATCCACACCTGAGGATATTTTAGTTTTAAGGACCACCCTGTCTTCCTCGTATGCGGTCAATTCCTGAGTTTTAAGAGAGACTTCGATGTATTTTTTATCCGGATGCACATCAGGTGAGATCGGAGAGAGTTCTTCTGCTGAAATCAGCCTGGCTTGATTTGCAGGAATAAAATAATGCAGGTTCTCGCTCTGGATCAATTCATCGACGATACGGTACCAGGGTTCGCCATCCGGCCCTTCCACAATTCCTACAGCCCAGTGGACAGTACCGAAATATAAACGGTAGAGAGGCGTCCACTCTCCGGCCTTACGTTGCAGGTAGCTAAGGGCGTACGGAACGGTAACCTCGATCAGATGCAATCCCTCGGTCAATTTTTCTGGTACGGGGTTGATTTTTACATGCACGCGTTGAAGATCCGCGCAGTGAATGTATCCTCCCCAAACACGATACCAGAGCGGATTGTAATGCGGCGATTTATCAGAGATCACCTCGTAATAGATATTGATGATCTCATCCCGAGAACGCTGAAACCTGATCTGGCTTGTATCATCCGGCTGGCTGTAAACGCTGACGGATGTGATTGCCACGCGTGCCAGGTTGTCATTTTCAGCCAGTTCTCCGAAGTTGTAGGTAGGCCGGAGCGCGATACTTGAGAGACCCAGGGTAGTGAGCTTGAGAAAGTCGCGCCGGTTAAGTTTCCTGATCATGCGGGTATTATAACCATGAAATAGGAGAAAAACTATCTGAGTTCTTCAGTAATTCCGGACAGGTCAGAGTTGCGCAGGTGACGAGTAAACGCCCGAATTTCCTGAAAAACCCGGGCTAAGGATCGTTCCAGTTTTTGTTGGGAGATGGGATCAGCCCGACCTCCCAATTCCAGGGTGAACACTTCCGCGGATTGGTTTTGAATTGATAACGCGCCTTTACTAGCCAGCCATTCTATTCCGAGAATGATCGTATCCTCGTTTACCCCAAGGGAAGCGGCGAGAGTTCCGGCAGAAAACACATCCTTTCCCAGATGGAGTTGATTTTTTACACTTAAAGCCAAATGGTGCAGGAACACCGCCAGTTGATGTTCTGTAGGGGAGACCAGCAACCAGAATATTTTTTCCGGTCGGACGATATGGATGATCTGGCGAAGGATTGAGTAATCGGCTGGTACACTCCAGAGCACCAGATCATGGCCCGGTTCCAGTTGATCGCGTGATGAACCGCTGACCTCAAAGTGATCCGTTCCTTCCTTCCATACTTGCACATTACCATGTGTAATAATGCGCTCGAGATCTTCAACAGGTGATGGTGAGCTTCGCAAGTCAATGTTTTCAATGATCTTTTTCCTTTTACCCGCAACAGCGATGATCTCAACATCGCTTTGCCGGTGGTCGATCCACTCAAACGAGACCTGAGATTCACCACGGTAATTGGTTGCACGCGGCGTGTAGGCCAGTGTAAAACGACCTTCAGGCAAGGGCAACCCGGTTCCATTCCACCGCATCAATCGATTCACATTGCCCGCCAGATCTTCGACGTCGACCAGCAGGTGTTCACCAAGTTTTCCAACGGAGCGGGTCTCGACGATCTGCAGATCATCGCAGCTGAAAACAAGGGGAGGGTTGCCGGGTCCATAAGGCGCCAGAACTTCCAGCGCGCGTGCCACCTCCAGTGACACATTTGCCGGGTTGATAACTTCATCGATCAGCAATTGCGGTCCTGCTGTGAGTTGTGAAAACTGTTCTTCGAGGACCCTGTCCATTCCGTGTACAAATGCTGTCAGGTTCTCTGCTTGTATTGACACGCCGGCTGCCATGGGATGACCACCATAATTGAGCAGCAGATGCCCGTTTTTCCGGATCGCAGCAGTAATATCGATCCCTTCCACTGAACGGGCGGACCCGCGTAAAGGTTGGTCCGGTGTGCCCGTTAGAAGTAGCACTGGACGATGGTAGATCTCCATCAGACGGCTGGCAACAATACCAACCACACCAGCAGGCCATTCCGGGTGGTGCAAGATGATCGCGGCGTGATCCAATAGGGAGCGATCTCGATCAATAAGAGACTGTGCACCGGCAAACACCTGGTCGCAGAGCAACTTGCGCCGGCTGTTTAGCCCTTCCACCTGGTTCACTGTGATCGCGATCTCGGCCGGGTCATCGCTCAACAGGAAGTTGACGATCGGATTGGCGTCAGCCAGCCTGCCCATGGCATTTAGGCGGGGCGCGAGGGAAAAGGATACCTGCTCTTCGGTAATGCTGGTTTGGTTCAGTTCTGCCGCTTCAAGCAGGGCGGTCAAAGCCGGACGGGGAGAATTGCGCATCACCTCGAGACCGGACTGGGTCAGGTAACGGGCGTCTCCGTTCAAATCTGCCAGGTCAGCAATGATACCGAGGGCAGCAAGGTCATGCAAAGATGCAGGATCCATGTCATTTTTTTGCGAAGCGAGCAGGGCTTCAGAAAATTTTAAGGCAGTGCCTGCACCCGGTAGCGTAGAGAGCGGGTGTCCTTGTGCAAGACGCCTGGGATTGATGATAGCGACGGCTTTTGGTAATACCTCTGGTAGAAGGTGGTGATCGGTAACGATCACATCAATTCCTTTGGAATTCGCATAGGCAATAGAATCGTTTGCAGAGATGCCCGTATCACAGGTGAGGATGAGCTTTACACCGCGGTCGATAAATTCTTTAAGCGCTTCAATACCAATCCCGTGTGATTCACGACCACGCACTGGGATGTGGAAAATGTGCCTGGCTTTGATTGCGCGGAGGGCAGAAACCAGTATCGCAGTGGATGTCTGTCCATCCACATCGAAATCTCCCCATATCCCGATCATTTGATCATCGCTTATCGCACTTTTTACCCGCTTTATGCCTTTTTCCATGTCTGGAAGATCGTATGGTGAAGCGGGAGAATATAAGTTATGGTCAAGAAACTGCTGTGCTGAATTAATATCTGAAAACCCACGTCGCAGAAGTGTTTGCAGGATGATTTCTGGATAAGGCAGATGCCGGCGGAAATCTTCCGGGATGGGAAGTTTTACGGGTGTTGACCATTGGCGGTCAATGTGCGGTAACTGACTCATGTTCACCGTTATAAGGCATCAAAATCAAGATCAAAAGCTGATCCGTCGATAGGTTCATCTGACCCGGATTCAAAAATTGCAGCGCTGATCCCTCGGCCGCAAAGTGAACGGTATCTGCAGAAACGGCATTTGGATTGCTCAGGAGTTCTGTCAAACCCCTCTTCTTCTCTATTTATGATCTCATTGACTAATCCAGACAGGTGGTTATCATCCCGAGAGTAATGATCGACAGAATAATGGAAGCTGAATGGTTGCGTTGGATGGGACGGATACCAATAGATCATTTCGATCTCGGAAAGCGGGTTATCATCTTTAGTAGTACTTGAAATCCATGTTTGCAAGACATACGGATACACGATCGACTGCAGTCGTGATAATAGGTGGTTCGCTTTCGGCAGAACCCCGCTTGTTTTCCAGTCGAAGATTGAATAATTCCCTTCGGGTGTTACAACGAGAAGATCAAATTTGGCAGTCAGTCGATAACCGACGAAAGGAATGGAGATCGTTTTCTCGGGATATTTTTCGCCGGGTATATGCTGCAGGTCCAACGCCATGAATTCATGCCAACAGGCAGCCAGTTCAGGTGATTGAACACTTAACGCGAGCAGAGAAGGGTCAACACCTGAGAAGTACTGCTGCACCATGCGGTGAAATTGCTGACCAAGTTCCATCCGGGCTTCCTGCAGCAGCACCGGTTCACTTTCAACAGCCGGCCATTCGATCCTGCGAACGTATTTAAGCAGGAAACGATATCGACAATCTGCGTAATCCTGCAAATTCTGCTGGGAAAAAGAAAAGTTCTCAGGCAGTCTCATTTCGGTTGCTCCAATAGGAATAAAGTGCTTCTAGTGGTAAAGCCACGCGTGCAGGGTCGTTTTTACGGTTGCCGGTATTCCAGGTGATCACAAGCGATTGGCGCGCACGCGTGATCCCCACAAAAAACAGACGCAAGCGTTCACTGGCATAATCCAGGCGGGCTTGCCTGGTCGCTGTGCCAGGTGGTGCATCGATCAACACTTTATTGTCCGTGATCAGACCCGTGAGCCGGTCAAGCGCTTCAACATGAGGGTTGAAATCCTCCCTGATGAACCACTTCTCGCCAATATAATTGTCAAATTCCTGGGCAGAAGGAAAATCGTAATTATTAACAGACATCAGGTAAACCCGATCCCACTCCAACCCCTTGGCTTTGTGGTAAGTTGATACGAACACTTCACCTTTATGATCATCCGGGTTGAAACGCAGTTCTTCATCACTGAAACCATTGAACTTACGGATATTGCTGGAAATATCAGCCAGTTCTGATGAAAAATGCGGAAGCACATATTCAGGGTGAAGCCGGGCGCTGAATTCTAGTAATAAGGCAAATTTGTGCGCCAATGCCAATTCAGCTGGTGTGGTAAACAGGTCCTGCGCGATGGTTAAAACAAGTTGGTCAATAGGCAGGCTGGACGCGAGATGCCAACGGATAAATTTTTGTCGTAGATTGTCTAACCGCTCGATCATTTCTCCTGGAATTTGGGGGAAATCGAGACCATCCGTCCACACTTTTCCCGGAGAGGGGTAATAGAATTCCTCCATCCGGCTGCTCTTACGAATTACAGCAAGCAGTGTTACAAGATCATCGTTCAGTTCATTTTCTTCGTTCTCTGGCTTGAGGACCAGCCGGCTGACCTCAATAAATGGAGCAGGATCTTTTGGGTTCGCCAGGGCAATAAGTACTTTTTCAATGATCAGGGCGACCCTGCGAGTGGATTGACTGCTTTTTAATAATTCCACCAGCGGTAGTTGTGCCTTATGCAGCGCGTCTGCAACTTTTTCGCCATACCACCCGATGGGACACAGGACCGCCACCGTCTTATCCGGGTTTTGTGGCAGCCAGCGTTTGATATTTTCTACCACAATCTTGATCTCCTCATCCGGTGTGGCTTTTAAATTTCGGATATAAATGGCATTGGGGTGGTCAACCGGATTTGGTTGTGGATCCCCATCTGGTGTCGCCTGGATAAGTGGTAGATCAAGGGAGCCGCGCAGCTCAGGAACAGGGTGTTGATTCCTGGTCCACTCGATCAAGGCATTGGCAAAATTGAGGATGCTGACGTTAGATCGACCAGAATGCGGCAGGCTCATGCTGCGCACCCCTTGTTCTTTCAGAAAATTCCTGAGAAACCTTGGATTTGCGGTGGTAAAGGTTTCATAGATCGCCTGGTTGGGGTCGCCGACACGCACCCAATTCCCTGCATTCCCTACCAACAAGCGCAGCATCTTCTCCTGGATGCTGGAGGAATCCTGCGCTTCATCTTCCAGTATATAAGGCCATCGGTAGCGCAGGCGCTCCAGGAAGGCAGGGTCACTTTCCAGTACCTGATACGCCAAACGGATCAGGTCGGAAAAATCAAGCGCATTGCGGTAACGCAATCCACGTTGATATTGCTGATAGACCTCAACTCCCATTTCTAGCAATATGTCAGAATACTTGTATCGTTCCATTTTCTTCAGAACATCTTCGGGCTCAGCCTGCAGGTCCTTCACTTGTTGAATGAAATTCTGGTTGAGGGTTGAGATCAATTGCGGCCATCCGTTCTTAAACCGGTTCACTTCCGCCAGATCGACTCCGGGTTTAAGTAGATGGTCGTTCAGTTCAGGATGCATGCGGTTATAAGAAACCGAGATCTGCTCGATCATTCGATCAGATTCCACTTCGTCAATAATGGCGAATTGGCTGGATAAGCCGGCCAGGTCAGGGCGTTCAAGGATGATGTCGTGTGCGAGACCATGCAATGTGCGCACACGGTAACCAACATTTTCCAGCAAGCCGGCTTCGCGGACAAATCCAGAGATTCTGGTTGTGAAATTGTCAACAGCTGAATTTACGAGCGTAACGATGAGAATCTCCTGATCATTTTCCAGATCGCCATTAAGGATCAACCGGGAGGCCAGGTAAGACAAGGTGTGCGTTTTTCCACTGCCGGGAACTGCAGAAATTCCCATGCGACCTTTGGTATATTCCAATATCTGAGCCTGGTTGAGGCGCGGCTTAAACATTGCGTTCCTCACCATGACGGACTTTTAAGCGCTGGATGTTTTGTAGGGCTAACAGTAGTGCTCCACGTTCTTCCAAACCTTGTTCGTTATAAGCAACGCTGCACATGTAGACGTGCTGCCGGCACCGACGCAGCAAGCCGGTGGTGAGCCTGGCGAGTGATTGCTGGTTGACCTCATACTCCTCGATATCAGTCCAGGGTTTGTTCGGCTCCCAGTTTCGGCTGAGCACATACGGCTGTGTCAGAGGTTGCTCCAGGCGGGACCACCAACCTTGTGATCCGATATCCACCCAGAATTGATAGGTAACCGGTTGATTACGCATGAGAAATGAAAATGCCGGTCCCAGGAAAACCGCTTCCTGAGCGCTTTGTTGGCTTAGAGAATTGATGGATTGAGCAGCCAAAACGCCGCTTTCCAGGATTCGCACGTATTCTTTCCCCGGATCGCCGGGATTTGATACAGAGACTGGAGAGTAAATATTCCGGAATTTCCGGCAACTATCGATCAGGTGGGCTATGGCGGTCGCTGCGTCGTAATCGGTGTGGAATCCAAACCCGGGTTGTGAAAGGACTTCACCATAGAGTCGGCTCAACCAATGATCAAGCTCCTGTGAACCGTTTTCGCGATTATCAAAAAGCCATTTGCGTAGAATTTCATATTGCTGACCGGAATGAAAAGTAATGCGTTCCTGCATTTCAATCTTTAAAGTGTCAAACGTGTTGAGAGAAAAGTCGTTTTTAGCAGGTTGAAAAAGCGTACGCGCAAGCAGATCTGCCCTGGCATAATCCAAATCGCTGATCGCCAGTGTTAAAGCCATCCTGACCGCGTGAGAATCAGGCTTAATCCCCCAGGCTGGATGAGCGATCCTGGCAAGAGTCAGTATGGTTCTTACAGCTGGTTCTTCATACAGGCTGCGGGATGGGCGATGTGTTGTAAAGGGGATCCCGGCTGCTTCAAGGCGCGCCGTGAAAGAAAAACGCAGAGCGTCACTCAGATAGGGCGTGAGTACTGCAATCTCGCTCGGGAGGATGTTTTTTTCCGTCATCAGGTCTTTGATCCTGGAGATGACCCATTCGATTACCTCAGGATAAAAACGGAAGGAATTGATCGAAAAACTATCCTGAATCATTTCGGGATTCATGGCTGGTAAGCGACGAGTACGAATGGATTCGTCAAGCACGTGTTCCAGGCTATTAATTGACTGGGATTGGACAAAAGAATCCTTCATCGTAAACACACTGGTACACGAGCTACCCAATTGCGAGGCACTCCGAGGGTCTGCGCCCAGGAACGACCTGTAACCACCGTCCGTATCTTGTATCAGCCACGCCGAAGTGAGATCGGGAAGGAGCTCATTAACAAAATCATGCGCGACAGGATAATCTTCTTCGATATTGTCATAGATCAGGTGCTGAAAATTCCTGCGGATGTACTCCTTGCAGATCATTGAAGGCCAGATGTGTTCCTTGAAAACAGTCAGTTGTAATGAGAAATCCAGGTAGTTGTGTTCGAGGCAAAACTGCCGGAACCTTAAGGCGCATTCTTCAGCCTGTTGGTAGATCTTTAACTGGTCGGGTTTTCCTACCCAGGCGTTGCTCAGTCTGGCAGCGATCTCAGTGGGAGGAAATCCAACGGTGGCTGATTTGTTAAGGTTATCAAGGATCTGGCTGAAAAGCCGGTTGGGATCGATGGTAAGGCTCTCGAAGTATCCCTGCTGCAGCAATGGCTCGACAATGGTGGCCAGGTAATACTGGGCAGATTCGATGTTCAGGAATTTGAATGAAGCCTTTGAATTCTTAAACCCTGCGCTTGTTTGGATCAACGGCCAGAATAGCGAGATCATACGCTGGGTGAGCCCATTAAAAGTAAGAACGGAAGGTTGACCACCAGGCGGAAAATCCACCGAGTGAATCTGGGTATAATACGGCGCGGCCAGGCTACGTTGTGGAACCAATACCAGTATTGACTCTCCGGCAGCACCGCTTTCAACAAGGTAACGCAAACGGAACGCTGCGCTTGAGGATTTACCAGTGCCGGCTTTGCCTTGCAGTAATAAACTTCCGCCTATTGGGGCATTAATCAGCGTTTCCTGTTCGCTGGTTAGATTCACTTGCGGAAGGTAACTGCGGGCAGGTTTACTCAATAGGGTAACCCGGCAATGGAATGCAACACCGCCCTGGTTAATAGGGAATCGGCAGTTGAACGATGGGCATTCGGAAGCGGGATGTTAAAATACCGGCCGGCTTCCTCCAGTTTGAAGTACCGGTAGGATCCGCGCACCGCATCGTATTCTCCGCGAAAATCTGAAAACAGTTTTAAGACATCCACGAAGGTGAGGTTTTCACGCCAGGGAAGGCGATAACGCTGGTGAGACTGTTCCATCATGCGGGCATCAAATTCCGCGTTGTAAGCCCCAATCAGCCGGCCGTACAGGTACGTCCTAATCTGCGGCCATATGATAGGCCATGCCTGGGCTTGCTGCACCATGTGATTGCTGACACCGTGGATCCGTTCAGCCTCACGAGGAATTAGTTGACTCGGTTTTACCAGTTTCGTAAACAGCTCAGTACCATCATGGTCGATAATTGAGATCTCAACGATCTCATCTGTCCGGCTCAGCCCGGTTGTTTCTGTGTCAATGTAAACAGGTTTTTGTTCAATTTGCTGGCGGGCAAACTCGGCGATCCTCTGCTGCCGGGGACTCAGTTGTAGCATAATGACTTTTCCTGGTTTTTCATGGCAATGTCCAGAGCTTCAGTTCCTCAAGTTGAACCGTGAAGTTAACATCCTCGCGGGCTGAGATGAAGGCGCCTATATAACCCTTTTCCGGGATTCCCTTATCGGTAAGTTCTTTGACCAATTTGCCATTCAGGTACAAGCGGATTGTTTCTCCATCCGCCATGATTCCCAACCGGTTGACCTGTCCGCTGCCTGAAAGGATACTTGCATCGGACGTGAGGCTAACAAGGGTGTCCTGACCTTCCTTGTCCCAACGCAGCAGGTAATATTGCCCGCTGCAGGTCACACCAAAATAATATCCGATGCCATCGGTATAAGTGGGTGCGCGCATCACCAGACCGTATTGATCTGAACCAGAACAGGAAGTAACGTTGAAGCGGCCTTCAAGATAAAGATCCTGCGGGTCGCGCGAGGTGAGGCGCCAGCGAATTCCATTGTTGATCCGTTTACTCTTGAAAACCAATGCTCCATTCTCCACTTTGATCAACACGGCTTCATCTTCGTAAGGGTTGGACAATCCGAATGAAGTACCGTTCGAGAAAGTATCAAAGAATCCGGGTTCGCCAAGCGTGACTGATGGGTCGCCTGCTATTGGAGTAGGGTTTGGAGTGGGTGAGGGCTGCCCGGTTGGGGTCAGTGTTGGTTCAACAGTAGGAGTAGATGTCGGGCTTAACACATCTTCAGTCGCTGCGGGTGGAACTGTAGGTTGTACCTGTGTCTGCACAGCTTCGAGGGTGGCTGCTACTTTAGTTGACACAATATTGAGATCTGGTGTGGGTTTCGCCAAAGGAAAGTTGCATGAAGTAAGCAGAACGGTGAACAAGATGAGTATCGCAATCGTTTTTCGCATAGTATCCTCTTCTAACTTTGTTTAATTATAGCCTCTGTAAGGACGAATAAACAACCCGGAAGGTTTCGTTTCAGTCACACAGGTCATGTATAATTCGGTTGAGCCGAATGAAAACCACCATTTTGCATGTTGAAGCATATGATGATATTTACTCCATCCGAGACCGGATCTCATGGTGTAGATCACAACGCATCCTTTTGATCTTACCCAGGCGTAGAAAAGATCTGGCGGAGCCGCTGGATTTACAGTTGATCGAACGGGCTGCCAGGGATTCTGGCGCACAGTTAGGAATCGTTAGCAAGGATGGTCTGATCCGGGAAAATGCCAAGCGTCTGGGGATCAACGTATTTCGAACGATCAGTGCTGCAGAAAGGGATTATTGGATCGAAAAGGGAGTACGAACCGTCAGACGGTCGATCAGAGGAAAGGATGGGATTCTTGCGGAGAAGAGGCAACTTCCTGTCCCTTCCAGCGTTCAGGTGGTATCAAAAAATTCCTTGAAGGTAATTTACGTCGTTGCCTTGGTGTTAGTGGTCTTTTTGCTCGTGATCGTGGTGCCTTCAGCAAAAGTGGTGTTGTATCCTAAAACAATAAGCCAGATTGTAAAACTGGAAATCCGCGCATCGACATTAGCAAAACAATCAAACGTGAATGGGCTAATCCCTGCCTGGAAAGAAACTTATACACTTACTGCTTCACAGAGCGGGAGGAGCAGCGGTAGTGTAAAGGTGGGAAAAGAAAAGGCGCAGGGAGAACTGCGAGTGGTCAATCTAAGCGGTAAATCGTTCGAACTGCCGGCAGGAACCATTTTTCTCGCCGGTGGATCAAATGGTCAACGCTTTATGACCGAGAATGATCTAACGATACCTGCGGATTCAAATGGGGTGAAGATTCCGGTCAGAGCGGTGCTCGCCGGGGAAGAAGGAAATATCAAGGTCGGGGAGGTAAACCTGGTAGAAGGAGTATACGGGTCATTCATTGAAGTGATCAACGAGGAAGCGTTTTCAGGTGGCACCTCGATAACATTACCAGCACCCACAACTTACGATTACACTCAATTGCGTCGAACGATAATCAGCGATTTGTCCGCTGACATTTTAGAGATGTATGAGAATGATAAATCCTCACAATCCAGGCCGATCATTGAAAGCCTTGAATTGGAAGAGATCCTCCAAGAGACCATGACAAATCCAATAGGAGAGGCATCTGACACCGCCAACCTTGAATTGACAGCCAGGTTCCGTATGCTTTTTTATGATCCAGAAGATCTCGATCGGATCGCGTTGGATGTGCTGGACCTGTCCATTAGTCCGGAATACCATCCTGTTGGGCCGGAGCTTTCACTCACACGCGTTGGTGATGTGACTGTTTATGACGCGAGTGAGGCTACATGGCAGGTGGAGGCTAACCGGTTGATCGTTCCGGATTATTCCCGAAGAGCGTTACTACAGTCGATAAAAGGTATGACAAGGAGCAGGGCGATCGCATTTTTGAATGAGGTTGTCCCTCAATATCGATCCGCCCAGGTGAATTCTTTTCCCAGTTGGTGGCCTTATCTACCGAATTTGATTAACCGCATCCAGTTTGAAGAAAGGGTCGCTGATGAAGGGTAGAATCCTGGCTATTGATCCCGGTTCAAAACGGATTGGTATCGCTCTCAGTGATCCACAGCAGCTGATCGCCACTCCTCTAACCGTGATCCTGCATCGGTCACTGCATGAAGATTGTTCGAGGATCGCACATCTCTGTGAACAACACGAAGTCACACTCGTTATTGTTGGTCAGCCGCTTGGGGGCGATAATGAGATGATTCCTCAAAGTCGTCATTCACAGAAGATTGCTGAGGCATTGCGCTCGATGGTATCCGTTCCGGTCGAGTTGTGGGACGAAAGCGGCAGCACCGACACCGCACTGGAGATCAATATTGCGATGGGAGTGAATAGAAAGAAACGAACCGGTCATCAGGACCAGCTTGCCGCGGCTGTGATCCTGCAATCTTACCTGGAGGCTCGCGAAAATCGGGGTGAGCATGCGTAAACGCAACAGGTCTTGTTTTGCGATCAGCGCAATACCCATTTTTTTTCTGTTGCTTATCGTTATTGGTGCATGGTTTGCCATTCCGTTCCTGGCCGAAAGGCAGTTTGGTGATCCGGTTGACAGCCTGAGCGGGTTTGATCGTTGGAATTTCAGCCGGCAGGTTTTAGCAGGGAAAACTGATCTGCTTACCGGAGTTTCAATTGATGATACCGAACAAAAATTTACAATTAAAAGCGGCGAGTCGGTCAGCAGCATCGCCGCGAGGCTGGAAGAAGCCGGTCTGATCAACGATGCAAAGTCGTTTAGAGCCTACCTTGTCTACAAGGGCTTGGATTCGAGCATTAAAGCAGGTAAGTTTAAGTTAACACCGTCACAATCGAGTCTGCAGATTATTGAAACCATTCAATCGGTATATTCAGCGGTTGTTCCGTTTTATATATACCCCGGCTGGCGGGCAGAAGAGATCGCGGCGGCTTTGCCGACATCCGGCATCGAGGTAAGCCCCGATGAATTCCTAAACATCGTGCATCACCCGAATAAGCTTTCAGGTAGATCGGAATTTGCAGAGTTTCCTTCGCTGGAAGGATTCCTTTTTCCAGGAGATTACATGATCGACCGGAAGATAAGCGCGGAGGGATTGGTGTTGACCTTCCTGGAGCGTTTTTCTCAACAAGTTCAGCCTGAGTTGATCGATAAAATAAATGCCCATGGTTTATCTCTTTACGAAGGCATCACACTTGCTTCGATTATCCAGAGAGAAACCTTTAAGGATGATGAACGGGCTTTGATGGCATCCGTTTTTTATAACCGTTTGCGGGAAGGCATGCGTCTGGAAACCGATCCAACCGTTCAGTACGCGTTGGGGTACTCTAAGATATGGGGAAACTGGTGGAAGACTCCGTTGCTAACCGGAGATCTAAAGGTGAATTCGCCTTACAACACCTATCGGATTGACGGATTACCACCCACTCCGATTGCTAATCCTGATTTGCCTTCGATCGAAGCGGTGGCGAATCCTGAAGTGACCGACTTTTATTATTTCCGAGCGTTATGCGACAATTCCGGCTACCACAATTTTTCTGTCACATTTGAAGAGCATATATCCAAGGGATGTCAATAAAAAAGAGGAGGTATTTCTACCTCCTCTTTTTTGATAATGGACTCTATTTGGCGTTGTAACCAGGGCCGGATTTATAAAAAGCGGCGTTGGCATCCAGGCAGAAGGTGAGGTTGACGGTTTCACCGGCCACCAGGGTGCGGGTAGCGGTCAGGTGAACCGCCTCGCCATCACGGTTGGTACCATCGTAAACCTCAGTAAAGCCTTCAGTGCCAACTGGCATGGAAAGTCTTTCCCCGCCTTTGGCCTTGTAAGCCGCTGGTAACTCAACATCGGGAAAGATCGCGCCAAACGGGCATTCAGCTTCGCAAGCACCGCAATCAATACAGGTATCAGCATCGATGTAATACCAGGGGTATTTATCCTCTGGTTTACCCGGTACGATACATTCCACCGGGCAGACTGATGCACAGCCGCCTTCACGCATACATAAACTGGTAATTACTCGTGCCATTGAAATCCTCCATTTGTGAAATTGATATGTCTATTTTATCGCATTATAGCGATTTTCTACTTCATTCCAATTGACGATATTCCAGAAATTACTCAGATATTCAGCGCGTCTGTTCTGGTACTTAAGATAATATGCGTGTTCCCACACATCCACTACCAGCAATGGGATCAACCCCTCCTGCAATGGGGAATCCTGGTTGGCGGTTGAATGGAGCACGATCTCCCCATCGGGTTTCGCACTCAACCAGGCGTAACCGCTACCAAACCTGCCAAGACCGGCTTTTTCGTATTCCGCTTTGAAACTGTCAAGGTCGCCGAACTTGTTGTTGATCGCATCAGCGATCTTTCCAGTGGGTTCAGAGGCAGATGTCGCAGGTGCGAGATTGAACCAGTAAATATTATGGTTGAACACCCCACCGGCATTATTTCTTATAGCGGTTCTGATATCTTCGGGGATCTGATCGAGGTTGCCAAGGATCTTTTCCAGGGACCAATTAAAAAACTCGGGGTGTTTTTCGAGAGCGGTATTAGTGTTCTTCAAATATGTGGCATGATGCTTTGAATAATGGATTTCAACAGTTTTCGCATCAATGAAAGGCTCTAGCGCATCGAACGAATAAGGCAAAGCTGGTAATTCAAAAGCCATTTTTCCCTCCAGTTATTTTTCGTTTTTTTTGGTGATTTCAGTTAAAATTCTAGCCATCCTGAACCCCTTTGTCAAGAAAGCCCGGTCAAGATTAATGTCATCGATCGATCAACAAGACCCGTTATCAATCACAAAATACCTTGCGGGGTTATTTTTAGGGATCCTGGCCGTTTCAACGGCTTCTATTTTTATTCGATTTGCTCAAGTTGAAATACCATCATTAGTGATCGCCGCAGGAAGGATGACTTTGGCAACTTTGGTCATCTTACCATTCGCAATTATAAGCTGGAAAAAAATTAAACCGAAAATTACGGGAAAAACCTGGTTGCTGCTGGTGCTGGCTGGAGTGTTCCTCGGGTCTCACTTCGCGACCTGGATCACATCGCTTGAATACACATCAGTTGCCAGTTCGGTGGTTTTTGTTACCACGGCACCGTTGTGGGTTGCACTGCTATCTCCAATTTTTCTAAAAGAAAGACTGTCCGTCTGGACTGCGGCCGGGTTGGTCATCTCCTTGATGGGAAGTGTCATTGTAGGGTTGAGCAGCAGCTGCTCAATATCCGATCAGCGGTTGATGTGCTCGGGAATAAATAACATGTTCAGTGGAAGGTATTTCATAGGCAACCTGCTGGCACTGGCGGGAGCATTCCTTTCTGGCGGGTACATCATGGTGGGAAGGAAGGTGCGTAACTCGCTAACCCTGCCGATCTACACTGCGGTCGTTTACGGCGTGGCTTCGCTCGTGCTTTTATTACTGGTCATTGTTACCGGTACAAGCGTAACCGGATTTACAGCGAAGAGTTATCTATGGATCTTTGCTCTGGCATTGATTCCACAAGTGATCGGCCATACCGCGTTTAATTGGGCATTAAAATATTTATCGGCAGCATATGTTTCTATTGCTTTATTAGGTGAGCCGGTTGGAACAGTGATTCTAGCTGCATTATTACTGGATGAGCTGCCTACGACACTGGAAATTCTGGGTGGAATTCTCATCCTCACTGGAATCACAGTGGCAACCCAACGCTTTAGGCGCAGGCAAAAACCTCCGGTGTGATTCCGGAGGTTTAATTCTCATCGGCTGAACAAGTAATTTAATTCTCTCAATCGCTCGATGAGTTCAGGTGTCAGATCTGAAGCACGGTATCGCCATCCCCAATTACCCGCAGGCTTTCCAGGGAAGTTCATACGCGCCTCCGTTCCCAGTTCAAGCAGGTCCTGTAAGGTGGTAATTGCGAATGCAGCTGTGGAGCGCCATATCTCTCTGACGAGGTCTCGGGCAATGTGCTCACCGGAAATCGACAGGTAGCGCCGGCAGAAATCTTTTTCCTTTTCTGTGCCGGAGGTGTACCAGCCGACTGTTGTGTCATTGTCGTGTGTGCCGGTGTAAGCCACGCAATTCACTGGGTAATTGTGAGGCAGGAAAGGATCTTCAGGAGTTCCAGCAAAGGCGAACTGAAGTATCTTCATGCCGGGAAGGTTGAATGAGTCGCGTAATTCGACCACATCCGGCGTGATCAGACCGAGGTCTTCAGCGATGATCGGAAGACCATTAAGGGCTTTTTGGATCGCGCCAAGGAATTGTTTGCCCGGTCCTTTTACCCATCGACCGATTTCAGCTGTAGGCAGATTGGCAGGAACTTCCCAATAGGCGGCGAAGCCCCTGAAGTGATCGAGCCGCACAATATCCACCATTTGCAGCACAGATTTGAATCTCTTGATCCACCATTGATAGTCCTGTTTCTTGTGAGCATTCCATTTGTAAAGTGGATTACCCCACAACTGGCCGGTTGGTGAAAAATAATCGGGTGGAACACCAGCCACGTGGGTGGGTTTTCCAGTCTTGTCGATATAGAACAATTCCGGGTTAGCCCAGGCGTCGGCGCTATCATAAGCGATGAAGATGGGAATGTCGCCGATGATTTTTATTCCTTTTTCTGCAGCGAATTGTTTGACTTTTGCCCATTGATGGAAAAAAATGAATTGGCGAAATTTGTGTTTCTCGATCAATTTACGGTTTTGTTCGCTGAAGGTCTTGAGCGTTTCAGGTAGCCTGTTGCGCAGATCATCAGGCCAACTGGCCCACGAACCACCACCCTGGACCTCTTTGATTGCCATGAACAGAGCAAAATCGTCCAACCAAAAGGCTTGCGCAGCGCAAAATTCACTGTAAGCCTCGATCAACTTCTGTGATCTTGATCGTGAAAACCTTCCAAAGGCTCGATCCAATAAGGTAATCTTCCACTCTATGACCGGTCCAAAATCAATAAGATCATCAGGAAAGTCAGGCCGGTCGAGAAGATCATCACGATTTAACAGGTTCTGCTCCAGCAACAGCACGGGGGATATAAGATAAGGGTTCCCGGCAAAAGCGCTGAAGCATTGGTAGGGAGAATCACCATAACCTGTTGGACCCAGCGGCAAAATCTGCCATAATTTGCACCCGCTTTGATGCAAGAAATCGATCCAGCGGTAACACTCTGGTCCCAGATCACCAATTCCGTCTGGTCCGGGAAGGCTGGAGGGATGTAACAGAATACCAGATTCTCTTGGAAGGATCATCAACACCTCGATTTTTATGTAATATGTAACAATTTTGTATATAAGTTTACATACTGTTCCGCAGAACGTGCCCAAGAAAAATCCTGGGCCATAGCGTTTTCCTGCATGATTCGCCAGGTATCTTTTTGACAGTATGCCTGAAGCGCCCTTTTTAAAGTATTGGCGAAGGAACGCGGATCAATACGGGAAAAGAGGAAACCCGTACCGGAATCGCTTGATTTTGGATCAATAATAGTATCGACCAGGCCGCCGGTAGCTCTGGCCACTGGCAGGCAGCCATAGCGCATAGCGAACATCTGAGAAAGTCCGCAAGGTTCATAGCGTGAGGGCATAAGCAGCATATCCGCTCCAGCGTACATACGCCTGGAAAGATTGGTATCAAAGCGGATAGCCGCGCGAACTTTATGCGCCAGCTCAATTTCAAGATCTTTACAATCCTGCTCGAGCCTTTTATCACCGGTGCCCAGCAGGATCGCCTGCCAGGGTTCTTCACTGATATTGCGCAGACCATCAATAACAATATCCACACCTTTTTGACGATCCATTCGGCTGATCATGATCAATAGCGGGATATCGTCACCTTGGTCCAGCTGAAATTCCTGCAACAGTGCGCGTTTATTCTTAATCCGTTTATCGAGAGATGAGCTGTCAAAATTCCTGACCAGAACAGGATCCGTCGCCGGATCCCAGGAGCGCGTGTCAATCCCATTCAGAATACCGGAAACTCGTGAGCGACGGGTTTGCAGAAAACCCTGCAGGTCGCATCCGAATTCAGGGGTCATGATCTCTCTGGCGTAGGTTGGGGAGACTGCGATCACCTGGTCTGCAGCGGCTAAACCCATGGGGAGTGGTAATTCCCTTGCCCAGGCTGGCAGGTTCTTGTTTTTGGAAGGTGACACTTTGTATTTCGCCAGGGCTTCCTCGGATCCGGTTCCCATAAAAGGCAAATTGTGGATGGTCAGGATCGTCCTGGTGTTCTGTATTGTTGGATCCAGGGTTTTGGTTGCTCTGATGTGATGGATGGCTGCAGCCGTGTGCCAATCATTCGCATGGAGAATGTCGCACCGCCAATTTAGAAGAGCGGGGAGTTTTAGGCAGGCTAGTGAAAAGAAGATAAATTTCTCTGCATCGGATTTGAAATCTGTCCCGTAGATGGCGTTTTCTCTGGCTACAGGTTCACCGGCGATCAAATAGACGGGTATCCCAGAAACAGTTGTACAATAAACTTCAGCCAATACTGGTCCATCAAGTGTTTCGACGTTGAAATCGCCGATCTTTTCGATTGGGATATCTTTATTTCGGATAGAGTTGTAATAAGGAATGGACAGGCGGATATCCACATAATCGGCATTGTTTAATTGATTGATCGCCAGAGGCAGAGAGCCCGCCACGTCTCCCAGACCGCCAGCCTTAACCAGGGGGTCTGCCTCGGCGGCGATGAATAGAACGTTGATACAAGAGAAATCCCGTTCCACTCCCATAGTATTTGTCATCTGACCATTTCGATGTAGTCGTCTGAAGTGGCTTCGTTAAGATCTGCTCTGAGGAAATTGATCAATTCAGTGATCAATTGAGACTTCATTTCAGCATCCTGGCGGCTCCATGTACGGCTTTTTACCTCGATGAAATGACCGATTTCAGGGGTGGTGATATGGTCAAAATTGATAAAGAATTCCACTTCCTTGTAACGCACCAGGTAACGGATACGATCCTTTTCGATCACCTTTTCCATGTATGGTTTGAAGTATTCACGGTAAAAGCGCGGACTCTGGGTGGCGGGTGCGAGGTAACGGCTGCGTGAGAGCAGTACCTCCTGCTCAAATTTGTCTTCACTGGTTGGTCCGATCAGGGTCAAGCGGGAACGTACCTGTTCGATCTTTCCCTGTTCATCCAGGAATTCGTCTTCCCTGTAACGCAGTATTCCCTGTTCCACATCCGGGAAGAAGAAGTATATATCGTACTCGCGGTAATGACGCTTGCGAAGGATCTCGATGTCGGAGTCGATCAGGCGGTTGATGAGGGGATCGGGGTCGTCTACTCTCACTTTAAGCTGGATCTCAAAGCTTTCTTCCTCTGAAGTGCCTCCAATTGCGACAAGTTTGGATAGCACAGAAGATTCGCGATGAATGAGGAACTGGTCGATCTTCCTGGCGTATTCGCGGCTGTGTTGAAGCAGATCGTTCTCGTTCAGACCTTCGATCTGCTGATCACGCATCAACCACTTGCCATTCACCATCACATCTTTTACATCTGTTGCTTTGGCGGCATAGATGATCTGCGCATATGCCCCGTTAGCATCGTGATGGAAGCGTGGACTGTTATGTAAAGGATCGATGTCGATTAGGATTAGATCCGCGCGCTTGCCAATTTCCAGCGAGCCGGTCAAGTGACCGATATGCAACGCCTGGGCGCCAAGACGGGTTGCCATGAGGAGTGTAGTTCGTGCCGGCAGGGCGGTAGGATCACCGCTGAAGCCTTTCTGCAAAAAAGCTGTGAGACGCATTTCTTCAAACATATCCAGATCATTATTGGAGGCTGGGCCATCCGTGCCGATCCCAACGTTCAAGCCTACTTCAAGCATGCGCTTTACAGGGGCAACTCCTGATGAGAGTTTAAGGTTCGAGGATGGATTGTGAGCAATTCCGGCACCGGAATGAAAAAGAGTGTGAATTTCACCGTCGTCAACGTGTACGCAATGGGCGGCCAATACTTTAGCCTCAAAAAGGTTCTGCTTTTTAACATAAGGGATTACCGGCATACGGTTTTCACGCCGCATATTCTCGACTTCTACGGCAGTTTCAGCCAGGTGAGTGTGCAGCGGAACATCAAATTCTGCTGCCAAGGCTGCGGTCGCCCTAAGAATCTCTGCTGTGCAGGTATACGGGGCGTGAGGAGCGACTGACGGAACGATCAGATCATGTCCCTTCCAACGTTGGATGAAATCGCGAGACATTTCCAATGATTCTTCATAAAACTGGGCATCAGGGGTAGGGAATTTGAGTACAGTCTGAGAACAAACAGCCCGCATACCTACATCGGCAGTGGCTTTTGCGACCTCTTCCTCAAAGTAGTACATGTCAGCAAAACTGGTGATACCGGACCGTATCATTTCAGCGCATGAAAGTTGCGTACCCAGACGGACAAAATCCGGTGAGACGAATTCCCTTTCAACAGGCATCATGTAGCCCATTAACCACACATCCAGCCGTAGATCATCCGCCAGGCCGCGCAACAACGCCATGGGAACGTGTGTGTGCGCGTTTACAAAACCCGGCATGAGAATTTTCTTTTTACAATCCACCAGTTTTGGCGCAGAGAATCCTTTTAGAATCTCAGATTCACTTCCAACAGCCTCAATGCAGGTACCTGATATTGCCAGCGCGCCGGGATTGTAGACTCTGAAATCCTGATCCATTGTCAGAATTTCTGCATTATGAAGAATCAGGTCAACCATTTTCATGATTCGCTCCATTATCTAATGTTCTAATATTGCGCCATATAAAGTCCATACAGGTATTTGACAACCAAAGCCTGGTTTGTGAAGGAGGACCGTTGTACGATCTCACGCTGATCTCGTGCTCGTCGTTGTGAACAAAGAACATTTCCAGGGAGACCAGATCAGGCTCCTGACGAAGATTTAAGGCAAAGAATTGTCCTTCTTCCTGTTTGAACTGACTGTCTGCAGGCGAAAAAGGCATATCAAGAGAGTAACACTTGAGCCATTTGCGATATTTCATTTCAGGTTTGGGCAACAAACTGGCGTTACAGCCATGAAGATAAACTCTGATTACATGATCTTTCTCCTGCGCCAGACTCGCAATAACCTGTTGCAGGGTGGTCTCATCAGAACCGAAGATGGCATCCGGCAGCCTTTGCCGCACCTCGCGCTCAATAAAACTGATCATTTGATCAGCAGTTTCATCATTTGAGCTTTTAGCCGTTATGCGTATATCTACCGATGCCGGATGAGCAGCTAAACCAACCGTGGGATTATGCAATAATTCAAGATCACTGATCAGGTTGTCAATGACGGATTCGCCGATTCCGGAAGTGTGAAGTATTTTTGTTTTAATGATCTTTTCTAGTACAAATTTACGTTGAAGAAGAGGAATGACCGATTTGATAAAGATCGTTTCCATTTCCGCCGGTACACCGGGTAAACAAACGATCATCTTTGAATTCTCGTATACATAGAAGGCCGGAGCTGTTCCCACCGGATTGTCGATCGCTACAGCTGATACCGGCAGGCAAGCCTGTTTGCGATTATTTTCAGATGGTACGACCCCTCTACGCAGAAAGCGGTCATTGATCGTCATCCACAATTCAGGATGAAAAACAATCTCGCTGTTCAAGGCGATTGCTACCGCGTTACGGGTGGGGTCGTCAATGGTGGGTCCCAATCCGCCTGTAGTGAATACTACATCAGCGCGTGAAAGGCTTTCTCTAATTGTGTCAGCTATTCGAAGTGTGTTATCTCCCACAGTGGTGACGCGATACAGATCGATCCCCAGTTGGCGAAACTGGCGCGCGAGAAACGTAGTGTTGGTATCCTGGATCTCTCCAAGTAATATTTCAGTGCCAATCGTAATTATCTCGGCGGTGGTCACTTGAACTCCATTATGAATTCATTTTATCAGGTTTTAAAATCTCTTAATAGTGCACCATCACATTGTTTTAGGGTACAGGACAGGTTTAAGGTAGAATACTGACAATGGACGACAAAACACCATTCATGACTCGAAAGAAATACGAAAGAATTGCTTTAGGGAAGTGGGGCGAAGCGCTTGCAGCTGATTACCTGGTCGACAAAGGATACACTTTGTTGACGACCAATTTCCGCACTCCAGATGGCGAGATCGACCTGGTTGTTCAAAAAGACACGGAATTGGTGTTTGTAGAAGTGAAAACCAGGCGGAATGTGAAATATGGTAACCCGGAAGAAGCGGTTAATGATGAAAAACTTGATCATCTTGAATCTGCAGCTGGGTATTTTTTATTGTTGCATCCCGAATATGAAAATAGTTGGCGTCTGGATGTCATAACGGTGATTGGATCTCCCGCTGAGAAAAAACCACAAATTGACTGGTTTGAAAATGTTACCGGATAAGAAAAGGGTCATACTGGTTGTTGGTCCCACAGCTGTAGGAAAAACAAGGTTTGCGATCGAACTTGCAAAAAATATCGGTGGTGAGATCATTTCTGCTGATTCACGGTATCTCTACCGTGGAATGGATGTGGGAACTGCAAAACCTACACCTGAAGAACTGAATACCATACCCCATTATATGATCAATGTTGCAGACCCTGATGAAGTATGGTCTTTGGCCGCATATCAAAATGAGACTGTGAGATTGATCAATGAAATTCTTGACAAGGGGAAATTTCCAATCATAGTTGGTGGAACAGGACAATACATTCGGGCACTGACAGAAGGCTGGCAGGTTCCCGAAATGGTTCCAAATACAGCGCTAAGGAATGTATTAATGGATTGGGGCTACCAGATCGGAGCTGGAGAGCTGCATAGAAAGTTAGCCGTACTAGACACAATCGCAGCCGATTTTATCGATGCATCAAACATCAGACGAACGATCCGCGCTTTAGAGGTCATTTTCACGACGGGCAAGCGTTTTTCCGAATTACGCGTAAAGGATGGTCCGGCTTATGATTACTGGATTATTGGTTTGATCATGCCGCGTAAAGAATTGTTCGCACGCGCTGATGAAAGGGTTGATGTAATGTTGAAGGGAGGTCTTGTCTCTGAGGTCAAAGGATTATTGGATCGCGGTTACAATCCGTTGTTACCCTCCATGTCAGCCATCGGATATAAGGAAGTGGTCTTGTATCTTGAAGGAAAAATCACCCTGGATGAAGCCAGACAACTTATCATAAAAAATACACATCAATTCATTAGGCGCCAGGCAAACTGGTTTAAACCAACCGATTCACGCATCCATTGGTATCAAATGGATCCGTATCCGTTGGAAATTGCGCTGCGCGATTTAGCCGACAAAGAATTGGGAAATACATAATGGGCAATGATAGACCCTGGTTGGCACATTACGATAAGGGAATTCCTTATAATCTTGAGTATCCAAATCAATGCATTCACGATCTGCTAATAGACCAGGCTGAACGTACGCCACATAAAAAAGCCATCATTTTCGGTGACCTGTCGCTCACGTACTCAGAACTAGAAAAGTATTCCCGCAATTTTGCCAGTAACTTGATATCCAACGGAATCAAGCCGGGAGATGTTGTAGGGATCTGCCTCGCAAACTCGATCGAATTCGTAGTCTCTTTTTTTTCCGTGTTGAGAGCGGGAGCAATTGTGGCAGCGATGAATCCTGCCTTTCCTGGAAGTGAACTTGAATTCCAGGTTGAAACATCACATGCTTCTTTGGTGATCACATCATCAGAGACGGCAGCCCAATTCGACAAAATGGTGGTGGACGGTGGACAAGTCAACGTAATTCTAGTCGGTCAATCAGTCTCACATAACCAATTGCATTATGAAGAACTTATCAAAGAACCGAAAATTGATTGCGAACTCCCGGCAGTGAATCCTATGGGAGCTGCTGTTGTTCAGTTCAGCGGGGGTACCACGGGTATCCCTAAAGCCGCTCTGGGATCTCACCTGAATGTTGTGGCCAATGTAACCCAATTTCGCCACTGGTTGGTAAACCTGGGGGATGATCAAGAGATATTTTTGATTGCGATCCCACTGTACCATGTTTATGGATTGGTACTTGGATTAATTCTTGGTATTAGAATGGGCGCTACTTTGATTTTTACCGGGAAGTCTGGCAGCATTGAAGAAATCCTGGAATTGTTCAAGAAATTCCCGATCAGTTACTTTCCAGCTGTTCCGACGCTATTCAACATGATCAATCAACATCCGGGTGTAAAACAAGGTACTTATTCTCTCGCATCGGTTAAGGCCTGCATATCAGGCTCAGCGCCGCTATTGGAAACAGTTCGCCGGGAATTTGAAAAAAATACCGGAGGTTTTCTGGTCGAAGGTTACGGACTTTCTGAAGCACCGACCGCAACCCACTGCAATCCTATCATGGGTGAAAAGCGCAGCGGATCGATCGGTCTACCACTCCCTGATGTTGAATGCCGGATCACCAGCCTAAAAGAAGAAGGTATTTTGGTGGCTCAGGGTGAAGAGGGGGAATTATGGGTACGTGGCCCGCAAATCATGCTTGGGTATCTCAACGCTGAAATTGAAACCCAAAAAACACTGCAGGATGGCTGGCTGCGGACAGGTGATATTGCGCGTATGGATGTTGACGGTTATTTCTACATTTCTGGACGATTAAAAGAGCTCATAAAGGTGCATGGGATGCAGGTCTGGCCGAATGAGGTTGAAGCCATTGTGAACCGTCACCCGTCGATTTTGGAATGCGCAATCGCTGGCGTACCAGATGATAAACTCGGTGAGTGCGTCAAAGCCTGGGTGGTTCTCAAACCTGGGGCTAAGCTTGAATTGGATGATCTGCGCTCCTTTTGTCGGATAAACCTGGTTGGTTATAAGATACCCACACAATTAGAGATTCGTAATCATTTACCTAAAAGTCCGGTTGGAAAGATTCTCCGGCGAGTGTTAGTCGAAGATCAAATGGCGCATAAGAAACCGGGAGCCTGAGCTCCCGGTTGACTTTATGAACTGATATTTGGAGTACCGGAATGGTGCGGGACCGGAGGAGGAAAGAGCTGTTCGAATTCTTCTTTTGACAAAGTCTCGTTTTCAAGCAAGCTGGTCGCCACAGTATCCAATTCAGTACGGTATTTGGTCAATATTTCTTTGGCTTTGGTGTAAGCCTCTGTAACCATACTGCGCACTTCCTTATCGATCTTTTCAGCCACTGACTCTGAGTAATCACGCTGTTCAGATATTTCACGGCCGAGGAAGATCAATTCCTCCTTTTGACCGTAAACCATAGGTCCTAATTCTTCGCTCATGCCCAGTCGTGTGACCATATTACGTGCCAATTGGGTGACGCGTTCAATGTCATTTGAAGCGCCGGAAGTTATATCGTCAAATACAAGTTCTTCGGCAGCGCGTCCACCTAAAAGACCGACCATTTCAGCGAGTAATTTTTTGCGTGGCATCAACGTGCGATCATCCATGGGGAGGGCGATAGTGTAGCCGGCTGCCATTCCACGAGCGATGATAGAAACTTTTTGTACGGGATCAGCTTCAGGTAGGGCGTTCATTACCACAGCATGACCGGCTTCATGGTAAGCAACGATGCGCTTTTCTTCAGCGTTGATCAGTCGGCTTTTCCTTTCTGGGCCGGCGATCACACGTTCGATCGATTCTTGGAATTCGCTTTGTCCGATACTCTTCTTATTCCTGCGGGCAGCGAGAATGGCTGCTTCGTTTACAAGGTTTTCAATGTCTGCCCCGACAAATCCAGGTGTAGCTCTTGCCAGCACACCAAGATCAACTTCCGGTTCTACCGGTTTACCTTTAATGTGAACCCGCATGATGGCTTCACGACCGCGTACATCAGGTCGATCCAATACAACTCGGCGGTCAAAGCGGCCAGGCCTGAGCAAGGCGGGATCAAGAATGTCAGGGCGGTTGGTGGCAGCGATGATGATGATATTGGTGTCTGTATCAAACCCGTCCATTTCAACCAGCATCTGGTTCAATGTCTGTTCGCGTTCATCGTGTGAACCGCCCAAACCAGCCCCACGCTGACGTCCAACCGCATCAATTTCATCTACGAATACAATACAGGGAGAGTTCTTTTTAGCCTGATCAAACAGGTCACGCACGCGGCTTGCTCCAACACCAACGAACATTTCCACAAATTCAGAGCCAGAGATCGAGAAGAATGGCACTCCGGCCTCACCTGAAACAGCTTTTGCCAGTAAGGTTTTACCAGTCCCAGGAGGACCGACAAGCAGAACGCCTTTTGGGATTCTCGCGCCAAGAGCGATAAATTTCTGAGGTTCACGTAAAAACTCTACAACCTCTTTAAGTTCATCTTTTGATTCTTCGATGCCTGCCACATCAGCAAATGTGACGGTCGGGTGATCTCCGGTGAACATGCGCGCGCGAGATTTTCCGAACGACATGGCAGCGCTATTGCTTCCCTGGGCTTGCCTGAAAATGTAAAAGAACGCACCAACAAGCAATAGAAAAGGCAATATATAGAATAGTGCATTGAGCACCCCGCTGAATGTGCTGGGGGCTTTAATTTCAACACCGATTCCCTTTTCCGGGTTTAATTCTTCAGGGGATACACCCAGTGCGATCAATTGATCCACAAGAGTGGCTTCGGATTCCTTGTTGGATGTTTTTTCAACACCAGATTGGAGAACAACGGTCAACTTGTTCTCTTCTTCAATAATCCTGACGACATTTCCTTTTTTGACTTCGTCAGCGACCTGGTTAATGGTTAATACATTATCCGCTGCCCCGGGTCGGTTAAGAGTGAACACCACTAATACAATGATGGACATAAAAAGGAGCAGATAGACAATATATGATTGGTTTCTTGGTTTCAAATTCTCCTCCAGTAATTCATACCTATCTAGAGATTATACCAATGCTTAACGTCCAATGCGAGAATAATACCCGCTCCAGGGAAATAATTAATAGAACTCTAATATATATGACTCGCTCAATTATGACTCACAAAGGGGTAATAGTCTAATTCTTAAAATCAATTGGATGGCAAATTCCACATCCGATGTGCGGTTCTTTTACCTGTTCATTTGATTTCTTACAGAATGCTTTGATGCTGACGTAGCGCTTGAAAAGACCTAGTTTCCTTCTAATTACTGGGGTCAGAACCATATACTCGCAGGCGTTGGCACGTTTGATTGACGGGACCGGGCAGGTAGTGCAGAGGGCTGGGGTCCAGTTTTGCGGGGGAGGGTTTTTACCGATCAACCTGCACTCTTCGACCTGTTTACCACGATAATAGTCACCATAAAAAAATGGACAATCAATACCTGCAGGAGTACGCATAATTGACCTTTAAAGAACCAGTCCCTTTAGGGGACTGGTTGAAGTAATTAGACGCGGGTAACATACTCGCCAGTGCGTGTATCCACCCTGATCACATCTCCGGTTTGTACAAAATACGGAACTGAAACCTCGAGGCCGGTCTCGGTAGTTACCTTTTTTGTTACACCGGTCGCTGTGTCACCCTTTACCGCAGGTTCCGCATAGGTCACCAGCAGATCCACGGTGGTGGGTAATTCAAGATCGAGGGGTTCAGATTCAAAGAAGGTAAGTTTTACTTCCATTTCAGGTTTTAGAAACCCGGCATAATCACTGACTACAGTAGATGAAATGGCTGGCTGGTCATATGTTTCCAGGTCCATAAAGTGATAGATCTCACCATCAGTATAGAGGAATTGAACATTGTGAAAATCAAGCCTCACATCCTTGATCCTCTCACCGGAAGAAAAAGTTTTTTCTAGCGTATTCCCTTTACGAAGATCACGTGCCTTAATGCGAATGGTGGCATTGCCACGACCGGGTTTATTGAACGAGTAATCAAGCACCCGATACAGGTTATTATCCATTTCAAAAATTACACCTTTGCGAAGATCATTTACATCAATCATTACTATTGCCTTTCAGTATTCAAAGTTTTAACTTTGGAATTATAGTCCAGCAAAGAGCTGCTGACAAGGAGTATGAACGACTCAGGAGGTTTTGGAGCTCGAATGACGGTTTCTTAATAGTAGTGGCCCCAATTGATCGATAACTCCGGAAAATAAGTACTCTAGCAAAGGGGAAATTCTCATGAAAGCTGGCACATACTTAACACGTTTTGGGTGCAGTAGCAGATGCCAGATTGCCCGACTCACAAGTTCAACCGGAATAGCGAGCTTTTCTGCAGGAATCGTATCACCTTTTTCAAGATTCTTTGCTGTATCGAAGAACTCAGTTTTCACAGGACCGGCGCGCAATACGGAAGCGATAACCCCAGTCCCCTTTAATTCTCGGTGCAGAACTTTACTGAAGGCATCCAGGTAAGCTTTTGATGCGGAATATACTGCGATGCCTTGTTCAGGTAACTTACCGGCAATCGAACCAACATTAATAATACGGCCAAACCCGTTAGAAACCATGTGGGGCAGAAATAAAGTTGTCAAATGAGTGGTGGCAGAAATATTGAGATTTAGGATATCTTGCGCCACCTGCCAGGGCATTTCATGAAAGTAGCCGTACCAGGCGCTACCGGCGTTGTTTATCAGGATATCCGGTAGGAGATCCTGCTTTAATAAAGCTGTGTATAGGGCGATGCGGTCTGATTCCAGCGTCAGATCGAACGGGAATGGAATGGCCCGTCCACCACTTGCCAGTATTTTTTCTGTCAGCTGGTTTAATCGATCGGTTCGGCGCGCAGTCAGGATGACCTGGATACCCTTCTCCGCGAGCAGCAGGGCAGTGGAAGCGCCGATTCCACTGGATGCACCCGTTATTAGAGCTTTCAGGTTAATAAATGAGTTCTGCATTTAACCTTAATAAAATAAGCTAACGTTTGTTCTTTTTGTTTAGCAAAGACGAATTCTGTTTCCACCAGTTCATCGTGTCACGGATTGTTTCACTGGTTGGACGGGCTTGATAACCAAGGTACAAGCGGGCTTTCAAATTACTGACCACAGAGTTGCTTTGAAGAGTTTCAACGCTGTAACGCGTTAATTTGGGGATAGTATGGGTCGCTTTGTAGAACAATTCAGCAATAAATGCCGCGAACTTCGCCAGTTTAATGGGGATATTGATCAGCGTGGATCGGATGGAGAAAATCTCCTGGCCAAGTTTCCACATGTCAGAGACCCGGATCAGATGACCGGAAAGGATGTAGATCTGACCAATGCTGCCCTTTTCGCGCGCCATGATCAACCCCTGCACTACGTCCCTGACATCGACAAAGTCGTAACTCCCTTCGATCATGTAATTGACCTTGTTCATCAGCCATCCACTCATCACAGATCCTAATTCCGACTTTTTATAGTCGTAAGGGCCAATAACGCCTGTCGGGCACACGATCACTGCAGGCAGACCTTCTTTCACTTTTTCCAATACCGCCAACGTGGCTTCCGCTTTGGAACGGTCATAAGCCGCGATATTGAACACGGGATCGATGGGGGTAGTCTCGTCAATGGTCTGACCATGCGGAATGCGTTTAAAGGCATGGATCGAGCTCGTGTAGATAAACCGTTTTACCCCTGCTCTTAACGCAGCATCCATCATGTTCCGGGTGCCCTCCACGTTCACATTGTGAACAATCGGATCGTTCCCGGAGGAGATCGAAATGATGCCGGCGAGATGGAAGACGTTATTCACGTTTTGAAACGCATTTTCAAGGGATTGTTGATCCAGTACATTACCGTAGACGATTTCCACATCCAGACCGTCAATGGGCGCAAGGTCTTCACCCGGTAGGATAAGCACACGAACTCCTTCACCTCTTTTTACCAATTCCTTGACCAGCACATTGCCGATATGACCGGTGGCACCTGTGACCAGATTCATAGATCATTCCCTCCTAATTGATTGAAAATTGCTGAAAAACCGTAGGATGAAACCCTGCCCCAATCCTGTTCAGTGTCCAGCATGCTCGAGGCGATGATACCGAAGGAGAACGCCAGGATGGTGTCGGCGATCAACTCGGGATCACGTACTTCAATCTCCTGATTCTTGATACCACGCTTGATCAGCTCAAGAAAATGTGCTTTGAATTGAAAAAGCGGACGGACGGCTTTTTCCCATAGAACAGGATCCTTGACCGAGTGTTGCCAGAATTCAAACAATAACGGCAGGTGATTGCTCGATCCATCTATAATTTCTTTTAGCGACCTTGATGTTTGTAAGAAACCCTCTTGTATGCTGGCTGAATGGTCAAAACGCTGGTTGATCTGAGTATGGATGGATTCCGTCCATTCTTCCAACAACCGCAGGAAAAGGTCATCCTTGCTGCAAAAGTGATGGTAGAAGGCGCCTTTGCTGATGCCCGCGGTCCGGCAGATCTGATCGACGCCTGTATGTTCAAAACCCTGCGCAGCAAATAACTGGCGGGCTGACTGGAGGATACGATCCTGTGTTTGTACACTGCGTAGCTGCATATTAAAACCGACCCATCAGTCTGATTTTAAGAGATGCCGGGTGAGATGTTATGTGCCTAAAGTTATAAAAAGGTCATATTAAATAAAACTGAGCCCTTGACGGGCTCAGTAGATTTTGCATATTCTGTAAGGTTTATCCGATTTTCGGTTCGATCAAACCCAGGTCTCCATCGCGGCGGCGATACAGCACATTGACCGTGCCGGAATTGACGTTGTAAAAGATGAAGAAATCCTCGTGATCGAGCAGGGACATCTGCTCAATGGCCTCATTTTCATCCATTGGCACCAGGGTAAAGGATTTCCGGCGCACAATGGCGGTTCTCATAGCCTCTTCGGCTTCCTGCGGGACGGCTACAACCTCAGAAGCCGGGGTACCATCCCCACGGCCGCGTAACCGTTTACCCTTGAATCGTTCGATCTGGCGCTGCATCTTTTCCACTGCTTTGTCCACTGCGGTCAACAGGTCATCTGAACGTTCTTCGGTGCGTAAAACAAACCCTTTTCCTGTAATGGTCAACTGGGCGACTTCCCGGTCAGATTTATTTCTGGCATTTTTGGCAAAGGAGAGATCAAATTTTATTGTTTCAATATCGGGTAACAACCTTTCCAGCCTGGGTGCTTTTTTCTCCGCGTATTCCTGGATGCGTTCGGTCAGTTCCATGTTCTTTACGTTAATCAAAACTTCTTTTTCCATTTTTACCTCCGAATAATATGGTGTATTGAAGGACTTCTCTAACTTATTTCGTGCACAATTTTCTCACGAAAAGTTTTCGCCAGTGCAACGGTATAAACTCGGACGGCCCCAGCCCGCAGCAACGCTTCTGAGCAGTGATTAATGGTTGCGCCTGTGGTAATGATATCATCCACCAGCAATACACTCCTCCCCTTAAGTGTAGCAGGATTTCCGGAAAATGCACCAGCGAGAGAAAGGTCGCGTTCCATGCGGTTGCGTTTCACCTGTGTACCGGTATCTTTGATTCGCCTGAGCGCGCCAGTAGAATAGTCTCGTTGGAAATATCGGGCGATCGGTCTGGAGAGCAGTGCGGATTGATTATAGGTGCGTTCTCGTGAGCGCTGCGGTGAAAGTGGAACGGGGATGACCAGGTCAAACGACCAGTCCTTATCTCTTAGAATCTCGATCATATCTTGGGCAAAATAGTCGCCTAGTCCCATATCGTTTTTGTACTTTAACGCGTGGATGGCTTCGCGCAGTGAACCGCCATATACAGCCCAGGCAGCCGCAGCAGTGAAATGAATCGGCATGTCTGCACAATCACTACAGGCAGGCTTGTTAAACCTGGTTTTCTTACCGCAAAAGGCACAAAACGGGGTTC
>JAXGRS010000019.1:0-4383 GCA_040765685.1 Anaerolineaceae bacterium | reverse complement strand
AAGTATGGTAACAGTCCGGTGGCAGGTATTTCGCGATCGTGGCAAAATCAACATCACCTGTTCCAGGCGCCTGGTGATCCTGGATACCGGTCACGTCGTGCAAATGCACACCAATGATCCGGCTGCCGAATCGCTCAAGCCAATTTTGCATCGAGAGTAAACCCAACTGGTCATGCACCTGCAGGTGGCCGATATCAAATTGCCAGCCTACCCATTGCTGTTTGAATTCATTGAGCACCGTGTTCATTTCTTCAAATACCGGCAGTTCGTAATAATGAAAACGGTTTTCCAACCCAAGCATCACACCGGTGTCGGCGGCAAATGCAACAATCTCCCGCAGGCTTTCAAGGCATTTTTCAAGATGCGGCGCGGATCTTGACGCCCTGTCAGTGATGAGCCTCAACCTCAAATCTTCATAATCCGGGCTTTCCTTCAACCCTGAGCGGTAAAGCGCGCGCAACCGATCATCCATTGAATGATCGCAAATGATCCGTCCGGGATGGATCACCACCAACCGGCAGCCCATTCTGCACGCCTCGTCGATGGTGCCTTTGACCACGTCGATACCTTTTTTACGGCGTTCTTCATCCAACGACGTGATCTGAATATCTGCCTGTTCCAGCACTTTGGCATGGGTATACGCCGGGCAGGGATCATGCAATGAACCGATGGAAAAACGGTCAATGTCGATCTGCTGCATTACATCAGGCGGTATCTGGTGGTTCAATTCAAAGCGGGCAAAACCGAGCGCGCGGCCCGTGTAGAAGAACTCATCGGCTGTGACGCTTGTCTTATTCCACCACATCGTCGAAAGCGCAGCATCATACAGCAGCGGTGTAACCGAAGCAGTGACTACTTTCACGCTCGGTGTGATGCGTCGCGGAAAAACCTCAAGCAGGTCCTCCAGATCACTGATCACCACATCCGGTTGCATCTCCCGATCTTTATGCTGCACTTCCGCTGTGCTGTTTTTCATTAGAATGACCTGCCCATATCCCGCTTCGCGCGGTCCGACCACATCACGCCAGGGGTTATCCCCCACATAGGCGCAGTCCGCCGGGTCAAGCCCGCACTGCCTCGCCGCGTCCACGAACAGTGAGGGGTGCGGCTTGCGCTTGCCAAATTCAGCAGTATGGATGCGCACTCTGAGCAGGTCAGCAACGCCAGGTTCATCCATGTAAACAGGTGTGGAGTGGCTGATGGTACCCAGCAAGTAACCGCGCTGATCAATTTCGGATAAAACAGGCAGCACATTGTCTTTAAGATTAGCCTTTCCCCTTGAAACCCGCCACAAATGCTGTAGTTGTTGTGCATGCTTTTCGACCAATGCATGATCCAGGTCTGGAAGCAGGAACTGTACCCATTTTTCTTTCACGGATAGCTCATTGAGCGTCTGCTCGCTCCACGCCTTATAAACCTGCTGACCACGGTTGATCCTGGTCACCAGTTCGTATGGAGCACAATCCAGATGCAGCAACACGACCATCTCGTTGACAGCCTTCGGGTCCCGCTCAGCGTACCGGGTCTTTTCCACCAGGGTTCCGCCGATGTCAAAAAAGATGGCTCTTATTTCTCCTGTCAAAACGATCCCTTTCCCATGCAGATCAATAAAGTTGGCTGATACACCCTGTTTCAGCAAGCAGGTGCATTCCCGCCAGAAGGTCTGCCGGTGTAGCGTGCGGGTTGATCTCCATAGTTTTCTGGCAATTCTCAGGCAGGTAAGCCGCCAGGGCTGCGAAATCAACACTGCCCTTTCCTGGAACCTGGTGATCAGCAATACCCGCCACGTCGTGCAAATGTACTCCAACGATCCGGTTGGCGAACTTTTTTAACCAGATGTCTTTCTCACACAGCCCCAGTCGTTCAAGGGCTGCTGCGTGTCCGGCATCAAGTTGAAAACCAAACCAACTTTCATCACTGATCGCCAGCAGGCTTTCCATCTCTTCAGGCAGCGGTATGTCATAGTAGCGATAACGGTTTTCAATACCAATGACGATGCCACAGCCCCAGTTAAAGGTGATAATCTCCTCCAGGCTTTTTCGCACAGCATCCACGTGTGCCGGCGCATGATCGGCGCGGTGTTTGACCATCTCTTCCTTTACGCTATCGTATGCGGAAGTACCGTGTAGACCTTTGTTGTAAAGCAAACGCAGTTCACGGTCACGGGAGCGGTCGCACTGGATAGATCCCACGTGCAGCACAACCGACCTTGAACCGAGGCTCACTGCGAGGTCAATTGTGCGTTTTACAATATCAACTCCCTGCTGGCGTTTGTTGTCATCCAGGCTCGAGACCAGCAGGTCATTTTTCTTGAGCTCATCCAGGCTGATCAGCGCCGGGCAAGGGTCATGGACAGTGCTGATGTAATTTCTGTCACGGTCATAACCTGCCAGATGATGCGCGGTTATCTGGTGATTGAGCTCAAAACGGGCAATACCAATGCTTTTTGCCTTCTCGAATGCCTCATTGAATGAACCTGGCTGGTCAACATGCCACATGGTTGAAAGGGCTACATCAAAAAACGGTGTGACCTGAGTTGAGGGTTCGAGCTCATACGCTTCTGTAAGCGGAGGGAATATTTCAATCAGTTCGCTCAATCGCCGGATAAAATGGTCCGCTTTGATGACGAGGTGAGTATCTTTCTCAGGGTCGTAATCGTCAGGATCATAATCGTCCAGGATATATCCATCGGTGTTGATGATCACCGACAGTCCATAATTTGACTGTCGCGCACCGACCATATCCCGTGAAGGTCGGTCGCCCACATAAGCACACGCGCGCGGATCTACCCCCACACGCCTGGCAGCCTCAATGAATAAGGACGGGTGCGGTTTTCGCCTGCCGAATTCAGCCGAAAGCAGCACACAGCTGAAGAGTTCCTTGAGTCCGGTCTCTTCCAGCAGCTGGTAGCCTTCCACGGTTGAGGTGGTGTTGCTGATCAACCCCAGCCGGTAACCGCGCGCGGCGAGAGTGCGCATGGTATCCGCCATGTCCGGTAGAACGTATTTCCGGCGGGATTCACGCCATAATTGGTTAAAACGGATCGCATTCGCCCGGATGAAGTCCTTCGGGTAATCCGGCAGCAGAAATCGTGCCCAGAGTTCACCCTCGTTGAGCTCAATGTAATTGGGTTTGCACCAGCGGCGGTAGGATTTTTCGCCTTTGCGGATGCGGGCGATAAAATCTTCAACCGGCGTTTTCTCGCCCAGGCTGTGGATGATCTCCTCCACCTTCGAGAGATCTCTACCCTCGCCCGGTTTTGTTACACGCAACGTACCGCCAATGTCAAAAAGAATGGCTTTAATCGATAATGTCATATTGTCTCTTGATCATTCAGAAATTGATTAATGCTCCAATAAGGATACGGATAATAGATCCTGGAAGTCTTCAATAAACACATCAGCCTGCGCGTCCGCGTCGTAATTGAAGGCTATCGTTTTCATACCCACCGCCCGCGCACCGTCCAGTTCATGTGTCTTATGCCCGACGAAAACTGCTTCCCCGGGTTTCAGACCGGTTTGATTGAGAGCCTCTTCGTACATGGATGGGGCTGGTTTGCGTACCCCCATCTCCTTGGAACTGATCACAACATCCCAAACACGCCCAAAACCATGCTCTTCGAACCAGTCCAGTTTACGTGTGAAGGGCATTGCGGTATCAGTGATGATTCCCAGGAGAAAACCCTTTGCCTTGAGGGCATTGATGGTATCCGGAACTCCCTCGAAGATCGCAACTGTGGCATCGTCCCGGCTGATGGCGCGCATACCATCGTCAATATCCTGCGGATCAGTGAGGCCATATAACTGGATCAATTCCCTGTAGTAATCGTGACGCCGCATTTGACCCGAAAACGCCAGATCCTTGATCCGTTTCCGCTCAGACTCAAAATCTGGCGCAGGGTTGACTTTTCGGTTGGACAGGAACTCCTTCAAATGCTTGTCTCGTTCAGGGCGGTAATAAAGGATGTCACCGGCGTCAAAAAAGATGGCTTTGATGTTCCCTTTTGTGTGGTTCGGGCGGACATTTTCGTCATCCTTCAACGCGGCCTCAAGCAATGGGATCAATTCGTTCAGGTCGCTGATGACAGCGTCCGGGACCGCGCCGCCATCCAATTCCCCATCATCAAAATCATGCCGCACCTGCACAGCTAGTTGGAAACCTGCCTTTTTCGCCCCCAGAACATCCCTGTTTATCTTGTCTCCAATGTAGGCACAAGCACCGGTCGGGGAATTGGCCAGGCGGGCTGCCTGGTAAAAAATAGAGGGGTCCGGTTTGCGGCGTCCGTACACAGAGGAGAGAACAATGGGATCAAAATAATCGATGATGCCGTATTTTTGCAGGGTCGACGGAACCTGGGTGGTGCTCTGTGTATTGCTGATGCAG
>JAXGRS010000018.1:0-6546 GCA_040765685.1 Anaerolineaceae bacterium | reverse complement strand
CCGGCGTAACCATAAGCCGCGGTCTTCACACGATCGATGAACTGGCGCATGCGGATCGCTCCGATCTCAATGTCATCCAGTACATCCAAATGGCCGCTGCTCACCAGGTCACGCTGGATCGAGGATAACCTCTGCCATTGCGCCTGGAACTTGTCGGCAATCGTTTCACGCAGCAGCTTGTCCGCGGACCGGCGATCCTGGCGGATGAAATAGCCTTTGAAACCGGGGAGTTTCGCCAGTAATTTCTTCAATGCATCCTGTTGTGAAACGACACGTTCAAAAAGATCACTCATCAGATTCCTCCATTTATTGATTGATCAGCAATTCATGTTCCAATATACACTCTTATTATACGGATTTTTTAGAAAAAGGAAGCAAGCTGCCATAACAAAATGTTGAACGACCCAATACTTGATTTGCTATAATTAGTTGAATGCGATGAGAGTATTGACTCACCAATGCACTGGTAACTTTATTTAGTTGCGAACTTATCTTTTTTCCGATCGGGGAATGATTATATGATAAATGAACCAGTTTCAGACAATAAGTCCCCTGAAATCTCCCAAAAAAGGGAAAACACAGGTTTGTTTATTATGTTCGTGACTGTGATGTTAATGGTAACAATCGCAGCCCTCATGCCACTACCACCGAATGACTTCTTCCCCTATGTGCGCATCGGTGAAGAGATTGCTGCTACAGGATCGATTCCCACAACCGAATTCATGACCTACACCCAATTCGGCAAGCCGGTAGAGTATGCGTATTGGCTGCCTTCGCTTATTTTTATGTGGATCTTCAAATTAGGTGGAGTGACGCTCACGACGATCATGGTCATGCTCTGCGTCGCGGCATATTTCGTTTTGCTCTGGCTCTGCCTGCAAGAGTTGGAAATTTCTCCTCTGCTTGCTGGTGGATTGATCTTCATTTTCGGACTGACTGGCGGCAGCTATTATATTGCCAGGCCGCAGATTTTCGCTTTTCCCCTGTTTGGGCTCACACTACTGATCCTGATCAAGTGGTTAAAGTCAGACGATCGGTTATTATGGATGCTGCCGTTGGTGACAATTTTTTGGGTAAATGTGCACGGTTCCTTTATCATCCAGTTCTTTCTTCTCATTCCGGCTTTGATCTTCGGCTCAGGGAATCGCAAAAAGTTATTGATCGTTACGCTTGTTGCCTTAGCCGCAACGTTAATCAATTATTATGGATTTGGCATCTGGAAAAGCATATTTTCCGTTGTGGGAAACGAGTCCAACCGGTTGTACAGCCTCGAATTCCAGAAACCGATCAACGAAGGCTGGCAGGCGAACATTCAATTCGCCACCTATCTGGTAATTCCGGTTCTGATGGCTCTGCTCAAACCCAGGATCAAACTAATCTATTGGATCTGGTTTCTGGGCTTCGGTTGGATGGCTTTCTCCGGAATCCGGTACGGGATCTGGTATCTTGGTTTGATCACAATTCTATTTGGAATCCTTTTGGACCCCTTTACCAGGGCGCATGTTTTCAAGGAAAGGCGCTATTTCCAAAACCGTAAATTAAATCTTATCATTGGCATATTACTCATTGTGATTCCTACCGTAACTCTTCCGGGATTACGCGAGTTGTGGTGGAAAGAGGGTCGTCCAGTTTACTCTGAATCAACCCCAGTCGAAGCGGTTGAGTGGCTGCGGAATAATCCTCAACTGCCGGGAGAGATTTGGAGCGATTTTGACTCCAGCACTTATCTCACCTACGCCTTGCCAGAACGGAAACTATTTATGACCAACCGTATGGATGACTTCCCGGTCGAACAATACGAGGAATACCTGAGCATTTTCCATGGACGATATAACTGGGAATCTATCCTCGACAAGTACAACATCAACCTGTTGTTATTTAATTTCTCAGAACAACCGATCTTCATGGATGCAATAACTACGTCACCATTGTGGAAAGAGATCTATCGCGATGAACGTTTTGTGATCTATGAACATAATTCGTGATCCACTCTATTTTTGCAATTAAGTTTGAGTTCCTTCATTCGCGAGTCTTGTAGTAGACCCTTGCGATTTTCTACGGAACTTGTACCCGATGAGCATTACAAGATTAAGAAAAATCGGTACCCAAAATCCATATCGATCATCCGCGTATCCCAGTTGCACCATTGTGATGTACAAGACCAGACAAATAAAATATCCGATCAAAACAGTAATTGAAGTCCTAAGATTCTTCCGGTTAAAAACCAGAAAAAGCAATAATGGATAGATCAGCACGAAATCCCATGACCAGACGACTGGAGAAAACACCGGTGTAAGAGCCATGCTCCATAACAACGCTTCATTTTTTTCCAGCCTGTATGAAATTGCTATCGTGATACCAATCCCGATAAACAAGAGAATAACAGCAATAATCGTAGGGAGAGTATCCGAAGGAAGTATCGTCCTGAAGATCGTGTAAAACGTTGGGTATGCCCAACCCGGATTATCCAATAGATTCTGGACAAAATCACGTATCCAACCTGGAGATAGTATGAACAAAGGTATGGTGCTGATTAAAAACCAGAATAAGGTTAATGAAAGCACTTTAATTACCTTTTTACCGCCTCCATCTCTAAAAAGAACAGTAATAAACACAGGAAAGAATAAGATGATCAATTGAGGCTTGACAAGGGATATGGCCAGTAAAAAACCGATCAGACCCGGATTCATTTTCTGGTAGTGTGCGGAAAGGAGAAGCAGGAGAAGACTGACCAACAACGAAACCTGCCCTAACCTAAAATGGGTGGCTGTGGAAGGGAATACTCCCAGCCCAATTGCCATGACTGCCATTAAAAAAGTTGGTGCACCAGCCTTGCGCGCTGAGATGACAATGATAGAGAATAACGTAATTAGTAGAAATAAAAACCAGATATTCGACGCTGCTTGAACAGGCAACGCGCCCAGGGGAAAGAATAAGCCAATAATTACTGGAAACCAGATCGGTTTCAGCCCAACAAATTGCACTTGCGTGTTATATGGACTCATTCCATGTAACAGAAGAAAAACCGGCCGCCAGAGATTATTTTCAAAGTCGCTCAAAATGGGAATGTGCGAGCTCTTCAACGCCCAGAAAGACAACAAGGCAAATCCAAACAGCAGGAGTGGCAGCAGGATCAATTTCATCCATTGTCTTTGTATTGTAGCGTTCAACCTTGCAGGTTTATGATCCATTAGCACATCCTAAAAATATAATTGTCAATCGTTTCGCTCACCAACCAAATGAACCTCTTGAACAAATCACTAATATTATCATCCCGCCGTACAAAGTATTTGTTTGCATAATTCTTATTTGTAATTCAGGAATTTATTGCTATACTAATTAATAATTATTAATCCATCATTCAGAGAAAGAGGCATCATTATGTTAATTGCTGTAGAGGAAAGTGGCCAGGGACTGGTAGAGTACGCGTTAATTCTTGTTTTGATTGCAATTGTTGTCATTGCTGCTGTCGAATTATTTGGCACCACCCTAAATAGTACTTTTTCAATGATCGTCAGTCGTCTTAATGAATTGTAGTGGGTTTTGGTGCTCCTAATTTTCACTGAAAGTAAATTGTAAAGTGCCCGTATTGAAAAAAAAAATAAAACATGTATAATAGATTCATAATTTGTTATTCGCCGCACAGGAAAAAGGTCAGGGTTTAGTTGAATACGCATTGATTCTTGTTTTGATCGCCATCGTTGTCCTCGTGGTCCTTGCAGCTCTTGGTTCAAGAGTTACAAACATCTTCTCACAAATCACATCCGGTTTAGGTGGTTAGTCGATATCTTGTAAAAATAAGAAAGGCTCCAAACGGAGCCTTTCTTATTTGTTAAGTAACACCCCTGTAACTTTCGAGTATATTCCGCGTATCTTTTCTCCTTTTGCCGTATAATAAACTTTGATTTTCCCTGCTTTTGAATCGAAACCAGGAGGGCTCAATGGCTGCTATGAAAAAACGTACCGGTAGAATCATCATTTATATCCTAATCATCCTGATCGCGCTGGCATTCTTGGCTTACCTGCTGTTATCGCGTAATAATAACGGCGGTTTTGGCCAGGCAGCACCCACGGCAACCCCATCCTATGAACTGGTACAGATCGTTGTCGCGTCCCAGTCCATCCCGCGCGGACAGGTGATCAGCGCTGACCTTCTGTCCACAATCCAGTACCCCAAAAAGGACCTGGTGGCCGGCACGTTCTTCACCAGTACCAGCGATGCCATTGGTTCAAAAGCCAAGTACAACATAGATCCAGGTGTTCCGCTTACTACCAGTATGGTCCTGCATGAAGGCAGCGGTTCCCTTGCAGCCAATGACATTCCCACCGGGATGACCGCCTATTCCCTCGCCACCAGCCCCGAAACCGCTGTGGCGTACGCGCCGCAATCGGGCGACCATGTAATGGTGATGGCCTGCATGTTGCTTCTTGATGTGGATACCAGTTACCAGACCCGCCTGGCGAATAACACCACCGCTGTGATCCGCGCCGGTTACGGCACAATTGAATCCGGGGTTCATGAAGCCATGGCGATCGCCCCTTACTCTGCCGGCGTGGGATCCTCCCGCGGCCGCTTTGAACTGGACAGCACCACCAATGAGCCCGTTTACGTCGTCCCCTCCGAAGATCAGCGCCCACGCCTGGTGTGCCAGACCGTGCTGCAGGATGTGACCGTGCTCAAAGTGGGTATGTTTCCCCTGGAATCTGAAGATAAAGCTGTAGTGGAAAACCCTGAAGTACCCGTGGTCGCCACTGAAACCCCGGCTGAAACCGGACCTTCCTACCCGGGCTCTGTCACATTGATCGTCTCCCCGCAGGATAACCTGATCCTGAATTACCTGTCACTGGCGGGCGCTAAACTATCCCTCGCCCTGCGCAGCGCCGTGGATACAGCGGTGTACACCACTGATCCGGTTACCCTCCAATACATCATGGATACCAAGAACATTCCCGCCCCGGCGAAACTGCCTTACGGCACCGAACCGCGTGTGGATTCTCTCATCTATCCATCCTTTAACGACTATATCCTCAATCAACCCTGATGCATCCATTGAAAAGAGGGCAAGTTCATGACTGCACAGGATAAGATCACAGTAATTGTGGTGGATGACATTGAAGAATCGCGGGAAATGATCCTGCGCATGCTTCAATTTGAGCCTTCGATCCAGGTGGTGGGTACCGCCCGTACCGGGCTGGAGGCGCTCGAAGCTGCTCAGAAATTCATGCCAGATGTGATGGTAATGGACATTAATATGCCGGATATGGACGGTATTTCCGCCACTGAAGCGATCCGCAAAAAAGTGTCCTTCGTCCAGGTGGTCATCCTTTCCGTGCAAAATGATCCGAACTACATGCGGCGCGCCATGCTGGCCGGCGCGCGGGATTTCCTCTCCAAACCCCCCCTGATCGACGATCTTACCCAGGCTGTGAAACGCGCCGGAGAGATGGCGCACGAAGAAAAGAACAAGTACGTGGCAGCTTTCCAGACCGGACCGCTCACCGCTCCATTGCAGCAGGGTGTGGCCGCTCCCCAGATGGCGTTAGGGAAGATCATCGTGGTTTACAGCCCCAAAGGCGGGGTCGGCTGCACAACCATTTCAGTCAATTTAGCCTCCGCCTTGAAGAAACCAGACAACAAGGTCGCAGTCGTGGATGCCAATCTGCTATTCGGCGACATCGCCGTTGCGCTCAACGAACATGCCAAGAATACATTCCTTGAGCTGTTGGATCACACAGAGGAACTGGATCCGGAGATCATTGAAGACGTCATGGTGGTACACAAAACCTCTGACCTGCATTTATTGACCTCACCGAAGATGCCTGAAATGAATGAATCCGGGCATGGAGAAGCGATCGCACGAATCCTCAAATACATGCAGCAGATGTACCACTACATTGTCGTGGATACCACCCCTTACCTCACCGACATGGTGCAGTCATGCCTTGACCTGGCTGATTTCATCGTTCTGGTAACCACACAAGACATTCCTTCCATTAAGAACACCAATCAATTCCTGTCACTGGCTGATGCTTCTGGTATCGGGCGAGATCGCATCCTTTTTGTGATGAATCGCTACGACCGCCGCGTGGCGATCACACCGGAACGAGTGGGAGAAACGCTCAAACAGCCCATACTGGTGATCATCCCGTTTGAAGACCGCATCATCAGCAACTCGGTCAATCGCGGCATCCCCTTCGTGACTGAAAACAAAAACCTGCTCTCATCGAAAGCCATTTTTTCTCTGGTGGAGATCATCCATGAACGGGCGAAAGCAGAAACTCCAAACCCGGCTTAACTTGAAAGGGATCTAATTAATGTCGATCTTACGCCGTATTCAATCCGGAGACAATCAATCTCCTGCCACCCCGAATGGAAATCCTGCCGGTCAGACCACCGGTTCGATGCAGACCCGCCGCATAATGGCTCCCGCCGCCCCTAATGGACAGGATACTTACCAGGATCTCAAAACCCGGGTACAGAACAAATTACTGGCAGAACTGGACCCGAGCGTTGATGTTTCCAAGGTAAACGAAGTTCGCAAGACC
>JAXGRS010000017.1:0-16346 GCA_040765685.1 Anaerolineaceae bacterium | reverse complement strand
TCAGAATCACTGTATGGTTTGGGTTCCTTCTCGATGATCTCTTTCAGCACGCTGCGGACGTTCAGACTTCTATCAAAAAAGGACGACAGTGGGACGATCCTTTTATTGGGCAATTGAACCGCTTTGTTGGCAACAGCCCGAGAGATGGTTGACTCATGCACTTCCAGCTCTCGCGACAAGTGTGCCCTTGTAACCGGTTTCAGGTACTTTTCCCCTCTAATTATATAATCGCGCTGCAAACTCACCACACGTGTTAGTAATCTTTCCATGGTGTGATTTCGCTGCTGCAGGCACTTTACGAATAAAGACGCTTTTTCAAGATCTCTTTTTAACTCTGTTTTGGAATCATCATCAGCCTGGCGGATCGCTTGTTTAAATAAAGGATTAACCTGCAAGGTGCCGCTTAATGGCATGACGATCTCCACGACCAGCGGTTTATCCGGATCCTCATTCAGATAACTGATCATTACATCAGGTTGATGATAAACATGTGTGGATTGTGAGCCCGGATGCCTTGTATCGCCCCAATGCGACCTGGCTGGAAATGGGCTCAGATTTTCAGCGATGAATTTGACAGTAGCAGTGATCTGCTTCACCGGTACACCGTAGCGATGCGCCAACTCAGCGTACTGGTGATGGCTGAGGTTGCTCATGCCATCCTTGATCAATGCCTCAGCCAGTGCTGGTACCTCACCGGATTCCTGTAACGCCTGCAGTTGCACGAGCAGCGCTTCAGTGGTGGAGCAGGATCCGACCCCGATCGGATCAGCCATTTGGATTATGTGTTGCACTTTTTCCACAACGGAGATCGGAAAATGGGTGTAGCGGGAAACTTCCATTAGCGATGTGGTGAGCAGCCCATCTTCATCCAAGTGGGTTAAAAGGAATGCCGCTAATCCGCGTTCTTCTGGCTTGAGGTCAGGACCAATCTGGCGAAGGACATAGGTCGGTAATTCCTCGGCAGCCGGAGCGAAGGGTTCATCTTCAATCTCGCTGTCAAGATAATCCTTGCGTGGTATGAATTCCTCGCGTGGAGACAAGAACACGACCGGTTCATCAGACTGGGGATTATTGGGGATACTGCAAACCGGACATTTACCGGGATCGTTTAAAACTCGGTGACAGGTGGGGCAACGCCTCTCTTCGATCAACTCCAGTGCCGGGTTTCCAGCCAACTCAGAATCGATCTGTTGACGAAGTTCATCCGCAGTTAATTCCAATAGCGCCATTGTTTGAGCAAGATGCGCAGTTGTAAGTGGTTTCTGGGTGAGATGCGGTATTTGTATCATTTGAAGCCCCTATCCTGAATTGAGTATAGCTGATATGGCAGAATAGTGCAAGTTTTATGCCATGAGGATTCAGAATGATAAAATTACAGAAGGAGTGAAATGGCTGATATAAGTGTTGTTGGCGGTGGTCTGGCAGGTTGTGAAGCAGCCTGGCAGGCGGCAAGAAGCGGATTGCGAGTGGCGCTATATGAAATGCGCCCATACAAACAAACTCCTGCCCATCAAACCCACTGGCTGTCAGAAATTATTTGCTCCAATTCGTTTGGTACAAATCAGCGCAACCGCCCGGCAGGATTGCTTAAAACTGAATTGAGATTATTAAATTCTCTTATCATTCACTGTGCGGATGATTGCTCTCTTCCAGCCGGTAATGCCCTGGCGGTCGATCGTGAACTTTTTTCGAGAACCGTCACTGAACAGTTGGGCAATACCACCGGGATTGAGATCTTTCGTGAAGAGATCACTTCTGTGCCTGAAGGTCCTTGCATCATTGCGAGTGGACCGCTTACCTCTCCTGCGTTGTGCAGCAGCATTTCCTCCTTGCTGGGCAGCCAGTTCCTATACTTTTACGACGCTATATCACCGATCGTTGAGTATGAGAGCATCGACATGAGCAAAGCCTTCTGGGGATCCCGCTACGGGAGCAGAGAGGAGACAGAAGGCGATTACTTGAATTGCCCCCTCAATGAAGAAGAATATTCAAATTTCGTTCAAGAGTTGATAAATGCCAAAAAAGTGGACCTAAAAGCTTTTGAGCAGCATAACTCAGAGCACGATGATAAGCCCGCATTTAAATATTTCGAAGCCTGTCTCCCCATCGAAGTGCTGGCAGCGCGTGAAATTCAGGCACTCAGCTATGGTCCTTTGCGCCCGGTCGGCATCACTGATCCTCATACTGGCAGGCATCCATTCGCCGTACTCCAACTACGGCAGGATAACCTGGCCAAGACACTGTTTAACCTGGTAGGTTTCCAAACCAACCTGACTTACCCTGAACAGGAAAGGGTGTTCCGTTTGATCCCCGGCCTGGAAAAAGCTGTTTTTGCACGATTTGGTCAAATGCACCGCAATACATACATAAACGCACCACATTGCCTGCTGCCTACTGGACAATCCCGTCAACGACCTGACCTCTTCTTTGCCGGTCAGATCATGGGAAGCGAAGGCTACGCCGGCAATATCGCCTCAGGTCTGGTGGCCGGATTGAATATCGGTCGATTGCTTCAAAAACAGGAATTAATTGTCTTCCCGCGGGAGTCAATGATCGGTGCATTAATGTTTTACCTCACCAACTCTGACCCGCATAGTTTTCGACCGATGAAAGCGAATTTCGGCCTTCTGCCTGATCTTGACTCGATGGTACGCAGCAAGAAAGACAGGGGTTTTGTATTTTCCAAACGGGCTATCAGGGTCTTATCACAATTCATTACGGAGACAGGTATCGTTGACTATGACACGTAGATCAAAGATCTTTTTATGGTTAATACTTATATTAATAATTGTTTTAGTCCTGGCTGGTGTGTTAACCCGGTTCTTGTTGAATGGAAAAAACTCCCAAGCCGAACATTTTGAAGGTGAACAAGCCTACACTCATGTGCTCAATCAACTAGCTTTCGGTCCACGAATTCCGGGGTCTGAAGCCCACGCTGAGGTTGTCAATTACATACAGGAGGAACTGATCAATTACGGTTGGGAAGTGGAAATTCAGAATGCGCAGGGGTTGGGACACCCGATCAAAAATATTATTGCCCGGCGCGGAAGTAGTGAGGATTGGGTGATTTTGGGGGCGCATTATGACAGCCGATTTGTGGCAGACAACGATCCAAACCCAGAAAATCGTACTCAAGCGGTCCCCGGCGCGAATGATGGCGCGTCAGGTGTAGCAGTTTTACTTGAACTCGCCCGCGTTTTACCCGAAGATTACGCAAAAGAGATCTGGCTGGTCTTCTTCGACCTCGAAGACCAGGGCCGCATAGAAGGTTGGGATTGGATCCTCGGTTCACAGGCATTTGCTGATTCGCTTGAAGGTACACCAGATGCGGTCATCATCGTCGATATGATCGGGGATGCTGATCTTAACATTTACCGCGAAAAGAACTCATATGCGCCATTAGTGGATGAAATATGGCAGACAGCAGCCAGCCTGGGTTATGAGGAGTATTTTATCGACTCTGAAAAATTCAGTATGCTGGATGATCACACCCCATTTTTGTCAAAGGGGATGAAGGCGATCGATATCATCGATTTTGATTACCCTTACTGGCACACACTGGAAGATACAGCGGACAAAGTATCATCTGAAAGCCTTGATATGGTCGGTGAGGTAATACTGAATTGGTTGAGACGATAATCGGTTTGTCAATTCACTTCTTCTGACGTACACTAAGCATGAAAACATTATCAACGAGGTGGTCTTTCTGATATGACTGAATCTAAAGCTTTTTTACCTCCAGCTGATCGTATTTCTTCCTTCGAACCATATTTTTTTGCAGCGCTTGGTAAAAAAATCAGTAAGTTAAAACAAAGCGGGATGGATGTGATTCGCATTGATATGGGGTCACCTGACCTGCCGCCGGCTGATTTCATTATTGAAGAATTGGTCAATGAAAGCCGCAGATCTGATACCCATGGGTACTCACCCACTGGTGGTACACAAGCCTTTAAACAGGCTGTAGCAAATTACTACATGGATCGTTTTGAGGTCAATCTCGACCCTGCCTGTGAGGTGATCGGATTGATCGGTTCCAAAGAAGGCTTGTTCAATCTTAGCCAGGTGATCCTCAACCCCGGTGACATTGCACTTGTTCCCGATCCGGGTTATCCGGTTTACAGCGCCAGCGGGATCATCGCCGGCGGTACTATCGTCCATTTTCCACTGCTGGCCAGGAATGGTTTCCTCCCGGATCTTGGAGCAATTCCATCTGAAATTCTGGAAAAGACCAAGATTTTATGGCTAAATTACCCCAATAATCCAACGGGTGCAATCGCGAGTTTGGACTTTTTCGAGCAAGTAGTCCTTTTCGCGCGGAAACATCACATCCTCATCGCGCATGACGCCCCCTATGTGGATATCTGTTTTGATGGCTACACAGCTCCCAGCCTAATGCAGGTACCTGGCGCCAGGGATGTGGCCATTGAGTTTAATTCACTTTCCAAAACTTACAACATGGCCGGGTGGCGCCTGGGTATGGCGGTCGGAAATCCGGACATCATCAATTACCTGTTTACCTACAAAAGCCAGATGGATACCTCCACATTCGGACCGATCTTTTCAGCTGGGGTGAAAGCGCTTACCGGTGACCAGGATTGGATCGAGGAACGCAACCAGGTTTACAAAGAACGCCGCGACCTGGTGGTGGACGGCCTACGCAGCGCGGGTTTCACGTTGGAGATCCCCAAAGCAGCCATATATGTCTGGGCGCAACTTCCAGCCGGGCAAACAGATTCTATATATTTCTGCTCCCGCCTGTTGGAAGAAACCGGTGTGAGCACTACACCCGGTGTGGTTTATGGAAAACATGGAGAAGGATACTTGCGTGTTTCACTTGGAACAGCAACCAACCGTATCAAGGAAGCTATGTCCCGTCTCGTGGACTGGAAAAGGTAATTATGCCGCATAAAACGATCCCGACCAGCCCCCCCGCAGAACGGGCTTTCCTAGTGGGTGTGGAACTGCGCAGCGATAAACCGTTGATTTCACTTGAGGATTCTTTGAGCGAATTAGCATTACTGGCGCAAACTGTGAACCTCGAGATCGTTGGGGAGGCCACACAGAAATTGGATGTACCCAACCCGAGCACACTGATTGGGAAAGGTAAAGTTGAAGAAATCGCCCTGCTGGCTGAAGAATGTATGGCAGATATCATCATTTTCGACACCGAGTTATCACCCAGGCATCAACGCGATCTGGAAGAAATTTTCGGAGCAAAACTCCGTGTGATTGATCGGACTGCCTTGATCCTGGACATTTTTGCCCAGCATGCCCATACCAGCGAAGGAATATTACAGGTCTCATTGGCACAGTACGAATACCGGTTACCAAGACTCACGCGCGCCTGGACGCACCTCGCGCGTCAGGCTGGAGGAGGCGGTGGACGCGCCGGCTCGGTAGGCGGTGTAGGGCTGCGCGGTCCCGGTGAGACCCAGTTGGAAGTTGACCGGCGTGAGATCCGTAAACGCATTTCTGTAATAAAAAAAGAACTTGAAAAAGTTCGTGCACACCGGCAGCGCTACCGCTCACAACGCAAACGATCCCGCATTCCGCTGATCAGCCTGGTAGGCTACACCAATGCAGGCAAATCAACTTTACTAAACCAACTCACAAGGTCAGATGTACTGGTTGCAGATCAGTTATTTGCCACACTTGACCCCACAACACGGCGTGTGGAATTGCCCGGTGGGCACCAGGGACTGCTTACTGACACCGTAGGGTTCATACAAAAGCTTCCCACACAGCTGATCGCAGCTTTTCAGGCTACATTGGAGGAGATCAGTGAAGCGGACCTGCTCATCCACGTGGTGGATATCACGCACCCGAATGCGATCGAACAGACGAAATCGGTCAGTGAAACGCTCAAAGAGATTCAGGCGGATCACATTCCTGTGATCACCGCGTTGAATAAGATCGACAGGCTGCCCCAGCCTGAGTTAACGAAGGAACTGTTGGATGGATTTCCCCGCTCGGTCGGAATCTCCGCTTTAAAGGGTATCGGGTTACAGGAATTACTACTGGCCGTAGAAGAAGAGTTGTTTGAAAACTTTTCTCCGGTCACTGTCCAGATCCCTTATGCAGAAGGACAATTGATCTCCCTCTTCCACGAACAGGGACAGGTTAACGTGGTCGAACACAACCGCAAGGGAGTGTTTATTCAAGGGCTCATTCCTGGAAGGCTGCTCGCTCGTTTCGCCCCTTTCCAGAATATACCGCTGGAAGAACCAGAAGATCACATAGGTTATGATCCTGAGGCTTAAAACAAAAACGGGCGGCGCCCGTTTTTGTCTCTTTTAGTTACTTTTTCTTGGCATCTTTCTCGATGTGCAAGACTTCCCTGCCCTGGTAATGCCCGCAATTAGGGCAAACGGTGTGGGGAAGGCGCATTTCTCCGCAGTTGCTGCACTGAACCAGGTTAGCGGTCTCCAGTGCATCCTGAGCACGGCGGCGGTCTCTACGACCTTTTGAAAGTTTTCTCTTTGGAAGCGGAACCATTTCTATACTCCTGTCAAAAAAATCCTACCCGTCGTCATTTGACAGGCGGACAGATTATACATGAAAGACGAATTATGGTCAACGGTTAATTTTCCTGTAAATCTTTTTACGCTGTGCAACAAGTTTTTTTGACCGGCACACTGTTTTGTTGTAAAATCCATATATGGAAATCAGTATCGCGGTCGCGAAAACCAACAAGTACGCGGTATCAGAAAGTGGCGATACCCTTGAGATCGTTGAACGTCCTAACGGCGGGGTTTCGGTTGTCCTGGCAGATGGACAAACCTCCGGCCGCGGTGCAAAGGCCGTTTCCTCAATGGTGGTACGCAAGGTAATCGGTCTGCTCGCAGAAGGCGTGCGAGACGGCGCAGCCGCCAGGGCAGCCTCTGATTACTTATTCAGTGAACGCTCCGGCAAGGTTACCGCGTGTTTGAATATCTTATCGGTCGATCTTCAGACACAGACGATCGTCATTACACGCAATAACCCCACCGCTGTCTTCGTTGCACGTGGTGAAAGTGTTGAATGCATCACCAGCGAAAGCGTTTCGATCGGCACGAACCGCAATATCCGTCCATCGATCACCGAGTTTCCCCTGGAAAGCGGCATTACCATCGTAATGTATACGGATGGCATCAAGTTCGCCGGTGAACGCTCCGGACAACCTCTTGACATTTGTATCCTGCTGGAAGCTATGCTTGAGGAGGAAGATCCCACCGCCCAGGAGATCGCGGACACCATCCTGGCGCAAGCAATCCGCGTCGACAATAACCGACCGAATGATGACATGAGCGTGGTCGTTTTACGGTCCTCACCAGTGGAATCTGACCAGATCAGGCGTATGACTGTACGGTTGCCCATCGGCACCGGATACGTATCGTAGTAAACCACACAAACGAGGCCAACCCTCGTTTGTCCATTAAAATCCAGACATGGTAAAAAGCGATCCGTTAATTGGTGTGGTTGGAGTATGCGCGTCCGGAAAATCGACGCTGATCAAGGCGCTCACAGAGCAAGGGTATCGCTGTAGACACATCGCCCAGGAGCACTCATACGTCCCTGATATGTGGAGGCGTCTCACTAATCCAGACATTCTCATCTTCCTGGAGGTCTCTTACAAAAAAACCCTGGAAAGAAAGAAACTGAACTGGACCCTTGCTGAATATGAAACTCAATTGCACAGATTAAGGCACGCTTTTGAGAATGCCAATATTCACATCGACACAGAATTACTTGATCCCATTCAGCTTTTAGAGCGGGTTACAGCAGAACTCAGCAGCTTAATTACCGACCAGAACACCTGATCCCCGTTGCTTGCGCCAGTTTGAGGTATAATCTTTGGGTTCCCGCCTGACCAGGCTGGATTTTCGATTGCATTGGAGGTTAAACATCATATGGATCGTCGCTACGTGAACCTGATCTTGATCCTCGTCCTTATCGCCGGTATTATCTGGGTGGACCTGCCCCGAAAAGAAGGCGATAAAGGATTGAAAATTGGTAATTTTGAACGCACCCTTAATCCGGTCCTAGGTCTTGATCTTCGAGGCGGAATGCAGGTGCTGTTGAGTCCACAGGCAGGCATCACTGCCTCCCGAAGCGACTTGGATGACACGTCCAAGATCCTGGAAAACCGCGCCAATGGTTTAGGCGTCAGCGAGGTCATCTTCCAGGTGGCAGGTGACAAGTACATACTGGGTGAATTCCCAGGTCTAACCAATACCGAGGAAGTGATTGCTGCAGTCAAGCAAACCGGTTTGCTTGAGTTCATAGACACCGGCAGCCAACCCCTCGACCCGGGAACTGTAGTGCTTACCGATTACGGCACCACTGGTTCCACTGGTCAGTCCACTGATCCTGCAACAGGTGAAACAATCTGGCATACGGTCATGACTGGTGTGGATATCAAGAACGTTTCTGTTTCAGCTAGCCAATCAGTAGGTGGATTTCTGGTAAATTTTGAACTCACTCCAAACGGTACACAAATCTTCGCAGAACATACCAAGGCTAATGTGGGAAAATTTTTGACGATCGTGCTGGATAAAAAAGTGATCTCCAGCCCCCAGATCAGCACTACCATCAATGATGGACAAGGACAGATCTCAGGCAATTTTAATTCTGAATCAGCCAACAACCTGGCTGTCACGCTTCGTTATGGACGCCTGGCGGTACCTGTCGAAGTAGTTGAAAGCCGTATCATCGGACCCACGCTAGGAGCGGATTCTCTTAACAAAAGCTTGCTGGCCGGCGTGATCGGTTTTGCCATCGTGGCTTTGTTCATGCTGCTTTATTATCGCCTGCCAGGTGCAGTTGCGGTGATCGCTGTTGCCATTTACGCTGGTTTGACCTTTGCCCTGTTCAAATTGATCCCGGTCACCCTCACCCTACCATCGATTGCCGGTTTCCTGTTATCAACAGGGAGTGCGCTGGATGCGAACATCCTCATATTTGAACGTCTGAAGGAAGAGCTGCGCAATGGTCGGACGATCAAGCAGGCACTTGACCTGGGCTGGAAGCGTGCATGGCCATCCATCCGAGACTCAAATATCGCCACCATCATCACCAGTATCATTTTGTTCTGGTTCGGTTCCACATTCGGTGCTACCCTGGTTAAAGGTTTCGCGCTAACCCTCGCCCTTGGTGTGCTCGTATCCTTATTCACCGCTGTTTTTGTCACACGTTCCTTGTTGGCAGTCGTTCTCGATTATGTCAAAACTGAGCGTATACAAAAATGGTTTGGGCTGTAGGAGGAATATACAATGAACATTCTGGGTAAAAGATACCTTTTCTTCGCTTTGTCCGCGATCATTATCATTCCAGGCTTGATCCTTCTGGCTGTGAATGGTATGCCGCTCTCTATCGACTTTAAAGGCGGATCGTTACTAGAAGTACGATTCGAGAATAGCCAGTTCCCCTCAACAGAAGCCATCAAGAAGATCTACGATCAGAACGGGATCACGGATGTTCAGGTTCAAACGACCGGGGAAGGCACCCTGGTCCTACGTTCCAGCGCGCTTCCGGAAGAAACTCGTCAGGCGGTGCTTGCGGAACTTGAATCTGAGGTAGGCAGCTCAGCGATCATCCTCAAATCAGACACCGTTGGTCCCTCCATCGGTGAGGGTGTCACCAAACGCGCCATCCAGGCGGTGGCATTAGCTGCGCTGGCTGTCGTAATCTACATTACATTTGCGTTTCGTGGTGTTCCTCACGCTTTCCGTTATGGTATTTGCGCCATTATCGCCATGATCCATGATGTGTTGATCGTGCTGGCGCTAACCGGTTACGGCGCGAAGCTCTTCGGTTGGGGTGTGGACTCACTCTACCTGACCGCCCTGCTCACCGTGATCGGCTTTTCCGTGCAGGACAAGATCGTCGTTTTTGACCGCATCCGTGAAAACAGCCGTATCCATCGCAAGCTGGAATTTGAAAAACTTGCCAATCACTCAATTATCCAGACCTTGCAACGCTCGATCAACACACAGTTAATGACCGTTGAATTCCTGCTGCTTGCCCTGGCGTTATTTGGTGGGGTAACCTTGCGCGAATTTGCTGTAATTCTGCTGGTTGGTCTGCTCAGCGGTACTTACTCTTCCATCTTCATTGCCGCCCCTCTACTGGTGGTTTGGGAGAATAAGGAATGGAAAACCTGGTTCCAAAAGAAAACCGTTACCGCAGGTTGATCTATAAAAAAGTTCTGGAGCATAATCCAGAACTTTTTTTATATAATTTAGTTGTCAAGCCAAGTAAACCTTACACCTGGAGATAACTATGCGAAAAGAAGTTATATTAATCACGGGGGCTAATGGCGAGATTGGCCATGGGCTGATCACCCATCTCGGAAAAGATCATTCTGTAAACATCATTGCGGTTGATGTTCAGCCGTTGGATGAATCGCTAATGCCATATTGTGAAAGGTTCATCCAGGGGGATATTCTCGACAATATGCTGCTTGGACGTTTGGTTGCGGAATACGATATATTAACCATCTTTCATCTCGCGTCGATTCTCTCGACCAAAGCGGAATACAACCCCGAAGCTGCTCAGCGCGTCAATGTGGACGGAACCTTGAATCTGCTCAGGTTAGCTGTCGAACAATCCTCGTGGCAGGGACGACCGGTTAAGTTCATTTACCCGAGTTCGATTGCGGCGTACGGTTTGCCCAGTCTAGAAAAAAAGAATGAGTCCGGCAAGATCAAGGAGTGGGAATGGTGCATACCCATCACTATGTATGGCTGCAATAAATTGTATTGCGAGCAGCTTGGCCGGTATTACAGTTATCATTATCGCCAGCTGGCTGCTGACCAGGTAAAGAACACGGTCGATTTTCGCTGCCTGCGTTTTCCCGGTCTGATCTCCTCGGTCACGACCCCTACAGGCGGAACCAGTGATTACGGTCCCGAAATGCTGCATCACGCCGCGCAGGGTATACCTTACAAATGCTTCGTTAGGCCCGATACCCGCTTGCCGTTTATGGTCATGCCTGATGCAATAAAATCTCTTTTGATGCTGGAAAAAGCTCCGAAGGAAGATCTGAAACACCTTGTTTACAACGTGACCAGCTTCAGCCCGACTGCCCAGGAGTTTTATGACCACGTATTGAAAGCTTTCCCGCAAGCTGTGGTGACCTTTGAACCACACCTCGCCCGACAGAAGATAGTCGATTCCTGGCCGGCAGATGTCGATGACAGTGCCGCCTCCTGTGACTGGGGTTGGCAGCCGGATTACGATGAGAAACGCGCCTTTGAAGAGTACCTGATCCCCACTATAAAGGCACGCTATTCCGGGAAATAATGTGAACAGATTGGTTTTTATTCAAACCCAAACAGAAAGCTGATATCGTTCACATTGGTGCCTGTTGGTCCGATCACCAACAGGTCACCTAATTTCTTAAAGAAAGTGTTGGCGTCGTTTTCTTTCAGGAATTTATCCGGGTTCACTCCTGCACTTGCAGCCCGTTCCAAAGTGGTGCCATCGACAATCGCACCGGCGGCTTCGGTGGGTCCATCCTCCCCATCGGTTGCCAAAGTGATCAGAAGGCGATCCTTGAGCGCGTGCAGGCCCCTTACAGCGCTAAGGGCGACTTCCTGGTTCCTTCCTCCAATGCCTTTGCCAGTGACCGTCACTGTAGTTTCGCCTCCAAAAACCAACATCCATGGTGTTTGCCTTTCATATTGTTTCGCTTGCCCTGCCAGGTATTCGCCTGCATCCCTGGCTTCTCCGGTCAGCTTATCAGTGACCAGTTCAGCGTAATATCCAAATTCGCGTGCTTTGGCAACAGCAGCCCGGCAGGACTCAATATTGCTGCCTATGATGAAGTTGTGTGCGGTCGTAGCTACCGGATCTCCCGGCTTGACGGTTTCTGAAATTAATCCCGATGCGCCCATTTGGAGGTGGTTGATGATAGATACGGGTATTTCACCATACTTTTCTGCTTTCCTGATAATTTGCAGGGCTTCTGCGTAAGTTGAGGCATCGGGATAAGCCGGCCCGGATGCGATCACATCAAGCGGATTCCCAACTACGTCTGATAAGACGAGCGCGATCACCCGCGCTGGCGCTGCCATACGCAGCAACCCGCCACCCTTGATCCCGTCCAGGTGTTTGCGCACCGAGTTCAGCTCTGTAATGGTAACACCTGCGCGAAGCATCACTCCGGTCATTTGCTGGATTTCCCCCAGACTTACTCCTTCCACAGGTAAGGTCGCCAGGGCCGAACCTCCGCCAGACAACAAAACCAGTACAATGTCCTCCGCTTTCAACCCCTTTAACGCGGCTTGAATTGCGTGACCTCCCGCCAGACTGCCATCACCCGGCACCGGATGATTGCCTCTGATCACTGTGATCCCGTCCGATACCCCTTCCAGAGGATCCAGGTGCTTGGCTACGCAAACACCTGAATGTAGCAGGTCACCCAATGCAGCACGCGCTCCGCGCAGCATCGTCGGCGCGGCCTTTCCGAGCGCGATCGTTACCAGTCGGGTGTTAGTGGTTATTGGAAAATCTTCCCTGCTCGCTACCAGGCAGTTGTCACGCAAGGCCAGGTTGCGCCTTACCGCCTCAAAAGGGTCTGCAGCCACGAGAGCTGATTCAAGGATGGCGGCAACTTTTTCTTTTTGCGGGATCTTACAGGTGACCTTATTCAGGGTGTTAATGAGTTCCATTGTAAAAGCCTGCCAGTCATGATTAAATGTCAGAGATTTGAGGACTTTTGTTTTACTAAAATTGAGTAAAATGAAGGTTGAATTTTTCTAATTCTATAAATGTTTGCCAACAAACGCAATACTAGAAAATAACAGGAGGAGTTTGCAGTGGATAAAGTCGTCATCAATAAGATGTTGAGGCCAAAATCAGTCGCAATTGTGGGCGCTTCAGCGACCCCGGGTAAGATCGGGTACACAGTGGTCAAGAACCTGCTCAAAGATGGCTACAAAGGCAAGATCTATCCGATCAACCAGAAGGAAAAAGAGATCCTCGGGGTCAAATGCTATCCAGAGATCCAGGATGTACCCGGTGAGATTGATTCCGCCATTATGTGCGTTCCAGCCAGCGTTATGAAAGAAGTGACCATAGAATGCGGTAAAAAAGGTGTCAAAGGATTGATCGTGATCACCTCCGGTTTCAGTGAAATCGGCCGCAAGGACCTTGAAGATGAGATCGTCAGCATCGCGCACAGCTACGGTATGCGCGTTTTGGGTCCAAACATTGTGGGCAGCCTCTCAAATTCGGACCAGTTCAATGGATCTTTTGCACCCTGCCTTCCGTTGCCCGGTAAAGCATCCCTCATCACTCAATCCGGGGCTCTGTTGATCGCCCTCGACATGGCCACCTACACACGACGCGTCGGTTTCGATAAATTGATCTCCATCGGTAATATGGCCGATGTTGATTTCGCTGATTTAATTGACTGGTTCAATGATGATGAACAGACCAGCTGCGTTTCTCTTTATATTGAAGGCCTACGCGACGGACGCAAGTTTATTGATTCAGCCCGCAGATCCAAAAAGCCTATTATCGCTCTCAAGTCCGGCGTCTCCGCCCACGGTGCTGCAGCAGCTGCATCGCACACCGGTTCACTCGCCGGCGCTGCCAAGATCTACGGATCTGCATTCGCCCAGGCTGGTGTCATTCAGGCCTCCGACCTGGATAATCTCTTCGACCGCACACTTGCTCTTTCCTCACAACCTCCTATGAAGGGTGACAATATGCTCATCCTCACCAACGGTGGTGGCGTTGGCGTGCTGGCAACGGATGCGGCTGAACGTTACGGAGTTCCTCTGAAATTTGCTCCACCTGAAGTTCAGTCTGAGATGAAGAAACACATGCCGGAATTCGGCTCGGCTAAGAACCCGGTTGACATGACCGGTATGGCAGGAAACGAGTGGTATTACGAGACCGTGAAATACGCGCTGACCAATGATTGGGTCGACAGTGTTGTCGTCCTTTATTGTGAGACCGCCATCACGAACCCGCCTGAGATCGCTGAAAGCATCAAACGCGCAGTGGATGAAAGCGGTGTAAAGGACAAACCGGTCACGATTTCCTTTGTCGGCGGCGAGAAATCCGAAGCAGCGATGGGTTGGCTGGTCGAACAGGGACTTCCGGCTTACTTCGCACCAGATGTGGCTGTTAACGCAATGGCCGCGCTGCGCGAATATGCCAGGCTGCAGGAAAACAAGAAATCAAATGGTATTGAAGTGAATGAGGAAGCCCGCAAAGTTTCTCTCGAGATCATTGAGGGTGCCCGCAAAGACGGCAGAACTTCATTGACCGAGATCGAAGCCAAAAAAGTGTTTGAAGCCTACGGGATGCCTACCACCAAGATCGGGCTCGCCAAATCTGAGGAAGAAGCAGTGAAACTGGCTACCGACATTGGTTACCCGATCGTGATGAAGATCGTCTCCCCTGATATCTTGCACAAGTCGGATGCCGGCGGTGTTAAAGTCAATCTAAAGGATGAGACAGCCATTCGCGAAGCCTACAACACGATCCTCAAGAATGCCAAGAACTACAAAGCTGACGCTGACATTCACGGGGTAGCTGTGCAGGAGATGGCTCCGTGGGGTACTGAGGTCATCCTGGGTTCAGTCAACGATCCCACCTTTGGCCCGACGGTGATGTTCGGCCTGGGCGGCATCTTCGTGGAAGTACTGAAAGACGTAACTTTCCGCGTGACACCTGTCTCTAAACCTGAGGCCGAGGAAATGATCAACGAGATCCGCAGCGCCGCCATCCTGGCCGGTGTACGCGGTGAAGCACCTCGCGATCGCAAAGCCATGGCTGATACGGTCGTCAAGTACTCCAGCATGATCCTCGACCTCAAGGACGAGATCGCGGAATCAGACGCCAACCCAGTGCTTCTCTACAGTGAAGGTGAAGGTTTGCGCGTGGCAGATGCCCGCATCATCCTGAAGAAAAAGTAATCAGATAAGAAATACAAAACGCTTCCGTTCATCACGGAAGCGTTTTTATTTACATTTTTTTGGCGGCGCCAAGCCATGGTGTGCCCAGGCGATGTTTTTCAGGCACTGTAATCTTGTTCAGTTTTTGGGCGATCAAAGCCGCAGTCATTGCCACTGTGCCCCAATCCTCTTCCCTCAACGCAAGGCGCATTTTTGCTGCACTGCTTGCCGCCCATTCCCATTCCAGGCGGAATTTATCTGCTTTTACCCAGTAGCCGCGTTTTTCCCAGGCTTCCACCGAACGGTCGATATTTCCGGCGATCTCTTCAAGCGCCAGTACCACGTAGGCGGTCAGGTCGCGAGTCATGTCATTCGGTTCAGTTTGCTTCATCAGCTCGCGCATCGCGAGTACGATGGTTTTGGACAGACGGGTGCGGTCTTTGCCCGCGCTTTCCGGTGAATAGATCTTGGCCAATGCTTTCTCCTGTGTGACTGGCAGCGCTCCACCAGTTTAGTGAAGTCGATTATAGCCGATTATTGACGCTGTTCCGGCTTGCGCTTATAATTCCAGCGCACCCGGGGAAATGCTGGAATTGGCAGACAGGCATGACTTAGGATCATGTGCCGCAAGGCGTGAGGGTTCAAGTCCCTCTTTCCCCACTGAAATCCCCGCATTTACACAAATTATCCTTATAATTAAGTTATGAAAAAACAAAGAAGGAGATCCGGTTTTCTCCTCTTCCTCCTACTGGTGGTGATTGCTATTCTCTGGTTCTATTACCTGGCACCTTACAACTTGAGAAGCGACATATTCCTCGCACTACGCACCACTGGCGATCGCATCTTTCCGCGCCTAATCAACGCGATAACCTCCCCGCTGAACTCGATAGGTGCGAACATCAAAGAGTTGTTTGGCGGTATTTCTTTTCGATAATCCGGATTAAAAGCGACCTAATTTAACGTCTGCATAAGAAGATTATTAGAAATCCTCCCGGTCAACCCATTTCTCTTCTAAATCAGGGGTTATTGAGTATAATTGGGTGGCGTTTGGCGCACCGGTAAGTTAAATTCCGGGGAAAATTGATCTGCTTGTAAGGTCGTGTAATTCCAAACCTGCTTCAATTCCCCGCCAAAAATCAAGATTTAAAGGACAGATAAGTTGAAAATCACTACTGAACCACGCGACGATCACCAGGTTACAATTGTTGCCGAATTTGAGCCGAGCGAATTGGATAAATACAAGGGTCAGGCTGCGCGCCGCATCGCGTCTCGCGCCAAGATCCCCGGCTTCCGCCCCGGCAAAGCACCCTACGATGTGATCGCCAGGCTTTACGGCGAACCTGCCATAGAAGAAGATGCCATCGAGATCATGATGGAGAAGGTCTACCCTGAAATTCTCGATGAAGCCAAGATCTCTCCCGCTGCCCCCGGTACGCTTGAAAACCTTGATAAAGG
>JAXGRS010000016.1:0-16648 GCA_040765685.1 Anaerolineaceae bacterium | reverse complement strand
CTACAAAGATCATGCGACCTGGCCTAGTCTCTTGTTAAGATCGTTATTCCAATTGTTCCAAGACCTGTATGGAGTGATAATCCAGGTGTAAATTCGGACAACAAAAAAGGCTTTTGATCAGGAAAAGAAATATTTATTTTATCCTGTAGGTTTTGGACTTTTTCTGGGCAGTCCGCATGAATGATAGCGCCTCTTTCAATCGCTTTCCCATCGCAAGCATTTATCAGCAGTTCAAACATCTTTTCAATAGCTTTGCTAACGGTTCGCTGACGACTGATGACTTCCAGCTTTCCTTCTTGAACGGTCAGTATTGGTTTAATATCTAATAGATCTGCGAAGTTAGCTGAATGTTTATTTAACCGACCACTCAGAGCGATATATTTCAGGGAGGGTAAAACTGCAAAAGTGTGAATTCGTTTTCTGATAAGGGTTAAATTTTCCAAAACCTCATCTCTTGTTGCCCCATTTAAAACAGCTTCAGCAGCTGTCAGAGCCATAAAACCTTGCCCCATTGAGAGATTTTGGGAATCAATGACAACAATATCATGCTGGAACATTTGAGATGCAAGGATTGCAGAGTCATAAGAGGAGCTTACTTTACCAGATACGCAAATACAAATAATGGATTGGACACCTTCAAGAATAGCTGCTCTAAATGCTTTGGCAAAGGCTTCTGGAGAAGGAGCCGATGTTGTTGGATATTTTCTAACCTGTTTCAGCATTTCAAATAAGAGGTGATCGTCAAGGTCCACACTAGTTTGATAGGTCTCACCCTCTATAATCACGTTAATGGGAACCTGGCGGATTCCGCCTTGCACAGTTAGATGAACAGGCAGGCTGCTATCTGTGTCAGTAATAATGGCAATGTTCTTCATACTTTCTCCTTCGAGTTTCAAGTTTTGTCATTCTTTATAAATACAATAATTTGTTGATGCTAATCCGTTTTGAGACGTTGCTGATGAAATGAGTACCATCTCTTTTGATCCAATAGGATAGATTTGAGCTGCCTGCGTAACTCGGATGTGTCAGTGATGGTAGCAGGCATGTCATGATGGATGGGAATTACATAGGGCGCCTGAAATTGCCTGGCTGTGCGCACTAATACTTTTTTATAGTAAGACGTAAAGAGAGGCGCTTTCCGCCAGGGTAAGCATAAGATATCCGGCTTCACGTTCAGGGGAGCTTCATGCGCGTCACCAATATGCAACAAACTTGCTTCATCCAAAATAAGAAATGAGAGAGGCGTTGTAGCGGGTTCTGGTTTCCTTCTATACAGAAGAAAATACAAAAAACGATAGAAAAAACCTCTGGTCTGGCTATACCCGGGCAAAACCCGGATATTTGCAATCTGTTCACCTGGCTGCACGGGCCTCATACGATGGTGTGATACTCCCATCTGCATAGCCATTTGGCAAACATCAGGTGAGGCGATCACCACCCCAGTAGAAATCTCTGCCAATCGCCCTATATGATCTTGGTGACCGTGGGTGACACAAATATACTCTACACCGGATTCGGGCTCCGTGGTAAAGTCTGGATCGATTACAATATGGCGATAGCCAATAATTTCAATACAGGAATGACCAAGAAAGCGAATTTTCATTGAGAGAAAGTTGGCCTCCTTGTCTTTCTTCGACGATTTGGGGGAAATAATTGCAGATGTTTTATCATTAATAAGACTTCTCCAGAAAAATAATCATTTATTTTTGGGGCGAAAAAGCAAAATGAACAGCCATATTCCCAAACTGATGATTAAAACCAATCCACCGATGATCATCCATTGTCCCCAATCGCTTTGGGAAGGATTTGAGACCAAGAAAGTTAGTCCAATGATTAAAGCACCCACAAGAATGCTAAGCGATAAAAGGGTGAATAGCCGATCTAGCCTGCTGATGATTTGATCTGTGTCATCGATCTGGATCCTAAAAGGCTCATCCCGCTCAATACGCTCCAACATTCGGTTACCAGCTCGAGGTATGCGGTTGAGCATCTCGCCCCAATTAGCCCCGCCGAGCAAGGCTGCTCGAACCCATCCCGCGTTGGGTATCGCCATGTTCCACAACAATCGCCGCACAAACGGTTGAGCCACTGCAAACACATCGAATTCAGGATCTAATTGCAAGCCAACCCCCTCCATCATGGCTAACGTCTTCCCTAAAAGCCAAAGATCGCTGGGCAGGTGTAGGTGATGTTGAAAGGCAATCGGCATTATTTCTTCCACGACTTCCCTGGCACGAATGTCATTAAGAGGGAGGGCATAATATTTATTGAGAAGGCGACCAATATCGCGGGCCAACCCGGTTCGATCCACTTCAGCACCTGCAGCGCCCATCCGGATGAGTTGGTCCACGATTCCATCAGCGTCCAACGCAACAGCGACAAGATAGAGTCGAATGAGATCGAGGCGATCCCGATCCTTCAAGTAGCCAACCATCCCGAAATCCATAGCGCCAATCACCTCCCCAGGCAGCACATTGTAATTACCAGGATGAGCATCAGCGTGAAAAAAACCATCTTCCAACACTTCCTTGATAATGACACGTGCGCTATGCAGGGCTATACGATGTCGGTCATAACCAGCTTCATCTAATGCAGGGAGATTGTCAATTTTGATGCCATGGATGCGTTCCAAAACTAACACGCATTGACTGCTATACTCCCAATAAATGTGTGGGATGAATAAATGAGATTCATTAACAAAATTCTCCCGAAATCGGTCAGCATTTCGACCTTCACGGCGATAATCCAATTCGTTCCTTAAAGTGAAAGCGAAATCATTTGCCATGTTGACAAAATCGTAGACCTTTCCCAACCGGGCGGTCTGTGCTCTCTTCGCTAGTGAAGATAGTATTTCAAGATCGGTTTCGATCACAGCAGAGATGCCAGGCCGCTGAACTTTAACAACCACTTCCTGACCATCCGGCAGTATCGCAGCGTGAACCTGAGCCAGCGAGGCTGCCGCCAGCGGCTGCGGATCAATTGTCAAAAAAACCTGTTCCGGTTCGCGGCCAAGTTCACGGGTCAACACTTCCCGGATCAAGCTCCAGGGCGTTGGGGGAACATTATCTTGCAGTTTGCTCAATTCGGTAATGTAGGATGGTGGAAGCAGGTCAGGGCGAGTAGAGAGTATCTGTCCAAATTTGATAAAAGTCGGTCCCAGTTCCTCTAACGCCAAACGGAAGTGCATTGCCAGTTCCTCAGGAGGTGTTGAAGGTTCCTTCCGCGAAGGTAGCCTCAAGAAATTGCGGAAGGAATTCCAGTCTGGTTCCAGTTGGCTAAAGGCAAAGCCAAAGCCATGCCGTAAAAAGATGCCAACAATTTCGCGGTATCTCTGCCAATGACGTACTGAACGTGATTTTACGAACATGATGATTGTTTCTATACTCTCCTGGCTTCTTTTCAATTCGTGGGAAGCACTCTCACTTGAAATACACCCTTACAGATACCATTCAGCGGCCCAGTTGCTCCTGTAAATTGCGGAGAATTCTTTGCATTGGAGATTCTAATTTGCTCCATTGATGGTGCAATTTTCTTATTTGAAAAAAATTTAAACGATTCGACACATTGGCTGGACCGAATGTTCCGAATTCATACCCGAAAGGCGCATTGCGTACCGGTTTTCCCATTAGCGCATAAATCTCACACCAGGCATACTTCAGGCCAAGTCCCACAAGTCCTTCTTTCCCCACTCGCCGCATGGAGACTGGAATCCGGGCGCTGGATAAAATTCCGAACTTTCCATTTTTTTTTGCGCGCCGGGCATAGTCAATGTCCTCACTAAGTGTAAGCGATTCATCGAATCCACCCATTTTTTCGTGGGCGGTACGCTTCGAAAGGATGCAAAAACCGGGAGCATGAGGGGAAAACGGTTGGATAATCTGGAAATACAGGTTTGTACCCACACAGATCATTCCATCCAAAGGGTTTCCATCGAGTGGCGCGATAAAGCATGTCGCCACGTCCTGTTTTTTTTGTTCAAATTCCTCTAAAACACGGGCAATAAAGTCAGGCGGTGGCAGTACATCCGCATCGAGAAATAAGAGGAGATCCCCTTTAGCTGCTCGAGCTCCTGCATTGCGTCCTACTGCCGGCATTCCACCGTGCACAAAGCGTACGCCTCTTGATTGCGCCAGTTCTGCAGTACCATCCTTTGAACCAGCATCCGCTACAATAATCTCATCTGGTAAACGGGTTTGCTTGGCCAGAGCGTCGAGCAATTGAGGGAGATATGCAATTTCATTGAGTGTCGGAATGATGACAGATAAATGTGTCTTGTTTTGACCTTTATTCGAAGCTGTATACAAATATTCTTTATTTCTCATTTTCCGGTATCCTTTGGATTATTCCCTCCATCACACCAAGTTGATCCGCGATAGCATGAGCGATCAGATGCGAAGCATCCGGCCTGGCAAGGCGGCGGCTGTTGGCAGCTATCTTTTCACGCTCATCGGGATGATCGAGCCAGTCGCGCAATATCTCTATGATACGATTGGGCTCTGGTGCCCAAACGCCTGCGCCCTGGTTTACCACATAAGAAACGTTACCATCTTCCTGCCCCGGCATGCGGCTGTAAAGGATCATCGGCAGGCCGGAGATAAAACCTTCACTGATCGTGCCAGGTCCAGCTTTGGTTAACAGAATATCCGCGCTGCACATAAAATTGGGCATCTCGTGTGTGAATCCGTAAATGAAGGTGGGGAGCGACCAATCCTCAGCCTCAAGTTGTGCCTTAACCTTATGATTACGTCCCGTTACGATTACCAGAGCTGCGTTGAGATGGGCATCCGAGATGGCTCGCGCAGTCTTGGCAAGAGGCCCCATCCCATCTCCACCCCCACTCAGTAAGATCACTGGCAGCTCTTGCGGCCAGCCCATTCTGCCTCGGAAGGATTGGCTACTTTCCAATGGCTGGCAAAAGCGCTGGGCAACCGGCAACCCCACCACGCGAATTTGATCAGGTTTGAGCCCATAAACTAAACCTCTCTGTCTCGCGATTTCAGTAGGTACAAAGATTAGATCAGAACGTTGGTTAAACCACCAGGTATGAGTCGAAACCATATCGGTAACGACCGTGAAAAATGGTGGAACCCCTGACTTCATTGCCCGGCTGACTGGAAACACTGGGACGGGATGCACCGTGACCAGTAGATTGTGTGGATGATCGTTGAGCAACCTGTAGGTAGCCCGCCGAATATAAGGCCACATTACATTGTAAAAAATGCGTGTACGCTGAGGATCATCACTCAACTTGTATCCGAATTTCCAAACATCAGGTACCCTGGCCATTGGAGGATACAGATCAGATGCAAGATCGAATGGCGGCGGCGCATATGCTTTGAAAAAATCAACCATCTCCGTTGAAATACGATTTCGAAAGTCCAAATTAATCGCTTCGATGATCGCTTCTGCTGCACTGCGATGGCCTCCCCCTGTATCAGAAAACAGGAAAAGAACGTGCGGCGGCTTGATTTCTGAGTGAGTCATTAATCCCTTTCGTAGCAAAAATCCAATAAAGATGAGTAAATAAAACCTGCAATAATGCGCATATGCTTCCTAGCCTTTGTACTAGTCAAAGTATCTATGAAGGGAAGCTTTTTATTGTCTTTTTCATTAACAATTTCCATCGGTTGTAAAAGCTGTTATCAGCATAGCAACCAATTAATGGAAAGACTTTTTCTTTTCTTTGAGTATTGAATGCTCTCATGACTGCCTTAGAGAATTTTAGAAAACTACCTGTTGAAGTACTCCCTTTATGGATAATGAAAACGGTATATTCATCATCAATGATGAGCGGACGATAGTCTTTTAACATGTTTAGCCATAGACTGTATTCCACAACCTCATTCTTGCCCTCATTAAAACCTCCATACTTCTGAACAAAATCTCGCTTCACAAAAGTATTTTCGTGAGAGATGAAATTCATAACGGAGAGAGCTATTTCTGGATTCATGCGCAGTAAATGTGTTTGTGGAATGACCAATTTTCTTCCTGCGAATTCAATCAGGAAATTACCAGTGAGCCACACAAGATCCGGTCTATTTTTAAAGATTTCCGCTACTTTTTCCAAAGAATCCTGGTTCAAGTAATAATCATCTGAATGTAAATAATGGATAATTTCACCTGTCGCTTCTTTTGTGGCGACATTCAAAGCATTACCCACTCCTTTAGGTTCTGATTGAATGAATTTAATGCTGTATCGGTTTTTATTCCGTTCAATATATTCCTGGATGATTTCCAAAGTTGAGTCTGTCGAATAGGCATCATTAATGATGTGTTCGATTGGCTGGTAAGTTTGGCTTTCAACACTTTTTAAAGCGTTTTTCAAATATTTTTCGCTATTGAAAGTACAGGTAACAATGCTCATCGTGATACTTTTCATAAAATCATTAACCTTCCAAAGTTCTTGAAACGAATATTTGTTTATTTTTCTTTTTTATCTCAATGGCCTTGTGCGAAAATGGCCAATACCAGTGCGGTTGCAAGAGTGTTTTAATTTCAGCGATGTGATCTTCCGCGGCCTGCTCACCCATGGTGATCAATTCTTTCACTCGTCCATAGCCTACGATTGCATTGACATTTGCGGGGAGTTCAGGACAAATCAGCACATCAGGTGTAAATTGATGTAATCTGTTCCTCTGTCCTGCAATTCTCAGGGCATAAAAGGTATCATCAAGAACTTCCAGCGTATTGGCAATCCCCTCTGGAACCCAGCGATGATTCCCAATCCATTGACCGATTCCATCCTCCTGAGATAAACCGATGTCCACTGCGATGATCACTTCAGCGCCCATTTGGCTGACTACATCGACGGGTAAATTGTTGAGCACCCCACCGTCCACCAGCCGCATACCGTTTATTTCTACCGGTTTGAACAATCCAGGGAGAGATGTGGTAGCGCGTAGCGCCAATGCCACCGGCCCTTCACGCAACACGACTTCCTGGTGCGAATTCAAATCTACCGCCACCACAGCCAATGGCAGGTTCAATTCTGCGAAAGTTTTATCTCCAAATTCTTTTTTAAAGAAAGCGAGTACCCTTTCACCTTGGATCAAACCGCCATTTGGCAGACCTGGGTCAGCCAGATGCACCATATGTCGTTTCTGTGTAATGGCTAATGTTTCTCGTTCCAGATCAGCAGAACTCATCCCGGCAGCATAGCCCGCTGCGATGACACCGCCCATGCTTGTGCCTGCAAGATAATCCACCGGGATCCCTTCACGCTCCAAAGCGCGCAATACACCAATATGAGCCAGCCCACGCGCACCACCGCCACTTAATGCCAGTCCAACAGATGGCCTGTTATGCGTTATCATTGCCACCTCTCATTTGCTTAGTATAGATACCAATCGCTTCTTGGAGATGCTCTTTGCGAAAATCAGGCCAGAGAACGGGCATACTCCAGAAAACTGCGTTCGCTGCACGCCAGAGAAGGAAGTTGCTCAGGCGCCTTTCACCGCCCGTACGCACGATCAGATCAACATCCGGCAGATCCGGGAGGTACAGATAGTGTGAAAAAGTGGCTTCGTCGATTTGAGAGACCTCCAGATTACCTTGTTGATGATCCGAAATGATTGCTTTCATGGCATCCATGATTTCTGCCCGTCCTCCGTAATTGAGGGCTAGATTCAAGTTCAAACAAGAGTTCGCTTTTGTTTGCAGGGCCGCTTTATCCAAAATGTCCAACAGCGAGACGGGGAGCCCTTCCCGGCTCCCCATGAGTTGCAGACAGACCCCATTACGCTGTAAGCCTGGCAATTCTTGCATTGTGTATTCTTCCGCCAAGCGCATCAAGAAATCGACTTCCGACTTTGGACGGCACCAGTTTTCGGTGGAGAAAGTATATAAAGTTAAAATCTTAACCCCAATTTCAGCGCAATCTTCAACAGTCCTTTTGACCGCTTGCACGCCTTGCTGATGTCCGGCGATTCGGGGAAGTCCTCGTTGCTGCGCCCAGCGGCCATTTCCATCCATGATAATCCCCAGATGCTGGGGAATATCCATTTGACTAAGATTCATGGACATCTATGGATACACCCTTAAGATCGATCTTGCAGGTATTGTTCGTGCCAGATTGATTCGGATAAGTTCTCGTATTGCTCGCCGTAGTGTTCCAACCCTTTCGCGTAATCCGGGTCAAGCAATGCTGCATGAGCGCTTTCATCGATCGGCTCCGGCTCATGCCTGGCGATTAACTGACTTAAGACAGTATGGTGATCTCGATTCAAACACGGCGCCAGCCAGTTACCTTTGCTTTGCATGTAACTTTCCTGCCAACCGCGGATGGCTGCAAAGAAAGGATTTGCCCAGACATCGTTCAAAGTGCCACCCTGTGCATAAATCTCCTTGACATTAACTGGAGAGTAAGGCACAAAAACACAGGGTGAAACATGACCGTTCCAATCGATATACAGGTATCCTCCGCCACGCGCACGGCCGCCAGCGATACATCCATTGGAGAGTGTGCCGTGATTCCAGAAATCAGCCAGGAAAATTTTACGTTTTTTGACGATCTCCCATGAGCGCTTCCACATCCAAAGCCGTTGCTCCGGAGTCGGCATCAGATCCAGGGTAAATGAACGACCGATAGGCATGTATTGGAAGATCCATCCATAAAAGGCTCCCTGCTGTTCGAAAAAGTAATCGATGAATTCTTCTGATAATATTTCTTCGACATTGTGCCTGGTGGCTGTCAAGGAAATCCCAAAAAATACGCCTGCTTTGCGTAACTGTTCCATGGCCGCCAGAATCTTATCAAATACGCCCACACCTCGCCGCTCATCGGTTCGCTCATGCCAACCTTCAACTGAAATAGCCGGGGTCACATTTCCTAAAGCAGCTATTCGCTGAGCAGTTTTTTCATCAATCAAGGTTCCATTGGTGTAGAACATGAATAATACGTCCGGATGTTTTTCTGCTGCATCTAGCAAGCCCTTTCCTTCAGATCGGTAAGCCAGCGGTTCTCCGCCGCTGATGACCAAGAATCTTACGCCCCACAGTGTTTTTGCCTCAGTGATAATGCTGTCAAAAGTGGACCAATCCAACTTTTCTGCGGTGGGTCCGGCACTTGCATAACAACCTGTACATTGCAAATTGCAAGTCTTCCCGGGACTAATCGTCAACGTACTTGGAGGATTCATTCCAAATTCCTGGGTGAAGCGAGCGATTGCTGATTGTTCCCCTCCCTGGACCAGGGCTCCATGAATCAGGTTGTGAGCAATAGAACGCAATGTTGCCTCAGATAATCTGCGGGCAAGTATCCGATCGAAGGTTTTTATGAAAGCATCTCCGAACAATGTCAGATCAGTCAATGTGCCAGGTGGGAGAGAAGATAATAATGGGTTGGCAGGACGAATGCGGGAAGAAACAAATTTTCCTGTCTGTAATACGCCGTACCGCAAGGGTGCTGATTTTGAAAGGAGGGGGGATATTCCCACAGCAACATCCAGCCCCGCGTTGAAAGCCTTATTTTTTAAAAACCCATTTGTAAGTGAATTTGCAACCATTTTCTACCTCCATGTAGATCGTTTGAGTGTGCGCATCTTCTGCTGGCTTATTTGATGCTCTTTACGAAATTAAACCCGGCCCAGGATCATTTATTTCTCTTCCGCCAATCCAGATACCACGCCAGGATAAGCGCCAAGCCGAAGAGAAGTAACAGGTATCCATATACGAAGGGATTGGTGACTGTTAGGTTTATGACATAACTCCAATGGTTTCGATTGTTTTCTTTCCAATCGTTTACTCTTTTTCTTGCCTGCCTAGAGTTTCTATCTTTGATGCCAAATCCTGTAGGTCTTGCTTCGTAACCGGGCCTAGTTCATCCAAGGTGCTCTTCACCTCGTCATGAATCAGTTTACGCAAGCTCTGGCGTTCTTCCTCGCCACGCTGAACCAGCCCTTCGACCCACTCTTTCGCTTCATCCCTATGAACCTCACCTCGATGGGTCAGGTCTTCCACGATCTTTTGGGCTTTCTCATGGGTCATTGAGAGAATGCCGATTCCTGCCAAAAGACTTTGTTCAAACAAGGTACGCATATCAACCTCCTTTTCGGGTTATTGATCTTCTGCATACAAGGCAATGCCGATCATTCCCGGCCCCACGTGGACGCCGATGGCCGGGCTGAGTTCCAAAGTAAATACTTCTTTGCATTGGAGATGGCGAGTAATTTGATCGCGAAAATCTTGAGCGATCTGTGGCGCATTCGCGTGGATGACACCGAGATGGAGAGGATGCCCATTGGCTTTCTCTTCCGCCAGAGCCGTTAATCGTTGTAAAGCCTTACCTTTAGTTCGTGCACGTTCCAAGGCATCGAGCTTCCCATCCAAATCGAAGTACAAGATGGGCTTGATGTTGAGCACCGTGCCCAGATAGCGGGAAGCCCCGCCTATCCGCCCGCCGCGATGTAAATATTCCAAAGTATCCACTGCAAAAAACAAATGCATGTGTTGAACAACAGCATCTGCTGCCTGACGTACTTCCTGAAGCGATTTCCCTTGTGCCGCTGTTCGAGCCGCTGCCAGCACAACCAACGCCTGTCCGGCCGATGTGACGCGGGTATCTACAATCTCTACCGGTACGCGGGAAAACTGGTGCGCGGCAGCCTGAGCCGATGCCACCGTACCGCTTATTCCGGAGGAAATCAGCGGAACGACAATGCCATCCGCTTGATCGGCCAGGCTTTCGAAAGCCTGGAGAAAATCCTGGATAGACGGCTGCGAGGTAGTGGGAAGGGATTTGCTATGAGCCAACCGCGTATAGAACTCGTTAGGCGCGATATCTACGCCATCGAGTGTGGTCACGTTTAACCAATGAATCTTAAGAGGAATCACCCGAATGTTATATTGCTCAATCCACTCCACTGGAAGATTTGCTGTACTGTCTGTCAAAATTGCAATCTTGGTCATTGAATCTCAAATCCGAAAATAACGAAAATATTAGTTAAAAAAATTAACTTGATAAAATGTGAACGACCTCGCGCGTGAACTCACCCAACTTTTGTCGGCTCTCTTCATCCAATTGCGCGATTGCATCTTCGTATCGGCTGAAATGAGAAAGCAGAATGGACGAATAACGGCGATTGGCGTGTTCCATTACAGAGACCAACATAGCGATCCCACTCATCACACTTAGACCAATTTTCTGAGGTAACCCAATCTGTTGTAGGCGTTTCAACAATGCATGAATTTCAGGAGCATCCTGGATCGTCGTTAGCATTAAGATCACGGCAGTAATTAGTTCTGTAACAAAAATTAACAGGGAACGCCTCTCCGGGATACGTAGTAGAAGATTTGAAAGCAGATCTTCGTAACCTCCAGCTTTTCCTTCTCGTAGCTGTTGTAAGATTTGTTCTTTGACAACCTGCCAATTCTCTAAATCGGCAGGATTGCCAGCCAATACGTTGACCAAATTATTGGCTTCCTGGGTCGGAAAAAAGTGGACAACTGAACGACCTGGACCGTGTTGATCCGGATTCGTCTGGTACTCGGCGCGTACAAGCCCCTTTTCTTCCAGCAAGCGCAACATCTCATACGTCGTAACTTTTCCGATGCCCAGACGTTCGGCAACGGCCACGTAATGCACAGAATGTTCCATTTCCCGGTAGATATCCAGGAATTGGCTCAAAAATTGTTGTTGGCGGTGAGTAAGTTTCTTTTTCATTTATTTTCCGAAAATAACTAATTAATTGTATCTTACTTATTTGAATCTTGTCAAGAGCACGAATAGTAATGGTTAAATGAGTAAGCGAAATGCGGCCAGCCATGGAAGAACGTGCTGTGTAGCCCATGGCCAGGAAAAATGGCTACCCAACGCAATAGCTGCAGCATATTCTAGCGGTTTTTGAAAGGACTCCTGCATGGCGATTCCATTCTGGTTCCGACGAATTCGGATGACCGCAGGGAGGATAAAGATAAGCGAAAGTGCAAAAACAAGCCATAAGACCCAAAAGGTAAACAAACGGATGACAAAGGCTGTCATAATCACTGAAATTACTGCCAAAACCATCATTGCACCCATTAACCTGGTGGTAACCTTGGGCCCCAACACTGCAGCAGTATGTTTGAGGCCCGCTTTTAAATCCCCGTCCAGGTCACGCATTTCATTAAACATCTCCCCATAACAGCTGATGCAGAAAATAAAAAGAAAGGGAAATATCCAGTGCACGAAAGGGGCTGGGTCAAAAGCAAAATACCCAGTGAGGAACTGTAATCCGGAAAGCATAAAGCCATGTGTGAAAAAGTCAACAAAAGCGATATTCTTCAGGCGAACCGGTTTCCAAGAATACAAGAAACTGATCAAAAGAGTGATCATACCCAACAAGAAGGTTGTTTTCCCCAGAGTGGAATATACGAGTGCGGATCCAGCTGCCACACCAAAACTCATCAACCGGGCAGTAAAAGGGGATAAATCGCGCGCGGCGACTGGGTTCCGTCGGCATTTATGAGGAGTTAATGCGTCATCTTCAGCATCTTCAACATCATTAATCATGAAAGCAAAGGCTACAGCCAGCCAATTTGCTAATAGAACTCCAATCAGTTTCCATCCAAACGAACCATTGCTTGCAGCAGTAGCACCCAACAGGGTGGTTACAGTGACAAAAGCCAGGTACTCCTTGAACCTTGTTAATCGGATGCTGCCGTTTATCGTACGTCTGATTTGCATGATGCCTCTTGTATGTGGAGAGCTTTTTCGAGTTCAATATTGCTTCGATTAAATCTTACTATAATTACATACTATGTCGCATTTCCGATATTTAGGTTTTCAATTCGTCATGTAATAAACAGTATGATTTAATTCTGGCAAAAATGGCCAAAAATTGTAGTTTGCGGTGAGTATGTTTCCTTTACGTTAAATTCCGAAAATAACGAATTTATTATAACTCATTGGTTTGTTTCTTGTCAATGAAACGAATAGCCATGCTGCGAATTAACTCAACGGCAAGTTAATTATTGTCCATAAATGATTCTATCGTAAACAATCGGATGCCATCGCTCTTGGCTCTATCTTCCAGGTCAGGGGTAAAGCCGTTGCGAGCAAAGATGGCGAATTGAACTTTGTTGATTTCATGGTCTTTCGTTAAGACCTCAACTTTTTTCTTGAGATCATCCAAAACACTCGTACCAACCGGATGAACTGTCCATTTACACTCTCCCACTAAGGCGATCTTCTCGGAAAGGTTGACCGCGAGAACATCAATCTCCGCGTCCCGATTCCACCATCCCCCGATCCGCTCAGGGAAAAAGTCCAATTGGCCTGTTTGCGCTAGACGCCCGGTGAATGTTATCGCTGCTTCCTCAAATGCAGTGGCGACAAAATGATCCAAATCTGGCTCGATCCGCTGCTGAAGGATCGCATCCGCTAATCCAAGATCAAGACTGCTTTGATTGGGATGAACATAGCGAAACCAGAAACGCAGGAAATGGTCGTCAATATTGTAAATTCCCTTTTTACTCTTTTCTGGTTGCGTTTCGGTTGCCGGCACACGCCGGGTAATTAACCTCATTTGCTGCAGAATGTCCAGATAGCGAGCAACAGTAGTTACATCCCCTATACTTGCGCCTTGTGCAATCTCGTTTAAACGCGTTCGGCCTTGCGCGATTGCCCTCAACAAAGAAAAATAATTACGCGGTTCTCTCAATTCTTCCATAAGGAGTAAACGTGGTTCGTTGAACAACGTGCCGCTTTGCGCATCTAAAATATGTTGCCGGATATTGGCAAAAACATCCTGGCTGTCCTGGAACGTGCGCAAATAATAGGGCATTCCCCCGACAACTGCCCAGGTGATGAATTTTTCTTCGGCAGAATAGCTTGGAAAAAACAACGCAGACGAAGTCAGATCCATGGGCCGCAAAAGAGTGCTTGCTGTCCTGCGGCCATTCAGAGGAGCCTGATAACCGAGCACTTCTGTTTCCATCATGCCAATGTATGAACCACACAACACGATCATGATCTGTGTATTTTTGAGTGTTTCGTCCCATACCTTTTGCAAGATGGATGGAATGGCTTTGTTTCCGCTGATCAAATAAGTAAATTCATCCAAAACAATGATCGGTTTGGGTTGCCCAGGGAGTTCGCCTAGCGCCCGTAATGCTGCTTCCCAGGAAGGGAATGTAAATCCTGAGGGAACATCTGCATGGGTGAAACCGTACACCTGTTGAGAGAATGTGGCTAATTGCTCTGAATCACTGCTCAAGGTGGCTATAAAAAAGATGTGCGGTTTATCTGCGCAAAATGCATGTAGCAGTTCCGTTTTTCCGACTCGCCGACGACCGTAGAGGACGAATAGTTCTGCCTGATTGGATCGGTAACGTTGGCCTAATAATTCAAGCTCGGTCTTTCGGTCGATGAACATGGTTTCCTCCGCTAGAAGGGCGTTGTTATAATACTAATCGCAATTATTATAATCGTAATTAGTATAATTTACTACCGCTATTTTCAATCCGTTTACCTACTTAGGCTATTTCACAATAAACAATTTCTACAAAATCTGTTTTCGTAAGATTTCCAAGCCATATTTGTCAGTAACCAAAATCCCATTTTCAATTGCGTAATGGAGCGCGTCTGCGGAGAATCCCGATCTGGAAACGAACCAGGCTCGTGAATTTTGCTCTTGGGCGTGCTTATGAAGCTTTTCCAGCTCCTTACTCCCTGTTCGTTTGTTACGCCATTTGACTTCCACGACCCAACGTTCATGACCTTCGCCAATAGCGTCCAGTTCGATTTGACCATCCGGTGAAATATCGTCTTTTACTTCCTGGAAAACCGGCAGCATCACCTCGCTTTGCGCGTGAAAAACCTCTCCGTGGACAGCTTGACCATTAAAATGGCGCATCAGCTCACGTACCAAACTTTCCTGTGCATCTCCCAATTCCTCTGCAACACGTTGAAATTGCTGATCCAGCCGGTGTATTAGTCCTTTAAGGTCCATGGGTTCGGCAGTGAGGCTGATCTCGATACCTTTGATAACGTATCCCACCCAAAAACGCAAAACCTGATCACGGAAGTAATACGCTTTTTCTTTTTCTACCACCAGGTCAACTTCACACAACCAGCGCAGGTAATCACTGGCGCTGCCAGAAGTGACATGTAACCGGCGGGCAACCTCTGAAGCAGAAAGGCCTTCCTCTTGAGCCAGAATTTGCAACACCGACTTAAGCGCTCCGTAGCCTTTGGCCTTCTGTAAAGAAAGATCATAAACATACTGGCAGAAATCATATATCCTTCCTCCGGGCGAGAGTGTCTCAACCAGAAAGGCTTGTTTGACCAAATCGGTGGATGGAGGTCGCTGTACCACATCCAGTAAATAACCCATGCGTCGGACAACTGCTGTAATATAGAAAGGATGTCCCCAGGTGAGGGAGTGCAACAAGGGGTACAAATCGGCTTCTAATGGCTCAGACAAGAGTTTGTTGGCTAATTCCTGAGTACTCTCACGATCAAATGGTTCAACAGAAATGCGGGTAAACTGGGCAAACAAAGGACTATCAGGATTGGATAACAATCCCGCCAGCACGCTGATAGCGGAACCGGCCAGAATATACTGCACTATATTTTGGGATTGCAGTTCTGCACGCAGCAGGGCAATTACATTTTGGCTGTTTGGATAATTCTCCAGGGTGCGGATTTCTTGGAATTCATCGCAAATCAAAACAAGTTTTTTATCCAAAATCGTTGCGGCTTGACGCGGAAATCGAAAAGCCTGGCGTAACAATGCCTGGCGATCGGGTCGGGCCCGCTGTAATTCTTGAAGGATAGGCTGAATCTCATCATAGAGTTTATCGCCCCCCACTCGTAGAACAGCAGCTCCCAAAGTAGCTGGATTAAGAAAAGGCTCCGGGTCGCTATTGCCCTCCTCAAGCAACCAGTAACAGATTGAACCTATAAAACCTAATGAAAAATTTTCGGGTGAACTGCAAATGATAGAAAAATCCAGAAATGCGGATTGCTCTGCAGAATTCGTCTCCCTCAATCGGCGCATGTACTCTTTTAATAAAAGCGTTTTTCCTATTCTGCGCAGACCAAATAAAGCAATATGTTCTACAGGTCCGTCGATCAGGCTATGATGGTAGTGATCCAAAATCGCCAATTCCTGGCGACGATTGGTGAAAAGAGCTTGTTGGTCAGAAGGATAAAAAAAGTTCATTTTAGGTTAACTGCCCTTCAGGTTGATTGACCTAATTATTGCTCAAAAAATGCTAAAAGTCAACGGTAATCTTTTTTTATGAGAAAACAACCTAATATCGCTGCCCTCCTTTAGACAACATAATAAATGGCTCAATGATTTCACGCAACCTCCAAGGTCGGTATTCTCTGACCTCGATGCTCATATTGATATGATTAGGTCCAAGATTGGAACCTTCGGGAGGTGGTGGAACATTGTGAATATGACCATGGAGGTTGATCCAACCATCTTCAAGGGGAACTATCGGGCGATGCGAAAAGATCAGGTTTATTTTGGGATCTAATATTATCTGAAATGAATTCTTGATCAGAGTCACGCCATGTGCTTCACAATAGATTTGACTGAGGCGATCATGATTGCCCTGGATTAAGAACAATTTTCCATTCAAAATCCCCGTTAGCAATTCGAAATGAGTTTTCTTCCCTAATGCAAAATCGCCTAAATGAAGGACGGTGTCCCCTGGGGCA
>JAXGRS010000015.1:0-19011 GCA_040765685.1 Anaerolineaceae bacterium | reverse complement strand
TCATTCCAAACCGGCTGCAATTCCCCGCTAAAAATCAGAGTAAAAAGGATAGAAAAATTGAAAATTACTACTGCACCACGCGACGATCACCAGGTTACAATTGTTGCCGAATTTGAGCCGAGCGAATTGGATAAATTCAAGGGTCAGGCTGCGCGCCGCATCGCCTCCCGCGCGAAGATTCCCGGCTTCCGCCCAGGCAAGGCTCCCTACGATGTGATCGCCAGGCTTTACGGCGAACCTGCCATTGAAGAAGATGCCATAGAGATCATGATGGAAAAGGTCTACCCTGAAATACTCGATGAAGCCAAGATCTCTCCCGCTGCCCCCGGTACGCTTGAAAACCTGGAAAAAGGTGATCCGATCAAGTTTACCTTCGTCGTGCCGCTCGAACCGACAGTTGACCTGGGCAATTACCGCGAAATCCGCAAGGAATATACCCCAGAACCTGTTACAGAATCGCAGGTGGAGGAATTTATACAGCGTCTGCGTCATACATACGCCACCGCTGAACCGGTCGAGCGCCCCGCCGAAACCGGCGACCTTGTCTATGTCAAGCTGGACGCTGTGCTCACTCACCCCACTGAAGACGAAAAACCGGAATTACTCAAGGATTCACCGCTCCAGCTCGTCATAGGTGAAAATGACCCGGAGGAGAATGGTTACCCTTACACCGGATTCGGTGACGATTTGATTGGAATGTCTGCCAATGATGAAAAGACGATCCAATACACCTACCCTGAGGATTCCAAGTTCGAAAAATTACGCGGAAAAGCTGTTGAGTTCCATGTTTTACTGCAGAATATTAAAAAGATGACCCTGCCCGAAGTGAACGAGGAATTCGCAAAAATGTTTGGCGAATATGAATCCGTTGAACAGTTTAAAGAAGCCGTCAAAGGTCAAATCGAAGCACGTCAGAACAACGAATATGATCAGGGCTACTTCGAAGGTCTGCTTGAGGAGATCGCCAGTCAAGCTACCGTCAAATTCCCGCCTCAGGTGCTGGAGCACGAAATGGAACACGTGGTGGAGAATGTCACCCACGACCTCTCGCATCAACACATGGACCTGGATACCTACCTTAAGACCATTAAGAAAGAAAAAGACGAGTGGATGGAAAATGAGGTTAAAACTGCTGCTGCTAAAAACCTCACCAAGTCACTGGTCATGCAGGAGCTTTCCAGAGTAGAAGCCATTAAGCTCGCCAATGAAGACCTGCAGGCTGAAGCCACCAACATGCTCGCTGAAATGCAGCAGAACACGGACCCCAAAGCGCTGGAAAAACAGCTGAAAAACAAGGAATTCGTGAACATGATTACCATGGAAGCGGCATCCCGCGTGATGAACCGCAAGGTCTTTGAGCGTGTCAAGGAGATCGCTACCGGAAAAATGATCGAAGCGGCTGCTGATGAAAGCAAAACTGAACCAACCAAAGTTGAAAAGCCAAAAACCAGCCGTAAATCCACGAAAATTGCGGCTACCGATGTGGAAGAAGTGAAAGAGACCAAACCGGCAGCCAAGAAACGCGCTGTAAAAACTGAGACGGCCAAAGAATAATCTGAACTGGTTAAAAAACACTACAGGAGACAAAATGAAATTACCTGATTATAAGAATGTGATCCCCATGGTTATCGAATCATCCGGCCGTGGAGAACGGGCATACGACATCTACTCATTGCTCTTTCGAGAACGCATCATTTTTGTCGGAACCGGCATTGATGACCAGGTCGCCAATGCCGTGGTTGCCCAATTACTGGTATTGAGCCGTGAAGATCCCGACGCGGATATCCAGATGTATATCAATTCACCCGGCGGACAGATCTACTCCGGCCTTGCCATTTACGACACAATGAAGATGGTTCCCAACAAGATCAGCACCGTAGCCGTTGGCGTAACCGCCTCTTTTGGCACAGTGCTTCTGGCCGCCGGCACCAAGGGAAAGCGTTACGCGCTCCCGCATGCCACCATCCATATGCACCAGCCGCTGGGCGGGGCTGAAGGCCAGGCATCAGATATTGAGATCCAGGCACGCGAGATCCTGCGCCTGAAAGCTCGTTTGATGAACATTCTGGCAGAGTCCACGGGACAAACGATGGAAGTGATCCAGCGCGACACCGACCGAAATTACTACATGGATGCCCAACAGGCGGTCGATTACGGCATCGTAGACCAGGTGCTCACCCCTCCGCAACATTGATTTTCTAACAAAATTACGAGCCGGGTGGCGATCGCTATCCGGCTCGTTTTATGAGGTTTTATGAAACAGCAGTTACGAGAACAAGTCAAAGCATTGATCCTGGACATGGATGGCGTGTTATGGAAAGAATCAGATGCGATCGGTGATCTACCGCAGATCTTTGCGCGCATCCAGAAGCTGGGGCTGGATTACATCCTTGCCACCAATAATGCGACCAAGACGCAAGCAAAATACGTAGAAAAACTGGCGGGGTTTGGCGCGCGTATTCCGGAGGAGAAGATCGTCAATTCCTCCATGGCGGTGGCATACCTATTGCGCAAACGCTTTCCATCCGGAGGGAACGTTTACATCGTCGGAGAAAGCGGACTGGTAGAAGCGCTCGAACAGGCTGGTTTCCATCAATCAGAAAAGGATTGCGTTGCTGTGATCGTCAGCATGGACCGTGGCATCAGCTTTGAGAAACTAAAACGCGCCACACTGCTCATCCGCAGCGGGGTACCCTTTTATGCCACAAATCCCGATCGCACTTACCCCACACCAGAGGGTTTGATCCCCGGAGCCGGATCGCTCATCGGTTCGCTGGAGATCTCTACGGATGTAACACCGATCATCGCTGGAAAACCCAATCCGACGCTGTATGAATTCGCACTCGAACGACTGGGAACTAACCCCTCCCAAACCCTGGTGGTCGGCGACCGCCTGGAAACCGATATCCTCGGTGGACAAAAGCTGGGCTGCCCCACCGCCCTGGTGCTTTCCGGCATTGCCACGCGCGCTGAAGCCGAATCACATCAGCCCCCGGTTGATGTGATCGCTGAATCCCTCGAGGAACTTCTTAGAGAGTGGTCCAATGGATAAGTTGTATTTTTTCGACCTGGATCTCGACCAGCTTAAGGAATATTTCCGCGAGATCGGAGAACCGGCTTATCGCGCGGATCAATTGTGGACGGCTATCTACACGCATTTTGCTGCAGATCCTGAGCAGGTATCTTCCCTGCCCAAATCTCTGCGTACCAAGTTGCAACAGGACATCACTTTCTCACACCTGAACCCGATCGAACGCTTGGTCTCATCAGACGGAGAGACGGTGAAAACACTGTTCGACCTGCCTGGCACATCGAGGATAGAGACAGTGCTGATGCATTACGATGTACGCGAGACGTTGTGCATCTCCTCACAAGCCGGTTGTGCGATGGGCTGCGTTTTCTGCGCCACCGGGCAGCTTGGTTTCCATCGCAACCTGAGCACAGGTGAGATCGTGGAACAGGTCGTGCACTACGCACGGGAGCTTGCCTCTCTCGACCGCAATGTGACCAATATCGTGGTGATGGGGATGGGTGAACCTTTTCACAATTACGACGCTGTCATGGCTGCCATTAAGCGCCTCAATGATCCCAAATGCATGAACATTGGCGCGCGACGTTTCACGATTTCCACCGTGGGTATAGTTCCGATGATCAAACGCTTCGCCGATGAAAAAAGCCAGGTAAACCTTGCCGTGAGCCTGCACGCGGCAAATGACACACTGCGTAATAAGCTGATCCCAGTCAACCGCAAATATCCTCTACAGGAGCTCATCCCCGCCTGCCGGGATTATGTCGAGCAGACCGGCCGTCGACTATCCTTTGAATGGGCTCTGATCAACGGCATCAATGATACACCGGAACACGCGCAGGAACTTGCCGCTTTGATCAAAGGGATGATCTGCCATGTAAATGTCATTCCCTTGAACCCCACACCGATCTATCCGGGTGCTCCTACCAGCGCTGATAAGGCACTGGAATTCAAACGCACGCTGGAGGAATCAGGGATTACGTGCACCATCCGTATGCGCCGCGGTGTCGATATCAAAGCTGGCTGTGGTCAGCTGGCGGCGCGCCATGCCGCAATTTCAGAGCAAAATTAACGCGTGATATAATCTTGCAGTTATGAGTGAACTATTCAGCAAATGGCGGGAGAGCCTCGACCGTACCCGTAAAGCCACATTTGGCCGCATCGTTACCCTTTTTGGCGGTTCTGAAGTTGACCAGGATACCTGGGACGAACTGGAGAGTCTGCTGATCCAGGCGGACGTGGGCGTGGATACCAGTCAACAAGTGATCGATCGTTTGCGTCAGGCAGTCATTGACCAGGGGATCACAAAATCGACTGAATTACAGCATGTGCTGGCCGATGAGCTGCTTAATTTACTCCTCCCCCCTTCAAGCATGGATCTGGATCAATACAAGCCCGCTGTAATTTTGTTAGTAGGTGTAAATGGATCCGGAAAAACCACCACAGCCGCTAAATTGGGTTACATTTATTCCAGAGCGGGCAAAAAGGTCCTGCTTGCCGCTGCAGACACCTTTCGGGCAGCAGCTATTGACCAGCTCCAGGTATGGGGCGACCGGCTGAACCTGCCTGTCATCGCAGGGCAACCAGAGAGTGACCCCGGGGCTGTGGCTTACGACGCAGTACAGGCAGCGATCGCGCGAAAAATGGACGTCCTATTGATCGACACCGCCGGAAGGCTGCACACTCGCTTTAACCTGATGGAAGAATTGAAAAAAGTCCACCGCGTCGTCAATAAAGCCCTGCCGGGCGCTCCTCACGCCGTGCTACTGGTTTTAGATGCCACAACAGGACAAAACGCCCTCCTCCAGGCGCGCGCTTTCCAACAGGCGGTCAACGCCACCGGCGTAATCCTCACCAAACTGGATTCATCAGCGCGCGGCGGGATGGCTTTTGCAATCCAAAAGGAACTGGGATTACCGATCTATTACGCTGGTCTCGGCGAAAAGCCCGAGGACTTGCAGCCTTTTGACCGCGATCAATTCGTGAAAAGTATTCTTAGCTAATCACATGAGGTATTATGGAAGACTTGGTTTCCACGCTTCAAACAAGTAAGGCATCCATCCACTCCCTCCTGGAGCGTCTTTGACGTCTCAGCAAAAGAAAAACAACTAGCTGATCTGACCAAAAAGAGCGAAGATCAGACCTTATGGAACGACCCTAAAGCAGCTCAGCAGCTGATGAAAGAACTGGCTGACCTGAGAGACGAGATAGCCACCTGGAAGAATCTCGAAAAACGCATTTCTGACACGCTGGAACTCGCCGAACTTGGTGACCCTACTCTGCAGCCTGAACTTGAAGCTGAAATTGCAGACATCACAACCGAGTTATCCCGGCTGGAAATGGCGACCCTGCTTGGCGGGAAATACGATCGGGGTAACGCTCTACTGACCATCAACACCGGTGAGGGTGGAACAGATGCCCAGGATTGGGCAGCCATGCTCGAGCGCATGTACCTGCGCTGGTGCGAAAGACGCGGTTTTTCCACAGAAATCCTCGATCAAACCGAAGGTGAAGAAGCGGGTATAAAAACAGTCAGTATTGCTGTGAATGGACCTTACGCTTATGGTTACCTGCGGGCTGAAAAAGGGGTCCATCGATTGGTCAGGTTGTCACCTTACGATTCAGCTCACCGCCGTCACACCTCCTTCGCTCAGGTGGAAGTACTCCCAGAAGCGGTACAGGAGGACCCCACTGTGGTGATCTCACCAGAAGATCTCAAGATTGACATTTACAAGTCTTCAGGTGCAGGAGGTCAAAATGTACAAAAGAACGCGACGGCCGTCCGCATTACCCACCTGCCTACCGGCCTTGTCGTCTCCTGTCAGAATGAACGATCACAGATGCAAAACCGTGAGAATGCCATGCGCGTCCTGCGAGCCCGCCTTCTCGACCTCGCGCAGATCGCAGCAGACAAGCACGTCTCGGACCTGCGCGGTGTGTACCAGAAAGCCGAGTGGGGCAGCCAGATCCGTTCCTACGTCTTGCATCCCTATCAGATGGTGAAGGATCACCGCACTGAATACGAAGTTGGAAACGCCGCCGCTGTGCTGGAAGGTGATATTGACGGTTTTATTGAAGCCTACTTACGTATGAAACAGGATTAACCCAATTGAGCACTAGGTCTATACACCGGTCTTTCACTGGTGTATTTTTATACAAACCTTGAGCAAGATCGAAGGTTGAGGCTCTGTTCGTTAGGTTTACTCCTCGCTTCAAGAGATGAGATTGTTTTCTGAAGTAGAGGTTTTTCCGGACTCTCTTCCTAATGCGGGTCTTGTTTTGATTAATTTACTAGATGATCGGTTCACGCAGTTCTTGCGATTTGGTACAATTAACAACGCTCCATTGGAAATAACTACTTTCAATTCTGGTTAGCTATTTACTCGTTACAAGAGGATACTCGATGACAGATCATCGCATTAAGGAACACCCGATCCTGCCGATTCCTGAGAATGAAGAGATCGTGTTTTACTGGAAAACTGAAGCGCTAAAAGCACATAAAGGGGAAACAATCGCGGCTGCGTTGTTCGCAAACGGGGTTCAGGTTTTTGGTCATCATCAGAAGGACGGGTCACCTTTAGGCATTTTCTGTGCCAACGGTCAATGCTCCCAGTGTATGGTGATCGCAGAAGGTAAACCTGTCAAATCCTGCATGGAAATCGTTACTGAGAACATGCAAGTTTTTCCCAATGATGGGCACCCTGTTTTACCGGAAGTAACTAAAGTACCGCGCTTGAAACCGATACCCGAAATCAACATACCCGTCCTGATCATCGGCGGAGGGCCTTCCGGACTTTCAGCTGCCATCGAACTGGGAAAACTGGGCGTTGAGTGCATTTTATTGGATGATAAGCATCGCCTGGGTGGCAAACTGGTGCTGCAGACCCACCGGTTCTTCGGATCTACCGATGCAGTTTACGCTGGCACGCGCGGAATTGATATTGCAACAAAACTCGAGCAGGAAGTACGCGCACAAAATTCGATCGAGATTTGGACTCAATCCACCTGCCTGGCAGTATTCAGCGACAAAAAAGTAGGAGTTCTTAAGGATGGCAAAGATTATGTCCTTATAACCCCTCAGATCATCCTCGTCACCACGGGTGCCCGTGAAAAATTCCTCGCCTTCAGGGGCAACACTTTGCCGGGCGTTTACGGTGCCGGTGCGTTCCAAACCCTTGTCAATCGTGACCTAGTCAAACCTGCAGAGAAGCTGTTCATCGTTGGCGGTGGAAATGTAGGATTGATCGCAGGATACCATGCGCTTCAGGCTGGAATCGGCGTGGTCGGACTGGTGGAAGCCCTGCCGGAATGCGGCGGTTACAAGGTGCACAAGGATAAATTAGTACGCATGGGTGTGCCCATATATACCTCCCATACAATTCTTTCAGCAAATGGAACCGAACGGGTTGAATCGGTAACTATTGCCAAAGTGAATGAAAATTTTAAACCGATCCCTGGTACAGAGCAGTCATTTGAATGCGATTCGGTGTTGATCGCGGTCGGATTGGATCCGGTCAATGAGTTCTATCAGAAAGCATTTGAATTTGGAGTGCCGGCTTTCATCGCCGGTGACGCTGAAGAGATCGCCGAGGCTTCAGCTGCCATATTCAGCGGTAAGATCAAGGGCTACGAGGTAGCCAAGGCGTTGGGTTTGCCCGTGGGAGAAATACCCGCTGCCTGGTACCAGACCGGTGAGATCCTCAAATCTAAACCTGGTTCCTTGAAAGAAGAGGAGCTGCCTGAGATCCAGGCTGGTGTGATACCAGTGCTGCATTGCAACCAGGAGATCCCCTGTGATCCATGCTCCGCGCTTTGCCCACAAGGACTGATCGTGGTGGACGAGAAGGACATCCGCTCCACGCCAACTTTTGTCGGTAACAATTATTGCTGCAAAGCCTGCGAAAAATGTGTCGCCGGTTGTCCGGGGCTTGCTATCACTCTGGTTGATTACCGGGCGAATCCGGATAAACCAATTGTTTCAATCCCCTACGAGTTTTCACGTGAGACGTTGAACCTGGCCGATCGGGTGACCATCCTGGATACAGAAGGTCACGAACTGGGTGAAGCAGAAGTGTTGCACATTCACGCTGTAAAAGCCAACGACCGCACGCTGGTGGTTCAGGTGGAAGCCAACCGGGAGATCGCTCCTCGTATCGCGGGGATCAAGATCCAGGCGGAAAACATCACACACCCTATGTATCAATATGTGGATCATATGACGGATGACACCATCATCTGCCGCTGTGAGCATGTAACGGCTGGTGAGATCCGCGAGCTGATCCGCAAGGGCTACCATGATGTCAACGAGATCAAAACCGTAACAAGGGCAGCCATGGGGGCTTGCGGGGCAAAAACCTGCGCCACTCTTATTCGAAGGCTTTTTGCTGAAGAAGGAATACCACCCAACCAGGTGATCGATCCATCCAAAAGGCCGATCTTTATTGAAGTTCCTCTGGGTACCTTTGCTGGCGAAAGCGTAGAGGACGAATCACTATGAGCAATTCAAATCATTACGATGTGGCCATCATTGGCGCTGGCTCGTTAGGCACTCCCGCGGCATATTACCTGGCAAAATCCGGGCGCAAGGTTCTGGTTCTCGAATCGGTGCCCAGTGTTGGACAGGGATCGAACAAGCGCGCGATTGGTGGAATCCGTGCCACTCATTCCGATCCAGCAAAAATCCATTTGTGCCTGCGCAGTATTGAGATCTTTTCCACTTTCAAGGAAACTTTTGGCGACGAGATCGAATGGGATCCGTGCGGTTATACATTCGTGGCTTACACCCCGCGTGAAGAGAAGATCCTCAAGGATCTGTTGGAAATTCAAAAAACTTACGGACTTACCAACAATTGGTATGACCAGGATGACTTATTGAAGATCGTTCCTGATCTTAATCCAGATGGGCTTATTGGTGGCACGTTCTCTCCGGGTGATGGCAGTGCTTCACCCCTTCTTTCAAATCACGCTTACTACACTCACGCGTGCGAGGAAGGCGCGGTCTTCCGTTTTTGTGAACCAGTTACTGGTTTTGAATTAAAAAACGATCGGATCGTGTCTGTCAAAACCTGCTGTGATGAGTATTCTGCAGATGTAATTGTAAATACTGCCGGAGCAAATGCAGCTGAGATTGGGCGCATGGCAGGGATCGATCTCCCGGTCCGTCCTGACAGCCACGAAGCCGCGATCACAGAACCCGTGGCTCGTTTTCTCGGACCAATGATCGTGGATATACGCCCCGCTCCCGGATCCTCCAACTACTATTTTTACCAGCATCTCACCGGACAGATTATCTTTTGCATCACCCCAAACCCAAACATTTGGGGCAATGATGTAAATGAAACCAGCAGTTTCTTACCCATGGTGGCATCCCGCATGATCAATATTATGCCGCGATTAAAAAACATTCGCGTCAGGCGAACCTGGCGCGGTCTGTACCCCATGACACCGGATGGTTTCCCGATCTTTGGCTGGAGTCCACAAGTATCCAATTTGATGTTGGGTGTTGGGTTGTGCGGCCAGGGATTCATGCTGGGACCAGCTATGGGTGAATTGCTCACCAGGGTGGTTAACCAGAATCTGCAAAGTGGTGATGAAGAGATATTAGAATACCTTTCGCCAACACGGTCATTTGAAGGACAGGAACTTTTAAAGTAAAACCTCAGAACCCTGCAAAATATCTATACGCAGCTCATTAGAATGTTTTTATCGGGTTGTTTTCCATATTGTGAGTAGCGATGTTATACTTAACCATTAAATTGTTTAAGCGATGATAAGTTCTGAGAATCTAAACCCGCTGCTTGAAAATTTACTGGAAATTCTTCCGGATAATTATTCACGGGTAGATCGGGAATTTATCATCCAGGCTTACAACTACGCTGAAAATGCGCATGCCCACCAAAAGCGGGCGTCTGGCGAACCGTATATTACCCATTGTGTGGCTGTTGCCATCATTCTTGCTGAGATGCGTGTACAGCCGGTAGTTATTGCTGCCGGCTTGTTACATGATACCGTTGAAGACACCGATGTTACACTGCAAGACATCCAACATGTTTTCGGCGATGAGGTTGCCCGCCTTGTGGACGGTGTAACCAAGCTGACTCACCTGCCCCGGGTATCAAGGGCTGATCAACATGATGCCGAGATCTTCAATGGCGTTTCTGACAAGGATGAGGTAGAACAGCAAAACCTGCTGGATTCTCCATTGGCACGCGATCGACGACGAGAACTAGCGAATGAGACGTTGCGAAAAACCTTCCTGGCCATGGGTGAGGATATCCGCGTCATTCTCATTAAACTGGCAGACCGGTTGCATAATATGCGCACGCTGGGTTTTATGCCAGAGGTCAAGCGGCGCAGGATCGCCCAGGAAACACTGGATATTTTTGCTCCTTTAGCCAACCGGCTTGGGATCTGGCAATTGAAATGGGAGCTTGAAGATCTCGGTTTTCGTTATACAAATCCCGAAAAATACAAAGAGATCGCGCAAAACCTGGCTGAAACCCGTGGAGAGAGAGAACGACAGATGAAAGCGATCATTGACCGGCTGACGAAAATGATCGCCGACGCCGGATTGACCGCCGAGATCTCAGGACGCAGCAAGCACATCTATTCCATATATCGAAAAATGGTGGAGAAAGACAAACCATTCGAACTGGTTCGCGACCTGCGCGGGGTGAGATTGATCGTCCCTGATATTCCCACTTGTTATGCAGTGCTCGGAATCATCCACACACATTGGCGTCCGATCTCCAGTGAATTTGATGATTATATTGCTGCGCCCAAAGATAACTTTTATCAATCGCTTCACACAGCAGTTCTTTATGATGACGGGAAACCACTCGAGGTGCAAATACGCACCCCTGAGATGGATGAAAATGCCGAATACGGTATCGCCGCCCACTGGCGTTACAAAGAGAAAGGTCCCCGTAACGAACAATATGAACAAAGGATCAACTGGCTGAAGAAATTAATGGATTGGCAGCAGGAAGTGGAAGATGCCAACGAGTTTGTTGAAGGCATGCGCACTGACGTATTCCAGGATCGCGTTTATGTCTTTACACCGCGCGGCGATATTATCGACCTGCCGGCGGGTTCCACCCCAATCGACTTCGCTTACACTGTCCACACCGAGATTGGCAATCGTTGCCGTGGTGCCAAGGTCAACGGAAAACTGGTCTCTCTTGATTACACGCTTAAAACAGGCGACCAGGTGGAAATTCTGGCTGCCAAACAGGGGGGTCCATCCAGAGACTGGTTGAATCCAGCTCTTGGACTGGTAAAGTCTCAGCGCGCCCGTTCAAAGATCCGGGCCTGGTTCAAACACTTGAACCGGGAACAGAACCTTGCTCAGGGCAAGGACATCCTGGAACGTGAACTACGCCGATTAGGTCTACAGCAATTTGACCTTGAAAAACTCGCCCGCAGTTTTGATTACCGTTCTCTTGATGACCTGTATGTCGCGGTGGGTTGTGGAGATCTCTCACTAGGCCATATCATCAACACTCTTTCCGAAGGTGGCGCCGATGAAGAGCATATCTTCGAGATCAAACCAACCACTCAGCCAAAGGATGTGGGTGATAATGCGGTATCTGTTTTGGGGCTGCGCAATATTCTTACAACCTTTGCTCGATGCTGTAAACCTGTACCGGGTGATGATATTGTGGGTTACATCACACGCGGTCGTGGAGCAACCATCCATCGTCAGGATTGTCCGAACGTCCTGCGTATGAAAGATCATGACCGTATCGTAAAGGTCAGCTGGGGTGAACCGCAAAATACTTTTCCAGTTGAGATCGAGATCAAAGCCTATGATCGGCAGGGATTGATGGTTGATATTTCCTCTGTGCTCAGCAACGAGAATATTAACCTGAAGGACATCAAGATCAACGTCACCCACAACCTGGCTTCGATCTTCATGGTCATGGAGATCGCTGATATTGTCCAACTTTCACGAGTATTAACCAGGATCGAAAACCTGCCCAACGTCATGCAAGCTCACCGCCTTAATCCAGGATAGTTCGTGTTATAATGTCGCCGCGTTTCATCAGGATGTTATTTGATCTCCTGATCATCCTAATCTATTCAATAGCGACAATAAATGGCTCATACTCCCGATAATACTCGACCAAGGACAACTTCAATCATTATCCGTATCGCTGCAACGATCGGTCTGCTCGATTCGCTATACCTGGCTTATGTGAAACTGGCCCATACTCAGATCTACTGCACGCCCGGCTTGGGTAATTGTGATGTGGTAAACGCGAGCCGATGGTCAATTTTATGGGGCATCCCGCTGGGAGTTTATGGTGTGGCCGGTTATGGAGTGATCCTGCTGATTTCTTTATTTGGACAGAAGTGGAAAATACTCGCCATGTATAATGATATGGTCTTATTTGCCCTCAGCCTTGGCGGATTCCTATTTTCGCTCTACCTGACCTACCTCGAGTTGTTCGTCCTGCATGCAATCTGTCAATGGTGCATGCTTTCAGCATTGATGATGACTGTAATTTTCATCGTATCAGTTTACGAACTTGTAGTAAAATCGCAAAGTCAATAAATTCAGGAGGAAATTAATATGCCCAGAATTCGATGTCATTACTTGGATTGTGCGTTCCTGGACGAAGGCATATGTACTGCCGGAATGGTCGAACTGGATCCGGATACCGGTTGTAAAACCTATACTGCCAACGCTGAATCCATGAGCAATGAGGATTGGGATACCGAAGAAGATGAACTTGAAGAATGGGATGATCTGGAAGAAGAAGGCGAAGAGGATTGGGAAGACCTGGATTATGATGACGACAATTAATTCAAACCGGTCATGACCTGTTAATCAGACCCCGGTTTACTCCGGGGTTTATATTATTACCATGAAGCTTTTTGACAACTATGAAGATGAGAACCTGAAGCATAACTTCCTTGCCAATATGGCTGACGGAGCGTTTTTTGGCATGGGGGTAGGTTTTTCTTCGTATACCACCATTATTCCATTGTTTGTTGCCACAATGACGTCCTCAGCCACATTGATCGGTTTAATACCAGCTATTCATAATATGGGTTGGCAGTTACCACAATTGTTGATGGCGAAACGCATTTCCAAAATGGAACGTATCAAACCGTTCGTTATTATAGCAACATTGCACGAACGCCTACCGATTCTTGGTCTTGGCCTCGTTGGTCTGCTCCTGCCAATAATCGGTGTTAAGATCGGGCTGGTTCTCACCTTTCTTTTATTGATCTGGCAGGGACTGGGTTCAGGAGTAACTGCCAATGCCTGGCAGATCATGATCAGCAAGGTCATTCCGGGGAATATTCTGGCAACCTTTTTTGGGACACAATCAGCGGGTGCCAACCTGCTGGCCAGCCTGGGAGCATTTCTGGCAGGATTGATCCTGGTGGCTATAAAGCCTCCTTTTGATTTCGCCACCTGTTTTTTAATTACGACTGCGCTATATACACTTTCCTGGTTTTTCTTAAACATGACCCGCGAAAACCCCAGTGTGGTGAAGTCAGAAACCATCACTACCCGACCTTTGTGGCATGATATCAAGTTGATCCTGAAAAACGATCAATCTTTCAGGAATTTCCTGATCAGTCGATTTTTTTCACAATTTGGAATGATGGCCACAGCTTTTTATTCGGTTTATGCAGTAAAAGTGTTGGGTATGAATTCAATACAGATCGGCATCATGACCAGCATCCTGCTGATCACCCAGGTTGTCGCCAATCCTTTATTGGGCAGGTTGTCAGATAAATGGTCACGTAAATGGGTACTGGTAATTGGTTCGCTCAGTTCTGCGGTGAGCGCTTTACTGGCATTGGTGATAAAAGATTCCAACCTGTTTGCGATTCCCTTTATACTCTTCGGCATTGCTGCAACAGCATTTTGGACGATTGGGATTACCATATCGCTTGAATTTGGCGAGGAAATTCAACGACCTACATACGTGGGGATGGCGAACACTTTGATTTCTCCAGCTACGATCCTTGCTCCATTGATCGGCGGGATACTGGCTGACTCACTCGGTTATCCGGTCACTTTCATTACTTCTGCGGTTCTCGCCCTGATCTCTGCGGTGATCCTGGTTGTGCTGGTAAAAGACCCACGCGGCCAAAGTCATCACCTCACCGCCTAAAGAAGTCGTTCCCATTATTTACACAGTCTCATCAGATACTCTGCTGGTCAGATCATTGATCCATTTTTTGGAAAAATACCGCCTTAACCCAAGTGCAAATTTTGTGACCTCTTCGCTCAATGTGAGCGCGTAAACAAAATAGATCGGCAGATGCAATAAAAAGGCACCTGTGGCAGTAAAGGGCACACCGATCAACCATATGACCAGTCCATCCAGCACGAGTGAAAAGCGTGTGTCACCACCCGAACGTAGGATACCGATCACGATGGTGTGATTGGACGCTCTGACCCACATTCCTAATCCCAACACGATCAGGCATTTTCGGGCAAAATCGATCACTTCGGGCGTAACATTGTAGTACTGCAAAACTGATGGGGCAATAAGAATAACAAGAACCCCCATTAGTAGCGCGGTACTTCCCTGGATAAATAAAGACCGACCCGCGTATGTGTAAGCCTGGTCATTTTTCCCCTGCCCGATCAAATGACCCACCATAATCGCTGTCGCGTTACCCACTCCCAGAAAGATGACAAAGGCGACGTTATCGATTGAAGAAACGATATTGATGGCAGCCACTGCAGAAGTACCGATATGGCCATAGATCGCATTATAAGTGGTGATTCCCATCGACCATAAGAACTCGTTTGCGATCACAGGAAGCACGGGTTTCATTACGCTCCCGATAAAATTCCAGTCGAAATCCAGCAGGTTTTTCAACCGCACAGCCATCGGGTTTGAAGGATTGCGGAAGATAAAAAACAACAAAACTAAACATTCCATTATCCTGGCAATTAAACCTGCGATTGCAGTGCCATTCACACCCAAAGCCGGTATGCCCAACTTTCCCCAACCAAAGATCAACGGATAAGCCAATAAAATATTCAGCACAAGAGCTGCGGTACTGACGAATACCGGTAATCTCACATTCCCTACTGCGCGTAACGACATGCTAAATGCAGCGGTCAAAGCAAAGAATCCGTATGACCACGCCATAATCTTCAGGTAACGTGATCCGGTTGATATGACTGCCGGATCTGACGTATAAATTCGCAATGCAGTTTCAGGAAAGAACCTTGCGATTGTAAAGAAAATGGCTGCTGCAACTAATCCGAGTTTGATGGTAATTCCTACAACCCGCCGAATATTCTGAACATCCCGCTTGCCCCATAACTGAGCTACGAACATTGATGTTCCACTGGAAATACCAAAAATCATAAGATTGAGCAGAAACCAGATCTGGTTTGCCAACCCTACCGATGCTACCGATACTTCACCCAATTGACCGATCATGAAAACAGAGACAAAGTTTAATGAAGAAGAAATCAGGCCCTGCAGCGCTATCGGCAGGGCTAACCGGGTCAGGGTTCTGTAGTAATCGCGGTCCTTGAGAAACTTAACGATATTGTTCAAATCAAACTCACAATCTCAAAATCAAACGCTGAATTATACTGCACCGAAGAAGAATCTACTAACCAACCTATTAATGAATCAAAGCTTACCATTTTTCGCTGATTAGAATAGCTAATTGCTCAGACAGGTTTTCAACCGTATGAGACCTTTCCAAATAATAATTATCCGGTAATATTTTGGTTATAGAAGGTTATGAATGTATTTCATGTTAACAATCGTTATTATCATTTAAAGGCGAACAAGGAGTTTCCTCTCATCGTGTGTAATAGTTATACATTGCAACCTATCGATAAACCGCATAGCTAACTTCGTACCCCCACTACCGCCCAACATTCCACAACGTTCTGCAATTCCTGGAGTCATCTGTTAGTTTTTGGATATTATCCTTTTATTTTCCTGCCTCCATAAACCGATGAATTGTCGCAAATGATTAGCAGTAAAATAATAATAAGAGTCTGTTGGTATGTCCTTGTTTTGAAATCCCTTACCAGAACGTTAATTTAGGAGGATTTTTATGACATTAAAAGAACAACTCACTGCAGAACAATGGAAAGCGCTTTTGAATGCACCTGGTGCTGCGGCTACTTTTGTTTCCACAGCCAGCGGTGGCCCAATGGAGGTTTTTAACGAGGTCTTTACAGCGAGCAAATTCTCTGCTGAATTGGCTGTGAAGGAAGGCGGCAGTGGTTATGGAGCATTGGTGGATGAACTACTGCAATCGATGAAAGGCATGACCATGCAGGATGCCAGGGAAAACTCGGTTAAATATGAATCCAGGGATCCTCAAGGCATCCGTGAGGAGATCAAAAGCTTTATCGCTGATGCCGTTGCCATTGCCGAGTCATTGCCTGAAGCTGACGGTTACAAACGCTGGCTGGTGGACATGGTATACAAAGTGGCCGAAACCCGTACTGGTGGCATTCTTGGTATCGGTGGCCGATCGATCGTAGATGACCAAGAAAAAGCCGCAGTGGACGAACTGAAAGCCCTGATGGGGATTTTGTAACCTTTTGTTTGTTTAACTTAACTCATAGATCAAAGACGGAGGCCTGTATTTTATCCTAGCCTCCGAATGCATTAAACCATGGAACCAGACAGGACATATATTGCGAATTATTATCCAAACAAGTCTCTTCATGATTAGGGTATAACATCAGCTCCTCAATATCGGACCATAGAATCTCAATTGTAGTATTCGATTTAAAATTATGCCAAAACCCGTTTTCACGGGTTTTATAGGCTGTGGGCAAAGGACAGGGTACCCTCCCGGGTATGAGAACCTCTCTTAAAATCAAAAACCCGTTTTCACGGGTTTTATAGGCTGGGGGCAAAGGATTCGAACCTCTACTTACTGATCCAGAGTCAGCCGTCCTGCCGTTAGACGAGCCCCCAACAACGTTCAGAATTTTACCACTACCGTTTTAGACTGTCCAGAAGGACTTTAACTTTTATCGTCATTCCTGTAATATGTGGTAAAATCACTTGTCTGGTTAGCAGTAATCGCTGCTACCTTTCCGCTCTTGACAGCGCCAACGGTGTTGTTTGAGGGCAATCCCGAGGAAAGGAGGTTTCACTATGCGCAAATACGAGGTTGTATTAATCTTCCACCCTGAACTGGATGAGACTGCTCTTAACGATGCACTTGAAAAGGTAAAGGGATGGATAACCACAGCTGGCGGTACCATTACCAAGGTCGATGCCTGGGGTAAACGCCGTTTAGCTTATGTTATCCGCAAACAGCGCGAAGGGGTATATTACCTGGTTACCACCGAGTTTTCCCCAGCGTCTGCCGCTGAACTCGATCGCAACTTACGCTTCCATGAACCCGTAATCCGTTACATGATCACGTCTGTTGAGTAAAGAGTCTTAAATGTCTTGAAGGAGAAAAGCAATGGGTCGAGATTTAAATAAAGTGATGATCATTGGGCATTTAGGACGCGATCCTGAAATGCGCTTCACACCTTCCGGAAGACCTGTGACAACCTTCACTGTTGCCACAAACCGCTCCTGGAATACCGGAGATGGCGAACGCCATTCCGAGACCGAGTGGTTTAATGTGGTCGCCTGGGGAAACCTGGCCGAAATCTGCAAACAATACCTCACCAAGGGTCAACAGGTCTATGTAGAAGGACGGCTGCAAACACGCCGCTGGGAAGATGCAGAAAATGTGAAACACAGTAATGTCGAGATTGTTGCGTCTGAAATGATGGTTTTGGGTGAGAAACGCGATAACACCCAACCCACAAACGACCTTCAAGAAAATAATTATCAAACGGATGATGAGTATCCGTTCTAATGGAGTAAAAGAAAATGTCTGAAGAAACTTCAAACGAAAACGAACGTTTTTCAGGTCCGCGCAGATTTGTCGCGCGCCCCAAGATCTGCCAATTCTGTGCGGACAAGAATATCAGCATTGATTATAAAAATACTGATATGTTGCGCCGTTTTGTAACCGAAGATGGCAAGATTCGACCAAGAAGGCAGACCGGCACATGCGCGCTGCATCAGCGTTCTTTGGCCGGTGCCATCAAGCGTGCCCGCCATATCGCCCTCCTGCCTTACACCGGAGAACGCTGGTCAGACGCGATCCGGTAGATCTGGTTTATACCAAATCTAAACCATATTAGCCTCTTCTGCATAGAAAATAGGCTATTGACATTGAACAGAGGGAATAATGGCAAAAGAAAACGATACTAATAGACCCAAGCCTGCCTCAAAGAAACATGAAGCCCGTTTGGCCAGGGAAAATCGCCAGAAGAAGATAATGGTCGCGATTGTGACCGGAGTTCTGGCTGTGGTTGTTCTATTGGTCGGCTACGGGATTCTTTACAACCAGGTGATCAAACAGAACCGACCGGTTGCTCAGGTAGGTTCCACAAAAATATCCGTTGATCAATTTGAAAAACGCGTTCAATATGAGAGGCTATCCACCGTGGATTCCTTTTCGAACTACGCCGCTTCAGGATACGCGCAGTTATTCCAGTCTTACCTGCTCGAAATGCAGAACTCACTGGATAACTATATCCAATTCGGCAGTGATGTACTGGACAAAATGATCAACGAAGCGGTGATCGCGGCCAAAGCTAAAGAATTGGGGATAACTGTTTCGGAAGAAGAAATTGACAAGGAACTCGAAAGAGGTTTCGGTTTCTTCCCTGACGGCACTCCTACACCTGAAGCAACTGTAGAATTTACATTCAAACCTCCATCGACACTGTCTGCTCAACAACTCGCCATCATCACCATCACTCCCACGCCTTCCCCTGAGCCGACATTCACCCCTGAACCCACTGCAACCGGTAACCCCACAGAGGAACCCACTGCAACACCTGATGTAGCTGCAACAGCTACAAGCGTACCAACTGCTACTCAAATTCCTCCAACAGCAACACCTTACACACGGGAAGGGTTCAACTCACTGTACAAGACGATGCTGAC
>JAXGRS010000014.1:0-19872 GCA_040765685.1 Anaerolineaceae bacterium | reverse complement strand
AACAGCCAGGGGAACTTCAGATAACGCGGGACGATATGCGCAGTATCAATGGGGCATTCACAATGCTCTGCCGATTGCCCTTGCTGCTCCCTCTTTATTCAGTTTGTATAAACAACCGCCAAAGTTGGATCACGCACTTGCTGTAGGGATATCACAATCAGGTCAATCGCCGGATATTGTCAGCGTTATGGTTGAGGCTGCGAAGCAGGGTTGTTTAAGCGTGGCGATCGTCAACAATACGGATTCACCACTTGCGCGGGCAGCGGATCATGTGATTGATGTTTGTGCCAAAAAAGAGTTGGCTGTGGCAGCTACCAAATCGTACACTGCGGAACTGATGGCGATTGCGATGTTATCCGCAGCATTGGCTCAGAATGATGCGGCATATAGCATTCTAAGAAAAGCACCGGTTTGGGTGGAAGCAATACTTGAACTTGACCCAATAATTCAGCGAATGGCAGAACGTTATTGCTATATGGAACAATGTGTTATTTTGGGGCGTGGGTATAATTACGCGACTGCTTTTGAGTGGTCGTTAAAACTAAAAGAGCTGTGTTATATCGCATCTGAACCCTATTCATCCGCGGATTTCCTGCATGGTCCCGTGGCATTGGTGGACCATGGCTATCCGGTCATGGCGGTCATCCCTGAGGGGAAGACCAGGGAAGGGATGATGAAGTTGCTTTCCTATCTACGGAACGAGAGGAAAGCGGAGATCTTAACCATCTCAAATGATCCGGATATTACACGCATTTCCTCGTCCAACATTTCCCTGCCAGCCGATCTGCCAGAATGGGTGAGCCCGTTGGTAAGCATTGTTCCCGCCCAGTTATTTGTATATCACCTGACCCGGTTAAAAGGGTATGATACGGACGCTCCCCGCGATCTTCTAAAAGTGACAGAAACGAATTAATGTTTGAAAACCAGATCGATGGGAGATTTATTTATAAAATGGGATTCCCAATTCCAGGAAGAACGTGCGTGTCGATCGTCCTAAGTATATGCACTTCCACGAGAAAAAGACGCTAAATGAAAACGATCATCCGTAACGCCGAGATCCTCAATCCTTATCAGCACGGTGGAATGGCTGATGTGGTCATTGAACAGGGAATTATTACTGGGGTTTACGAGAATTCTAAAGATGGACTCTCAGACGATCTAATAATTGACGCCGATGGCAGGTATTTATGCCCCGGGTTTATTGATGTGCACTTCCACGGTGCCTTGGGAATGGATACGATGGATGCTGATAGCGTATCGTTCAATGGACTATCCAGATACTGTGCTCAACACGGGGTTACGAGCTTTTACCCCACAACCTGGGCAGCACCGCACGAAGCAATCATGAAAGTTTTGACGGTAGTAGAAAGCTTGCCGGAACAACTTCCCGGGGCGCAAATACCGGGGATTCACCTTGAAGGTCCTTATCTCAGCAATGCTTTTAGTGGTGCACAGGATATTAAAATGATGGCGATGCCGCAGGAAGAGGAATACCAGACCTGGTTTGAGACCGGTGTGGTCAAGCTCGTCACCTGTGCACCGGAACTGCCGGGAGCATCCGAACTCATACAGGCTGCCATCAGGCGGGGTATTTGCGTTTCGATCGGGCATTCCGGGGCAACTTTCGACGAGGTGCAACGAGCCTCTGATTTGGGGGCTACCCAGGCTACTCACCTGTTCAATGGGATGAGGGGACTTCATCACCGGGAACCTGGCACGGTTGGAGGCATACTGGACGATCATCGGCTCTTCGCCCAGATCATTTGTGACGGAGTCCATCTTCATCCAGCCATCATTCGGCTTGCCCAGGTCATCAAGTCAAGTCAAAGAACGATCTTAATCACCGATTCGATCATTGGCGCGGGACTTGGTGATGGGGTTTTCGAAAACAATGGAAACGAGATTATAATCACCGACGGAATTGCGCGCACGAAAACCGGTGGACTGGCTGGCAGTACCTTGAGCATGGATAGGGCGATCAGTAATATGATGGCCTTTACCGGTTTACCATTGGAAAGTGTGCTCCCCATGGCGACGAGTACACCCGCTGAGGCGATGGGTATCGCGGATTGGAAAGGTCGAATCGCGCCCGGTTTTGATGCCGATCTGGTGATCATGGATAAGGACTTGAAAATCGAACGAACGTTTGTTGGAGGTAAGTTAATTTACACCAGGATATGATTTGCGATTTCAAATTTAATCCTGTGACTCGAACAAATAAAATTAAGAACGCCCGGTTTCTTCACGGGCGTTCAATTTCACCAACAATAAGCTTACAACGGAAGATCGATCTTCTGGCCTTCGGCAATGGATTTCTCAGCAGCCAGCATAACCTCCAATGAACGCCGCCCATCTTCACCGGTCACCAGGGGTTTCTTATCATTCAGTACGCACTCAAAGAAATGTTCGATTTCGAGTTTGGCTGAGCCGATCATTTTTCCATGCAGGGTAGGCCAATGCCGCGTATCAGGCATTTTCCAGCCTTCGCGGTTGACGCCATAAAGATTCATCGGCGTGAAATCAAGGAAGAGGTTGCCTTCGGTCCCGGTCACATTCATACGTACATCTCCGAAACCGTTCCATGAGGCTGGTGAGGTCCATTTCGCCCATTCTTCCGGCAGGGTCCAACCGACTTCGTGGATCCCCAACGCACCATCCTCGAATTCAATCATCAGCCAGGCAGAATCAAAGGTGCCCATTTCCTCCCATACCCTGCCTCTGGTTGCTTTTGCATAAACAGATTTGACCGGTACCGGGTGATACCACAGGTACTGGTCAATATCGTGAACACCGATATACGTGAGCGGGCTGACCCGGCCGGATAAACGCCGGGCTTCAGTGATGGTTGCCATCCGGCGCGAGTAAATGGACAATAATCTACCAATGCTCCCCTCAGCCAGCGCGGACTGGATCATGGCGTACGAGATCTCAAATCTCAAAATGTACCCGATCATTAACTTCACTTTGGCATCGTTGCTGATCCTGATGATCGCGTCAGCGTCTTCCAGGGTCGTTGCCATCGGTTTTTCAAGAAAGATCTGGGCTCCTTTTTCAGCAGCAGCGCGCACCGGTTCAAGGTGAAATGGTTCCGGCGTGGCGATGATCACGATGTCCGGGTCTTCTTTTTTTAACATTGTGTGAAAATCTTCATATGCATTCCCACCGTTTTTTACGCACAGGTCTTTTGCCCGGGAAAGGTCCACGTCTGAAGCTCCCACACATCTGGCGTATGGTAATTCACTGGCAGCGGTTGCCAATACACCCCCCATAAAACCTGATCCGATCACCGCAAATCTCATGTCTTTCACGATTTGTCCTCCTATTACGCCATTAATGCGTTACGTATGTATGAAATGAAACACTGCTTTTTACTAGATATCTTTGGATGGGTGTTACGACTCTTTTCCTAGCCAACGCACAGCCTGGCGCCAGAACTGACCGTAATACTCCCAGGGTTGGAAGTACTCAGCCCAATGCGGGCTGCAGTCGCTGGCAAAAGCCATGGCGCGACCCTTACCAAACTCCCATGTAACGATGAGGGGATTTTCGTCCTCTCCTTCGCCGATCGTAGCCAAAACCTCTGATTCGGGTTTCGGGAAGATGCGGTTGAATCCCTCGAATACCGGGCAGTCCTTCCAGGGGATCCCGGCAACAATGGGGTGGGTGTTTTTGAGGATCTTCACTTTTACACCTTCAGGAGTCTCAATACGGTCATCCAGACCCTTCATGCAGGTGACTGGAAGCGCCTGCTCAATTGGGGTATCATAGTAGCCTCCATGTCCGAAGCGGCCGCTGAATGAGGTCCATCCGCCGATCATCAGCAGTCCGCCGCCGTTGCGAGTGTATTCGCGGATGGCTTTGATTCGGTTTGTCCGTGGAAGGGGAGTGCCAGGAATCCAGAATGGGTATAACGCCAGAACTTCGAATTCTATGTCCGAAAGGATGAGCACGTCGTATTCAGATAGTTCTTCCACAGTTCGTGGAAAATTCCCGATTGCATCTTCGCATGTCATGTGGGTAATTTCAATACCACCAGCTTTTAATGCATCAATTAATGGCTGCCCCCAGATATGTTTTGAAAAACCCTTGACCTCAAAATTGAATGGTGAGGCCACAAAAATGGGTCCGATTTTGGAAGCAGAATCTCCAGCATATAAAACTTTCATCGTTTCTTCTCCTTTGTTTCAATATTTATGACCGGATTAGAATGACCCTCCGGAAATTACCAATTAAATCTCAAACCCGAGTTCACTATAGCGGCTCAACTTGTCCAGTGACTTCTGAACGTAAGGGAAAAGATCACTCCCTTTTTCATGAAATTCTCTGGAAGCTTCCTGCCAGGATTTGACCGCCAGGTCGAATTTTCCGATCTTCTCATAAGCAAGACCGAGTTTGTAAAGGATTCCGGCTTGTGATTTTTTCGTTGGCGCGCCAACCCCAAGGTTAGCAGGATACTCGAGCATTTTCTGAAAATCTGTGATCGCGCTTTCGACTTCACCTTTCTGAATTTTTTCTTCAACACGTTGCATTAATGCCTGAACATAAACGCCGTGGAAACTCTGATCCATTTCGAGTGGGATGAACCATTCTTCTTCCAGTGCCTTAAGAGCTTCTTCGTGTCTTCCTAGTTCCACTCGCATTGTTATGGCGCGTTTGTGCACATCTTCACGTAAGTCTGTTTGCTGCTCGATCTTTTCCAGAAGTTCCGCGCGTTTTTGATCCTTTCCCATAACCTTATAAAGATCATCAAGGAGAATGAAGAGGTCATAGTTATCTGGCCTTAAGACCAGGGCGGTCTCAAAATTCGTGATCGCCTTTTCACCATTCTGTTGCTGTTCCCAATAGGCTAGACCAAGGTTCCTGTAGATCACATCAAATTGTGGAAAACCATTCTTTGCGTTTTCCCAATACGTGATACCTTCTTCAAAGCGTTCATGGGCGTAGTAAAAATTTCCCAGGCAGTACATCGCCAGGTGATCATTCCCATCCTGTTTGAGGGCGTGTTCGAGAGCTAGCACCTCAAACAGCCTGCTGGGGAAAGCAAACTCAGGTGAACATACTTGAGCTTTCTTGAACCAATCTAAGGATTCCTCTTCCTGGTGTAGCAGAGTACAGGCATAACCGGCCAGGTAGGCGGTCAATGGCTTTCGGCTGTGATGCCAGGCTTTACTGAGAATTTCTAGTGCAACCTTGGGTAAGCCAACCTCAAGGAAGAAGCATGCCAGGTCAGAATAATAAGCATGATCATCATTCAACATCCGTTCCAACTTAGGCAGCCAATGCCCTGAACTCGGCTTTTCCAAACGGGAAAGCAGGTAAAGCGCAGGAAGGTTAAGGGGATCAACTTTTAGGACCGCATCAATCAACTGCCTGGCTTGATCTGTTTCTTTGTTTGTAAAACTGGATATGGCAAGAAGTAAAGTGGAGGTAAATGGCTCATCTGTCTGTTCGTGTGTTGTCGTAAAGTGATTGTGAGCGGTTTGCAATTGTCCCTGTAGCATGGCGGTCTTGCCTAAACCGATGAGCGCTACGGTATGTAACTGCTTTTCATTCACGGACCTGGTGAACAATGCTTTGGCATTCTCAGGTTTTCCTTGTATAAGGTTTAAAACCCCGGCGTAATAATAACCTTCAGCTTTGCCATTTTCACCAGCAGTCAGCAGGTGAGATTCCGCTTGCTGCCATTGAGCAGAGCGCAGAAGCATTAACCCGTAGCGTAAATGAGCATCCGCATGTACAGCTGATCTGGATAAAGCTTCAGTGTAGGCGACCTTGGCGTTTTCGCGGTTGTCAAAATTTTCGAGTATCAGTCCTCGACGGTACCAGGCTTCAGTAGAATCAACATCTGGATCAACCTCATCCGTACCCGGTTCAACTTCTACAACATCTCTCTTGATCGTCTCGTTCAATATCGCAATTCCATTGCGATCAAATACTTGTACTGTTATCGGATGGTCTGCCAATACTTTTCCTACGATGTAAGCTTCGCCGATCCATGTCGTACGTGGAGAGAGTGATGCGGTTTTTCGCATAATTTCATGCCCCGGAATTGAAAGAAGGATCAGGGCATCTTGCAGTTCCAGCGCGGCACATATGGATATCAAAATCTTAACCTGGTTATCGGAACCAGGTTGTGCAAGCTGGATCTTGGCACCGGCTTTTGGGCTGGCACAGGTCAATCCACCCATGCCTCGCAACGGCAGCCACCACTCGCGCCAAATGCGCGATGCTCCCGGGTCAAGAAAGGCAAAATCCAGCTGAGTTTCCATGGCGCCACACTGGGTTTCAGCGTAGACTGAGCCATCATCGGTGAGAGCGGTCTGGTTCACCACACCTACGGGTGCGTTTCCCCATGACCATAATTTCATACCTGAAACATCCTTGTTATTGGCAACATGAGCATAACCGTGATTCACCTTATGCTGCCACGCGCCAAAGTAATCCCACTCCACATTTCTTCCGAAAATGGATACTTGAGCCAGCATATTCTTTTGCCAGCGCAGGTTCATTGGCTCCAGCAATTGTTTCGCCGGCCACATGGGTACCCCCTCCATGCCAGGCAAGCCAGGTTCATCCACGATCAGGTCGAGGCGCGAAAATGGCCATGATGAGGTACCCGCGTATTCATAAGAACGGGCGCGCTGAAACGGGTAAACAAACTCGGTGCCGTCATTCGCATCCAGTGAGGCATTGGTCCAATAGTGATATCTGCCAGGTAATGCGCCGGGGTTATATAGGTGAACATCCTGTGACAATGCACACAGGTGCGGATACAGGCTCAACACGATGGTCCAGCGTAACCCATTGATGTGCTCCTGACCTCCAATGTAAATGCTGGCTGATCCATCCTCGTTTTCGCGAGTATCCCAATTGACCTTATCGCAGGTGGTGGGGGCGTGTGCAACAGGAAAACTGAACTCAACACCACCTGAGAAGAAGGCTCCCCGAATAGCGAGTGGTGCATATCTAATAACACAATTCTTGTAAAACACTTCGCGATCCGAGATTTTGTCGTAAACCGAATATACACGGCCCCCCAGATCTGTCAGAACTGTCACTTTCAGGTATTGATTTTCCAATTCAAGCGTATGGTACGTTTTATCTACTGCAGTGGCAGAGATATCATCCAGCAAGGTATATGGGTAGATGTGGGCTACCCCGTATTGAGAACGGAAGACAGGATTGCGATTTTCTCCCTTTATATCATAGGTCGGAAGAGTGATCGATCCTTCATATACACGTACTTTTTTTACCTGGTTTTCCATCATATCCCTCAAAAAGAGTATTTCTGGTTCGAATAATTATTTGAATGTGATGGTTGTAGACAGCCCCTGTGTGAGCCATTTGCGCATTGTTAGGGCGAGGATGACCGGGGGGATCATTGTCAATGTGAGACACACAGAGATAAGAGAATAAGAGGCATCGGGATTACCGGAAATGGACGAGATCACCACCGGTCCAGTCTGCGAGACCACTGAAGTGGTCAGGAATCTGGCGAACAGGAATTCGTTGTAGGACGCCATGAAAGCGAAAGCAGAGGCCGCAACCAGGCCTGGAATGATCATAGGTACGACGATGTAACGGATGACCTGAAGATAGTTGCATCCATCCACAAAACCCGCTTCTTCCATATCTCTTGGAATGTTCGTGATATACAGGGTAAGAAACCAGATCGAAAATGGGATGGTAAGTGCGCTATGCACCAGGATCAAGGATAGTTTAGTGTTCATCAACCCCAGGGATTGAATGATCATGTAGTACGGAATGGCTATCGCCATGGCTGGCATCAACCTGGAACCTAAAATGAAATTATAGAAACCGGTTTTGAAGCGCCAGCGCAGACGGGCAAATGAATAGGCAGCCGGAGTCGCAAAGAAGATGTTGATACCCAGAACGATGATCGCGATCAGGAAACTATTCTTTAGCGCAGGAGCGATCAGGCGGGCTTCCTGTGAGATACGGCTGCGCAACTGTCCTCTAACTTCGTAAGATTGCGGAACCTGCCCGGTAAAAACGTACCGGTAGTTTTCAATGGATGGCGATTTGGGAATAAATGAAGGCGGCTTGGTCAACAACTCATTCTCACCCTGGAAACTCGCAGAGATCACCCATAAAAAAGGTCCGGCGATGTAAACGATCAGGAAGAGTGTCAGCAGGTTCAATAAAAGGGATTTGGTTAATGCGCCAGTTCGGATTCGCATCTCATTCTCCTCAATATGCCGTGTCTTCGGACTTTAGGGCCCGCATGTACAGGATGATCAACACTAGTGTAATTAAGGCGATGATTATGGAAAGGGCGATTCCTTTGCCCAGGTTCAGGAATTTGAAGATCTCTGTATAAGCAAACCAGCTGATCAACGCGGTTGCATCTCCGGGTCCACCGCCAGTCATGACGTAGACAATGTCAAAGGTCAGGATGGCCATCATTGTCTCATAGACCAGAATGACCAGTAAAATGCTCCTTAACAAAGGAAGAGTGACATGGCGGAAAACGGTGAGGTTTCCACCACCATCGATTTTCGCAGCTTCATATAGTTCGGTTGGGATCAGTTGCAGTCCAGCGAGGATGAAAATTGCCACTAATGGCCCTTCCTTCCAGATATGGGCCAGGATCAGGCTGACTTTTGCCAGGGTTGGTTCAGCCAGGAAAGGTATATATGAATCGATCGCACCCAGAGAATAGAGGATTCCATTAAAAATTCCAAAATCAGAGTTTAGAATCCATTTCCACATAAGGCCTGCAACAACAGCGGGGATCGCCCAGGGCAGCAGGATGACGACCTTCAGAATGACTGCAGACCGAATTTTCGAGTTTAAAAGCAAGGCTACGATAAATCCGAAAATGATAACACCGATTACTGCGGCGGCTGTGTAGACCGCGGTGTTGATCAACGCTGTCTTAAAGTAATAACTGCCCACCACATCACTAAAGTTCTTTAATCCAATGAACGGGTGAGAATTGGGTTTGGTGAGAATATATTGATAGACACTTGTGCGTAAAGCATAAAATATCGGGAAAATTGAGAATAAGATAATCACCAGCAATGAAGGGACAATAGAGCCGAAAGGAAATACTTTCCGCATGAACTTACTCGATTTTAATTGGCGCGAGTCTTGTGAGATCATAGATTGGGCCATTCATTACCTCCGAAGTACCGCAATTCCGTGAGGGCAGGAGTATTCCTCCTGCCCTCCGAACCTTAAAATTTAGTACTCAGCTTTCAATTCAGCCCACTTGTCAGCCATATTCTTCAATGTGTCAAGTGAGGATTGCTGGCCAAGGATACCCTTGTGTATTTCAGCTCGAGCGAACACATCCCATGATCCGTACCATGGGGTCATGCCTTCTTTCGCGCGTGCCAGGGTAGCCTGTTCCTTGATGGTGGGAACATCTCCCCATTTTCCAAACGCTTCGATGACTGATGCGTCATCAAAGAGCGGTAATTGGGCGAATCCCAGTCCATTTTCGACTGCCCAGCGTTTGACAACCACGTAATCACCGTCAGTTTTACCACCGAAGTAGTCCATGAACTTGCACGCGGCAGCGATGTAATCCGGGCCTGCTTCCACAACTTTATTGGTCATGGCGTAGAACCGGACATAACCCACGGTCGCGTGGCTGGGTCCGGGCATCAGACCGATCTTAAATTTACCCGCGTATTCACCGCTTTCCGGTTTGTTAAGTTCTGCCATGTTATACTGCGGAACGATTGTGAAGGTGTGTGCACCTGCCTGCATTGATTTGACTTGATCGATCTCAGCCATTGAAAGGCTTGCAGGATCAAGCAAACCATCTGCGTAAGCCTTTCTCAACCATTCCATTACCTTGAAAGCTGCACTATCTTCAGTTGCGAACGTCGCATTCAGATCGGCATCAAACATTGCATTGCCGCCTTCATGCTGCGCGAAGACGAGAGATAACCATGCCTCTGGGAAAGCCCCTTCTTTTTGTGACCAAGCCATGATGATCGGATACTCGTTGATGCCTTGGTCCTTGATCGCCTTGGCCTGCGTGTACAATTCATCCAAAGTTGCCGGTCCAGCAGTGAACCCGGCTTTCTGAATCATCGCGTCGTTGTACACGAAATCCATGGTATCCGCATAATAAGATAATCCATAGACTTTTCCGTCGTAGGTCATTCCTTCGCGTGCGTAAGGTGCAACTTCGCTTGAATAATCGGCGACATTCGGGCAGTATTCGTCCAATGGAGCAAGCCAGCCAGCGGCTGCCCACTCATTCAACCAATGATCCGAGCCATAAAGAAGGTAAGGGGGATTATTGGCAGCAAACACACCCACCATCGTGTCGTGATACTCAAGCCAGGAATAGTCCTTTCCATAGGACCAGACAACAAAATCCATTTCCACAGGAGCGGCAACCTCTCCCGTTGCGGGTTCTTCAGCTGCAGGTGCTTCAGCCGCAGGGGCTTCGGCCGCGGGTGCTTCGGCCGCCGGTGCTTCAGCCACAGGAGGTTCTGTCGCGGGAGAACCACAACCAGCTAGAACCAGGCTTAGAGCGACCAACAGGATTACTAAACGCATCAGATGTTTCATTTTGTCTCTCCTTTTTAGCTCCTTCTTAATATGACACTTTTTTTAACCACAATTCAACACATTCTCTTTCTGTTTCACCTCCTTCTATCGTCCTAGAATTTCTTGTGGATTCCATCGGCCTACGAGGTAACCAGGGCAGCTGCGCCTAAAATTCCAGCGTTGTTCCCCAGTTCTGATAGCGTAATAAGATCCTCAGAAAATGCAGTGCCAAAAACCCAGGAACGATTTGCATAATCTTGAAGTTTTCGTATGGTCAGTCGGTAAAGGATTGGGCTTTCAAGGAAAACACTTCCTCCAATGACGATGATGTCTGGATCGTAGGCCAGCGTAATGACCTGGAGTGCTTGTGCCATGAACTCGCTGACCTCTTCAATAGTACTAAGCCCAACAGGATCTTGTTTTAATGCAGCTGCAAATACCATCTCAGCGGACAAGGGTTGATCAATGGATATTTGCTGGCTTGATAAAATGGATGTTTGTCCGGCCTTGATTTTCATGGTTGCTCTATCTGCGATTCCGGGTCCTGAAACGATGGCCTCGAGGCATCCATTTCCACCGCACTTGCATTGACGACCACCTGGTTCAAAAACTGCGTGGCCGATTTCTCCAGCGACACCGTGTTTTCCCAAAACGAAACGGCCGTTCTCCAGAATCACAGCCGACATGCCAGTACCAATATTGATATAGACAAGATGTTGTTTTCCTTTTGCCGCCCCAAACCGGTATTCACCTAGTGCCCCGGCGCGTACGTCGTTATCAATCACGCACGGAATACCCAATCGGGATTCAAGCTCTTTGCGTACAGGGATGTTTTTCCATCCAAGGTTTACTGAGGCAATACCTAATCCGCTGGCTGCATCGACCAACCCCGGGATGCCAAAACCAAGCGCGTGAATCTTATTTGGATCTATTGCATTCTTTTTTATAAAACTGGCCACTGCGACTGCAATCCCGTCGAGAGTAGCGGTGGGATTGGAAGTATCAGTCCCCTGACGATCCAACGCAAGAATATTGCCATGAGCATCCACAAGGCCCACCGCGATCTTTGTTCCACCGACGTCGGTCCCGATGAAAAACTCTTTTCCTGCGAATTGCGTTTGCATTGCCTGATCTACTCCCAATTCTCCAGATGACACCGGTTAGCGAAACTTTGTTATACGGTCGTAAACATCTTGTTTAAAAGCGTCGATCTTTGCCAGAACAAATTCCTCAACGGGTAGCATTTCATCATTTATCAGTGGGGTTAGATCCATACCGAAAGAAATACCTGTCGCCGCATCCAATTCATGGGATTCAAAGTAAGTGGCGTTTCCCTTGCGCCGCCCCATTGAGGCTAAATCGTAGCGTTTTCCTCCTGTGATCTGCGAATCAAAAACTCCTAATAAGGAAGTTTGAAGATTCTCGTGTTCAGTAAGTTCAAAGATCACTTTGTCATTATCCAACAGCCAATCCAGGCTCCGCCAGACCTCACAGCCGTAGAGTTTTTCCGGGCGGTATTCGTACGGTAAACCTCGAATTGCCTCGATTACGCGCAACGAAGTTGAAACGTGTGTATCATGTTTATCAGCCAGGTTGTGTGTGTAAATAAAACGAGGCTGGATAGAGGTGAGTAATGTTTTCAGGTCTTCGATAGGTTGTAAGTTCCGACCGTCTTTGACTGCTATACTTGGATAATTCAATTGCACCAGTACAGAGTATTCACCTACATAAGCTGCTTTCTTTTGTTCCTTTCGCCTGACAGCGCACATTTCATCATCGCTGAAACTGCTATACAGCCCCGTTCGAGGTGATCCTCTGCCATCTGTCATGATCACTGCACCAAACCATAGGTCAGGTTGATGAAAACAGGTCAGGATCGGTTCTGCCGCCATGATTTCGACATCATCCTGATGGGCGCTGATTGCCAGGTGGGTTGTCCGCGACAAGGCTTGCCTGGATTCCAGTCCGTCTGGAACATAGATATCTGCGGTTGGCTGAATTAGCTTCATCGGGCAAATTCCTTTTGGGATAAATTTGGTAAGCTTGCGGCAGCAATCGCCTGACCGACGCGGCGGTTTTTTTCATCTGGCAACAGGATTCTGATGCGATCACCCAGATCTGAGAACTCAGCCTTGAGTACTTTATTGGCTTCATCGAGTAGGATGCGGCCGCCTTCGCCTGAGGTGCATCTGCCAAGTATGATCACATTCTTTAAGTCGTAATAATTGGCGTAATGTGCAATTGCGTATCCCAGGTAAACCCCCATGGTCAGCCAGATCTTGACAGCGCCTTCGTGACCTTTGGCTAGTTTTTCCTGAACAAAACTGAGTTTTTCAGTGTTAGACATTAGACCTGGAATCTGGATACCCACTTGTGGAGCGAGCCTAAAAACGGACTGTTGGGATAAGTAGGTCGAACCACAGCCGCGATCGCCTGACCACTCATCAACGCTGGCTTGTGGATTAAAGTCAATGGGAGCGAAACTGAGTTCATTTAGCCATCCCATGATCTGGCCATGCGGATTAACATAGCCTGCAGCCTGGCTGGAGCCTAATGCGATCCCCAGGACCGAGTTTTCTTGTATGGCCATGGAACCTGCCAAGGCAGCCACATCTCCATCATTGATCACCACTAAAGGAAGTTTGAGCTCCCGGCTGATCCGGGTGAACAGGTTGTGAATCTTTTCCATCTGGTCAAGGGGAACACTGCGGTAGAGAGAGGCAACCATTGGGCGATTATCAATATAAATTCCAGCAGAACTTCCTCCAATCGCATCGATGCAATCGATGCGCGATAAGGCCGTCCGTAAAGAATCCATGATCTCGTTGTAATGGTATTCCGGGTCACTTTGGGCAGAAGGGTTCCAAGGTTTTTCCTCACTGAAGATGACCTCTCCGTCCACTACTATGCTAACCTTGCGATCTGAAGCACCTAAGTCAAAACCAATTCTTTTCCCTTCCAGGTGATTTCCAATCTTGTTCCCGCTTTCGCTCGCTGGAGGGACCTCGCCCACTGCACAGGTGTCAATCGTAAACGACCTTTGGTATACCTGATCAGTCATGAAGTGATAATCAAATTTTCTCTCGCCTTGCGGTGAATACACTTTGCGCAGAAATTCACCGATCACCGGAGATCCTCCAATAATAATGTGGTGTCCTCCTCTTTGCCACAGGAGAAATTTTAGAATCCTTTCGACATAGAACAAGTTGTTTACAGCCAAAGGGTGCGTGTCAGGGAAAATTTGGGTCTCGTAACGGGAGATCGTATTGTTTTCTCGTTCAAGGGCAATGATCAACGGAACTGCATCGCGAGATACCTTTTGCTGATAATCGCGGATGGCGAGAGCAGCTGGGCTGAAATTCTGGTCCAGTACCGGCATCATCTTTGGAGCGATAAGAGGGAAATGGCTAACCATGTGGTTCTTCTCTCCTGTTTATCAGCGGTCTTTTATGAATAACGACGAATAATTATTTACAAAAACTGCAGCTGCACCGAGGATCGTTGCGTTGTCGCCCAATTCCCCGAAGTGTACGGTGGTAGTTTTCAATGGAAGCTCGAGCGAATAATGCATCATCTCGTTGCGGATCTCCTCCAGCCAGGGTTCTCCAAAACAGGTCAGATTCCCGCTGATCACGATGGTCTGTATGTTCATGATCCCTACCAGGGAGGAAATGGCCTTACCGATGTACCTGGCGTTTTCCAAAACCAATGAACGTGCAAATGGATCACCTGCTTTGAAAGCCGCTTCGATGGACTCCAGGGTGATTTTCCTGGATTCTTTTGGAATTGATGACCGTGTGTGCTTGCCGATCTCTTTGCGGGCTTTATTGATGAGTGATTGGGTGCTGGCAACCGTCTCAAGACATCCACGGTTACCACAGCGGCATAGTTCCCCATTTTCCCGTTGCACCACGATATGGCCAATCTCACCTGCAAAACCACCATCCCCCACGAAAACCGAATCATTGATGATGATCCCTGAACCGATGCCATGATGTGCTTTGATGACCACCAGGTTTTCATTTTGGCGGAAAATGCTGCTGTAAGTTTTTTCTCCAATCGCTGCAGCCTGGCAATCATTCAGGATGTAAACAGGTAATTGGTAGCGATCCTGAAGCAGTTTTTCGAGAGGAACATTATTCCAATTGAGGTTCACAGCTCGAACGACCATACCTTCGTTAGAGTTGATCAATCCAGGAGCACCGACACCTATCCCAGATATTTTCTGGCTGGAAAAACTGATGAGTGAATCCAGCATCTGGAAGACCTGTTTTAACGCCTCAGCACCGTCGCGATCGTCGATGGGGGTGGAAACGATTTCCCGAATTTTTCCACGCAGGTTAACGACCGCTCCGCGGAACTGGTTTTGACCCAGATCGAGAGCAATGATCCAGCGGGAATCTTCCTCGAGGCTGAGCATGATCGGGTTTTTTCCACCACGGGACTGACCAATACCAACTTCAGAAACCAATCCCTCCTGGATCAAACTGGAGACGATTTCGGAGACAGTAGTGCGGGTTAACCTGGAGATGCGTGCGATTTCGGCGCGGCTTATATTCTCGTGTGAGAAAATTGTTCTCAACACCAGGTTGCGATTGTGTTCCTTGGTATATTGCCTGGTCGCTTTTTCCATACGGGCAAATGTTATATTGTTGAGTTCTCGAGTAATGGCTGGACTAGTTTGTTTATTGAACTTACAAATTAATTATAGCGGGGAATTAATTAATGTCAATATGGGATTCGTTTTTTTTTTTTTTGGATAGAAGCAATACCGTCAAAAAACGGACTTCCTGTTTCCATTATTGGTATTATCTAAGAAAGATTACCAAAATGAGTTCGTGATGTACAATCCAATTAGGATTAAAAGATCACTATATGCTCCATATTCTCTAAATGCAGGAAATCGTAGTCATGACCGGCAAGTTAAATAAACTCTTCACAATTCTTCGCACCCCGTTCTACCGCCAGGCGTTACTCAGGCAGCGGGTCGCGGCAGCGGTGGAGCACGACCCCCTGCTAAAAAGGATCGGCAGAGATTTGAAGACGGTGGTAGATATCGGTGCCAACCGCGGGCAGTTTGCGCTCGCTGCCAGGCACCACGCGCACACGGCCTACATCATTGCCTTCGAACCTCTCGAGGAAGCGGCAGAAGTCTTCGCGCGTGTGTTTTTGGCTGATCCGGGCGTAGAACTCCACCGCTGCGCGATCGGCTTCAGGCAGGGTGAGGTGGAGATGCACGTTTCAAGCGCGGATGATTCCTCCTCGCTGTTGCCCATTTCAAATCTGCAGCAGCAGCTCTTTCCCGGCACACAAGAGTCAGGCACCCGTCAGGTGTCTGTAACACCGCTTGATGCGGCGCTGTACCCGGAACAAATTCAAGCCCCCGCCTTGTTGAAGATCGATGTGCAGGGGTACGAACTAGAGGTCTTTAAGGGTGGCTCCTTGTTGCTCGGGTGTTTTGAATTCCTCCTGGTCGAATGTTCCTACATTGAGTTGTACGAAGGGCAGGCGTTGGCCGACGAGGTGGTGAGCTATGTGGAAAAAGCGGGTTTTGTACTGGTAGAGCGCAACAACCTCGTTTATGATAAAAAAGGGCAACCAATCCAGGCGGATTTCTTCTTCAGACGCAAGTAAGATACAATATTCGGTAGTAAGAGATCGCAGTTGGTTGGTCAGCCAGTTGTTGGGGAGTACTCATTTGCGCATATTCCTGCATGATTACGGTGGTTATGCCTTTACGGCGCAGCTGGGGCGTGCGCTTGCTAAGAAAGGACACCAGGTCTTATATTCGTATAGCTTAACAACCCAATTAATACAGCGCTTCAATTTGCAACCTGAACTTGATAATTTCACCATCGAGGGAGTCAGCTTACCCAGGCCATTTACAAGGTACAACTATCTGCGCCGCTGGAGGGATGAACGCGTGCATGGTCGCAAGGTCGCGCAGCAGGTGCGGGATTTCCGGCCTGATGTTGTCCTCTCCGCGAACACTCCTCTCGACGCGCAAAAGTTGATCCTTAACGGCAGCCGGGAAGTCGGAGCGAAATTTATCTTCTGGATGCAGGATGCGATCGGCCTCGCGACTAAAAATGCGCTTTCCTACAGATACCCGATATTTGGCCGTCTAATTGGGGACCTTTTCATCCGCCTGGAAAGGTCGTTGGTGAGTGCAAGCGATAAGGTAGTCGTCATCTCAGACGGTTTCCTCGACTACCTGCAAGGGTGGAGGATCGATGAAGCTCGTACTCGGGTCATTCCCAACTGGGCACCGCTGGACGAGATCCCCACCATGGCCAAGGATAATCGATGGACGCAATCATATGACCTTAAAGACAAATTTGTCTTTCTATACTCTGGTGTGCTGGGCTTGAAGCATGATGCGCGATTATTTATCGAAATGGCGCAGGCTTTTGACCAGTATCCTGAAGTGCGCATCGTGGTGGTTGCCGAGGGGCCATTTGCTGAGAGTTTGAAATCGGAAAGCGAAGTTAAGAATCTCACCAATCTCGACATATTGCCGTACCAGCCTGCCGATGATTATCCCCTAATGTTGGCCTGCGCGGATGTGCTCATGACCATTCTGAGGACTGAGTCAAGTGTTTATTCGGTTCCCTCTAAAGTCTACACCCACATGTGCGCGGCACGTCCTCAGCTGCTTTCGATCCCGGCGGGAAACCCGGTAGCGAAATTGGTTACAGAACAAAAGATGGGACTGGTTTCTGAACCGGATGACATGCATGACTGGTTGGAAAACGCATTTGCGCTTTATCAAAACCGGTACAATAATCAACAGATGGGAATGAACGCGCGCGCTTACGCTGAAGAGCATTTTGACATTGACATCATCGTGAATGAATTTGAAGCGTTGATGGTTAGGGGGCATAAATGAGTGCATCCGGCAGCGAACAGAAACCAGTAGAGACTGTGCGAGTGGTTTCCGCGCAAAACCGCTTTGTCAATCGTCACAAGCGCGTGATCATGTCGGTGTATATGCTCCTGGTAGATGCTGTTGCGTTAATGCTAGCAGCCTGGCTGGCGGTGTTGATTCGCTCGCTCTTCTCCCCGCGGTTAACTGATCCTGCCGTATACTATGGACTCATTCCCTATCTGCTCATCTTTCTGCTCGCCAATTTCTTCGCACGTCTATACCCCGGCAACGGCATCTCACCTGATGAGGAACTTCGCGCCACAACGTACGCCATCAGCGCGGTGATGATCCTGTTGGTGGTATTTCTCTTCCTTACCCAGCGTGGACTGCAATTTTCGCGTTTTGTCTTCCTGGCTTTCTGGCTCCTCGCAGCGATTCTTGTGCCCCTGTTGCGCGCATTGGCCAAACAGATCGGACATCGCCTTGGCTTATGGGGAGAGCCGATCGCCATCATCGGTTTCGGCGAGAAGGGCAGAAGAGCTTACCACTTTCTGAAGGATAATCACCCATTCGGTCTGACCCCGGTGATCATTGTCAAAGGTACCAATACAGAGAGTCCACAACTGCCAGATGATGTGAGTGTCTCTGTGATCGATGCCGGGTCGTTTACTGCCAGCCGAGACCTGCTGCGCTCGTTGGGGATCCGCATGGCGATCCTGGTGCCGGACGAGACCTCTGCGGACCTCAACACCCTGCTGGTGGATGAACAGTCTTTTGGTCTCAAGCGACTGTTATTGATCTCGGAGTTGAACTGGCTGGGCGGCACGGCGGTCACCGCGCACAATCTGGATGGTCTGTTGGGGCTGGAGGTCGAATCAAACCTGCTCAAACCCCTCCAGCGGGGTATCAAACGCGTCATTGACCTGGTATTAGGAGTGATCGGACTCATCATCTCGCTGCCGATATTCGCTATCATCGCTTTGCTCGTCAAGTTGGACTCACCTGGTCCGGTGCTTTACCGTCACGAGCGCATTGGCAGGGGAGGGAGATCAATCCGCATCTGGAAATTCCGTACAATGATGCACAATGCCGAGGCTTTGTTGGATGATCTTGTCTTACGGGATGACCAACTGCGCGCGGAGTGGGAGTCCAATCACAAACTAAAACAGGATCCACGCGTGACCCGTATTGGCCGCTTATTGCGCCGCTCCAGCGTGGACGAATTGCCGCAGATTCTCAACATCCTCAAGGGGGAAATGAGCTTTGTCGGTCCGCGGCCGATCGTGCAGGACGAAGTGAAGTTCTACGAAGGCGGGTTTGAGCTATACAAGAAGGTGCGCCCGGGGTTATCAGGTCTGTGGCAGGTTTCCGGTCGCTCGGATACGAATTACACCTACCGCGTCTCGCTGGACGAATACTATATCCGCCATTGGACGATCTGGCTGGATCTGTATATCTTAATTAAGACCGCCTGGGTAGTGATCAGCCGCAGCAGCGCGTATTGAGGTGTTGTGTCGGTAAATAAAAACGCGACCGGGAAGGTCGCGTTTTATTTCGATATTGTTTACGTGAACTTTAGGCTGGAATTCGCATCCGGTTTTTCAACTGCAAAAAGGTGTTCCTGATCCCACGCATTATCCGGCTCTGGTTTACCTCTGCCCGTTTGAGATGAAGTATGTATGCGCCAAGACCGATCACAGCGCCGAGAGCGTCCAGCAGTAGGTCAACCATCTGGAACGCGCGTCCCGGGACATACAGCTGGTGAAATTCATCCGTGTAGGCATAGAATAGGATGAGGTAAAAGACCGTCAGGACCTGCCCGCGCGTAAAATCCCCACGCCATAATAACGCCCGTGCCAATAGAAAAGCCAGGATGGCGTACTCGAAGATATGGGCCAGCCCGCCGAGGTAGAAGAATAAGGATTGACCGAAAAGCTTGGTCCACCACAACCAGTGATAGATGCCCCTGGGGATGTACCCGTAGGGATCCGGGTTGCTAGAGAGGATAAAAATGACCGCCGTCCAGAGCAAAACGAGCAGCCAGCGGGGGAGGAGAATTTTTAATGGAGAGGGGGTTCGAGAGCTGTGACTCACAATTGCGGGACTTTTCCTATTTTATCTCCCCAACGATTCCAGAATTTGAAGAGACCCGCGAGGAAGCCGGAACCATAACTGATATGGATGATGGCGAAAACAACCGGTAATCGCGATAAATGACGCCAGCCTTTTTTCGCAGATGTGATGATCGACGCGGTGAGATTCGCAAGGATGTAACTGCCCGCGACGGCAGCAAGTGCGATACATCCCCAAGTTGCAGTGATTGCCAGGAGAAAAGCTGCCAGTAGACTGAGGACAAACAATGGTGGAACGAATTGCCTGATACTCATCTGCCGTGGGTGTTTCTGGAGCACGCGTATTTTGTAGAATCCGTATTGAAAGTATTGTGTGAATAATCCTGAAGGGGTACTGCG
>JAXGRS010000013.1:0-23050 GCA_040765685.1 Anaerolineaceae bacterium | reverse complement strand
AACCAGCTCATGTGCCTGGATGCATAGTGCAGCGCGACAAAATTGTTCAATCCCGTGTCCACCGCGCCTGCGCCTAGACCATAAGGGATCGCCCACAAACAAAGCATCCAGAACTCATTGGAAATTGAGAATCCCAACAGCGCCACGGCTGTCATCAATACGCTGACCGCTGTCACCAGCCCCGTACCGAAGCGGCTGATCACCCGGCTGGCACTCAGGCTCGAGCCAATGGTGCTCCCGGCGATGATCATGGCAATCACGCCTGCGTAGGAGACAGGCACGTTGAGTATAGGGTACATGGATGGCCAGGCTGAGCCCAACAGCCCATCCGGTAGCCCCAGGCTGATAAAAGCCAGGTAGATCAGTGCAAGCAATAATGAATACACAAATTGCTCCAGGATTCAATCAAGTGAACTTAGTCTACCATTTTATCAAAGTCTCTACTCAGGTATTATTGTTTGAACCTTCTTGACCTCAATAATGATTTGATTTCAGGAAGATTATCATTCGAGTTTGAAAATGAAAATTGTTATTGAATTCAAGGATTATAAAAACATAAAAGAAGCCAGCGATGCCAAAACTAATCACAGGTAATAATGGATGCAATTGAAAAAAATCAAGGACAAAGGCAAAAACCGAGTCACTTATCCGGCGGCTGATTGAAAAGGTCGCTGTCTACGAAGACAAATTCACTGTGGAATTTAAGTCCGGCATCACAATCGACATTGAATCATAAAACAAGGCTCCCTTACTACCGATAATTGTAGTGTGGGAGCCTTGGTGTGATCATACAAACTAGGAGTTATCTCTTTTTGAGTGTAACGATTATTCCGACAACACATGCCAGAAAAGTAATTGGAACAAGTCTTACAAAAACAAATTCAAATCCGTGCAGTATTGTTCCTGCTACTGCTAATTCTGGATTATTATAATCCCAGTCCAAGTAAGAACTCTGCATCGCTGCGAGAACAATAAATACAATGATCATAAGTATGGATAACGAGATAAGTACCCAACGGATAGTTTTTACTTTAGCCATGCTTCTTTTTGCTAACTGTAGGTTAATCACCTCCAACTTTTCAGAGATTGTCTTTAGGTCATTTGGTGTAGATTCCGTCACAGGTTCACCAAGCAATATACCTACAGATGTATCCAACTCATCAGCCAATGTTATCAACATGCTTGAATCTGGAACTGATAACCCATTCTCCCACTTAGATATGGTCTGCCTTACCACATTCAATTTAATGGCAAGTTCTTCCTGTGATAGCCCTTTTGCTTGTCGAAGTTTTTTAATGTTTTCATTAAGCATAATCTATGCCTCCTTGTTTTGATGACTCAATTCTAAAGTCGAATGAGCCGTTGCCACAAGCAACGCATATTAACATTGGTATTTTTACGTTCTTTCCACATACAAATTCAAATTTGTAGCTCTGACATCTATCTCACAGCCACAACCCTACCGCAAAAACATCTAAACCGGCCACTCAACTCTATGACATCTAAATGGCCTACTCAACCCTCCAGAAAACCAGTTGATATGTTCCCTCGGAGCGAATTTTGCGGCCATTTTCGTTCACTGCCACATACGGAAAAATGCCCTAAAAGCCCGTAAATCAAGCACTTTTTCGGCGGTCAGTCATTAGTGCGTGACATCAAGACCACCGTCTCCACATGAAACGTCTGCGGGAAGAGATCAAACGGCTGGATGCTCTCGATCCTGAAGCCGCCCGCGGTCAAGCGCTTACAATCCCGCGCCAGCGTCGCTGGATCACACTAAACGCACATCACTTGCCATGACCTGAATATCACCTCAGATTCATCGTTTCAAAGCTTTTCTGTATTGTCAAACCCCCGTCCCCATGACATTACTATGTTCTAATTAATCGTACTCACCAAATTCTAATTGTATCGGATATCCTTTTACGGCAGGGTCGTCTGAGATAGCATTCCGGCTTATACTTGTTAATTCCACGGATATATCGATCTGTTTTCCAATAGAAGTAATTCCTCCAATTTTTTCAAATTCATCCTCGGTCAACCAAATATTGATTTCCAACGGTAAAGTCGATCCCATCCCTTTCGCCAAAACATCAGGTTCAATAATGACCAATGCGTTAAATCCGTCTGAGGGTTCCATCACCTGGTCAATTATGCCGATTACCCTAAAATACTTACCAACAAATTGTGCATCTGATTCTGGTGAATTAGTACTGTTAATTGCGTTCAAATCGAGAGGTTCGGCTAACAAATTATCCGTTTCCTCAGAGGGTAAGCTTGCTTCCGTGGATTCTGTGGCTTCCGGAGTCTCATTGGTTTCCGTGGATTCTGTGAGTTCCTGAGTCGCTGTTGTTTCCGTGACTTGCTCAGTTTCTGTCGAGGGGAAGGTATGATAAGTTATCACTATTTTTGAGTCATACGGGAACTTACTACTTGCAAAAAAATCGGTATCTCCATTTATTGAAACTTTTTCAACTTCACCATCTTTTGTCAGCCATCCGGTGATTAAATCATCAATTGTCTCTACCTCAATATTTGTAAAACCAGCAACTTGGAGTAAGGTCACAACGTCTTTATAATCCTCGCCTTCAAGGTCAGACGAAGATTTAGGGGCAGTTAACATGTTATCAGGGTTATCACCTAAACCACAAGCTGTCAGTGACAGAATCATTACCAGAACTAGCAAACTAACAATCATTTTTTTCATCGGCTTATGTTCCTCTCTCGGTATACATGGCGACCAACATTTAGAACAACATTCATAAAGCATCTTATCAAAGAAACCTTGCGCTTGGACTATTCAGGCTACTCAATTTTCCTATAACATCCAATCTGACCACTCGCCAAGCAATGACATTTAAATCGCTTCGTCACTACCAAAACCTGCTCTTGGACATATTCCCACGAAGCTATAATTTCACAATTTTAGCACGTCTGATTTTTTCTCTAAAACCTCGAAAAACCTATATTTACTGGACTTTTTACACACTTACTCATTCACCCTTGCCATCACCATAACCGTCTCCACGTACCTTGCGTGGTCACTATAAATGTCATAAGTCCGCAGAAACATGTCAAAGTAATAAAGGTGTCCTCGGAAACAGATCAACATTCCATAAATCATGGAAACATGTCGACAAACTGCAATTTATCCCATAAGCCCATTTCACAAATTTCATCGGAACATCCATACGCTCAAAAACCTGCCCGGGTGTCATTCCGCTGCTAAGAAAACGCCTGCAAACTGCCTTAATGTTACTTCGGCTTCAATATTATGTTTATCCGGGTCATTAAAACGGACAACTCTCTGCCCCGATGCTTCTCTTACTGCTGCTTCAACGCATTTCTTTATGTATTTTGGACAGGTTCTTTTTCCTTACAAATTTCCAGTAAATTCAGCGAGCGTCTTAACTTCACAGCCCTTGCCTGAGTAATAGCTGAGCATTTCGTCCATCTTTTTCAGGTCATAGCTGGTTACACAGTCGGAAATGACATGTACGGTGTAGCCGGCCAGGGTCATGTTGAAGCAGGTGGATTTCACGCAGGCGGTGGCATCCGCACCGGTGACATAAAACTCGTTTATGCCGTTTGCCTCGATAAATTCGGCAAATTCTTCACTTGTTAGAGCGTTGCCCTTGGTTTTCAGGAAGATGTTTTCCGATACGATCTTCATCTCGGGAACAAGCTCTGCGCCTTTTGTGTCCGGCTTGAAGGTGCGTGTACCTGCGGAAAGATTGTTGTGCTTGATATACACAACGTGCATATTCTTGCTTACAGCCCAATTTATGGCGGTGTTGATGTTATCTATGATTTCCTTGTACTGTTTCGTGATGTCGTTTTGAATATCGATGACAACAAGTGCTTTCGTCTCCATATTCCTTCTCTCCTTATGTTCATTAAATAAATGTCTTACTGGCAATTGTTCTGTCGCTTCAACCTAGGTTCGTGACATCACCACAACCGTCTCCAAATGTTTCGAGAGAATAGCTTGAAAGTCAGCTCGTCCGTGGGAACAAATCTACTACTCCTAACGCTCATATGGAACAAGTCCGCTAATCCGTTGGTAATTGAGAATATGTCACCTAAATTGAAACACAGCCAACTGATTAAAGGATTATCTCTTCTGAGGATCTGTCCCTATGGTAAACAACTGTAAATCTGTGGGCTCCTAATCCCATTTGAGTTCAGCTTTCAGTTGGTCTAAGTATTCCAAATGTTTTTCAATATGCTTTCCTTCGTGTCTTCTTGATATTACAGAAATATAATATAGTTCAAACTTTTCTTTTGCCGTTTTCTTATCACCCAAATGACCGTAAATCATCGCTTCTTCCAGGTCAATTAGGTGATTATTCAATGTATCAAACCATGGATACTCTCGCCTGTGTTCAACAATAGCCTGTCGGCTGTTTAACACTTCAAAAGTTGGAAGAACATCACTTAAAATCTCTTCAAGTATATCCGTGGTGATAGCAGCTATGTTCTTTCTTAAATCGTACGATTTCACTCTGTTGACATCTTTATATTTTACCGTGCCAAGTCGTGAGCGAATATTACACTCGTATTCATGATAGTACTTTTTCGTATTTGAAACTTCAAATTTTCTTTCAAAGCTTTCCGGAACCCGTATGCCGATATTAACCCATAAAAGATGGGTTTCATTTCTGTAGACTTGACCGCATTGAAAGTTGATTACCTGAGAGATATCTTCCGAAACAAACCGATGGAGTGTTCTTCCATATTTTTTGAATCCGATTCCTTTTATCTCTTTAAATACGGCATTTTCGATAATATCCAAGCATTCCGGCACATTAACTTTTTTATGGAACAATTCTAGAAACATGGTTAAAACACTTCCTCATACTAATGATAAGCCAACTTAAATTCTGTTTTTGGACAATAGTTCTGTATTCTCAACCTAGGCTTGAGACATCAAGACTACTGTCTCAACATGGAACGTCTGTGGAAAAAGATCGAAAGGTTGGATGCTCTCGATGCTGAACCCACCCGCGGTCAACCGCTTGCAGTCACGCGCCAGCGTCGCCGGGTCGCAGGACACATATACCAGGCGTTTGGCGGTGCTTTCTGCCAGGTAGGCCACCACCCGTTTGTCCAGCCCGGCCCGCGGCGGGTCGAGGATGACCAGATCCGGATGAATTTCAATCGAGGAGGCAATATCCTCTACTTTGCCCACATAGAGCGACACATTATCGAACGCGTCCAGATTGAGCGCGAAATCATTGCACGCGCTTTCCGATAGCTCCACCCCCGCCAGCTCTTTGACCAGCCGCGCCAGGAACCTTGAGAACAACCCCACCCCGCAGTAGAGGTCGAGCACCGTGCTCTCATGTGTGGCTCCGCAGTTCGCCAGCACATATTTCACCATCGCCTCAGCCTGAGGCAGGTTCACCTGGAAGAAGGAGCGCGGCGAGACAGTGAAATCAACACCGTTCACAGTCATCACAGAGTACGCGTCCCCCGCCATCAGAAAGTCCTGCCCCCTGCCCAGGTAATGCAGGGAGATGGGCATATCCAGTTTGAGCTCCGGCGGTCTGTCCAGCGCGCCTTCCAATCCCGCCAGCACATCGCCATCTGACCCCGCCCGCAGCATCACGCGGTTGATGCCGATACCCGCTTCAATATCCAGGTTTGGCCAGACTTCGTTCACACCGGGAACAGGCAGGTGGCATTCCGTGATTTCTACCACGCGTTCTCCCGTACCATCTTTGAATCCCGGCTTTCCCGCTGGAGAAAGGTGAAATTGCATTGTGTTGCGGTAATTCCATTCAGCCGCAGAGGGCACGACCGGGTTGACCACTGGTTCGCTGATCTTTCCGATGCGCCGCATCTGGTCAGTCACAATCTTATGCTTCACTTCCAGCTGGTGTTCATAAGACAGATGCTGGTAATGGCAACCGCCGCACGCTGTAAAATGCGGGCAGCGCGCCTGGATCCTTCTGGGCGATGGGGTCAGGATCTCCACCAGGCGCCCAAAGCAGTAATCCGGTTTTTCCTGCGGGATCTGCACGCGCACCAGTTCACCGGGCAACCCGAAGGGCACGAAAACCGGTTTACCATCCGCCAGCCGTCCGAAGGCGTCACCTCCAAAAGTGAAATCGAGCAGCTCCAACTCCTCGATCGTGTTAGCGGTATTTTGCATAGACATGGTGTTCTCCTTCCATCACCCTTGAACGGGGTATACCACAATGATATAATGTTTTCGTTGCCCCGGTAGCTCAATAGGACAGAGCAAAGCACTCCTAACGCTTAGGTTGAGAGTTCGAGTCCCTCCCGGGGCACTATCCATCTGACAAATCACCACAAAAAAGTTGACGAATATCTATTGCAAAAAATTTGAATTAGTTGTATTATAGAGTCAAGAAACATTTGGGTGCCCCCCTCACCCAGATGTTTCTTGCTTTTTTAACCAAAATGCCCGGTGGAACCCCGGGCATTTATTCGCAATAATCACTTAATCTTCATCATCCGGGTTTCCCGGGTAGCGGATCCAAAGAAAGAGCACCTGACCTTCATCCACCTCGCTTGCTCTGGCAGCAAAGATGGGCACTTTCTGCTCCAGACCCATGTCATTGCGAAAATGAAGGTAGATCGGCTCGTTCTGGTTCCACATACGATGGCAACGCTCGACAAGGGCTGGCCCATTGAATGTGCGCAAACGCGTTAAGGCCATCCCGTAATAATCCGGGCTTTCATTCAACCCCAGCGCCCAGCCGTCATTTATCTTTTCAAAAACCGGCGGCGGACCTTCAATGATGGTAATCTTATCGTCCATTTCCTTCCTCGTCTGGATCGTATGATACCACATCTTCTCCGGCACGCCCCGGCGCAGGAAAATTAACAGGATTTTAATATTCCTATTATTGATCTCATATACTCGGCATCTAAAATGGGCTCATAAATAAAAAGATTAGCGCTCAGGAGGCACAAAATGACACTTTATTTTAGAAACCCCGAATTGATTGCAGAGTCCCGCCGCAGAATGTTACGCAAGATGATGGACGAAACCTACAATACTGATCGCGTGCTCTCATTCCCGCTGGAAATGAAAGCGACCGAAAATGACTACACCTTGAAGGCGATGCTGCCCGGTCTCTCAGCTGAAGAGATCAACATTCGCTACGAAGACAGTGTGCTCACCATCGATGGGGAATACACCTCCATCAGTGAAGAAGGCAAGGAATGCCTGTTCTCTGAAATGCCGGTCGGCCGCTTCAGCCGCTCGATCGAGATCAAGGAACCCATCGTGGTGGACAAGATCGAAGCCAGCATGAAAGACGGCATCCTCACCATCCTCATTCCTAAAGCTGAGGAAGCAAAACCCAAGATGATCAAGATCAACGCAAAGTAACTCGGGGAAATCACCTTTGCAGAACGATAAGAGCGGTGAAAACCGCTTTTATCGTTTTAAGGGTAGAATACCCTCTTATGAAAGAACAGTGGATAAGAGTCCTTCGTGATACAGCAGTGAAAGAACTGCGTTACTTTAACTTGATCGGCTCCACCAATACCGAAGCGCTGCAGTGGGTGGCTGATGGTGCGCCTGACTACGCGTTGGTCATCGCTGATGAGCAAACCAACGGCCGCGGTCGCTTTGACCGCCGCTGGATTACCCGCCCCGGCGCCTCACTCGCGTTCAGCCTCATTCTCAAACCAACCCAACACGAAACCATTAACACAGCCCTTTTTTCACCCTTATGCGGTATAGCGGTGCAGGAAGCGGTCAGTAATCTGCTTGGATTGGAAACCCTCATCAAGTGGCCAAATGATGTGCTTATCCGTGACAAAAAGTTCTGCGGCATCTTGGTGGAAGCAGCCTGGCACGGCTCGAGCGCACAAGGCATTGTCCTGGGGATCGGTATTAACATCAGCCCGGACTCCGTTCCTGGCGAGGAGTACCAGAATTTTCCAGCCACCTGCCTAGAAACTGCCCTTGGTGCGCAGGTAGACCGCTTCCAGGTGTTGCCGCAAGTGATTAAGTCTATTGAAAAGTGGCGCGGTGAGCTCGGTTCGGCAGCCTTCATGCGCAATTGGGAAGAACACCTGGCCTTCAAGGGCGAATGGGTAAGGATTGAACATTCTGAAAAACCATCTATAATGGGTAGAGTAAAAGGGATCGACCTGCAGGGGCATCTCGTGCTGGTGCAAGAGAACGGTAACGAGATCGACATTGAGATCGGCGATGTTCATCTTCGCCCCGGTCGACCCGCTGACGAGGGAGGAACTCATGCTGGATGATCTGCGCAACTCAGTCAATGCGGCTTATGAAGAAGAACTCGCCGAAGAAGAAAAACTGCTGGAAATGAAACGTTACAAAAGTAGCAGAGGTTTCCTTGGAATGACGGCGCTCCAGCGTTTCATTGTATCGGTGATTTTTTTCCTGATGGTATTGATCGTCGGCGCTGCCATCCTGGTGGTTTCTCAAAAAATGATGCCGCCGATTATTTGATCTATTACCTTATGACAAAGATCCCGGAGAATCCGGGATCTTTTCATTATTATTCACTCTTGGTGTTATCGTTTTCCGCTCTGATCACTTCAGCGGTGTTGATCCGCGCCAGCGATGCAACATGGTCATCCGTCCCCAGGTCCATCAGCTTGAAGCCGCGGGTTGCCCTACCGCTCGACGAAATATCCTTGACCTTTAAGCGCAGCATGATACCTCCGCTCGAGATAATAGTGACCTCATCAACCTCCTGCACCACGCGCGCTGAAGTGATGTGCCCGATCTTGGACAGGTTCTTGAGATCGGTAGTCGCCACGCCACCGGTTGCCCTGCTCTTGGTCGGGTATTCATCCAGTTTGCTGCGCTTGCCATATCCACGCTCACTCACCACCAGTAACTGACCACCCGGTTCGATCACATCCATCGATGTCAGCTTGTCGTCTCCTTTTAACCGGATGCCGGTGACACCAGCCGCCTGCCTGCCCATGCTGCGGATCTCTTTCTCTGAAAAACGCAACGCCTGCCCATTTCGCGTCACAAGGATGATGTCATCGTTGCCGCTGGTCAGGCGCACCCAACCCAGTTGATCCTTCTCTCCTAGCGTGATCGCGATCAGGCCGGATGGACGCACGCTGGCGAACTCTGATAGCGCGACCCGCTTTACCGTGCCGGATATAGTCGCCATGGTGAAATAAGATCCTTCGGTAAAGTTGGGTACAGAAACCGCCGCGGTGATGCGTTCACCTGTATCAAGCGCGAGCACGTTCACGATCGGTATGCCGCGGTCGGTTCGGTTGGCATCCGGTATCTGGTATACCTTTTCAGAATAGACCTTGCCGCGATCGGAGAAAAACAGAACTGTGTGCAATGTACGGGCTGGGATCAGGAAGACGATGTGATCTTCGTCACGAACCGTCTGTCCGGAAACACCTCGTCCGCCCCTGCCTTGCGTGCGGTACAAGCTGGCGGCTACACGCTTGATGTAACCCTTCTCCGTGAATGTGATCAACACAGATTCATCTGTGACCAGGTCTTCCTCACGAATTTCTTCATGTTTTTCGCCAATGATCTTGGTCCGGCGTTCATCGCCATATTTTTCGCTGATCGCGTTAATATCTTCCTTGATCAATCCCAGGATCTTCACAGGATTTTCGAGCAATTCTTCGAGATAGGCGATTCGCGCGACAATTTCCTTATGCTCATCCTCGATCTTTTGCCGCTCCAAGGCTGCCAGCCGGCGCAGTTGCATGTCAAGAATGGCTTGCGCTTGCAGATCAGATAATTTGAAGCGGCTCATCAGACGTTCTTTAGCAACTTCAACGTCTTTTGATTCTCTGATCGTCTTGATCACCTCATCCAGGTTGGCGAGCGCGATGAGCAGCCCGTCCAGTATGTGCGCGCGAGCTCGCGCTTTATCCAGTTCAAACTTTGTGCGCCTGGTAATGATCTCCTGACGGTGTTCAATATAAAGCTGGAGCGCGCGTTTAAGAGAGAGCAGGCGCGGCTCACCATTTACCAATGCCAGCAAATGTACAGAAAAAGTGGATTGCAGCGCTGTGTATTTGTAAAGCTGGTTCAATACCATTTTAGGCTGGGCACCGCGCCGCAGTTCGATCACGATGCTCATTCCGCGTTGATCGGATTCATCGCGCAGATCGGTGATCGCGTCCAGTTTACCGCCGCGCGCCAGTTCAGCAATGCGTTCAATCAAACTGGTCTTGTTCAATTGGTACGGGATCTCGGTGATATTGATCTGGAAACGATTGCCTTTCATTTCCTCAATATGAGCTGTGCCGCGCAACACAAGGCGTCCGCGCCCGGTGCTGTAAGCCTGCTGGATCGTATCACGCCCCACGATAGTGCCGCCGGTTGGAAAATCCGGACCCTGCACAAAATGCATCAATTCCTCGACGGATATTTCATCGATCCTGTCATAGTGATCGATCAAATAACTGATCGCCCCGGCGAGCTCGCGAAGGTTGTGAGGTGGGATGCTGGTCGCCATGCCTACCGCGATTCCACTGGATCCATTCAACAGCAGGTTGGGCATGCGGGAGGGCAGGACCACAGGTTCCTGCAAGGAACCATCGAAGTTATCCACAAAATCGACCGTGTTCTTATCGATGTCCGCGAGCATCTCCTCAGCTGCGGAATGCAGGCGGGCTTCTGTATAACGCATTGCCGCAGGTGGATCGCCATCTACTGAACCAAAGTTGCCCTGGCCGTCAACCAACGGGTAGCGCATTGAGAATTCCTGCGCCATACGCGCCATCGCGTCGTACACCGCCATGTCACCATGAGGATGGTACTTACCCAGCACCTCACCTACGATACGAGCGGATTTTTTGAAGGATGTGTTTGAGCGGATGCCCATATCCGCCATCGCGTATAAAATCCGGCGGTGAACCGGTTTCAATCCATCCCGCGCGTCCGGCAAGGCCCGCGACACGATCACGCTCATCGCGTAATCGAGATATGCCGCCCGCATTTGTTCATCAATGTCGACCTGTTGTACTGACCCGTTATCCATAAAGACCATCCTGTGATTAATTAACCCATTGATTATACCGCAACGTATATCAGACCATCGCTTCACCTCTGTTACATCGCCAAAGCATGCACCTCGAGGACGTATTCACAAAAAAGTAGAATATAATCAATACTATGAGGCGATTTGGACTCTTTTTAATTATCTCTGTGTTGCTGATGCTCACTGCGTGCGCTAACCGTCCGTCACCTTCCCCCGGTACTCCCACCCAAACCGCGTTTGAATACCTCGAAAATAAAGGTTCTGATACGATCGTAAACCTGGCGCTGGCCTGGGCTGAGCGTTACCAGGCGTTGTTCCCGCAAGTTCGCATTTCAGTTACCGGCGGCGGTTCCGGAACCGGGATAACCGCGCTGGTCAACGGCACGGTGGACATCGCTAACGCCTCCCGTCAGATCAAACAGGAGGAGATCGCCGCCGCCCGTGCAGCAGGTTATGATCCAAACGAATTCGTGATCGCACGCGACGCCATCGCCATTATCGTCCACCCGTCCAATCCGGTTGACCATCTCACACTGCAGGAACTGTCGATGATCTACAAAGGTGACATAAAAAACTGGAAAGAGCTTGGTGGTGAAGACCGTGAGATCGTGCGCCTTTCCCGCGAGACCAATTCAGGCACACACGTGTACTTTCTAGAGTCAGTCATCCGCATGGGTGATTCAAAGGATAAATCCATTTTCTCAGCGGATACCCTCCTTCTTCCATCTTCAGAAGGGATCATTTCGGAAGTAAAAAACAACCCCAACGCGATCGGATACGACAGCCTCGGTTACATCACTGAGGACGTCAAATTAGTTGCTGTCTCTTCACTTGCCCAACCTGATGTGTATATTCTCCCCTCGCTTGAAACCGTCAGTGACAACACCTATTTGATCTCACGTAATCTTTACATGTACACACTGGATAAACCGACCGGTGCTGTAAAAGCATACATGGATTGGATCTTTACACCGGAAGCCCAGCAGATCGTAAAAGAACTGGGGTTTATACCCATCCTTCACAGTGAGGACCAGCCATGAAAAGGACCGGGTTCAGCGGAGATAAAGTGATCAGCGGCGTGATCCGCATAACGGGTTACTCATCTATCCTATTCGTTCTCCTTATTCTTTTCTTTTTATTACGCGAAGGGGTCCCTGCGCTTTTCAGCACACCTCTAAAGAACCTCTTTAGTATCCGTTGGTATCCCATTGAGGAACTATACGGCATCCTTCCGCTATTCCTGGGCAGCCTGCTTGTCACCATCGCCGCCACGTTGATCGCTTTGCCATTTGGCATCGGTACAGCAGTCTTTCTCTCCGAAGTCGCCCCATCCTGGTTGCGCGACATTCTTAAACCGGTCATTGAGATCCTCGCCGGAATCCCATCGGTGGTGCTGGGTTTTATCGGTATTCTGGTCTTCGCGCCTTTCATACGTAAATTCCTTGACATTCCCACCGGTCTAACTGCTTTTACCGGGGCTGTTTTACTTGGTTTGATCGCCATTCCCACCATCGTTTCTGTGGCGGAAGACGCGCTGGATACCGTGCCTGATTCTTACCGTCAGGCAGCGCTCGCGCTGGGTGGAACACAATGGCAAACGATCTGGGATGTCACCCTGCCGGCAGCCAAATCAGGGGTACTGACCGCTGTCATGCTCGGAATCGGTCGATCCCTGGGCGAGACCATGGCGGTGATGATGGTCACTGGTAACGCTCCGGTGATGCCGTTGCAGTTGAACTCCCTGTTCCGGCCAGTGCGCACTATGACCGCTACCATTGCCTCCGAAATGGGCGAGGTAGCCTCCGGCAGCCAGCATTATGAAGTGCTATTTTTCATCGGCATCATTCTTTTTCTGCTTTCATTGGTCATCAACATCAGCGCCAGCCTGATCAGCACCCGCTCTCGCGGACGCGCAGAAAGGTTGTTATCCTGATGCGAGCGCCGGGAATGGAGAAGGCCAAAACCATTCAAGTGATCGGGTTTAACATTCTTCGCCTGGTCACGCTCATCACGGTCATTCCCATTATCGGGCTGGTTCTTTATATCGTAGTTAAAGGCGCTCCAGCGCTAAGTTGGGAATTCATCTCAGCCACGCCTTCGAGCGGAATGCGTGAGGGCGGCATTCTGCCTGCCATTATCGGTACACTCTACCTGACGCTCGGCACCGCTTTATTTTCTGTACCACTGGGCGTTCTGGCTGGCATCTACCTGGCAGAATACGCCAAAGAGTCCTTCCTCACACGCATCATCCGCATCGCCATTATCAACCTGGCTGGCATCCCATCTGTGGTATATGGTTTATTCGGGTTGGGTCTCTTTGTCCTTTTTCTCAAACTGGGTACCAGCATCCTGGCTGCCTCGCTAACCCTGTCGATCATGACCCTGCCGACCATCATCAGCACCACTGAGCAGGCGCTGCGCAGCGTTCCCAATTCTTTCCGTGTTGTTTCCACCTCGCTTGGCGCAAGCCGCTGGCAGACGGTGCGCCGCATCACTCTGCCCCAAGCGCTGCCGGGCATCATCACCGGTATTATTCTGGGTCTTGAACGCGCTGCGGGTGAAACCGCCCCCATCCTCTTCACCGGTGCCGCGTTCTTCCTGCCTCAGCTGCCACACTCTCCACTCGACGCCACCATGGCGCTGCCGTATCATATTTTTGTCATTTCCACACAGATCCCCGGTATGCCTATCCAGATCCAATATGGCACGGTGGTGGTGCTCCTCGTGTTTGTGCTGGGCATGAATCTGGTCGCCACCCTCATCCGGTCCAACGCCCGAAAGAAGCGGCAGTGGTAAAAAAATGAACGAATTCATCATCCGTAATCTGTCTGTTACCTACCTGGACGAGAACGAGAGTCTCAAGAATGTCTCGTTCGAGATCGAATCCAAAGCGATCACGGTTCTATTTGGTCCTGCCGGGGGTGGTAAATCCACCTTCCTGCGCACCCTGAACCGGTTGAACGACCTGGCTGATCTGAAGCAGGCGAAAGGTGAAGTCATCTTCCAGGGGAAAAACATCCTTGATCCGCTAACCGATGTCATCGCTTTACGCCGTCAGATCGGCATGGTCTTCTCGCGGCCGGTTCCACTTCCCCTGTCGATCTATGATAACGTGGCGTACGGATTAGTAATGGCCGGTGAACGCAACCGCGCCAAACTGGATGAAGCCGTTGAAAAAGCGTTGAAACAGGCTTTCTTATGGGAAGAAGTGAACGATCGCCTGAAAGATTCTGCTTACAGCCTATCCGGTGGTCAGCAGCAGCGCGTCTGCCTGGCCCGCGTACTGGCGCTCGAACCCCAGGTGATCCTGCTGGATGAACCAACCTCCGCGCTGGACCCAATCGCCACTGCCAACATTGAGGAAATGTTACGTGAGTTAAAAAAGCAATACACCATCATTATCGCCCCCCACAATGTGCAGCAAGCCGCCCGTGTGGCGGACTACGCCGCTTTCTTTCTGATGGGTGAACTGGTTGAGTTCGGCAGCGGCATCGATCTCTTCACAGTACCGAAAGACCAGCGCACCTCCGATTATGTCACCGGCAGGTTTGGGTAAATACGCGACCCCTCTGATTAAAATGAGACCCCTCAAATGAGGGGTCTCATTTTTTGATTTCGGCTCGGTTACTTGCGTTCCTGAATCAGCTTTTGCGCCATCAGCGCGCCATCGCGAATCGGTTCATAACCCGTGCAGCGGCACAGGTGTTTGTTGAGCGCGTTCTCCATCTCCACCTGTGAAGCATCCGGTTTTTCTTCCAGCAAACCGTATAGTTCCATCACAATACCCGGGGTGCAGAAACCGCACTGGATAGCGCCGGACTCGGAAATGGCTTTCTGAACGGGATGCAGTTCAGTGCCTTTCGCCAACCCTTCCACCGTTATCACGTCCGCGCCTTCGATCTTCTTGACCGGCAGGTTGCAGCTTTTTACCGCCTTGCCATTCACCACTATCGTGCAGGTGCCGCAGGTGGAATTATCACAGCCGTGTTTGGTGCCGGTCAGGTTCAATACCTCGCGCAGCACATCCAGCACCATCATCCCGGGATCCACTTCAACCGTGGTGGGTTTTCCGTTAACAGTAAAATTGATCTTCTCTCGCATGTCTATTTCTCCTGCCTGGCTTCCAGGGCTTTCTTCATCACTTCCGGGGTGATAGGAATTTCAAAGAAATCGATCCCGACCGCGTCCCGGATGGCGTTCATGATCGCGGGCGCCGGGCCAATCACCGAGTGCTCGCCAATACCGCGCGCGCCAAAGGGTCCCACCGCGTCTGGCGTTTCGATGAATTCGATATCCATCGGGATGGCTTCCTTGTAGGTCGGGATGTGATACTTGAACATGTGAGGATTCTTGATCCTACCCTCTTCATCAAATTCAAGTTTTTCATACAGGGTAGCGCCTACCGCCATGGTAACGCCGCCCAGGACGGAGCCCCGAATCTGCCGTGGATTGATCACCTGCCCCACATCAAATACCGAAGTGAAATTGTCCACGAAGATCTTGCCGGTCTTCTTTTCAATGCGGATCTCAGCGGCAGTGGCGCCGAAGGTGTAATTCACACCCAGGCTGCCCTGGCCGTTCTCGTCCGGGTTGGCGTAGCGCGGTAAGCGCGCATCTGAAACCGCGTGGGCGTACTCGCCGATGGTGATGCCGTCTGAGGTGATGTAGCCGCGGCTCATATCAGCCACCGCCACGCGGATATCCGGATCGTTGCGCAGGTAGACGTACTCGCCGTTGTATTCCAGGTAATCCACATCCGTCTTGAGCACCTGGGCTGCGGTATTCTTCAACACCGCGATCAACTTGTCCGCTGCGCGGATGATCGCCCGCCCGCCCTGCGTGGTGAACATCGAACCGATAGTCTGCCACTCATAAGGGGATAGCTGGGTGTCGATCTCGTTATACACGCGGATCTTTTCCGGCGGGATCTGCAGCGCTTCTGCAGCCACCTGCCGCACAACAGTGCGCAACCCCTGTCCCACTTCAGCGCCGCCCATGCTCACGCTCACGCTGCCATCGTTGTTCAACTTCATGTAGCAGCCCTTGGTGGAGAAGGGTGCGCCTTTGGGGGATTTCATCGCGGCTGCAAAACCGCGTCCGTAGTAGTAATTCTCGTCCTCTTTTAGTTTCGGTTTGCTAAAGACTTTTTCCTTCACTATGTTGGAGCAGGTCATGATATCGCCGTGTGATTTCCACATGCGTTCACCCAGCGCGTTAACCTTGCCTTCGACAAGGTAGTTCTTCTCGCGCAGTTCGATGGGATCCATGTTCAGCTTACGAGCCAGCAGATCCATCATACGCTCGGTCGCGATCTGGGCTTCCTGATGACCATAGCCTCGGTAAGCGCCCACAGCCGGGGTATTGGTGTATACGGTGTAGCCGATGAGGTCGCAATGCTCGAATTCGTAAGGTCCCGCGGAGTTATGCGTTGCGGCAATGGTGATGTTCACCGCGGTATCCGCGTAAGCCCCTCCGGAATGCAGAACCTCGTTCTGGATCGCCACCAGCTTGCCGTCCTTGCGCGCGCCGATTTTCATCCTTGAGCGGATCCCGTGCGCAATCAACGAGGAAGTGAAATCCTCCTTGCGTGTGGCCACCCACTTCACCGGGTAACCGGGCACAAAACTGGCGATCCACGCCACGGTCTGTTCAACAGTAATATCTGATTTGTAGCCGAAACACCCGCCGATATCCGGAATGCGTACCCGCACATCGGAGACCGGAATTTCGTAGGAATGCGCCAGGTCCTCACGTATGATGAACGGGCAAATGGAGGAGGACCACACCTCGATGGTGTTATCCTCTTTGAACCACACAATCGAGCCATGCGGCTCAATGGCCGCGCAGGATCCGTGCGGATAATTGAACTCCGCCTCAACGATCACCTCGGCGTCCTTGAAGCCGTCAACCCCGGCGCCCTTTTTCAAATGATAAGTATGCGCGATGTTTGTTCCGGGCGTGGGGCTTAGCGTGGGCAGGTGCCAGTAACTGCCGTTTTCCTCGTGGATCAACACGGCGTCTTTCTTCATTGCGTCGCGCGCATCCACGTACACCGGCAACGGTTTGTACTCCACCCTGATCTTTTCCAGCGCAGCCTCAGCGTTGGGCAGCGTATCAGCGATCACCGCGGCTACCGGTTCCCCGATGTAGCGGACTTTGTCAATTGCCATCGGTACCAGGTCTTTTATGTTATCCCCGTAATGGTAATGGCAGCCCTTACCAGTTACCACCTTTACTACTCCCGGCATCTTCTCTGCTTCAGTAGTATCGATGCTAACGATCTCCGCGTGGGCGTATTCAGGGCGCAGGATGGCCGCGTGCAGCATACCCGGGATGCGGATATCATCCAGGTAAACCGCCTTTCCGGTCACCTTGCTGATCGCGTCTGGTCGATTGTAACTTTTACCAAGGTACTTGAACTTCATGTATTTCTCCTTTCAACGGGTAATCGATCTGGAACACGAGAAATAAAAGCGGCTGATTGAGCGCCAATATATGGTAATCAAAAAATCGTTAAGAAGCAAGTCAAAAAATCAGATTGTGACAAAAATTTGCAGAATAGTGAGAAATGGAATCCGTTTTATGCTACCATCAAGTGAGCATGATCACCTGTCGTGAATTAGAGAAGCAGTTTCTCCACCTGGATGAAGACCGCCTGAACATCCTGCTGGAGATCCACAACCTGGTGGCTGTGGTTTCTCCCGAGGCCGCTGTTGAGATCCGCCGATATAGGGTGGTTTATTATGACGTGTCACGCGGCGGTCCGGTAAGCGCTGGTATCTGTCAATCCCTGGTTAAACCCGATCACATCCGGCTGGCCTTCATCCATGGGGCGTTCCTCCCCGATCCGCGTGGTTTACTGGAAGGCGCGACCTTTCCCAAACGCTTCATGCGCATCTTCTACTATGACGACGCCCCGTGGGATGCCATCCAGGCGCTGATCAGCGCGCATAATGTTTTCGATCCGCGCACGCTTCCAATGAATCAAGACAGGATGGAATGAACGGAGATTAAAATTAAGAAAAAACCTCCCGAGTGTTTTCGGGAGGTTTAAGGAATTGCCGATCTACCGTTTCGCTTTCTCCGGACCAAATTGCTCGGTTCCCCCGTAAACATCCACTTCTTCCAGCCAGTAATAATAGACCACCCCCGGTTTGGCCGTTCTGTCTTTGTAGGTATAGACCGCGCCGGTCAGGCCTCCCGGGGAACCCAGCGTGGAGATCAGTTCGCTGTTGAGCAATTTGCGGTTCCCATCCCGGCTTTTCGCCCGGTACAGGTTAAAACCAATTGTGTTCAACTCGCTGGCGGTCTCCCAGGTGAGTAATATGGAGCTCTTCTTACCGGTGGCGCTAAAGTCCAGCAGTTCAACCGCGGTCGGGATGATAGGCGTAACGATGCTGACCGCCTGCATGCCCATTCCAGAATAACTTCCGCCCCACGTCATTGAATGGACAAGATGATCCCATGTATCGTGAATGTAGATGAGATTGCTGTCACTGTCGTAACCGACCCCCACCATGGTATGCCCCACCACATGGATCATCACCGGCTGTCCAGCATCGATCCTTGCCCGGTATTGCGCCAGGCTGAATCCTCCTGAATAAATGTTATCTGTGCCCTGGTAATAACACTCATCCAACGCGTATCCCCGGGCGGTGAAGAACTGGCTGAATCCCAAGGTTCCATCTTCTACCAGGTTGTTCGCCTGGATCACGGCACAAGTCAAGGGTGTGGCGTTAGAGTAATGGTAAAAGGAAGTTGATGCATCCGCATTGCCATAAGCGGATTGGCTCGTTTTCATGTAATCCCCCACCGCGTCGCTCCATGTATGCTGTGCCCAGCCCCCCGATATGTACGGATCCCGAATTTTACTATTATATTTGATCCAGTAATCGTCGATCGAACCCCGGCTTGTGCGTCCATCCACTCCCAATTTTGAAGCGATCAAAGGATTGTTGGGATAAATATCGGTTCCATCGGACCATGTCCCCCAGGCTGAATCAGTTAACGGTGCCACCCCGCCATTGGTAGGTCCAGAATACATGTTCGGAAAACCATGCCCGTCATAATATCCTGAGATCATCGCAGCGGAAACGGCGGAACAACCGAATACCCACTCGAAGGTTGGCACTCCCGTCAACATCACCGCTGTGGCATCTGTTCCCAGGTCAGCCGGGTCCAACTGGTCGACAAAATATCCAACAGGCCGTGTTGGCGGGCTGGAGATGGTGGTTTTGTAGATCTCACTTCCATCCGGCAGGATCACCAATTCAGTTGTCGAATACCCGGACTGATTAAATTCCGGGTCTTCCGCCTGGGCACTTACTGCTTGCAGAGCTGTAGCTGTTACAGCCAGAATAACCAGCACACTGGCAAAAATGAGTCTACAGACCGGGGAAAATTTCAGTGTGCAGTTGATCCGCTGCATCTTGTCCTCCTGAACATCGTATTACATAAATGGGTACAATTTAATGATACAGCGTTTGGAATGGTGTTTAGCTTTCAAAATGGAAAGCCTCGATCAAGCAGACCGGATAATAAAGAAAAATTCCAAGCCATCCTATTCACCTGCCCCACTGGGGGCATTGAATAGCTGCTGAACCTGGTCTATTCCAGCCAAGGTTACTGATAGGGAGGTCTAATATGATGGAAATTGATAAATAAATACCAAAGGTAATTTTCATATTATCAAACCAATGCATTTTTTCAATTACCGAATGTCATGGATAAGGTAAAACAGTCGGCACGAATCCAAAAACATGGGGAATAAAATAACCAGGGAGGTTGAAAACACCTCCCTGGTTTTTTCCAACCTTATTGAATGTCAAAATTGAATATCAATACATCCTGTGAGACATTCGATGGTTTTCCTGAGTAGAGTCTCAATGGTTTCGTACCATCCACAAGCTCACAGGGTAAGTAAGCCCCTGTTTCTTCCTCCCATTCACACACTTCACCCACCAGGTCGCCCATATCCATATTCGAAGCAATAGTCGCAAAATCAGCGGTTCCGTTTTCCAGCATTGCTTTCCTGTCTGCAAATTCGGGCACGATCTGGAATGTGACTGATTGAATCGAAGCAATTCCAGAAGGTCCTCCAGGGTAAGTCGGACTGGTACTCCAGTAATCCTGGTTGGCACTCAGGATAACACTTACATTGGGTGTCCAGGAAGTGAGTTTGTAAGGTCCAGTACCGTTGGCAATCCCGGTGAATGGATCCTCTGCCGGGGTCATCGCGTAATAATTTTGCCAGGTAGTGCACGAACCATCCCACCCGCCATTGGCGATAACCCATTCCTTGTCCATGATGGAAGCATAAGTATTGGCAATCGTTGCCATGAACGGCCCCCAGGGTTGAGCCAGTGTCATGGTTACCGTCCCCGCGGCATCATCGGCCACGATCGCATTCTTCACCGTCTGGCAGGCAGCCTCTAACACCGCCGGGTCGTTGGCTTTAAGAGATTCACGATCATCAGCCGAAGCAAACCCATCCACTATACCTGTAATATCATCAATACCTACACCCAGGAAAGGCTCTGCTAACAACCATTGAGGAGAAGCATACCCACCCTGCAGTAATCCGCGTTGGAATGTATAAGCCACATCCGACGGTGTGAGAGCGTTGCCATTGTGAAATTTTACGCCTTCTCTAATATGGAAGGTATACACTCTTCCGTTACCGGTGATACCGTCATTCTCAATGGTAGGAACCTCGGTGGCTAATTGTGGAGCAAATTGATCAGTCATTTCTCCCTGGTAAAACACCAGGGTTTCATAAATATTCTGAATGTAACCGCTGCTGGCTGTATCGTACGCCAACGCCGGATCCAAAGTCGTGAGGTCACCAATTGTGGCATAAACGGAGGTGGTCGGGGCAGGAGCTTCTGATGATTTGGTCACTGAATAGTAATAGATGCCCCCAAATAGTGGATTCTTTACGCGGCTGGTAATCCATTTTTGTTCAAAACTTCTGCCGGTAGTCAGAACCATGGGAATTCCCACTGCCTGGTCGTAATAGAGCTGGGTCATTTGGTGATAAATTGGCGCTCGAAGCTCAGGATCGCTCTCACTCACTCCTGCGTCCAACAAAGTTTTAAATTGCTGGCGCAATGCATCAGGCATACGATTTCGAAAACTATAAGTACCGACCGTGTAGGGCTGAAACCAGTTGTGTGGATTATGAACCAGCTATATAATTAATTTATAACATTATCATAAGGAGAATGAGATGACTTACACCGCTGAGATCAGCAGATTGAACCCAACCGCATTCTTGTTTTTAGTCGACCAATCGGGCTCAATGAATGACAATATGACTAATGAGAAATCGAAATCTCAGTTTGTTGCAGATGCATTAAATCGTACCCTGACTACACTGATTACCCGATGTACAAAAGCTGATGGGACAAGAGATTATTTCGATATTGGAGTGATTGGGTATGGGGAAAACTCCGTATACAATGGCTTTCAGGGACCTTTGGGAGTAAGTTTCATTAATAAGATTTCTAGTATTGAAGCAACACCACTAAGAGTCGAAGACAGGAAAAAGAAAATTGATGATGGTGCTGGGGGACTCGTTGAAGAAATTATAAAGTTCCCTGTCTGGTTTGAACCTCGGGCAAATGGCGGAACTCCGATGTGTCAAGCTATTATGAAGGCTGCTGAAGAATTAGTGATTTGGTGTGATTCACATCCTGATAGCTACCCCCCAACGGTCCTACATATTACTGATGGAGAGTCGACAGATGGCGACCCAGAAGAGTTGGCATTGAAGGCGCAACAAATCAAGACAAACGATGGTCCAGTTGTGATGTTCAATTGTCATGTTAGTGCTTCTGGAAATCTAGCAATCCGATTCCCAACTTCGGAGGCATTATTACCCGATACATATTCAAAACTACTGTTTCGAATGTCAAGTCTATTACCGGACCATCTAATTCAGTATGCGAAGGACAAAGGTTTTGAAGTAGGGTTCGAATCTAGAGGGTTTATGTTTAATGCTGATGTTCCTGAAATTGTCGATTTCTTCGACATTGGAACCCGATCCGCACAACTTAGGTAACCAGTCAGATGCATATTGATGTTCTTTTTGCAGGTCAGGTGTCAAAGGATGAAATGGCACCTGACACAATTGAAGATTCCTTTAAGTACGATATAGAAAGAGGGATTGTAGTAATTAGCGATGGAGCTTCAGAGTCTTATGACTCAAGAACTTTATCTTCTCTTGTGTGTTCAGAATACTTAAAGCAACGAAGAATAGATCGCGAATGGCTAACTGAATTAATTCAAACTTTTGATTCAAACATTAACCTGGCTTCGTTATCTTGGTCGAAGGAAGCCGCTTATAAACGAGGGTCATTTGCAACCCTTCTAGCAATAAAGAAGAATAGAAGGAATGAACGGGTCCATATCGAAGCCATCGGGGATAGTCAAGCAATCCTTGTCACTGGTGGTGAAGTTGTCGATACTTACCCATATAAAAAGGCTAAAGAGTTTCAACAAAGACCACAATTGATTAGCACTGTTATCAGTCATAACAGATTCATATTTAGGGATGATTATTCCAAAAAGCACAAACATGTTTGGGACATATCAGCAGATGGTGAACCAACAATTTTATGTATGACAGATGCTTTAGGTGATTGGACTATCTCCAGCTTGGAAAATGGAGATGAACGATGGAAAGCTTTGTTAACAATAACGAATATTGACCAATTTAGAGATTTCGTAATATCAGAATGGAACACGAAGGAGATGCGAAAAGATGATGTTACCTTAGTAAGAATCGGTTTTTCGTAATTGAGGTTAAATGAATTATCCATCTCTTGAACAATATAATCAAGCTCTCCAACATCCTGAGTTTGCCCTCATCGATCCTAATCTAAAAACAGGAAAAATCACCACTACCGGATTGGGGTTACCTTTAGCTCTATGCGGTGGTTTTGCTCTTACGTACACGCTTAATGCTAATTCCCATAAATACGCAATAAGATGTTTTCATAAGAACTCGAGGAATTTAGAGCAACGTTATGGGGTCATTTCAAATAAGCTAAAACTAC
>JAXGRS010000012.1:0-37286 GCA_040765685.1 Anaerolineaceae bacterium | reverse complement strand
ACGCATGCGGCACACCGCGATCAATACCGAACACATCCTGCTGGGACTCATCGAGGAGGAAGGCGGCATCGCCGGGCACGCCCTGCGCGAACTGGGGCTGGAGACCGCCCGCGTGCAGGAAATGGTGGAGCGCCTCGCCCCCATCGGGAGCGTGGAATCTCCCGCGCTGGAACTTTCAGTAGGCGCGCAGCAGGTGCTGGAATTCGCCATAGAAGAAGCGCGGCTGCTGGGGCATCAATTTGTGGGCACCGAACATCTGTTGTTGGGTCTTACCCGTTCTACTGAGGGTATGGCGCTTGAGGTGCTGCGTAAACTGGGTGTCACCGCTGAACAGGTGCGCCGTCAGACGCGCCGGGTGATGGAAGACAGCGCCAGCGGTCCGGCCGCGGCCGGTCACGCGCCTTTGGCACGGCGGGAAGAAAAAAAGGAAGCCAAAACACCGCTGGTGGACCAGCTGGCGGTTGACCTGACCGTGCTGGCCGAAGAAGGAAAACTGGACCCGGTGATCGGGCGCCAGCAGGAGATCGAACGGGTCATTCAGATACTGGCGCGGCGCAACAAGAACAACCCCGCGCTCATTGGCGAACCCGGCGTGGGCAAGACCGCCATCGTGGAAGGTCTGGCGCAACGTATCATTGAAGGGGACGTGCCCGCTCCGCTCATCGGCAAGAAGGTGCTCCAACTCGATGTGGGTTCACTGGTCGCAGGTACGATGTACCGCGGTCAGTTCGAGGAACGCCTCAAGCGGGTGATCGATGAATTAAAAGCGTCCAAGTCGATCCTCTTTATTGATGAGCTGCATATGCTGGTGGGGGCAGGATCGGCAGGTTCCTCGGTCGACGCCGCCAACATCCTAAAACCGGCGCTATCGCGCGGCGAACTGCAGGTGGTGGGAGCCACCACTCTGGATGAATACCGCAAACACATTGAATCAGACGCGGCGTTGGAACGCCGCTTCCAACCCATTCTTGTGGTTGAACCGACCGTGGACGAAACAATCCAGATCCTCAAGGGCATCCGCAAGGCGTACGAGGAACACCACCGCCTGGTCATATCAGACGCGGCGCTTGAAGCGGCGGCGCACCTTTCCTCACGTTACGTGACCGAACGTTTCCTACCGGATAAGGCGATCGACCTGATCGACGAGGCATCGTCCCGCGTACGAATGTACAAGAGCCCGGCAGCGCAAACCTTCAAGGAGTTGATGCTTGAACTAAAGGGCGTTAAAGCCCTGCGCAACGAGGCGGTGCAGAACGGGCGCAACGATGATGTGATGGAACTTTCCAACCGGGAAAGTGATCTGAAGACACGCATCGAGAAACTGCGCACCGGCTGGGACCGCGCCACAAGCCCCGTGGTAAGCGCGGATGACATTGCTGAACTGGTCTCCATGTGGACCGGGGTGCCGGTGATGCAGCTGGCAACCGAGGAATCAGAGCGGCTGCTGCATATGGAAGAGGAGATGAACAAGACCATCATCGGACAGGAGGAAGCGATCAAAACGATCGCCAAGGCGGTGCGCCGCGGACGCGCCGGGCTGAAAGACCCGCGCCGCCCCATCGGCTCCTTCATGTTCCTTGGACCCACCGGTGTGGGCAAGACCGCTCTGACTCGCGCGCTGGCTTCCTTCCTGTTTGGCAGCGAAGAGGCGCTCATCCAGATCGATATGTCGGAATTCATGGAACGCCATAACGTCAGCCGCCTGGTCGGCGCACCTCCGGGATACGTTGGTTTTGACGATGCCGGACAACTTACCGAAGCCATTCGGCGCCATCCCTACTCGATCGTGGTGTTTGACGAGATGGAGAAAGCGCATCCTGAGACCCACAACATGCTCCTGCAGATCATGGAGGAAGGGCAGCTTTCTGACGCGCGCGGGCGCAAGGTCGATTTCCGCAACTGCATCATCGTGATGACCTCCAACATTGGCGCGGAGATGATCCGCCGCCAGGGTAGCCTGGGGTTTGCCCTCCAGCGCGACGAAAAGGAAACCGAGGAGAGAAATTACGAAGAGATGCGCAAGAAGCTGCTTGACTCGCTGCGTAAAGTGTTCCGGCCGGAGTTCATCAACCGGCTGGATGGGGTGATCGTTTTCCACCCGCTCTCCCGCGAGCACATCCGCAATATTGTCAACCTGGAGCTGGCGAAGGTAGCCGGGCGCATGGCGGAACACAACATCACCCTCAGCGCTTCTGACGCCGCGCTGGATTATCTCTCAGAGGAGGGTTATAACCCGGAGATGGGCGCCCGCCCGCTGCGCCGCGTCATACAGGACAAGGTGGAGGACCGCCTTTCAGACGCGGTACTCTCACACGAGTTCAAAAACGGCGATTCAGTGGTTGTGGATGTAAACAAAGACAAGGAGATCGTGCTGAAGCGCAGCCGCAAGAAGGCAGCTCAAAAAAACACCTTACCCGAACCAGAACCGGAAAAACCGGAACAGGTGCCAGTGTAGGACAACAATGTTATAGATCAACAAAAACAAGGTGCATTGAACCAGCGCCTTGTTTTTGTATTCTGGTATTGAATTCGGACCAAAAAAGTCATATACTTAACAGTCGTATCCGGATATAGGTAGAAAGGAGAAAAATGCTTACAGTATCCTCCATCCTGCGCTCCAAAGGGACAGATGTGTTTTGGGTAGGACCTGATGCCACCATATTAGATGCATTGGATCTGATGGCTGAAAAAGGCATTGGCGCGCTGCTGGTTAAAAAAGAGGGGAAACCGGTTGGTATTTTTTCTGAACGCGATTTTGCCAGGAGAGTTGCCAGGGAGAAAAAACTTGACCTGCGCTTACCGGTGAGCACGATCATGACAACGGACCTTTATTGTGTGACCATGGATGACACAGTGGATGAATGCATGGCTGTAATGACGAGGCAGCGTTTCAGGCACCTTCCGGTTCGCGAAGGGAGCGAGATCGTTGGGATCATTTCCATCGGTGATGTGGTCAAGAACCTGATCGAGGACAAGAACCTGCTTATCCAAAACATGGAAGACTACATCCTCGGCCGCGGGTTTGGCAAGTAAACGAGCTCCTGTTCGATCAATTACATACAATATAAAATATTGCGCAGTCGGGAAATACCATCTATACTTCTCAATAATCAGAATGAGAGGTGTTTATGCTTCCGATCGGTGATGATAATTCCCAGCGCAGGCTGGTGCCGGTAGTCACCTGGCTGCTGGTGCTCGCAAACGTGGCGGTGTTCTTCCTTGAACTGGCGGGGGGGGACGCGTTCATATATAGATGGTCGTTCATCCCCGAGCGTTTCTCACAGGATCCAACAGGAAACCTCATCACAATCTTTACCTCCATGTTCATGCATGCCGGCTGGCTGCACCTGGGCGGCAACATGCTGTACCTGATCATCTTTGGGGATAACGTGGAAGACCGCTTCGGGCATGTCAAGTTTCTGGTGTTTTATATTCTTTGCGGGGTGGTGGCGATGGTGGCGCAGTACATTGTTGCGCCGGTGATCAATGTGCCCAACCTGGGGGCTTCAGGCGCGATCGCGGGAGTGCTGGGGGCGTACCTGGTGCTCTTCCCGCGCCGCAAGGTACGCGTATTGTTATGGATGTGGATCGTCCACCTGCCAGCGCTGGTGGTGATCGGCGGATGGATCCTTCTTCAGCTGCTCAGCGGGATCGGCACGGTTGGAACCACAGCCAGCGCGACCGGCGGGGTGGCTTATATGGCGCACATCGGCGGCTTTTTTGGCGGGGTGTTGCTCTCTTACTTCTTCCGCAATCGCGTAAGGGCGTTACCACCCAGTTACCTTAATTAAAAAAACTCAATCTAAATTACCGATTTGTATTTAAGCAACCAGCTAAGCGTTCAATAATTGATAACGAAGCTTTTAAGGCAAGTTAAACCTCTCGATCGCGGGTTTTAAGAAAAAAATGACAAGATCAACCAATCAAAAAGATAACCAGGTTGAAAAATTAGATTACTCGAAGATTATCCCTGTCTTCGTGATCATCCTGATCGATCTGCTTGGTCTGACCATTATCATTCCTTTATTGTCGTTGTACGCCGCGTCGTATGGCGCCAACGCCGCTACGATTGGGGTGCTGGGGGCTGTTTACCCCGCCGCGCAGGTTGTTGGCGCGCCTTTCCTGGGTCGATTATCTGATCGCTTTGGTAGAAAACCCATACTCATTGTCAGCCAAATGGGTACATTGATTGGTTTTCTATTACTAGGGTTTGCGGGGTCGCTGTGGATGCTTTTTCTTTCCAGGTTGCTGGATGGGCTTTCCGGCGCGAACATTGCCACCGCTCAGGCGGTGATCACGGATTCAACAACAGAGAAAACCCGTACCCAGGGGCTTGGACTGGTTGGCGCGGCTTTCGGCCTCGGTTTTGTGGTGGGCCCGGTTATCTCATTCCTTTCCCTTTCCATCAGTCATAATAATTTTCATGTTCCAGCGTTTATTGCCGCCGGATTTTCACTGATCTCAATATTACTGACCATTTTTATTCTGAAAGAAACCCATCCCCGTGGATTACGCGTAACTCTCAATACCAAACGGGAGTTCAGGCTTTCGCTGTTGTTGCAGACACTACGCATGCCGCTGGTGGGTTTTCTACTGGTACTGATCTTTATTCAGCAGCTGGCGTTTGGAGGGTTCCAGCAAATGCTCTCTTTGTTTACGCTGAATAAACTAGGTTTAGACGCATCCGGGAATTCGATCATATTTGTATTTGTCGGATTCGTGGTGATCGCTGTTCAGGGATATTTCATCGGCAAATGGAGCCGAAAGTTTGGCGAGGTGAAGTTAATTCGCTTTGGGTTGATCGCTCTCACGGTCGGGCTGATCCTTACCTCTCTGACCCCGCGCATTCCCCCGCCCTGGTATTCGAGACAGGCTGTGGAAAATCAATTGACCGGTGAACGGAACCTTCCGGGCGAAACCCCGCCAGTCAAAAATCTGCAAATCCCGCTTCCGCCTGAAGGGAATCAAGGCTGGCTTGGCATCGTCTGGCTCATGGCAGCCATGGTGCCGGCTGCTGTTGGCGGCGGCGTGCTGCAACCTTCCATTAATAGTTTGCTTACAAGAAGCGTTTCTGTTCAAAATGTAGGCGGAACTCTGGGACTTTCTGCCGCCTTGTTAAGCGCAGCCAACGCAACAGCCCCTCTGATTGGAGGTGTACTGTTTCAATCGATCAACTCCAGCGCTCCGTACCTGTTTGGTGCAATTTTGATCCTTCTTGTTTTCCCCTTCACATTCAGGGGGCTGAGAGAACAAACTAAAACAGATAGCTCCGGGGCAGGGAACCCCGGTGTTTGAGTTTGTGCGAAGACAATCAAAAAAATTTTTATTGACGTTGTGTTTTTTCTACTGTATTCTTATTATGTCATTCCGAAAAACATATTAAGAGGAGAGATAAAATGGCAGGAAAGGATGATGTTCTGGGTGTAATCCTCGGGGGCGGGCGCGGTGCCCGGCTTTACCCATTAACAAAGGAACGTTCCAAACCTGCCGTGCCTATGGCCGGCAAGTACCGCTTGATCGATATTCCCATCAGCAACTGCATCAATTCCGGGATCTATCGCATCGCGGTGCTGACACAGTTCAACTCGGTGTCATTGCACCGCCATATCTCCCGTACTTACAACTTTGACGCTTTTCACACCGGTTGGGTGCAGATCTGGGCGGCCGAGCAGACGGTGGAGAATATCAACTGGTACCAGGGCACGGCTGACGCGGTGCGCAAGCAGCTGCTCGAGATCTCGTCCGCGCACACGGAATACGTGCTGATCCTGGCCGGCGACCACCTCTACCGGATGGATTACAGCAAGATGGTCGAGTTCCACATGGAGAAAGGCGCGGATATCACGGTGGCTGTGCAGCCGGTTTCAAAAGCGGACGCCAAACGTTTTGGAATTCTCAAACGTGATCACGCCTGCAGGATCACTGATTTTTATGAAAAGCCAACCGATCCGGCCGTGTTGAAGGATATCGTCAGCCTGGAGGACCCGGAGCGGCCTTATCTCGGCTCAATGGGAATTTATCTTTTCAACACGAAAGTACTGGTCGACCTGCTGCACACATACGATTACGATGATTTTGGATCGCATGTCATCCCGGCGGCCATAAAAACGCACAATGTATTTGGATACGGCTTTGATGGTTTCTGGGAGGATATCGGGACGATCCGCTCTTTCTACGAGGCTAATCTGTCTTTGACGGAACCAAAACCACCGTTCAACTTCTTTGACCAGAAGTTCCCCATCTACAGTCATCCACGCTTTCTGCCGGGTTCCTCGGTGGAAGAGAGCGAACTCAAGAATGTCCTGCTCGCTGAGGGTTGCCGTATTGAGCAATCCAACATCACGCACTCGGTCATCGGGCTGCGCAGCCAGATACGGCGGGGAACGACCATCATCGACAGTGTTTTGATGGGAAATGATTATTACGAATGGCCGGAAACGACCCAGGCGAAGAAAGCGCCCATGGAGATCGGACCGAATTGCTACATAGAAGGCGCAATCATTGATAAGAACGCCCGCATCGGCAAGGGGGTTATCATCAAAAAGTTCCCGCCCGGCACTGACCTGGACGGAGACGGCTGGGTGGTAAGGGATGGAATCGTGGTGGTTCCCAAATCTGGAATACTGGCGCCAGGCACTAAGATCTGCCCATAACTACGAAATCTTGGTATTCAGGAGTATGAACCATGAGTGATTTGAACGGAAAAATCACTGGTGATAACACAGAACTCACAGTGACCTGGCATTCGTTAAGCACGGAAGAGACCCTGGCACGCCTGGATACACCCCTGGCGGAAGGTTTGACCACGGCAGAAGCCCAGCGCAGGTTGGCACAATACGGTCCGAACCAGCTGCTGGAGAAGCCGCGGCGTACTTATCTTCAAATGATCATTGAACAGTTAAAAAGTTTTGTGATCCTGTTGCTGATCGGAGCTGCCATCTTATCAGCCGTTCTAGGTGAACCGGTTGAAGCCATCGCCATCATCGCCATCGTATTGCTTAACACGGTGCTGGGTGTGGTGCAGGAATCCCGCGCTGAGGAGGCGCTGGCTGCTCTCAAACGCATGTCTGCTCCTGACAGCCAGGTACTGCGCGACGGCAAGCGGGTAACTGTATCAGCTCCGGAACTGGTGCCGGGAGATATCGTCTTCCTGGAAGCCGGCTATTATATTCCGGCGGATGTGCGGCTGATCGAAGCAGTGAATCTGCGAGTGGAAGAAGCCGCGCTCACCGGCGAATCGGTTCCGGTGCAAAAGAACGCGGCGGCCACACTCGACCCCGAAGCCTCGCTTGGTGACCGCAAAAACTCAGCGTTTATGGGCACGGTGGTCAATTATGGGCGTGGAATGGGCGTGATCACCAGCACAGGCATGCACACGCAGTTAGGTCTGATCGCCACCATGCTGCAATCGGTGCAGGAGGAACAAACCCCGCTGCAAAAGAAGCTTGACCAACTGGGTAAGACGCTCGGATACGCCGCCCTGATCGTGTGTGGCCTGGTCTTCGCTGTTGGACTCATCGAAAGTATTGAGGCGATCAACCTTAACCTGATCGTCGGCCTGTTTATGATCGCGGTGAGCCTGGCGGTTGCCGCGGTGCCTGAAGGGCTGCCGGCAGTGGTGACGGTGAGCCTGGCGCTCGGTATGCAGGAAATGATCAAGCGGCACGCTTTGATCAGGCGGCTGTCATCAGTTGAAACACTCGGCTCAGCCACAGTGATCTGTTCGGATAAGACCGGTACACTGACCCAGAACGAAATGACCGTTACACGGGTTTGGGCGGATGAAACGATGGTAAGGGTCACCGGCCAGGGATACACGCCGGTTGGAGAATTCTATGTTGGCGAGAAGAAAACCGATCTCAAAGACCTTTCGTCCATCAGGGCCGCTTTATGGCTGGGGGTGTTGAACAATGACGCGGTGCTTGAGGAGACAGAGCTGGAAGACGGAAGCCGTGAATTCCGCATGGTTGGCGACCCCACCGAGGGATCGATCCTTGTGGCGGCTTACAAGGCAGGCGGCGCAACCCGCGCGCTGCACAAGGCTTATCCCCGTACCAGCGAAATCCCCTTCGATTCGGACTTCAAACGAATGATTACAGTCCACTCGGTGACCGACCCCCGCTTCGATGACCTATCGCCCTTTACTGATGGTGAAAGGGAAGGTTGCAGCGTAGTGGCAGTTAAGGGTGCGCCTGATGTGGTCTTGAAACTATGTAAGTATTATGAACCGATCGCTGGTGGAGAGCCGGTTCTGCTGGATGAATCTAAACGGCAACGCATCCTGGCCGCGAACGATGAAATGACCAACGAGGCGTTGCGCGTACTGGGCGTGGCGTATCGACTGGTAAAGGTGCTGCCTTCTGGAGCGAACCGCGAGGAATTGGAACAGGAACTGGTGTTTGTCGGCTTGATCGGCATGATCGATCCGGCGCGTCCTGAAGTGACCCCCGCGCTGAAAACCGCCACAAGGGCCGGAATCCGTACGATCATGATCACGGGTGATTACCCGAACACTGCGCGCGCCATTGCAGAAAGCATCGGCTTATTGAAGCGGGGGCATCATGTGCTCACCGGAGCGCAACTGGAACAAATCTCTGATGAAGAATTAAAAGAAGAGGTCAAAAAGACAGATGTGTACGCCCGCGTTTCTCCGGAGCATAAACTGCGTATTGTGAACGCTTTGCAGGCGAATGGCGAGGTGGTGGCAATGACCGGGGACGGCGTGAACGACGCGCCCGCCATCAAGCAGGCGGACATTGGCATCTCGATGGGTATCACCGGCACCGACGTGGCCAAGGATACCGCAGACATGGTGTTGACAGACGACAACTATGTCAGCATCGTCTCCGCCGTGGAGCAGGGGCGCATCATCTATTCCAATATCCGCAAGTTTGTGTACTTCCTCATCTCCTGCAATATGGCGGAGATCCTGATCATCTTCCTGCCGACAGCGCTCGGTTTGCTGATCTTTCCGGACCTCACGGCCGAACAACTTTCACCATTGGCGCCGATCCAGCTGCTGTGGCTGAACCTGGTGACGGACGGCGCGCCAGCGTTGGCATTGAGCACCGAAAAAGGCGACCCGGATATCATGGACCAACCGCCGAGGTCTCCTAAGGAACCCATCATTAACAAACAAATGACGATCGGGGTCATTACTCAGACCATTGCCATCACCTCGGTTACGCTTTTGGCCTTCTGGGTTGGCCTTACTCACAGGGGAGGATCCCCCATTGATAACCTCGAGTTGGCCGAAACGATGGCGTTCGTCACCCTGTCCACTTCAGAATTGCTGCGGGCTTTCACCGCGCGCTCAGAACGTTACCCGCTGCTGAAACTGGGGATTTTCTCAAACAAATGGATGAACATCGCGGTGTTGTTCTCACTGGCGCTGGTGATAGCGGTGGTTTACCTCCCGTTCCTGAACCCGATCTTCAAAACCGTTCCATTAGGCTGGCGGCAATGGGAATTGCTTCTGCCGCTGCTGCTCATCCCTTCCATAGTGGCTGAAGTGGTTAAATGGTTGATCGGACGACGTGAGAAGAAACAGGCTGCACAAGCCTGACGGGACTTATCGATCTGAACGGGCGCGTGTGTGTCAGCGCCCGTTTTCTGTATTAAGCAGGCGTTTAACGGGGGCAAAACTGAAGCGATGCGCTGGGCAGGGGCCGTGAAGGGCGAGCGCTGCCTGGTGAGCGCGGGTGCCATATCCTTTGTTGCGTTCAAAAGCGTAATAAATTTCGTGGGCTCCCAGTTCCTGCATAAAGCGATCACGGGCTGTTTTGGCGAGGATGGACGCGGCGGCAACGCTGAGACTGCGCTGGTCGCCTTTGATCAGGGCGGTTTGCGGGGTGTGAATTTCCGGAAGAAATAACGCGTCGAGAAGCAGGTGTTGCGGCGGAGGGCGCAGGCTGACCAGGGCACGTTGCATGGCCAGGCGTGTGGCGGGCAGGATGCCTACCCGGTCGATCTCCTCGCTGGTGGCAAAACCGACTCCCCAGGTCAGCGCGTGTTGTTGGATCAACGGTTCGAGAGCCATGCGTTGAGAGGGGCTTAATTGCTTGGAATCCCGCACTTGCGAAATAAGAGCGTCCGCAGGGTCGAAGGCGGGAAGGATCACCGCGGCGGCTGTCACCGGACCTGCCCAGGCGCCGCGACCGGCTTCATCCACACCGGCGATCAGATCAACGCCGGCCTGCCACAAATCTTGTTCGATTGAGAGGTCAGGGAAGGGGGGAATGAGGGAGCGGTCAAACTTAAACGCCATAGGTGCCGCGGCGGAGTTTGATGCGGATATTGACCAGGTCTCTCGCCATGCGCCAGGAATCGCGCAAGACGCGCACTTTACTGTGCGGATGATAATACCATGGGATGGCGAGTTCTTTGACCCGGTAGCCTGCGCGGTACGCGATGGCCATGACCTCCACATCGAAGGTCCAACCGGGGATGGTGACGAGCGGGAACAACTTTTCCACCGCTGCCGCGGTAAAACACTTGAATCCGCACTGCGTATCCTGCAGCTGGGGTAAGATCATCAGGCGCACGAACTTATTGAAGATGCGACCGATGAAGTGGCGGTAATAAGGCTCGTTGTATCGGATCGAACCGGGGGCTTCACGCGAGGCAATGACGATATCGGCTCCGGTGGTTTGCGGCGGCAAAAAACGCGGGATCTCGGTGATGGGCATGGAGAGGTCAACATCGCAAATGAAGCGGTATTGACCTGTGGCTGCCAGCATACCCGTTTGAACAGCGCGTCCTTTTCCTGCCTGTTCAATATGGAGGACTTTAATGTTGGGGTGTTCGAAAGAGAAGTCGCGGGCAATGGCGAACGTCCGGTCGTTGCTGCCGTTCTCAGCGATGATGACCTCGCAGGGATAAGGGAGGGTGGTGGTGAAGGCGAGGGTGTTGGAGAGCGTGTCGGGCAGGCGCAGTTCCTCGTTGTAGGCGGGGAATACGATGGAGAGAAATGGGATTTCGGTGACCATAAGCCTAATTATAAGCGTGATGCGTATTTTTCCTACCCGTTGGCATTGTTTAATAAATTATAATTCGGCTATGAAGACTAATCGAAAAAAGCTATTGTTGATCATTGGTGCAGTTGTTGTGCTGCTGGCAGTTGTAATAAGCCTGCCCCCGGTGTGGTCAAGGGTGGTTTATCATACCCGCGCCACTTATACATCGATCAAATACTGGCTGAAACCACCCAGTGAGGCCGTTTTTGTTCCTTCAACGGAGAAAACCCCGGTTGATCCACAGGATTCTGACCCCAACACAGCCTCCGCTTCAAATGGTCAGACCGCGACTGATCCTGCGTCCACCCCTGAGCCGGCACTGGAAGCCACGGCTGCTCCGACCATTTCTCCGACCCCCTTGCCGGAATCTGTGCTGCTAACGGGATTTACATGTGAAGCGCAACTTTGGAATAACTGTGGTCCGGCTACACTTTCCATGTATCTTTCCTACTACAACTGGGGTAAAAGTCAGGTGCAAGCAGCTGGGGTGTTAAAACCGAATGAGCGGGATATGAACGTGATGCCTTATGAAATTGTGGATTACGTGAACAACAACACCAATGTACGAGCGCTTTGGCGTTATGGTGGAAACCCGCAAACCATTAAAGCCCTGATCAGCGCGGGATTTCCTGTCATGATCGAAAAAAGCTTTGAACCTTACGACATCAGGGACGAAGGATGGCTGGGACATTACAACCTGGTGGTCGGTTATGATGACGCGAAACAGATATTTACAGTGCATGATTCTTACCTGCTCAATCACGCCCCCTGGGGTGGGAAGATCGATCCTGATCAGTACGATTCTTTCATTGGTTTTGATTATTATTACAACAAGCTGGACCTGGACTGGCGGTCCTTTAACTATCTATTCATCGTGATCTATCCCCCGGAAAAAGAGGAAATCGTTCTTAATGCGCTCGGTCCGCTTGAGACCGTTGAGGGAGCGTGCCGCAGCGCGCATGAGTATGCCATAAAGGAAACCAACACTCTCACAGAGACCAGGGATAAGTTTTTCGCGTGGTTCAACGCGGGCACCAGCCTGGTCTGTTTACAGGATTACAATGCCGCGGCGGATGCGTATGATACCGCTTTCAGCATTTACCCTGAGATCATCCAGGAAGACCGCCCATACCGCATCTTCTGGTATGAAGAGGGTCCTTACAGCGCTTATTACAATTCCGGCCGCTATCAGGATGTGATTAATCTGGCAGATCAAACGCTTAAGAATATGGGCGAACCACTGCTGGAGGAGAGTTACTACTGGCGGGCGATGTCTTACAATGCCCTGGGAGATGTAGACAAAGCGGTCGCTGACCTGAGAACCAGTCTGAAGTGCCACCCTGGGTACGCGCCCAGTGTAAAAATGCTTGAGCAGCTCGGTGTGAAACCTTGACATCAGCGCGCCAGACAGGTTAAGATGCGACACAACAGGTTTTATTGGTAGGCAAGAGGAGACGTATTATGTTGACCCATTATCAAAACTCGCTGAGGTGCAAGCAATGACCACAATCCCTGATGAAAAAAAGCTCTCCACGGGCAAAAAATATAATGTAAAACGATGGATGCTAATTATTGGTGGGCTGCTTGTATTGTCAATTATCTCGTTTGAGGTGTGGGCTAATTCATCCAACCGGATGATGAGCGCGGGTGACCCCAACGGTCAAAACCCCGCGGGTTTGAGCGAAACCGCGAACGCTGCCACCTCTCCAGTGCCCGCGACCGCGACTGCAACAGCGGCTGCCACCTCGACTCCCACTTCGACCCCAACACCGGTACCGACCTTTACACCAACTGCGACCCCTGAAGTTGTCACAAATCCGAAATTTGATAATGTCGCCATTTACACCGGACCAGGAGAGTATTACGAGGTCATGCGCGAGGTGGACAGGAGCGAAACCCTGACACTGGCAGCAAAGCTACCTAACAGTATATGGGTGAAAGTAAGAATGTCGGATGGTCAGGAAGGGTGGGTTTACACATCTCTCGTCAACGCTGAAGAGATCGGCCTGGAACAGATCATTAATGAAACGCCGATCCCGACACCAATCCCGACACCTGTTATGTTGGCGGGGATGGAAGGCCATTGGATCGACATTGACCTGGGTGACCAGATGCTATACGCGTGGGACGGTTCTGAACTGAAAGGGTCCTTCCTGGTTTCAACGGGTACGGATGACTACCTCACGGAGACCGGTCGATATAAGATCTATGCCAAGTTCCCGTTTTCAACCATGGATGGCGGCGATTTCTGGCTGCCCGATGTGCCCTGGACAATGTTCTATTCAGGAGATTTTTCCATTCACGGAACGTACTGGCACCATAATTTTGGTACGCCAATGAGCCATGGCTGCGTCAACATGAGCGTCGAAGACGCCGAATGGCTTTACAACTTTTCTGATATTGGCACAGTGGTGAACATCCATTATTAAGTCGCGATAGACACTAGCGGCTCCACTGGTGCAATTCAGGCAGATCACTTTTTCAACTGATCACAGTCCGGATGAGATTGAAATTTCTTTGAGAGAACGATCTTAATAAGATATCTGGCAGGAACATTTTTCGTTCGCCGGTAAACCGGCAGTATTTATCGGCATTATTAGGAGGAGTTGATGTTTGGTATAAAAGTTCCCGGGCAGTGGTTGTGGAAAGTTTGTGTGACCGGTTTATTATTCTTCACCAGCGGTTGCAGCGACTTGAAAGCGCCAACTCCAGCGATCAGCGCAAGCGAACCAGCGCAAATAGAATCTTCTTTTACACCGATACCCAGCATGACAGCGCTGACGATCAGCACGGCAGCCCCCACAAAAACACCGCTCCCTGTACAAACACAATCTCCGACACTTACCCCAACCACCATGGCGACTGACGGGCTGGTTGTGGAAAACACAGCGACCAAAGCAGTAAAAACTTACCCTGAAATCTCTCCAGACGAACTCTATACTAAACCGGATGAGTACAATGGGAAAAGATTTATGTTCACCGGTGTTCTCATTGCCTACGGACAATTACGTATTGATGGAAAAACCCAATTTGTTTTACAGGTCGGCATTCCAGGATATCCAAGACCCATCCTTGTACTAAATACCCAGCCAAATCCTAACATGGGTACAAATGACGGGGTTATTATTGGTGGAACCGGCATGGGTGTATTGATCGGTCTCGACCCAGCAGACCCCAATCTTTCTACGCCGGTGGTGAATGGTGAGTGGTTTGAGTGCAACCTTCCTGTTGACCAGCAGAAGTTTCCTCCCGAGTTCTGGACCAAAATTTCTCAAAGTGGCGGGTGATTTGAATAAACGGGAGTTGCTGCAACCATAGAGGAAGGGTTTTCTCAACGGGATAAAAAGGGGATTGCTTCAGGCTCATAAAGCGAGCCTTCGCAATGACCAAACGGGGTTTGCTTTAAGCCCAAACGGGCTTTTGCAATGACAGAAAGGAAAAGGGTCGAGGAAAACTCGACCCTTTCAGTAAAAATGTGTCGGGGTGGGCGGACTTGAACCGCCGACCCCCGCGTCCCAAACGCGGTGCGCTGCCAACTGCGCTACACCCCGAGCGAGTAGAGTATAATCCGAACGGGCAGGAAACGTCAAGAAAAAAGCCCACTGAGGAATTCATGCTCATCCAGCTGCGCCGCTTGTCCGTTGTCATCCTCTTGATCCTCATGTTGTTGACCATCACCGGCTGCCAGTCCGCCCTGTCGTCTGCCTCAGCCACAGCGACCCTTACCGCTACAAACCCGCCGCCAACCATTACACCCTCACCCACGCTTACCGCCACACCCACCATCACGCCTACCCCCACTGAGGTTCCTTGCCAGGAATCAACCGGGACACTCGTCGAGTTGGAGGTTCCGACTGACTGGCTGAATCGACCGGTGAACACCCGCGTCTACCTCCCGCCCTGTTATGATGACACCACACCGAACGGTTACCCAGTGCTGTATATGTTCCATGGGCAGGCGGCAACCAATGACCAGTGGATCCGCCTGGGGTTGACCAATGCCGCTGATGAACTGATCACGAAAGGCGAGATCCAGCCGTTGATCATAGTGATGCCCTTTGAGGTCACCTGGACCCCCAATCCGAATGAATCCTTTTTTGATGAAGCGTTTCTTGAAGATGTGCTGCCGTACGTGGAGAGTGAATACTCTATTTGTCAGGAGCGCACATGCCGTGCTGTAGGCGGGCTTTCGCGCGGGGGCAACTGGGCGGTGTACTTTGGTTTTGCCCGGCCGGACCTGTTCGCTACGATTGGCGCGCACAGCACCCCGTTGTTCTACGGCGAGGAATTCCGCATCAGCCAGTCGGTCGCTTTGACAGGCTCATTGGAGAAACTGCCCTTTGTGATCTTGGATATGGGAGATCGGGACGCTGACCGGGACAAGGTACAAATGTTCAAGGCCTTCCTGGAATCCAACAGCATCGCGTTCGATTACCACGAGTTCGAGGGGCGCCACGAGGAATCCTACTGGGGCGCGCACGTGAAAGATTATCTGCTCTGGTACGCCGAGCGCTTCATCGTTCCTCAGGCAGAGTGACCCCGTCCCAACGGGTGCAAACGAACCTCCCGTTTTCGAAAACAGATTCTATAACCGCTGTGTAAGGGATAGGCTGGGTGATGACCTGTTCAAATGACAAATGGTTGAACAGGCCGCTCAACCCGATGTGCAAAACTCCCCCATGCGCCACACATAAAATTCGAGCGTCGGAATCGGCATACTGATCAGCCAACGATTCCATCAGGCTTATGAACCTTGCCTGGACGTCGAGAATACTCTCTCCACGCCTGAAGCGTTTGTTCAACTGTCTTTGGGTGAACCAGTGATGCAAAACCCGCGAGAACCGCCACCACGCGAAGGGACCTGATCGGCCTTCCAGCGTGCCGCAATCAAATTCTCGCAATCCATCCGTCGATTGCAACGGCAAGTTGAGCGCCTGGCAAAGGATGGACGCTGTCTCGTGTGCGCGTGGAACCGGGCTGGTGTACACCGAGGTCAACCCGGCAGTAGATAAACGCCGTGCAAGTGACGCCGCCTGGAGCCTGCCCGCGGGGGTGAGCGGATGATCCAGGCTGCGGTTGGAAATCACATGGCCGGTGTTGGCAACACTCTCGCCGTGGCGGGTGAAGTAAACGATCACGGGTATAGATCAGGGTTTTTAAACGGGATCAGCGCGAAAATGACCGCAGGGATATAGAGCTCAGCCCGGTCAATGGCATCTGCGGTGAGCAGGCCGATCGCGCCGTTGCTATGTTTGGAGTTGTTTCGAGAAAAAACCCTGTCGTCCGCCTCTCCCAGTTCAACTCCCTGCCGGACCAGGGCAGCCACCGGCTCGGGCAGAAAAAATTCTCCGGTGCGCCCGCGTCCAACGCGCCCCATTTCATTCAGGATCACCACCCAGGCAAAAGCCCCCATCCCGATCGTCCAGTCGGCAATACCACCTTCGATCCCCAGCCAGTAGTCTGCCTCAGGTTTGAGCTCGCGGGCGTTATTGGCGCGCAACGTCGCGCAGTTGAGAGTTTCCTCGTCAGTGGCGGGCTGGGCAGGCAGCTTAATTGTTGTGGCGACCGGTACAACGGAGAAGGATTCACCCGGATACATGCGTTCAAAACCCTCTTGCGCGGCGCGAACTTTGACCGGGTTGGTGGAGGCGATGCAGACTGTTTTCACGTTTCGTTGGTCTCCTTTGTTGCGCATACAAAAATAGGGTGAGAAGTCCTCTCACCCTATAGTATCGACGTTGATCTTAGTAGCTGACCAGGCGGGGTAACTTCTTGGCCTGATCGACCCAGTCCGCGACCTGTTTTTCGACGGGCATCTTGCGGACAAGCTTTTTGGCTTCGTTGATTTCCACCATTTTTGCGAACAGGTTGGCAGGAACGCGCTTGCTCAATTCGACGACGGTGTCCACACCGGCTTCCTCCAGCAGGTCTGAATACTCGCTGCCCACACCCTTGATGCGGAACAGGTCGGAAAGGTTGACCCATTCCAGGATGAGAGCTTCGCTGATGTCAGCTTTTTCCGCCAGGTCCTTGCGGCCTTTCGGTGTGCCACCGAGCTCCAGAAGTTTTTCAGTGGTGGAAACCCCGACTGCTTTTAACTTCTTTTTGTATACGGGTCCGATTCCTTCAATATCAATGATACTTGGCATATATCCTCCTATTAACGAACAAGTTTTATACCTTAGTATAGGTTATTTTTTATAAATTTACAAACTTTTGATGCAGACTGTGCGGCTGGAACCGGTTTTCAAGACCTCTCGGTTATAATGGGGGGCATGAAACTCTCACTTGCTGAAGTGGAACACATCGCCAACCTCGCGCGGCTTGACCTGACCGTGGAGGAAAAAGAACAGTACCGGCAGCAGCTTTCCGACATCCTGAACCATGTGGCGCGGCTGCAGGAACTGGATACCACGGGAATCCCGCCGACGGCCAGCGTGCTGCCAGCAGCTGGGCGGTTGCGTGAAGATGAACCCCGGGTCAGTCTTCCAGTTGATGTGGTACTGGACGATGCCCCCGAGCGAAAAAAAGATCAATTCCGCGTACCACCGGTGCTTGAATGAACGATCACCTGACTTCTCTGTCGGTAAAACAAATGCTCGCCGGTTTACGGGCGGGGGATTTTTCGTGCCGCGAACTTGTGACGGCGCACCTTGAACGCATCAACCAGCTGGAACCGCAATTACACGCCTTCATCACACTTGAACCTGAGCGGGCGCTGGAGCAGGCGGATAAGGCTGACGCTTTGTATGTAAATTTCCGTGCAGATCAACGGAAAGCCCTGCCCGGCCTGCTGGGGCTGCCAATCGCGGTCAAGGACCTGATCACAGTGGCGGGTATGCGCTGCACCTGCGGGTCAAAGATCCTTGGTGATTTCATTGCTCCTTTCACGGCCACGGCGGTGCAGCGTCTGCTCGATGCCGGGGCCATCGTGGTGGGCAAGACCAACACAGATGAATTCGCCATGGGCTCTTCCACGGAGACCTCGGCTTTTGGACCCACACACAACCCGTGGGACACATCCCGCGTTCCCGGCGGCTCGTCCGGCGGCAGCGCGGCGGCTGTGGCAGCGCGTATGCTCCCAGCAGCGGTCGGTTCGGACACAGGCGGTTCGATCCGCCAGCCGGCTTCTTTCTGTGGCGTCACCGGCATAAAACCCACTTACGGACGCGTATCGCGATATGGCCTGGTGGCGTATGGATCATCACTGGATGCGATGGGGGTATTCACGCGGGACGCTCAGGACGCGGCGCTGCTGTTTTCGATCATGGCGGGGGTGGACGCGCTGGACGGTACCAGTGTGGACCTTCCGGTTCCGGAAATCAACCTGGCTAAAAGTGATTCTCTAAATGGACTGCGCGTAGGTATACCCAAAGAGTATTTCATAGAGGGCATCCAATCCGCAGTGCGCCAGCAGGTGCTCTCGGCGATCGAGACCCTGCGGGAGTTGGGAGCGGAGATCAGCGAGATCAGCCTGCCGCACACGGAGTACGCCCTTCCCGTTTACTACCTGATCGCCCCGGCTGAGGCATCCGCCAACCTGGCGCGTTACGACAGTGTGCGTTTTGGACTTCGCGAGCCGGCCGATGGGTTGTGGGAAATGTATAAACACACCCGCGGTGCTGGTTTTGGACCCGAGGTGAAACGGCGTATCATGCTGGGCACTTACGCGCTTTCCGCGGGGTATTACGACGCCTACTACGGGCAGGCGCAGAAGGTGCGCACACTCATCAAACGCGACTTTGACCGCGCTTTTGAACAGGTGGATATCATTGCCGCCCCGGTCGCCCCTTCCACCGCGTTCAAGCTGGGTTCACACAGCGGCGACCCTCTGGCGATGTACCTGGAGGATGTGTTCACCCTGCCCATCAACCTGGCCGGTGTGCCGGGGCTGGCTTTACCGGTGGGGTTCGACGCCAACAGCCTGCCGGTGGGCATGCAGCTCCTGGGCGCGCACTTCCGCGAGGAGATCCTCTTCCACACTGCGCACGCCTACCAGGGTGTGACGGAGTGGCATAAGCAGTCCCCCCACATCGGGTAAATTTACACAATTCTAATAAAACCGCCGCATCGCGCGGCGTTTTTTTGCGTATATGGATTAAGAAAAGGAGATACTCAAATGACCACGCAGAATGTACAATTCGTTACTTCACAATCAGGACCGGGACTGCTCATCCGCGTGTTGTGGTTCCTCTTCATCGGCTGGTGGCTGGGGCTGATCTGGGTGCTGACCGCCTGGTTCTTCAACCTCACCATCATCGGGTTGCCGCTGGGTCTGTTCATGATCAACAATACTCCGCAGGTGATGACACTGCAGCCGGCACGCGTACAGACCGTGGTTGATGCGCGCAACGGTACCCAGGTGATCCGACAGCTGCCCCTGGAGCAACCACCGTTCCTCCTGCGCGCGCTGTACTTCCTGGTCATCGGTTTCTGGTTCAGCCTGGTATGGATGCTGCTCGCCTGGCTGATCTCTCTGGTGACCCTGGGGTTGGCTTTCCCAATTTCCTTCTGGATGTTCAACCGGGTGCCTTGCGTGACCACGCTCGCGCGCATCTGATCCGCCTCAATGATCACAGCCCTTCCATTCAGGAAGGGCTTTTTTATATCCGCACGCGCACGGATGTGAACATGCAATCGACCAAAACGCGCTGACAGGGTAAAATGGACTTGAATTAAAGTAATTCATCAATTTGGTAGAGGTGCCGATGAGCAGCAATTTCAAGATCATCATCCCGATGGCCGGGTGGGGGTCGCGCATGCGTCCGTTAACCTGGAGCCGTCCCAAGCCACTGCTGGCGTTGGCGGGCCGCACCGTGCTCGATTACTCGCTGCACCAGTTCGACACACTGCCGGGGATCGAGCGGGCGGAGTATGTTTTCATCATCAGCCCCAACCAGGGGGATCGCATCCAGAAATTTATGCAGAAAGCGCACCCGGAGAAGAAGGTGCACTTTGTGGTGCAGGAGGAGATGCGCGGACAGGCGCACGCGCTGTGGTGCGCGCGTGAGTTCCTGCGGGGTCCGGTGTTGATCGCTTTCTCTGATACGCTCATCGAAACAAACCTGGCCTTCCTGTCAAATGAAAGCATGGACGCGGTAGCCTGGGTAAAACCGATGGAAGACCCGCGGCGCTTTGGCGTGATCGAGATCGATGACAACGGCGTAGCGACGCGGTTGGTGGAAAAACCGCAGGATTTTTCAAACAACCTGGTGGTGGTGGGGTTTTACTACTTCAAAGAGGCAGCCAGGTTGCTGCAGGCGATCGTTGAGCAGATGCAGCGCGGAACGAGCCTGAAGGGAGAGTATTTCCTGGCTGACGCGATCAACGTGTTCATTGAGCAAGGCGGAAAAATGCGCAATGAGCTGGTTACCACCTGGCTTGACGCGGGCATCCCCGAGGCGCTGCTCGAGACGAACCGTTTTTTGCTCGACCACGGTCAACCCGGCCCATGCGTGGCGGATATTCCGGATGGTGTTACGATCATCCCGCCGGTGAATATTGCTGAAGGAGCGCAGTTGGAGTCATCGGTCATCGGCCCGCACGTATCCTTGAGCAAAGGGGTTGTTTTGAAGAATGTAGAGATCAGCAATTCGATCGTGGATGAAAACAGCGTGATCGAGAACATGGTCATCAAAGACTCACTGATCGGTTGTGACGCGAAGGTCACCGGAAAGACCACGGGCATGATCGTTGGAGACGACACCAAAGTATGATGACGAAAGATGTGGTGCGCTGCCGGGCTGAGCACGCCTACCCAGGGCGGCCATTGGAAGTGTGGTCTGATGGACGCTGGCAGCCGGTGAAAACTGTGCTGGAAGAAATGTTCACTCCTGAGGGGAAACGATATCACGTGATCTGTGAAACCACAAATGAATATAATTTACTGTATGACCCGGATCGAGACACCTGGCTGGTGCAAACCGCCGGCTCAACCGGCAACCTAAAAACACAGGAGATCAAATGACAGATCGATATATTTCCAGGCGGATCGCAGGGCTCAAACCATCAGGGATCAGAAAGTTCTTTGATATTGCGGCAACCATGAAGGATGTGATCTCCCTGGGGATCGGTGAGCCAGACTTCACCACCCCCGAACCCATTCTGAAAGCCGGCATCCGATCATTGGAACGTGGAGACACGCATTACACTTCCAACTTCGGTATCATTGAATTGCGGCGGGCTTTGGCCGATCATTTTACCCGCATGTATGGCCTGCACTACAACCCCGAAACCGAGATCCTGATCACGGTGGGCGGCTCTGAAGCCTTAAACCTGGCCGCCATTGCACTGCTCAACCCCGGCGAAGATATGCTCATCCCTACGCCCTGCTTTGTCTCTTACCAAGCCGCCGCCATCATGGCAGGCGGGGTGGCGGTGGAAGTGCCCAGCCGTATGGAGAACAACTTTGACCTGGACCCGAATGAATTAAAGGCAGCCATCACCCCGCGCACAAAGGCAATATTGCTGGGTTACCCCAATAACCCCACGGGCGCGGTTTCCAGCCGCGAAAACCTGCTTAAGGTGGCCAAGATGGCCGAGGAAAACGATCTCATTGTGATCTCAGACGAGATCTACGACCGCCTGGTGTACGGGGTAAAACATGTGTGTTTCCCGGCGCTGCCGGGCATGCGTGAGCGCACCCTGCTGTTGGGCGGTTTTTCAAAAGATTACGCGATGACCGGATGGCGTATCGGTTACGCTGCCGGACCGGAAAGCCTGATCAAGGGGCTGCTGCGGGTGCATCAATATATGGTCATGTCAGCACCGACCATGTCACAATACGCCGCGTTAGAAGCCTTACAGAGCGGCGAACCGCACGTGCAGCAAATGCATGCCGAGTATGACCGCCGGCGCAAGTTGATCGTGAGCGGATTGAACCAGATCGGCCTGCCGACCTTTGAGCCGAAGGGGGCGTTTTACGCCTTCCCCAAGGTGAGCGCCACCGGGCTGGATGATGAGACCTTCTGCAACCGGCTGTTGTACGAACAGCACGTGGCGATGGTGCCGGGAAATGCGTTTGGGCTAGGCGGTGAGGGGTTTGCGCGCTGCTCGTACGCCACCAATTACGACCTGATCGAGGAAGCACTGGAGCGCATAGAAAGGTTTGTTAGAAAAATATAATGACAAAAAAGAGGTCTTGTTTCGCAAGACCTCTTTTTTGTTTACTCTTTATTCTTCTCGTAAATTATTCGGACTCCTAAAAGGGTCAACTCCGGCTCAACGGCGTCGATGCAGGTTACCTCGTCCGCGATCATGTTGGCGAGCCCGCCGGTGGCCACTACTTTGGCTTCACCGCCCAATTCCTGCTTGATGCGCGCGACCAGACCTTCCACCAGTCCCGCAAAACCGTAGATCAGACCGGATTGAAGGGAGAGGATGGTGTTCTTGCCGATCACCTTTTCCGGTTTGTGAATGTCGACAGCCGGGAGCATGGCGCCGGCGTCAAACAACGAGGACGCGGCGGTGATGATGCCCGGGGCGATGGCCACGCCTTCGAATTCTCCCTTGGCTGATATGGCGGAAAATGTGGTGGCTGTACCGAAACCGATCACGATGCACGGTGCGCCGTAAAGGGCCACCGCGCCGACTGCGTTGGCGATCAGGTCGGGGCCAACCTCTTTGGGGTTCGAGGCATTAATGTGAATGACGGGGTGTTTGACATTACCTACGATCACCGCGTCAAGGTTCAGATGGCGTTTGACCAGGTCTCTGAACGCGATGGTCAGTTCCGGCACCACCGAGGAGATCGCGCAGCCGTCGATCTCATCTTTGTTGACTTTTTCGCTTTCGAATAACGAGAGCAGCAGCACCGCGTACTCATCAGAGAGCTTGCTCTCATCGGTGTAGATCCGCCAGTGGGTGACCAGCTCATCTCCCTTATAAAGACCCAATTTGATGTTGGTGTTGCCGATATCCACGCAGAGCAGCATGTCTCACCTCATGAGCAGTTATGTGTGACAGGTTTATTTTAGCACGTCAAGCCCCTGTTTGTTTTTCAGCCGGTCGTTGCTTCCATGATAAAATCCAACAGGAATGAGATACGAACCCGTTGTTGGACTTGAAGTGCATGCTGAACTGGCGACGCAGACCAAAATGTTCTGCGGCTGCCGCTGCGTGGATACCACCACTACCTCCCCGAATACCAGTGTGTGCCCGGTGTGCGCCGGGATGCCTGGTACCCTGCCGGTGCTCAACCGGACGGCGGTGGAGTACGGCATCCGCGTGGGGCTGGCGCTCGAATGTGAGATCCAGCACACCTCCATTTTTGCCCGTAAGAATTACTTTTATCCAGACCTGCCCAAGGGGTACCAGATCTCGCAGTACGAGTATCCGCTGGCGCTGAATGGACGGTTGGTGGTGGATACCGTCAAAGGTGAACGCGTTATCCGCATCAGGCGCGCCCACCTGGAGGAGGACACCGGCAAGCTCACCCACGTCAGTGAGGGCGGCGAAGAATATTCACTGGTCGATCTGAACCGCGCGGGGGTGCCCCTGCTCGAGATCGTTTCAGAACCGGATATGCACTCTCTGGAAGAGGTGCGCGCTTACGCCACCGGACTGCGCGCTATTTTGCGCGCGCTGGGGGTTAACTCCGGGGACATGGAAAAAGGCGTGATCCGTTTTGAAGCCAACGTTTCCATCCGCCCCGCGGGCTCAGCTGAATTCGGCACGCGCGTGGAGATCAAGAACCTCAACTCCTTCAGGGCGATGGAACGGGCGGTGGATTACGAATTGAAACGACAGGCCGCAGCACTTGACCGCGGCGAGACGATCAGCCTGGAGACACTGGGCTGGGACGAAGCGGGGCAGTGCACTTACGTGCAGCGCTCGAAGGAAGAAGCCCACGATTACCGTTACTTCCCTGAACCGGATATTCCACCCCTGGTGGTGGAAGAGGAGTGGGTGGAGGAGATAAAGCGCGGCCTGCCCGAACTGCCGCGCGCAATGGCTTTACGGCTACGCGAAGCCTACGCGCTCACCCCCACCGCTGCTGCAATGATCGCCAATGAAAGCGACGTGGCGCGATACTTCGAGGCGTGCGTGGCGGAATTACGCAAAGCTGCACCACGCGCCGCAGCCAACTGGATCACCGGTGAGCTCTTCGCCTACCTCAACCAGAGCGGCATCCCCTTCAAAGATCTACGCGTCAGCCCGCGTGGACTGGCGGAACTGCTGGACGCGCTGGAAGTCGGCGAGGTCAACCAGAACACGGCCAAGATGGTGTTCACGGAAATGCTGGTGAGCGGTGCCTCTGCCGCCAGGGTGATCCGTGAGAAGAACCTTACCCAGGTAACGGACAGCGACCTGATCTCCAGCCTGGTGAGCGAAGTGATCGCCGCGCACCCCGCTGAACTGGCCAGTTACCTGGCGGGCAAGGAAACACTGGCCAACTGGTTCTTTGGCCAGGTGATGCGCGCCGCCGGCGGCAAGGCCAGCCCTGCTGTTCTAAAGCTGGAGCTGGAAAGGCAGCTCAACCGTGTCAAGGACGCAGAAGGATCTTCCGGTAACAACTAAGCCGACCCAAAATTCGAGTTTTTTGATTACCTCGACCGTTTATAACAATTCAATGAGAATTGCTGATTTTCATCATCTTGACTCAAAATTGATTCTCGTATAACCTATAGGTGTGGTAATTCAGCGGAGGGAAATGTGCGCATGATGAACCCTTTCAGTCTGCGTGAAAACGGGCACGGAACCGGTGTGTCCGTTTTTATTTTTCCAGAACACCCTCTACATGCAATAAATTCTTATCCCAATTCCATAAAGGAGTAAATGAATGGCAACCTCGATCAATGCTTTTGAAATGGCACAGCGCCAGTTTGACAACGTGGCTGAGTTGCTCAAGCTGGATCCACAGGTGCGCGAAATGCTGCGCTGGCCGCTGCGGGAGTTTTCCTTCCGTATTCCTGTGCGCATGGACGACGGCACGTTAAGAATGTTCCAGGGTTTCCGTGTACAGCACAACGACGCACGCGGTCCCGCCAAGGGTGGTATCCGTTTTCACCCGGCTGAGACGATCGATACCGTGCGCGCATTGGCCACCTGGATGACCTGGAAATGCGCTGTGGCTGATATTCCCCTGGGCGGCGGCAAAGGTGGCGTGGTCGTTGATCCGGCCACCCTCTCCAACAGCGAGAAAGAGCGCCTGGTGCGCGGCTGGGTGGACGTGATGTGGCGCAATATCGGTCCCCGCCAGGATGTGCCGGCACCGGATGTGGGCACAACCCCGCAGATGATGGGCTGGATGATGGATGAATACACCAAGCTCGTCGGCCATTTCACCCCCGGCGTGATCACCGGGAAACCCCTCGGTGGCGGCGGATCCCTCGGGCGCACCGAAGCCACCGGTTTTGGCGTGATCTACACGGTGCGTGAAGCGATGAAGCACCTCAAACTCGATTCATCCAAATGCACGGCTGCCATTCAGGGTTTCGGTAATGTGGCGCAGTACGCGGCCATTGGCTTTACCGAATTACTCAAGGGAAAGGTCATTTGCGTTTCCTATTATGACCGCGAGGACAAAGCCTCGTATACCTGCAGCAAGGCTGATGGCATCGACCCGCGCTTCCTGATGACCATCACGGATCAGTACGGCTCGATCGACAAGGCCAAAGCCCGCGCAGCCGGTTACGTCATCGAAGACGGCGGCGCCTGGATCACCAAGGATGTGGATGTGTTGATCCCGGCCGCGCTTGAAGGGCAGATCAACGCTGACTCCGTTCAGTTGATCAAACCGAATGTTAAGATCGTGGCGGAAGGCGCGAACGGCCCCACCACACCCGAAGCGGATGAGGTGTTCAAGGCGCGCGGTATCTTTGTCATCCCTGATTTCCTTTGCAACGCTGGCGGTGTGACGGTTTCCTACTTTGAGGGTGTGCAGAACGATATGAACTACTACTGGACCAAGGAAGAGGTGCTGGAGAAGCTGGACACCAAGATGACCATCGCTTTCGCCAGTGTGCTGGATATGAGCCTCAAGAGCAAGGTCTACACGCGCGACGCCGCCTATATGGTGGCAATCGACCGCGTGGTCAAAGCTATGCAGCTGCGCGGCTGGGTCTAGAAGAAAACAATCCATTAACAGACAACCCCGGTTCTCCCGGGGTTGTTTTCTTAAAAATCCTTCCCGACACAAGTATAATGGATTCAGCTGGAAGCGTGACCGGCGGGTCAATCTCGCGTCGTCGTGATCGAGCACACTTCAGGAGAAATCCATGTTGATCGTTTCGACATTGCTTTATCTGGTATTCGCGCTGCTGATCACGGCGCGGATCTACGGCGTTGTCTCATTCTCCAGGGTGGTTGTGTTTTTCTTCCTTGTGACGGTTTCATTCAACATATTAGTGAGCGAGATACTCAGCCTGCTGAATGCGCTCGGTCAGCCCTGGCTTTTTCTGCTCACTCAGTTAATTGTCTTTCTAGCGGCGGGTTTTTTGTTGTGGGATCCCCGCAAATGGTTTTTCAAGCAGGCTTTGCCCGCGTTAAAATTAGAAGGTATAAAACCGCGCGGATTGGACTGGGTGCTGCTGACCCTGATCAGCGCAGTCTTTGTCCTCAGCCTGTATATCGGTTCACTGGTACCCATCAACAACTCTGATTCACTGCACACGCATCTGCCGCGCATCTATTACTGGATCCAGCACGGTTCACTGAAAGCCTGGGACGCGGTCACCATCACCCAGATCAATAAACCGGTCAATTTATCACTGCAAGGTCTGTGGCTCTTCCTGCTCGGCGGTTCTGAAAAGTTGTTCTTCCTCGCGACTTGGTACGCATTGCTGGCAGCGATTGTTCTCGTTTATAACATAGCGCGCCAGCTCGGCGCCAGCCACCGGGGGGCGCTCTTCGCCGCGCTCATGAGCCTGTCCTTCCCGGTGATATTGCTGCAGACCTTCTCGTACCAGGCGGATGTCTTCGTCTCGACACTCGGGCTGGCCAGCATTGCCTGGTTACTGGAATACTTGCGTGAGAAACGTAAAGTTGCGCTCTTCCTCTCACTTGTGGCGATGGCTTTGGCGCTTGGCTCGAAAAACACGGCCTTGTTCATCCTGCCGTTCTACATTCTGGTAGTATTGATCCACTTTATTCGCGACCGGGTAAAGATCAAGCGCTTCCTGGTTTTTGGAGGCATTTTTGTACTTCTGTTTGGCATATTCCTTTCTTATAATTTTTTACAAAATTATGAAGAAGGCGGCAGGATCGAATCAATTTTTGCGCTGCACCGTTTTATTAACCCGGAGTTTACCGTGGAACCCGGGGAGCGCATTCTAACCAATACCCTGCGTCACCTGTACCAGGGTGTCAGTTTCGACGGGTTGACGGGCCGGTGGAAGCTTGGCGCTGAAAACATCCGGGCAGGGGCTTTCCGGTCGCTGAGCGAGCGATTGGGGGTGGATCTTGAAGCGAAGAAATTCATTTCGATGGGCGACGCAGAAACATTCACGTATGATGGGATGTCCGTCCTGAACGAAGACGCCGCTTGGTACGGTCCGTTGAGTTTCATCCTTATCCCTATCGCCTGCCTGGTTGTGTTGTTCGGGAAAAATAAGACCCGCAAGAAGTACCTGCTGGGTTCGTTTGTCTTTCTGACCGCGGTGTTTGTGGTGATGTCAGTGCTGATCACTGGCTGGAGCCCCACCAACGGGCGGTACCTCATCATGCCCACGCTGGTGATTTCACCGTTGTTATTTGTGCTGCTGCCGGAGCGGCGCGCGGCAGGAGCCGTGGTCAGCATCGTTCTTTCGCTCAGCGCGGCATACCTGGCGTTTTCAAGCCTGCTGATCAATGACGCGCGCCCCCTTGTCACCCAATCCACGCTATACACCTACCAACAGGAAAAACTCAACCGTTCAGAGGATGCTGGTTTGTTAAGCCGGGCTTATACCTACATCAACGATCGGGTGATCGAAGACCTGGCGCTCACCAGCCCAGACCGTAAGGATATAAAGCACCAGGATTATTACGCGAACCTCTTCCACCAGAGCGTGGAGGATATCCCGGATGTGGTCTTCGTTAACAGTCATGTGCCGCCCGGGGAAACGCTCTACGTCATCATGCAGAAAAGCCTCATCGAGTACGCCCTTTTCGGGGTCAACAAGACTCGCGAGCTGCACCCGGTTAAAAAACCGGACCAGGTGCCGGCAGGCGCGCTGGTCCTGGTGGATAAACAATTGCTGGATGAGGTTCCCGCGGAAATGCAGCTGATCGCCGAGAACGAGCACTACCGCATCATGCGCAAGGATTGAACCCGCCAGCCGGGCTTACCATTTGGCGTTGTGTTCCTCAGCCCAGCCGATCAGATCGTTGACCGGTAGTTTTTCTCCCTCGTCCGTCACCACGTAACCTGAATACCTGCCGAACATCTGGTGCACCTCGCTTTTGAGGATCACCGCGTCGGTTTTGGCCACGCGCTCGAAGAAAGGTGTGAAGACCAGGTCCAGCCTGCCATCTGGTGATCTCATCGTCCAGGGGGCTTTGAAGTTGCGATTGTCGTATGTGAATTTGACCTCGCCCAGCTTGTTGATCCTGTTCTCGAGCAGGAAGCAGTTCTCGCTGGCTGCGCTGGTATCACCAAAGCCGTAACCCATGTTCAACCCGATCCTGCGCCGGTCGGGCAGGAAACCTGAAGCGCTCGCCCACACCCAGAAGGAGCTGTACTCCCACACCCCGCGCCCCCAATCCAGGCTGCCCAGGCATGTGGCAGGGTCGATCGCATGGCGCTGCCCCTTGTACTCCACCCAGCCGCTGGCCGGCATGCAGTTGATCTTGCGGTTGTAATAGAAACGTTTTCCCTTGATGGGAATGACAATGTTCATTGATTCGTGATCTGGAGGGCAGGTCAGCACCAGTTCAGCGTTGAGAGCTTTGCCGCCGAAGCCTGGCCAGCGCACGGAGACTGTACGCGAATCCTCTCCCGCGGTGAAGCGCAGGTAAAGGTCCCCTTTGGTGTATTCAGTGACCCCCGCGCTGCTGTTGCGCGGCAGCTTCACCCCGCCGCCAAAGGGCAGTGAGAGCGTCTGTTCCTTGTACTCTCCGCTGGCGAAGTCGATCACGTAAGCAAAGACCATGCCCAGGTAACCCACGTCGCTGATGGTGAAGGAGAAGAAATGCGTGGGGGTGGTCACCGCGTAATAATCCCAGATCTTGAGGCGTAGTTTCTGCAGGGCGCGGAGGTGATAGAAATGGCTGTCCTCAAGGTTGGCGTCCAGCACGGGTTGGGTAGCCCAGCCGGCCTGGGTCAGGTTGCCGTCGGCGTCCAGCAATTCACCAGGACCCTGTAACAATCGTTGTGGATTCATGAGCATCTCCTGCGCAGAGGTTTTTCTTAATTGTATACATTCTCAGCGCTTGTACCAATAAAAAACCGCGCCCTGTGCAGGACGCGGTCAATTAGTGAAAGTTATAGGTTAAGTGGTTTCGAGGGCGCCGGATACTGAACCGGTGCGGCGATACCAGCGCTGCTCGCTTTCATACGCCAGGCGCATGATCTTGAGCATCACCTGCCGCGCGACCTCACGCACATGGTCGTGGTCTTCCAAATCCCCGCTGAAGCGCAAAGGCTTGCCGACGGTGATGTTATAGGGTCCGCGCAGGTACCAGTAACCCATTTCTCGGTTGCCTTTCACGGTGGATTGGATGGCATGGATGCGGTCTTTGATGAGATGGATTCCCACCGGGTAGACCGGCGCGCCACTGGCGATGGCCAGGCGGGCAACCCCGGAGCGCGCTTTGTTGTAACCGCCGCTCAATGGGCTGATCTTGCCTTCAGGGAATATCATGATGGTTTTTCCAGCTTTGAGCAGCTCCAATGCGCGGTCGATGGCTTCCTGCCCGTGGCCGGCAGCCACTTTGATGTGACCGGATTGCTGGAGATAAGTGCCAAGCAGGGGAACGTTGAACAGCACGTCCTTGATCAGGATGTGCGACTGGCTGCCCAGCATGGCGGCCACAAAGAAGGGGTCCGTGGTGCTGGGGTGGTTCGGCGCGATGATCTTGGCGCCGGCCGGGAACGGGGACTTCTGGTGGATATCCATATCCAGCATCGCCCCGGTGTAAGTTTTTACTACCGGTTTGGAGACAAAAAATAGGGTTTTTTCAGTAAGTTTTGACAATCGCTCACTCGACTTTCCAGCATTTTTTCTGTGTTACTCAGAATGGGTAGAGCATACCGCTTTGCATCCATTAACGCATTGTCATTTCGGCATATTTCTACCGGTGACCTGGGACATATTCGGTAAGCGATGACTATTGCAAGAATATGACCAATTGGATGACAATAATAACCCCGACACAATGCGGTGGTTACACGGGGCGAGTTGGTTAACAATTGTGTTAATCAGTGGTTTTGGGTTGCGCAAGCAAAGCTTTGACGTGGGGAGTCAGGATCTCTACCCACCGGGTATATCCTTCCGCCATCAGGTGCAGGTGATCATTGGTGAGTTGCGATTGCAGCGCGCCGTTTTCATCAACGAAAGCCGGGTAGAGGTTGATAAAAGTAAAACCGTGCCTGGCGGCCAGCGCTTCAAGTTCAATGTTGATGCGTTTAATGCGCTTCGCGAATGACCGGCCGCGGGGCAGGATCGATTGCACGAAGACTTTGGTATCAGGAGAGATCTCAGCGCAGCGTTCAAGGATCTGGTTGTAGTTCCTCAGAATCTCGGCGTCTTTGCGGTAGGTGAACCAGGGCAGGTCGTTGGTACCGATGAGCAGGAAGATTGCCAGAGGTTTTGCGCGCAGAATATCATCCAGCCGCTTGATCACACCAAGGGTATCATCGGCGTTGATGCCGCGGTTCTTGAGCGGAACACCCGGGAAGAGTTCCTCCCAGCAGCCGCCATCGGTGATGCTGTCGCCCACAAACACAATGTCTCCTTCGTTCACCGGGTAGCGGTGAAAGAAATCCGCGCGCTGGGCGTAGTGGTTCTGCTCCACGCGCTCCACAGCGTAACGGCTGAGCGCGAGGAAGAACAGGGTCACGATAAAGGCGACTGACAGGATGGTGAATGGCATGGCGTCCATTATAACGCAGGATAGAACCGCGGCAGGGAGGATACCTGCCGCGATGTGGAAAGAACGGGTTCCCTGTTTGTGGCACTATGGTTCCAGGCAGTAGGGCAGTGAACTATTGGGGGAATCCGGATCGAGGTTATCGTTATTTTCGTCGTAGATCTTCACCGCGCCGATCTCAGGGAACTGCTCAAGGTTCTTGAAGATCAGGTTGGCCACGGAATACGCCGCCCCGTTGTTGGCGCAGGTGCCGCCCAGGTAAACCCTGGCGATGCCGTCCTGGATGGTCAGATCGCGCACATTCGTAAAGCCGGAGGAGAGCAGGCGCAGGCCCTGGTCGTATTCCTGGGGGGTGGGACCGGAAAAATAGGCTTCCAACACGGCGAGCGGCAGGTTCTCGCTGGAGGTGGTGCGCGTCACGGCCACTTCATAAGGCTCGGTGGCGGCGGTGAAGCGGTTTTCATCCATGAAAAACACGGTGATCTCCTGATGGATGGGTTCAGCTGTGGGCAGCAGGATCACCACGGTGGGCTGCGGGGCTGTGGTGGGGGATTCAATGACGTCGGTGGGGAAGGTGATCTGCGGAGGGGGCACGGTGGCGGTCGGATCACCCAGGTTAAAGGACACGCTGCATGCCAAAAGCACCAGCGCGGTCGCGGCGATCGCGGTGAGCGGGAAAAGCCGTTTCATATTTCCATCTCCTTGTTCAATTCCATTATAATGAGGTGCGCTACAGCGCAACAATAACCTGGACCAATGGAGCATTATGATCACTGAGACTCAAGTAATAGACGTATTATCCGGGGTAAATGATCCCGAACTGGGGCGCAACCTCGTTGAATTGAATATGATCCGGGATGTAAAGGTGTCGGAGGACAACGTGGTTTCCTTCACCATCGCCCTCACCATCACGGGGTGTCCGTTGAAAACACAGATCGAGAAAGACGCGCGCGCCGCTGTAATGAAACTGGAAGGCGTGAAGGATGTGAACATCACCATGGGCGCGATGACCGCCGAGGAACGCCAGGCGGTATTTGGCAAAACCGCGCCGGAGCTGCCCAAGCTGAACCAGTTCAACAAGATCGGCAGGGTGGTGGCGGTGATGAGCGGTAAGGGCGGGGTTGGCAAATCATCGATCACCACGCTGCTGGCCTGCCAGCTGGCCTGCCAGGGCAAAAAGGTCGGTGTGCTGGACGCCGATGTGACCGGCCCCAGCATTCCGAAGTTGTTTGGTCTGCCGGCGGGAGGCGCGCGCGGCGGTGAGCAGGGCATCCTGCCCGCCATCACCAGCACCGGCATTCGCGTGATGTCGTCCAACCTGCTGGTACCCTCCGAGGAAGTGGCCATCATCTGGCGCGGACCCATGATCGGGGGCATCATCAAGCAGTTCTGGAATGACGTGTTGTGGGGTACGCTGGATGTGCTGCTGGTCGACCTGCCGCCCGGCACCTCCGATGCGGCGCTGACCGTGATGCAGACGCTGCCGGTGAACGGCGTGGTGATGGTCTCGACCCCGCAGCAATTGGCCGGGCTGGTGGTGCGCAAGGCGGATTCGATGCTCAAGCAGTTGGGCATCCCCGTGCTGGGCGTGGTGGAGAACATGAGTTACTATCCCTGCCCGGATGGCGGCGGAAAACACGAGATCTTCGGACCCAGCCACGTGGAGGAACTCGCCGTGGCCATCGGCACCAGCCGCACGCTGCGCCTGCCGCTTGACCCGCAGATCACCCTGCTGGGCGACGCCGGGAAGATCGAGGAGTACCAGGACACACCTGAGGCACTGGTGGAAATTCTCGGATAAAAAAATCACCAAAAGAGACTGTCCAAAAGGTAGGGGCGATTCATCTACTCATGAAAAGCATTCGGGGACAATGTGAATCGCTAAAGCCAAGAAAGTTCCACTGGTACAATTCTTGCCAAAAAGTAGGGGCGATTCATCCCCTCATGAAAAGCATTCGGGGACAATGTGAATCGCCCCTACTGTGTGTTTGGGATGACTTGAATTTGCGATATTAAAGCGTTACTCTATTAATATTAACCCCCAAAAACCCCCCTTAAAAGAATGGGTTGCTTCCCGGGTCTAGCTGTTCCCTGGTAAAAAAGGAGGAAAAATGGAAAAGACCAATCTCATCGGGGCGATCACGGCGATCGCTTTCTTTGTTTCAGCCAGCCTGGTTTTTGTGTTCAGGCTGCTGGGCCGGCCGCGAGCCGGGTACTGGTTGGGGATCTTTGAGCTCCTGCTGGCCATCCCCCTGCTATACCTTCTGATCAAAGCGCTATCCGAGGGGCGACCGATGCTGTATTACATCCAAATCGGCGCCATCCTGTTGTGGCTGCTGGTGGAATTGCTGCTGGATTATGTATTCAAGATCGAATTCCGGCAGGTGCGCTGGATGGTGATCACCTACGTGGTGCTGTTCTTCGCGGGGGCGGGGGGCTTGCTGGGCATCGCCGCGAACGCCGGGACAACCGTGAAGATCATCGCGATCATCCTCTTCCTAGTGATGGCGGTGCTCACATTTGTACAGCGAAAAGTAACGGGGATGTAGAAACCTAAACTTACCCATGAAAAGGTTGTTACTAACCTTTTCATGGGCTAGAACACATTAGAAAACAGTCAGCAGAACCAGAGCCAATCCCCCAATAATTAACGTGCAGCCCAGCCCGATGGGCAGGGTCATGCGCAGCACCTCACCCTCCTTGCCCTTCATGGCGTTGGTACTGCCGCCGACGGCCAGCTTGGCGGGGGCGATCATGCTGCCCAGCGCACCGCCGGTGGTCTGCGCGGCCAGCAGCAGCACGGGGCTGATGCCCAATAACAGCGCCACACCCTTCTGCATGGGTCCGAACAAAATATTGCTATTGGTGTTGCTGCCGGTGGCAAACGCGCCCAATGCGCCGACCAGCGGTGCCACCAACGGGTAAACGCTGCCGAACGCCAGGCTTAAGCCCTGCGCGATCTGCGTGTTCATGCCGGTGTGCTCCATCAGTGTGGAGAGCCCGATCATGAAGATGGTGCCGAGCGTGGCAGGCAGCCCGGATCGGCCGGTCGCCGCCAGCGCCGGGCGCAGGCTGGGGCGGCCGGAACGGGTGAGGCGCGGTAGGAGCAGGATCGCCAGCACCGTGCTGACCAGGATCCAGAAGCCGGGGTGGGTGAAGGGTTTGAAGATAAATCCCGGTCCGGCGGCGGTAAGCCGCCCGCTGTTGGTGATGACCTCGGGGAATTGCGAGATCAACCTGGTGGACGCCAGCCAATGGTTGAGGGGTTTGATGATCGACACGATGAAAATACTGACGAACAAAATGCCGTAGGAGACCAACCCGCCCTTGAGCTGCGGTGTCATGTTGGCGCGCACTTTCTCACCCGGCGCGCGCCTGGCCATGAGCAGACCACCCACCACGCCTACGATGGACGCGGTGAAGGAACTGAGCGGAATGGTGCCGCTGATGCCGACCAGGTACTGCGTCAGCGCGACGATGATTGACAGCAGCAGGATGCGCTTCCAGTAATGCAGCTGCTTGAGCAGCCAGGCGGAGGCGAACCCGGTGAGCAGCACAGACACACCCAACAGGATCGCCGCGGTGGGGAACACCTCGCTATCATTCATACCAGTGATGTCGGTCATCGTGCGGAGTGCCAGCGCCATACCGCCCAGGCTGACCGCCCAACTGTGCCCTACCGCCGTCGCCGCCACCGCCCGCACCGGGATGACCCCCAGAAGGATGAGCATGGGCGCTACGATGGCGATGGGCAGCCCGAAGCCGGCCAGGTTCTCCACCAGCGGCGAAAGCATCCACGCCAGCACCACCAGCAGCCAGCCGGGTTCAGGGATCATCTCCTGCAGCGCATTGGCAATGGCGCGCACCCCACCGGCCTGGTCAACCACGTGATACAACAACAATGCCGGCCACAGCACGGCCAGCACGTTCATAGTCAGCAGCAAACCTTTGAGTTGGGAGACCCATAGCACGGAAAAGTTCAGCCCGAAAGCCGCAAACGCCACCGCGATGCCTGCCAGCCAGCCGGCGAACCCCGCCTGGTGGCTGCCGCGGCGGAAGAACAGCATCAGCGCGAGCACCAGCAGGATGGGAAGGGCGGCGAGCAGGTAGGACATCAGTTACTTATCCCCAACCACCAATCACAGAACTATCTCAAGCCTGGCCAGCGAAGCCAGCAGACGCTTGAATCCCACCGACTCGAAGTGTACATCGACCGTTTCTTCGCCGTCGGAATCCACCTTGCTTTCGAGCACGACCCCATCACCCCACGCGGGGTTGCGCACACGCATGCCGGGTTTGTATCTGGTCTCGGGCAGCTCCACCTTGCGTGGTGGGGGTTTGGAATGTGTGGTCGTGACGCCGGTGGTGGACCAGCGCATATCGTTGGTGTAAGCTTCGCGCCGGGAGCCGCCGCGTTTGCCCTGGCTGGTGAGCAGGTTGTCGCTGATATCCGCGAGGAAGCGCGATGGCTCGCTGTAATCCCAACTGCCGTAACTGGAGCGGCGTTCAGCGCGCACCAGGTACAGCTGGTTCTTCGCGCGGGTCATACCCACGTAAAACAGGCGGCGTTCCTCAGCCATCTCCTCGGGGTCGTCGCGGCTGCGGCTGTGCGGCAGCAGTCCTTCATCCAACCCGATGATGAACACCTGGCTGAACTCCAATCCCTTGGCGGCGTGCAGGGTGAGCAGCGTCACCGCGCCTTGCTGCACTTGCGCGGACTGGTCGCTTTCCGCCGGAAGTGTATCCTGGTCGGAAACCAGGGCCAGGTTCTGCAGAAACTCTGTCAGTCCTTTTTCAACGTAATCGTAAGCCAGCCGGCGCAACTCCTGGATGTTGTCCCAGCGGTCGTTGCCTTCATCGGATTGGTCGTTGATATAGGGTTCGTAACCGGTATCGCCGATAATACGGTCGAACAAGTTGATGAGCGAGGTTTGATCTTTGGCAGCCACCCAGTCCGCGAGCATCCCGCCGAAATCCGCCAGGAGGGTCGCGCCGCGTCCAATTTCCGCCCAATAAGGAGAATCTTCTCCGCGGCGGCCCAGGTCGAGCAGCACCTTACCCGCGCTGATGCCGGCGTGGAAAGCGGCGCTCTGCAGGGCGAGGATGGTCTTTTCACCGATCCCGCGCGGCGGTACAGCGATCACACGCAGCAGGCTCACTTCGTCTGAGGGGTTTTCCACCAGGCGCAGAAAGGCGATCATATCCTTCACCTCGCGGCGTCCGTAGAAGCGCAGCGCTCCCACCAGGCGGTAGGGCAGGCGGGCGTGGATCAACGCTTCTTCCATCAGGCGCGACTGGGCGTTGGTGCGGTACATCACCGCGAAATCACTGGGTTTGGCCCGCCCCGCGGACAGGTACTGGGTGATGGTATCCACCACGTAAGCGGCTTCGGCAATGTCATCCACGGCGGTGAATTGCACCAGTTTGTTGCCCGTACCGCGCTCGGTGAACAGGTGTTTGGGGGTGCGGTTGTGGTTGCGATCGATCACCTGGCGCGCGGCATCGAGCACGTTCTGCGTGGAGCGGTAGTTCTGCTCCAGCAGGATGACCTCGCAGCCTTTGAAGTCGCTTTCAAAGCGCTGCACGTTGCGGTAATCCGCGCCGCGCCAGCGGTAGATGGACTGATCCTCATCGCCAACGACGAAAATATTTTGATGATAGGAGCTGAGCTGTTTCAATAATTCGTACTGCGCCAGGTTGGTATCCTGGAACTCGTCCACCAGCACGTGCTGAAAGCGCCGCGCGTAGCGTTCTGCCACGCCGGGGTGTTCCTGCAGCAGGCGGGTGGCGACCATCAGCAGGTCGTCGAAGTCCACCGCGTTGTTGGCGGTCAACAATTCCTGGTAACGGGTGTAGACGCGCTTGACCACTTCGTCGCGGTAGGTGCGCAGCGGCATGTCATCCGGCAGGAGCAGATCGTTCTTGGCCGCCGAGATGGCAGCGTGCACGCCCGCCGGGCGGTGGGTCTTGTCATCAATGTTCAACTCACGCAGCGCCCGTTTGATCAGGCTTTCCTGGTCATCGGAATCGAAGATGACGAAATTGGCCTGGTAGGGCAGGTAATTGGACTCGCGGCGCAGCAGGCGCGCGCACATGGCGTGAAAGGTGCCCAGCCAGATCCCTTCCAGGTTCTGCTGCACCATATTTCCCACGCGGCTTTCCATCTCGCGGGCTGCCTTGTTGGTAAAAGTGACTGCGATAATGTCATAAGCCGGTACCGCGCGGCGTTCGACCAGGTAAGCCAGGCGGCGGGTAAGCACG
>JAXGRS010000011.1:0-43910 GCA_040765685.1 Anaerolineaceae bacterium | reverse complement strand
TTAATAAGCCCGAAGCCGTTGACCTGATCATTCAACACATGAAAGCGCATGGATTTGACACAAGCTCGCTTGCCCAGATGCGATAACATCGGGTTTTAATGATTAATTCCGGTCACTAACCCGGTAATAGCTGATCACCGATCGAAATGCAATATTACAAGATTCCCCGGGAAAGACTCTGCCAGGCGTTCCGGAAGGTTGCCGAGATTCGCAACAAAACGCTTGCGCGATCCGAACCCCGGGATCACCAGTAGGTCACGCTCTGCGTTCATCAATAGATCGTTCAAGCGCAATGAACCAACCATTTCTTTTACCAGTATTGACACACCCAGATGATTTCTTCCGATCACGTCCTGTACAAGCTCAAGATAACTTTTATGGGCAAGGATCTCGCAAGGTACGTTCAATTCCCGCGCAATGGTCAGGTTTGCCTGCAGCACCCGGCGCAAAGCAGTTGGCGACACCACACCGGCAGGGATCAGGAGCAATACTCGCTCCATTCCGTCCAATGGATGGGATAATTTACCTACCATCACCGGGGAATCAGAACCCCAGATGACCTCATCCAGCACGGTACCCAGGATGTTCTGTTTGAAGGTCTTTTTTCCACGCCAACCCATCAGTATCAAAGAGGATTCCCTTTCACGCGATACCTGTAAGATCCCCCTGGCGTAGGAATCTGCCAGGCGCGGGACCAGTTCGTAACGTGTTTCAGGATCGCCAATCAAGTCAGGCACCTTGCCCAGAAGTTCTTTCTGTTGATGCAGGTTTATGTCAAGGTTGTCACGGTCCAGCACAACATTGAGCGCGATCACCTCTCCACCCCCGCTTTTTGCCAGCAAACCTCCCAATGAAAGGAGATGTTCCTGGGTAGCTGGATTGGCAATTGGAACCAGGATGCGGTGAAAAAGAGGGAGATCCTCCAGTTCTTCGATCTGCTGATGGAGCCCAGGGGCATATTTCTGAACCACCAGTGGAGAAGTGATCGAAGTCAACAGGATCATGATCATTGCAGCATTGAAAATATCACTGGTAAATAGGTTAAGTTGAAGCCCTATGATCAGGGTGGGAATGGTGACCGCAGCCTGGGCATGTGAGAGGCCGTAAACTGTCCAAAACTCAGCACGGCTGTACTTGAAGATGCGCGCAGTTAGCCAGGAAGCCAGCAATTTGGAAACATACGCCACCAGGAGAATGCCGAGCCCGAGATATATCGCCTGCGGATTCCCCACAAGAGTGAAGGGGTCGGTGATCATTCCGCTGTACAAAAGAAAGACAGGAATAAAGAAAGACTCTCCCATGAACAACACATGACCGGTCACCGGACTATGCCGCGGCAGGGTTGCATTGATGGCCAACCCAGCCAGGAACGCCCCCACTACTTCATGTACACCGATCAATTTTGCACCGAAAGCTGCAACAAAAAGGAGAACGATCACGAACTGGAATTCCAGCATCGAACCAGGAAAGCGTTGAAAGAACCACTTTCCCAGCCTGGGCAGGATAAAAAGAATGGCGAGGGCAAAGATCACCAGGAGCACAAAAAGTTTTATGAAATAACCCAACTCGAGCTGCCCCTGGTCGGCTCCCAGTACAATGGCAAGAATGATGAAAGCACCAATATCCGTCAGGATGGTCGCACCCGCGGTCACCGCGATGGCTTCATTGCGAGTGACGCCTAGCTTGTTTAGTAAAGGAAATGCCAGCAAAGTGTGAGAAGCAAAAGCCGAACCAAGGAGGATCGAACCCAACCACGGCAGATGTATGAGCCAGCCCAACGCCGTGCCCATGACAAGCGGGATGGTAAAGGTGAGGAGCCCAAATACCAACGACCTGGTTTTTACCCGCATGAACTGGTGGAAATCCACTTCAAGCCCGGCACTGAACATCAGGTAGACCAAGCCAATTGTCGAAAGAAATTCCATACGGTCATCAGCCGGCAGAAGGTTGAAGCCATGCGGTCCGATGAGTATGCCCCCAATGATGACACCTACGATGCCTGGCAGGTGCACCTGCTCCGAGAGCAGGGGCATCACCAAAATCAATGTCATGACAACCAGGAAAAAGACAACAGGTTCAGTGATCGGTTGCATACTTACCAAGTCAAACTATGATCCGTGTTGTAGCAAGGGAGAGCAAAAGAAACAATGCATCCTGACATTACAAGTCTCATTATATTCCTGTACCTTATTGAGGGGCGTATTATTGAGTTAGTTAATATTAATACGAAAACCGCGCCAATTAGCAGCGCGGTTTCTGGTTAATGTAAAACGGATTACTTACCGAGGATCTTGTACATCCCGGTGCCGCATACTGAACACTTGCCCTTCATTGCTTTGCGGCCGTTTTTCATGGTAACTTCCATTGTTTCTTTCATTTCCTGTTTCTTCTTACATTTCATACAATAACCGATCACTGCCATTTTTACCTCCTGTGTAATTGGCGATCTCTAGTTTAGACTAATCACGTCTAATTGCATTATAGCATGCAAGTTATTTGAATTTGTCAATGGATTTTCAATGATTTTTAAGCTGTTTTTGACGGTTAACTCTTGCTTTTCCTACCCTTTTAGTCTTTAATGATTATGACCAGATAAAAAATCAAGGAGAGAATCATGACTTCACCATCCGAGAAATTCCACGGTCGCAAAGCATTCACCCCTACCCCATTGAAGCGACGAAAACCTGTGCCATCAGATATTGAGATCGCCCAGGAAGCCACCCTTAAGCCGATCACGTTAGTGGCTGAAGAGCTGGGATTGCTTCCTTCAGAGATCGAACCGTATGGCGACACAAAAGCCAAGGTCCGCCTGGAGGTGCTACAGCGCCTTCAACACATTCCGGATGGAAAGTACATCGATGTTACTGCCATCACCCCCACCCCGCTGGGAGAAGGCAAGACCACCACGACAGTGGGTCTCAGCCAGGCACTGGGAGCTCATCTTGGTAAAAGTGTGCTGACCTGCATACGCCAACCCTCCCAGGGACCGACATTCGGGATCAAGGGCGGTGCTGCCGGTGGGGGGTACTCACAGGTGGTACCCATGGAAGAATTCAACCTGCACCTCACAGGGGATATTCATGCCATCACCGCTGCCAACAACCTGCTGGCTGCCGCCATTGACGCGCGCATGTTTCACGAGAGCAGCGCTACTGATGAACAGCTGTTTGAACGCCTGCTGCCGAAGGATAAGCAGGGTAAACGCCACTTTACGCGGGGTATGGTCGCCCGCCTGGAAAAATTGGGCATTACAGTAGCAGATCCTGAGGAGTTGACCGCTGAGCAGCGGCGAAAGCTATGCCGGCTGGATATTGAACCTGAAACGGTCACGTGGCGCAGGGTATTGGACACCTCAGACCGCTTTTTGCGGGGTGTGACGATCGGTGAAGGCGCGGAGGAAAAAGGTTTCACGCGCAAAACCGGGTTTGATATTACAGTGGCTTCTGAGATCATGGCCATTCTGGCGTTGACCACCAGTCTGCAGGATATGCGTGAGCGGTTTGGCAGGATCGTGATCGGCATCAGCCGAGATGGAGACGCAGTCACCGCGGAGGACATCGGCGCAGCCGGGGCTATGACGGTGATCATGCGCGATGCCATCAAACCGACCCTGATGCAAACGGTCGAAGGCACGCCAGTATTTGTGCACGCTGGACCCTTCGCCAACATCGCTCATGGGAATTCCTCCATTCTGGCAGATAAGATTGCACTGAAACTGGCTGATTATGTCGTTACAGAAAGCGGATTTGGCGCAGACATGGGCATGGAAAAATTCATGAACATAAAATGCCGATACTCGGGTTTAGTCCCATCGGTGGTGGTGCTCGTGGCAACAGTCCGAGCGATGAAGATGCACGGCGGCGGCCCCAAGGTAGTGGCAGGCAAACCGCTTGACCCGGCTTACACATCAGAAAACCTTGAACTTCTGGCAGCTGGGATGGAAAACCTTCTGCATCATATCAAGATCGCCCGCAAGTTCGGCGTTCCGGTGGTGGTCGCGATCAACAGCTTCCTCACTGATACCCCGGCGGAACTTGAATTGATCCGCAAAGCAGCCGTTGAAGGCGGAGGTGCGGAGGACGCGGTCATTTGTGAACATTGGGAAAAAGGCGGTGAAGGGGCCATCGACCTCGCCAACGCGGTGATCAAAGCCGCGGAGAAACCCTCGCATTTTGAATTCCTTTACCCGTTGGAGATGTCGATCAAGGAAAAGATCGAAGCGATCGCTCGTGAAATTTACGGAGCAGACGGCGTGGATTACCTGCCGGAAGCCGAGGAACGCATCGCAGAGTACACTCGACTGGGATTTGATCAACTACCCATCTGCATGGCCAAGACCCACCTCAGCCTCTCGCATGATGCAACCCTGAAAGGCGTGCCAAAAGGTTTCCGCATTCCCATCCGGGATGTGCGCGCATCAGTGGGAGCTGGGTTCCTGTACCCGCTGCTGGGCACCATGTCCACCATGCCGGGATTACCTACCCGGCCTATATTCATGGAAATTGATATTGAACCAGAAACCGGCAGGATCATCGGTCTGAGTTGAGCATTAAACAACGGTGATCAGAAGAACAGGGAAATGGCAAGGATTCCCTGTTCTTTTATTCAATGAAGAAACACCAGAGTTCTCGACCTGTTTATAATATGATGTGCTGGTCGATTCTGCTGAAAAATGAGGTTAAAAATGTATTATTACAAGTTTGAAGATCTGAAAGATTACGCGGTGCGATATTTTACTCGCTGGGAGATCACGCCGGAGGACGCGCTAACCGCGGCGGAAGTGCTGCTCAGCGCGGATATGCGCGGGGTTGATTCACACGGACTGATCCGCCTGCACAGTTATTACGGTTCCAGGCTGGAAAAAGGACAAATCGATCCGCAAGCGCCGTTGACGGTCGTTAGAGAAACCGGCGCCACCCTCGCCATGGATGCGAACAATGGACTGGGGCACCCGGCAGGCGTGAAGACCATGCAGATGTGCATCGCGAAAGCCCGTGAGGGCGGGGTAGCCATGGCCACGGTGCGAAACTCGAACCATTACGGAATCGCCGGGTACTATGCCATGCTGGCGCTGCCAGAAGACATGATTGGCATCAGTTTCACCAACTCCGGTCCGCTGGTGGCACCCACTCACGGCCGCAAAGCCCTGTTGGGTACCAACCCAATCGCTGTAGCCGTGCCGGCAGGCAGGAATCAGCCTTACGTGCTGGATATGGCGACCAGCATCGTACCGATCGGCCGAATCACGGTTTACCAGAAAAACGGAAAGCCCATTCCCGCCGGGTGGGGAATAGACCGCGAAGGCAATGTCACCGAAAATCCCATCGAGGTATTGGAGGGCGGCGCGCTGATGCCGCTGGGCGGCGTGGAACTGATGCGTGGATACAAGGGGTACGGATTGGGTTTGATGGTAGATATCTTTTCAGGAATCCTGGCTGGGTCTGGATTTGGAGATCAGGTTTATGGGGCAGATAAGCCTGATACTTCAAGGGTTGGTCATTTCTTCGCTGCCATCCGCATCGACGCGTTCCGCGATCCGGTGGAATTTAAGGCGGACATGGACACCTTGATCGAGTTGCTGAAAAATTCACCCAAAGCCGCGGGAGAAGAACGCATCTTTATACACGGTGAAAAGGAATTTGAACGCGCTGAACGCGCTGCCATCGAAGGCGTACCGCTATCCAACGTCACCGTGGGCGCGCTTAAAACCGCTGGAGAGCAGGACGGGGTGCCCTTTGATCTGGTTCCGGTAAAGATCGATTAGCGTTCCAGCTGCTTCTGAATCAGGATCATCACTTCATAACCCTCAAGCTTCAACCAGCCTTTATCAATCGAAGGCTGGTTTTTATTCCGGCTGGAGAGCAAAACCTCCCACTGGTGGCGTGAAATATCACCGCCCAATGCCAGTTTCGAGCGGCCACGAGCAAAATTCAGAGCGACGAGGATCCGGTTTTCATTATCCTGCCGGATGTACGAAAGCACCCTTTGCGGTTCATGGTGCAGCGGTAGGAATAACCCGCCACGCAGCGCTGAGTAAGCACGGCGCAGTCGCAAAAGGGCGCGATAAAAATTCAACAAGGAATCAGGATCAGCCTTTTGATTTTCCACATTTCTACTTTGGTAATTTGGGTGAACTTTTAACCAGGGCTTTGATGGCGAAAATCCACTGTTGGGTTCAGTTGACCACTGCATGGGAGAGCGGCAGCCATCGCGACCCACAGGGAGCGGCCAGTAGCGTTTACCCACCGGATCCTGGATCTCCTTCCGGCTCACACTGATATCGCGCATACCGATCTCTTCACCGTAGTACATAAACGGTGTCCCCCGCACAGTCAGCAGCATCGCCGCAGCGACCTTGAGTTTTTCGTCGTCCTCCCGCGCCCTGATACGCGTGGCAATCCTTGGGTTGTCGTGATTGTTCAATACATGGTTGGGCCAGGCTTCAGCAGGAAGTTCCTCTTCCTGGCGTTGGATAACCTGCAGGTAACGCGATGGGTTCCAGGGTGATTTGAGCAGGGAAAAATCAAAAGCCGCGTGAAGTTTATCCGTTCCAACATAACTGGCAGCCATTTTTGAATCCGCAATAAAAGTTTCGCCGACCACATAGCGCTCAGAATAACTGTCAAGAATGGACCTGATATCCGCCACCGCGCTCATCATTTCCGGCTGGTTGGTGTCATACTGGTGCACCTGACGATCAAAGGGTCGAACGCCGGGTTTTGCCGGGTTATCTTTAAACTGTGCGTCTTTGAAGTAATTATTAAAAACATCCAATCTGAATCCATCCACACCGCGGTCAGCCCAAAAACGGAAAATACTCATCATTTCGGCGTATACCTCAGGATTGCGCCAGTTGAGGTCTGGCTGCTGCGGGGTAAACATGTGATAGTAATACTGCCCGGTACGCTCGTCGTATTTCCAAGCTTTTCCGCCGAAAACCGATTGCCATTGGTTGGGTGGCTTTCGACCTCCTTCAGAGCCGCTGCGCCAGATATACCAATCGCGCTTAGGGTTCTGCAACGAGGAACGGGATTCGATGAACCAGGGATGTTCTTCAGACGTGTGGTTGAGTACCAGATCCAGGATGATATGGATTCCGCGTTGATGCGCCGCGCTGACGAGTTGGAGGAAATCGTCCATGGTGCCATACCTGGGATCAATGTCCTTGTAGTCCGCCACGTCGTACCCAAAATCCGCGTCAGGAGAAGGGTTGATGGGTGAAAGCCAAATGGCGTCTATCCCAAGGTCTGCCAGGTAATCCAGTTTTTGGAGGATTCCTTGCAGATCACCGAAACCATCTCCGTTGCTATCCGCAAATGAACGCGGGTAGATCTGGTAGATCACACCATCCTTCCACCACAACCAATTTTCAATCATACTTACCTCCGGAATAACAAAGGTCATTTATATGCAAACAGCCACCTGGCATCATGAATTTTATGAATTCTGCTAAGATAATCCCAAAACACAAATCTAATCGGATGTTCAAATGCCGGAATGTACACACGTGTTTGATTCATAAAACCTTCGGTTTCATACAAGGTTTTAAAACCACACTACATGGATGAGTTTACATGTATTTTGATTTTTCCGCCTTTTTCCGTTATAACTTCAAAGCATTTTTCCTGACAAAAGGAAAACACTACCGACTCACTCCCAAACGCTTCCTGGTTCTTTTCATTTGGTTGATACTCTATGTTCCAAATGAGATCATTTATCACCTGTTCCTGTTACTGGATGAAATGCTTTTCCCTGGTTATCGTAAACAGGAAGTGAAAGCACCGGTGTTCATCATTGGCAATCCGCGCAGCGGAACAACACTGCTGCACCGGCTGATGAACATGGATGGCAAGACTTTCACATCCTTTCAGGTTTGGGAATTGATCTTTGCCCCATCCATAACCCAACGCAAGCTCGTCTGGGGGATCATCAAAATCGCCAAAATGGCCGGCGCACCGGTGAACAAAGTTCTTCAGACGCTCAACAAACGCACGACGAGACGAACCAAAAAGATCCACGCTGTGCGCATCGACGCAGCCGAGGAAGATGATCATGTGCTGATCCATGGCTGGTGCAGCGCAACTTTGTGGCCTCTCTACCCTATCCCCGAAGAGATGCTGCCCTACTTCTTTTTTGACCGCGATATCTCCCCGAAGAAGCGTGAAAAAGTGATGCATCTTTATAAAAACATGCTGCAAAGGCATATTTACGCGCATGGGGGAAAACTGACCATGTTATCCAAGAATCCGGATCAATCGGCTAAGATCGACAGCCTGTTGCAAACCTTTCCCGATGCCCGCTTCATCAACCTGGCGCGCAATCCACTCGAAACGGTGCCCTCAATGATGGATTATATGGCGGCTGGTTGGCATGTTTTTTGCGATCCTTTGGAAACTCACCCGCACAAAGAAGAGTTTTTTAAGGTGATGGGCTATTATTATCAATACCCGATCGAGTATTTCAAAGACAAACCGGATATCTGCTTCTTCATTCGATACGATCACCTGATCGAAGATCCTGAAGGGGTGGTGAGAGAAGTTTATGACTTCCTTGATCTTGACATAACGGAAAGTTTCGCCAGCGATTTAACGCAGCAAGCCGAAAAATCGAAGCATTTCCAGAGCGAGCATTCTTACACACTCGAAGAAATGCGGTTGGACCAGGAGCAGATCACCAATTCATTTTCCGATGTTTTTGATTTTTACGAGTTTGGCACCGAACAGAATTTGGTTTCGGAAAAGGGAGTATTGCTTAAGGTCCGGGAATGGCAGCTGGCACGGAAGCAGCGCAGACGGTTGCGCGCAAAAAAACGGCGCAAGTTACTAAGGAGGAAAGAAACCCGGCTGGAATAAGGGGTGATGAGCTTATTATAAAGCGCATAAAGAGGTCCCTTATCCTTCGCCTGCCTGTTGCTGTAAGAAGATTTTTATTAAAACCTTGACCCACAAAGCGAGAGGTGATAAAATTTGTTTTGGTTCGAAAGACATTTGAGGTTTCAACACCGAAAAGTGGGCATCCCCCACTTTTCTTCTTATCACAGACGGACCATAGCAACTCGAAACCAGGTGGAGAAAAAAAAGGAATGAAGAACGAATTCACACTCGCGTTCAATGAAGTACTAGAGGATAAGGGTTTGCCCAGGGACATCATCCTGGAGGCGCTTGAATCCGCGATGGTATCCGCTTATCGGCGGTCAGTGAACGCCTCGACTGAACAGCATATCGAGGCGAAAGTCGACATTGAGACCGGTAAGGTCACCATCTTTGCGCAAAAAGAGGTGGTGGAAACCGTCGAAAATCCGGTCACCGAGGTGAGCCTCGAAGCCGCCCGCGCGGTGGAACCTGAAGCCCAATTGGGTGACCTGGTGGTTGTTGAATCAACCCCCGGTGACTTTGGACGCGTGGCGGCTCAGACCGCCCGGCAGGTGATCCAGCAGCGCATTCGCGACGCTGAACGCAAAGCTCAGGTGAATTATTACGAAAAACAACTGGGCGAGATTGTCAGTGGTATCGTCCAGGCAGTAGGTGCGGCGGGACTGACCATCGGCCTTGAAATGAAGGCTGAAGCCAGTATGCCGCGCAAAGAAATGATCGCCGGCGAGCGTTTCCACATTCATGACCGCGTGCGCGCCTTGGTGGCTGAAGTAAAAGATTCGCAGCGCGGACCACAGATCATTCTTTCCCGTACACACCGCGATTTTCTGCGCCGCCTGCTTGAGAACGAAGTACCTGAAATCTTCCACGGCATTGTTGAGATCCGCTCCATCGCCCGTGAACCGGGTGACCGCGCCAAAGTGGCTGTTTCAGCCACTCAGCAGGGTATCGACCCAGTTGGTGCGTGCGTGGGTATCCGTGGTGTTCGCATTCAGGCTATCGTCAAGGAATTGCACGACGAAAAGATCGATGTGATTGAATGGAACCCCGACCCGGCGATCTTTATCGCTAAAGCGATCAGCCCCGCCCGTGTGAGCGGAGTATACCTGACCGACCAGCGATCCAGCAGCGGAAAAACAGCCACCGTGGTCGTTCCGGAAGACCAGCTCAGCCTGGCGATTGGCCGCGTCGGTCAAAACGCCCGTCTGGCAGCCAAACTCACCGGATGGCGCATTGACATCAAGAGCCTGCCAGAGGCGGCAGTAGACGCCCTAAACAAACTAAAGAACGATGCTTCGTTATCCCTCCTGCGCGAAAGCGAGAAGGAAAGCGCGACCAAGATCGAAGAAATGCTGGCGAAAAAAGCAGACGGAAGACCCCTGAACCCGGAAGAATATGACCAGATGGCCAGGTTCGTTGACCGTGTTGAACGCAAGGTGATCGCTAAAACCGAACAGCAGCACAAAGAGGAAGAAGAAAAGCTGGCAGCCATCCGGAACTCGATCCCTGCGACAGCGTTTGAGACAAGCATCCTTGACGGAAGTCTGCCTGAACACGTAGCCTATACCCTTCAGGAAGCCGGTTACTTTAGCATCGGTGACATGGCCTTGCAGTTTAAACAGAACCCCGATGTGATCAAACAACTGCATGGCATCGGTGAAAAAGCGATGGAAAGCATCACGCTGGTTATAGCGGAACTCGATAAAAAGATGGCTGCTGAACAAGCCGTGGTAGAAATTGTAGCGGAAACACCAGTTGAATCAGTTGAAGAAGTTGAAGTTCCTGTTGAAGCTGTTTCCACCGAGGAAGTTCAGGTTCTGACTCCTGAGGAAGTTGAACAGGTAATTGATGTAATCACCGCAGGAACCGGACCTGAAGTTGAGGAAGCAGAAGAAACACCTGAAAGAGAACCCTCACTCGAGGAACTGTTTACCCTGCGTCCCGAAGTATTGGATACTGCCGGTATCACCGAAGATGAAGATGAAGAAAACGGCAAAACCAAGAAGAAGGGGAAGAAGAAAGGCAAGAGTGTTGTAGTGACCTATGACCCCGACCGAGATATGACGCTGGTGCAGAAGAAACACAAGCGCGGTGGGGATGGTTGGGATTGGGACGAATAAAGTAGAGAGAAAGTCAGGTGGCTAAGAAACCGCAGAAACGGATCAAACACGTTCCACAGCGTACCTGCATTGGCTGCAGGACCGTTCTCGCAAAAAGGGAACTGGTGCGCGTGGTTCGCTCACCCGAAGGCGTCATTATTGACCCGACGGGGAAAGCAGCCGGTCGTGGCGCTTACATACACAAGATCCGCTCCTGCTGGGAGCAAGCATTAAAAGGTCCAATCGATCATGCCTTGAAGACCGAGCTGACCGCGCAAGACCGGCTGAAACTTGATGAGTTCATGAGCCAGTTACCCCGGGAAGAACGATCCTTCGATGACAAGGCTCAAACCGAAACAAGCGGGCAAAAATGATTGAGTGACCTGAAAAACTTGCTCAACGGCACAACCGCCAACCTGACCGGTGAAAATTGAATCATGATTGGTGTAAACAGGGGAAAGTGGGGGAACATTTTTGGAGGTGTGTGATGGGCGAGAAACAAATCGAATTTCCGGTGCAAATCACCGTCAGGGATCTGGCGCAACGTATGGAAGCCAGCCCTATCCAGGTTATCAAGGTTCTGATGTCAAATGGCGTGATGGCTAATATCAACCAGCAGATCGATTACGATACTGCTGCGATTGTCGCGTCTGAGCTGGGATTTGAAGCTGTTCCTGAATCTATAAAAGAATCCGCAACGGTCGAAGATCAGGGGAACGTTCCTCTGTGGCGTGAACTGATCGACAGTGAAGATCCTGCCAAGCTGATCAAACGTCCGCCAGTTGTGACCATTCTCGGGCATGTGGATCATGGCAAGACGACCCTGCTCGACGCTATCCGGCACACCAATGTCGCATCAGGTGAAGCCGGCGGTATCACCCAGCACATTGGTGCATACCAGGTGGAACACAAAGGACAGTTGATCACATTCCTCGACACACCTGGACACGCCGCTTTTACCGCCATGCGCGCCAGGGGTGCCCAGGGAGCTGATATTGTGATCCTGGTGGTTGCTGCGGATGATGGTGTGATGCCGCAAACGCGTGAGGCCATCGCTCACGCCAAGGCTGCCCGAGTGCCCATCATTGTCGCTCTGAACAAGATCGACCGCCCGGATGCCAATCCGGATTTTGTGAAACGGCAGCTTGCCGAGAACGGACTGGTTCCGGACGAATGGGACGGCAGCACGATCGTGGTGCCTGTTTCAGCCAAGCAAAAGAAAGGCCTCGAAGACATCCTGGAAGCGATTTTACTGGTCAATGACAGCCTATCCATAAAGGCGAATCCACAGGGCAAAGTATTCGGCACGGTAATTGAAGCCCAGGTGGACAAAGCCCGTGGGGTGATTGCCACCCTGCTGGTACAGAATGGCACCCTGCACACCGGAAACACGGTGATCGCAGGAGAAACCTGCGGGAAAATCCGCGCCATGTTCGATTTCAACGGGAAAGCGGTTAGGACAGCCCCACCCTCCACACCGATCCAGGTATTGGGTTTGGGAAGTGTGCCCCCTGCCGGAGAGCTATTCCAGGTCGTTGCCAATGAAAAGGAAGGCCGGGCGATACTGGCCATGAAGGCGACAGAAAAATCCAGCGGTGCCGTGGTCTCCACAAAAACATCACTTGAACAGCTATTTGAGAAATTCCAGGCCGGAGAAATTCGTGAACTCCCCTTGATCCTCAAGGCTGACGTGCAGGGATCACTGGAACCGATCGTGAATTCGCTGAACGAATTAAGCCAGGGCGATATCAAGATCAACATCATTCATGCGGAGACCGGTAACATCAGCGAAAGCGATGTGATGCTGGCATCCGCTTCACACGCGATCCTGCTGGGCTTTAACGTGGTCACTGATCAGGCGGCACGCAACCTGGCAGAACAGGAAGGCGTATCTATCCGCTTGTATGAGATCATTTACCGCATGATCGAGGACGTTGAAAAAGCGCTGAAAGGCATGCTTGAACCGGAAACACGTGAAGTTCCGGTCGGACAGGCGCAGGTGCGACAGGTCTTCAAGATCAATAAAGTAGGTACAATTGCCGGTTGCCGGGTGATCAGCGGCGAACTTCGGCGCAACGCAAGGGTCAGGCTGATACGCAATGGTAATACAGTATTCGATGGTGAGATCTCATCGCTGAAACACGAGAAGGAAGATGTGCGTGAGGTCCGCCAGGGTTTTGAGTGCGGTGTGTCGCTGAAAGGTTATAATGACATCGTCGAGGGCGACCTGCTTGAGAATTATGTCATTGAAAAGAGCAGCTGACCGGGGAAAGCAGATAAGGAAATTAGGAAATGCCAACACCTTTGAGATTAAAGCGCATCGGGGACCGGTTTCGCAAGGAACTGTCTGAGATGCTGGTAAAAGAAGAGATCCGTGATCCACGCTTAAATGGAATCAATATCACGGATGTGAATGTGGATCGGGAGCTTTCGTACGCTGATATCTATGTGTCTGCGTACGAAGGGATCGCGCGATCAAAGGAAGTATTGGAAGGTCTTGAAAGCGCCAGCGGTTTTATCCGCAAAGTGCTTTCGGAGAGAATCGAACTGCGGTCTTTTCCGAAACTGCGCTTTCATTGGGACGTAACCCCTGAAAAGGCTGACCGGATCGAACAATTACTGGCTACCATCCGCAGCGAAGAAGAGCGACGGAAAAAATAAAAATGAACGACGGGAAGATCAAAGATCTAATCAACAACGCGCTTGTGATCGGCATCACCTCGCACATACGCCCCGATGGTGACGCGATCGGCGCGGTACTGGGTCTTGGATTGGCACTTCAGGCAGCCGGTAAAACAGTGGAAATGGTGCTCAAGAGCGGAGTTTCGAAAACTTTCAAGCATCTTCCGGGTGTTGAACAGATCGGGCGGTCATTTAAACAAGAGTGCGACCTGTACATCGTAGTGGATTGCTCGGATGAAGAAAGAACGGGCGGGGTATTAAAAGGTCGACCTGCTGATATCGTGATCGACCATCATGTGACCAACCATGCTTACGGCCGGATGGTCAACCTGATCGAGCCGGAATCAGTCGCCACCTGCGCCATTCTGGCGGAACACATGCCCGCCTGGGGATTGCAGATCACTGAGGCGGTAGCAGCGGCGCTGCTTTCAGGTATTATCAGCGATTCCATCGGTTTCCGGACTTCAAACACTTCTGCCGGTTCATTGAGAATTGCCGCTGATCTGATCGACAAGGGCGCCAAGATCAACGAGTTGTACAACAAAGCACTGATCAGTAAACCTTTTGAAAGTATCAATTACTGGGGGTATGGTCTGTCAAAACTTGAGCGGGAAGACGGACTCGTGTGGACTTCACTGACGCTTGAAGACCGCAGGAATACGGGCTACCCGGGGGAAGACGACGCTGACCTGACTAACATACTATCCAGCATTGAAGATATCGATATAGCGATTCTCTTCATTGAACAAAGCCCAGAACGTGTGAAAGTGAGCTGGCGCGCAAAACCCGGTTTGGATGTGGCGCAGATGGCTGCCTCTCTCGGCGGAGGAGGACACCCCGCCGCCGCGGGAGCAGATTTGGATGGGAGTCTGTCCGAAGTGCAGACAAAGATCCTGGACCTGACGCGAGAGTATCTTAACCAGATAAAGAAAAATAAATAAAATCATGGGAACATGATGAACGGAGTGAGGCATGGTTAACAATAGTGGTTTTGATGTCAAGAATTCCATTTCAGGTGTGCTGGTTGTAGATAAACCCGTTGGGATGACCTCACATGATGTGGTACAGGTGATTCGCAAAGGTTCAAACATCCGGCGCGCCGGACACACCGGTACCCTGGATCCGCGGGCTTCTGGTGTACTTGTTGTTTTGATTGGACCTGCTGTGCGTTTGAGCGAGTATGTCTCTGCATCTGACAAGCGTTACCAGGCAGTGATTATGATGGGCACCACAACAGATACTTACGACGCTGATGGAAAAACAACCTCTTCATCGCCGGTTGATGTAACAGAAGAACAATTTGAAACGGAATTACAGAAATTTGTAGGACAGATCGAACAGGTACCTCCCCCTTATTCTGCTGTCAAAGTGCAAGGCCGTAAAGCTTATGAAATGGCGCGCAAGGGCGAAGAGGTGGAACTGGCACCGCGAACAATTAACGTGTACAGCCTTGAATTACTGGAATGGGCTCCACCCGAGGTTGTGATCGATGTATACTGCTCATCCGGCACTTATGTGCGCTCTTTGGTAAATGACCTGGGAGCACGGCTGGGTTGTGGAGCTACGCTGACCGGACTTCGGCGCACTAAGAGCGGCCGCTTTACACTGAGGGACGCAGTTCCCCTGCGGAAATTGAACGAGGCCTTTAATGACGGAACCTGGTACCAATACCTCATTCCGGCAGCAGAAGCCCTTTCAGATTGGCCAACGCTCGAACTAAGTCATGACGAAGTCGAAGCCATCCGGCATGGTCACCGCATCCCCGCTGTCAGTTCTGAACAGAAAAAAGTTCTAGGTGTCAGCGAACAGGGTGAATTAGTCGCCCTGATGGAGCTAGACGAAGAGACGGTGGAATGGCAGCCCAGGAAAGTATTCTTCTCTTAAAACCCCTCCCCCTCTCACGAGGGGGTTTTTACACCTTGATAAGGAAAGGCATACCCTTATAATTAAATCATGGATTACATAGAGACCCTCAACACATTATCAATCCCTCACTCCTGGGTAACGATCGGCGCGTTTGACGGGGTACATACAGGGCATCAAACATTGTTCCGCAAGATCGTAGATGGGGCGCGGCAGGCGAAATGCCAGTCTGTGGCCATTACATTCGACCCGTTACCCGCACTGTTCTTCAAGCGGATTACAACCGACCATATTCTGACATCCATTGATGAAAGGGTGGCATTGATCAAGAATCTGGGAGTGGATCAAGTGGTTGTCCTTGATTTCACGCGGGAATTCGCGGATATCGACGCGCTTACCTTTATGACAGAAGTAAAAAAAGCGCTCGGTCTGCAAAAACTCTTCGCGGGTTACAACTTCACCCTGGGAAAAGACCAGGCAGGCACCGTTGCTGTATTAAAAGAGATCGGTCAGCAACTGGATTTTGAGGTGGAGGTTGTCCCGCCGATCCGGCATGGACAGGAGATCATCTCATCAAGTAACATCCGGAAAATTTTGAAAACAGGTGATGTGGCAAAAGCAGCGGAATACCTTGGCAGACCGTACGCGCTGAGCGGGCTTGTTGTGCACGGTGAGAACCGCGGCAGCAAACTTGGGATCCCAACTGCCAATCTCGCCATCCCCGGTGAACGCTTGCTGCCAGCCATGGGCGTTTACGCCACGCGGGCAAACATCAATGGCAAAACCTATTTATCAGTCACCAACGTAGGCGTACGGCCCACATTCGAAAATCCGTTACCTTCTCCCCGGGTTGAGCCTCATCTGCTCGACACGAGTGAAACCTTTTACGGTAAATACTTGACCCTTGAGTTTGTAGAATATATCAGACCCGAAGTTCGGTTTCCGGATTCCAAAGCGCTGGTTGCACAAATTCAGTTGGATATATTGAAAACCAGGGAGATCCTGAAATGACGACCCACCAACGCCAAATTTATCTGCTGGATCCGCAAAAGATCTCACCGGAAACGATCGCGGTGACTTTTGCGAAGACATCGCGTTCGCCGGAATCTTTCAGGCAGATCGCGGCTGAGCTGACCGAAGCAAAAAGCGCGGAATTCAACGAAAAATGGGTGGTTGGATATGGGCATTCATCGGTAGCAGAGCACGCTGTATTGCACATCGCGGTGGAGAATATTTCACGCCTGGCTGTTGAGACCCTGGAATCCAACCGTCTGGCATCTTACACTGAAAAATCCACCCGATATCAGACCTGGAGCGATGATGCATTTTTTGTGCCTTCAGAGTTGAACAACAATCCGCTTCGAGAAACCTATATCCAGACATGCCGGTTATTATTCACGACCTACCGGGACTGCCTGCAACAACTGGATTTATTTTTCAGAGAGAATGAAGGTCAAAAAGAAAATGAAAATACACCTCAGTACGAGCGGCGCATCCGATCCGCGGCTATAGACGTGTGCCGGTTCCTTTTGCCGGCAGCCTCAGTAGCCAACGTCGGGGTGACCATCAACGCCCGAGCCCTCGAACACGCCATCGGCAAGCTCCTCTCTGCCCCGCTGGAGGAAACCCGCCAGATCGGCGCAGAGATCAAAACCGCCGCCAGTGAGTGTGTACCCACCCTGCTCAAATATGCTGAAGAGATCCCTTACCTGAAATCAGTGTGTAATATTTTTTCCAGGTTCGAAATGCCTCGTGCTATGGATAAGAATTGGTGTCAACTCGTCCATTACGAAGAGAATGCCATAGAACGCCTTATCGCAGCGGTTTTGTACCGTGAGCAAAATATTACCTATGCGCAATCTTTAGAATACGCCCGTTTATTGTCAGTAGAACAAAGAAAAGAGCTGATCCATTGCCTGATGGACATCCCTGACCCACACACGATCCCGGCGCGCGAACTGGAAAATGTTTCCTTCACATTCGACCTTCTGCTGGACCAGGGGGCTTATTTTGAGGTCAAACGACATCGTATGATGACGCAAACCCCGCAGCTGTTGACTGCCAACCTGGGCTACGCCGTCCCACGCGCGATCCATTCTGCGGGACTGATGGACATGTACACGGCAGCCATGGAAGATGCCAGGCACACCTACCAGCAGATCGCTGAACTTGATCCGCACGTGGCGGCCTATGTGGTACCAAACGGGTTCAACCGGCGCTTATTGTTGACGGTAAACCTGCGCAGCCTGGTGCATTTCATACGCCTGCGCAGCGCAAAAAATGCTCATTTTTCAGTCCGGCGGGTCGCACAGCGCATGGCTGAAGAAGTGACGGAAATATTGCCTGAGTTTACCTCTCTCCTGGGTAGAAATGATCAGGAAACCTCGAATTTTGTTGAAGAGGCGTACTTTTATTCGACCCGCCAGTAGTTCGATTTGAAAGGAGCGTGATATGTTAATTTCCGAAGGTGAGATCCTGATCCGGCTCGGACTGGCCGCATTGTTGGGGATGATCGTTGGATTCGAGCGCGAACGACAAAACCAACCAGCCGGTTTACGCACTCACGCTATCCTGGCGATCGGCTCCTGCCTGGCCATGACCATATCGATAAACCTGGCTGTTCAGTTTGTTCCGCATGTGCCAAACGGCGACCCGGCGCGGCTTGCAGCTCAAGTTATTTCTGGCATAGGCTTCCTGGGAGCTGGCGCTATTCTGCGGTATGGGACAAATGTTAAGGGATTGACCACTGCAACCTCTCTTTGGACAGTGGCTATAGTCGGTCTGGCAGTTGGCGCGGGGCATTACTTTTCCGCTGCCGGCACTACGCTGGCATTGATCATCGTACTCGTGCTTCTGAACATTCTTGAAAAACGGGCGATTCAAACTTTTCAGGTCGTGAATGTATCCGTTACTGCCCGTGAAAATCCTGACCTCGTTGAGCAATTGAATCGCGTGTTTCTGGATCTAAAAAAGAAAGTCCTTTCAACAGGAATTGATGCCAATCCAATTCAGAAAGATCTGACGGTCAATATGGTGGTCAAGACCAGGGAAAATGACCCATTAACAGATATTCGCAAAGCGATAGAAGAACTGCCTGGTGTCACCCATTTCAAGCTTAATTAAATCCAGCGTTCTTCGTTTAGCAGTTTAAAAATCCAACCTTAGATGTATACTTTTATTTAAACAAAGTCAAAATGAATCTTTAACCAATCGGCCAGAAGAAAGGCGGGTTATGGATCTAATTCACTGTATGAAGAAGAACGTCATCCATATCTCCCCGGAAGCTACCGTGAGAGAAGCCGCGAATACGTTCATCCAGCATCATATAGGCACATTACCGGTCGTAGACCCTGATGGAAGACTGGTGGGAATCCTGTCGATCCGGGATCTCGTTTCACAGGTGCTGCCGGATTTTGTGAACATGATGCAGGACATCGATTTCGTTCTCGATTTCGGCGCAGCTGAAACCAGGCAACCGGAAAGCGATGTCTTGATGACACCGGTCAAAAAGATCATGTCACCCCCCTACTCAGGTAGAGGTGATTGCAGTTTATTAAGAGCCAGCGCCTTGATTAAGAAACACAACCTGCTTGACCTGCCAGTTGTTGACGATGAAGATCGCTTAATTGGCATCGCCTCACTCGTGGATATCGGAACCAGATTCCTGCAAAGCTGGAAATAAGCGTACCTGGACTTCAGGAGACATTGATGGTGGATGGCATCATCGCTCTGATCATATTCATATTTACTCTCTACCTGATCTTTTCTGAGAAACTGCACAGGACGATCGCGGGTCTTTTCGGCGCAGCGGCAATGCTGATCTTTGGAAAAATCTTCGGATTTTTCAATGAATCTGACGCAATCAACACGATCGATTATTCCACCCTTGGACTTTTGTTGGGCATGATGATATTGGTAGCCCTCCTTGAGCCAACCGGAGTATTCGAATTCATTGCCATCAAAGCAGCCCAGGTTTCCAAAGGAAAACCTGGAAAACTGCTGGTGCTGCTCGGATTGATCACCACATTATTTTCCATGTTCCTGGATAATGTGACCACAGTCATCCTGATCGCTCCTGTTACCATTCTCATCTGCGAGCTGCTGGGTTTTAATCCAACCCCATTCCTCATCGCTGAAGCGTTATTATCCGATACTGGTGGGATTGCCACTTTGATCGGTGATCCGCCAAACGTGCTGATCGCTGCTGCAGCAGGTTTGACCTTCAATGATTTCCTGACCCATTCTCTGCCCATCGTTGTCGTTGCGTGGATAACGGCGCTGCTGCTTCTGAAGCTCTTATTCCGCAAAGAGCTCAGCGTAATACCAACGAATATAGAGGGTCTCATGGAATTGAACCCGAGGGAAGTATTGAAAGATGGCAAGACCGCGGTAAAGGTGCTTATCGTTTTAGGTCTGGCTATACTATTTTTCTTTCTGGAAGAACTCCTGCATATTTCACCGGCGTTTATTGCCTTAACCGCAGCAACTATTGCGTTGATCTGGATCAGGCCTGACCCACGGGAGACACTGAGCCGCATCGAATGGAGCGTACTCGTATTCTTCGCAGCATTGTTCATCATGGTGGGTGGATTGGAAAAAACCGGAATGCTCCAAGATCTGGCTCACGGAGTAGCTGGTCTGGCCCAACTCCATCCTTTACTTTTTGGCATCTTACTATTATGGCTGATTGCGTTACTTTCAGCATTTCTTGACAACATCCCCATTACCGTGGCATTCATCCCGGTTATTCAAAGCCTGGCAGCCGCCGGGGTGAACGTGAACGCGTACTGGTGGGCATTGGCCTTCGGGGCAGGACTGGGAGGCAACGGTACAATCATCGGGTCAACCGCAAATATTGTGGTTGCCTCACTATCCGAGAGAACACGCAACCCCATCACGGTAAAATTATGGAACAAACGCGGTTTGCCGGTAATGCTGGCGACTCTCATCAATACAACGATCCTATTTATCATTGCTTATCCGTTCCTTTCAAGGTAATGGTCATAAATATGTAGGTCCAACGCTTGACAATTTTAATTGTGCGCCTATAATTGGATGAAATTACATACAAAAGGCTGTGACGAGGACGAGTAAGCGTCATGACGGCACAACAGAGAGCGGGAACAGGTGAAAACCCGCGTGCACAATGACCCCCAATGGACCTCCGAGCCGCAAGGTGAACGCACAAGCAAGTAACCGCCGCCGGAATGCCGCCGTTATCGGGCAACGGGTATAAGCAGAAAAAACTGCCGTACCCGAAAACGAGTGAAGCTGGCAAATCCGATCTCCGATCGCAACCTCCGGAGATTTTTTTATTCACGGATCAGCCGCTTAATCGGGGTGGCACCGCGGGCATATAGCCCGTCCCCAGCAGGGACGGGCTTTTTCTATTCAAGGTCCGTCCACAGAAAAAATTTATAAAGGAGATCGGACATGGAAGAAACAACCAAATACCTGCTGAGTGAAAGTGACATCCCGCATTCCTGGTACAACATCAACGCGGATGCACCGATGAAACCGGAACCAATGCTCAACCCGATGACGCTGGAACCGGTAACTCCTGAATTTCTATCAGTTCTCTTTCCCCCGGGATTGATCGAACAGGAATTTACTTCTGATCGCTACATCGAGATCCCAGAAGAAGTACGGGAAGCGTACAAACTATGGCGCCCCACACCGCTGATCCGCGCACGCCGGTTTGAAAAGGCTCTCGGCACCCCGGCGCATATCTATTTCAAGTACGAAGGCGTCTCCCCTTCAGGCAGCCATAAATCCAACAGCGCCCTCCCACAGGCGTATTACAACAAAATCTCGGGCACAAAAGCCATGACCACCGAGACAGGCGCGGGGCAATGGGGAGCCGCGCTGGCGATGGCCTGCACTTTTTTCGGACTGGACCTGGAAGTGTACATGGTGAAAGTATCTTATGACCAAAAACCTTACCGACGCTATCTGATGGAAACCTATGGGGCACAGGTGTACGCCAGCCCCAGCGATCGAACGGATTATGGACGCAAGGTGCTCGTAGAAAACCCTGAAAACCCAGGCTCGCTCGGTATCGCTATCTCTGAAGCAGTTGAAGTCGCGGCAAAATCAAACGGAGCCAAAAAGTATGGACTGGGTTCCGTGTTACATCATGTCCTGCTGCATCAAACGGTAATTGGTGAAGAAGCCCTGAAACAAATGGATATGGCGGGTGAATACCCTGATGTTGTGATCGGCTGCGTGGGAGGCGGCTCCAACTTCTCCGGCATCGCTTTTCCATTCCTGCGAGAAAACCTGCGTAACGGCCAACGCACCCGCCTAATGGCAGTGGAACCGTACGCGACACCCTCGCTGACCAAGGGATTGTACGCTTTCGATTACGGAGATTCCGCATGTATGGCACCGGTGATCAAGATGTACACACTCGGGCATGACTTCGTTCCGGCTGCCATTCACGCTGGCGGTCTCCGCTACCACGGCATGGCTCCCACGCTTTCCGCGCTGTACAACGCCGGTCTGGTCGAGGCGGTCCCTGTGCATCAGAAAGCCGTGTTCGAATCTGCGCTGCTTTTTACACGCACGGAAGGCATTCTGCCCGCGCCTGAGTCAGCGCACGCCCTGCGGGCAGCCACCGACCTGGCGCTTGAAGCGAAACTTACCGGCGAGAAAAAAGTGATCCTGTTCAATATGTCGGGCAACGGCAGCTTTGACCTGATCGCGTACAACCGCTATCTCTCCGGTGAACTAGAGGATTATGATTACCCGCAGGCGGCGATCGACACGATCCAGAATCATATACCCACTTTAACAGGCAAATCCAAATAACACGCTGCAACCATGCATCACTCAACACAAACATGACCTGTTGATTACAGGTCATGTTTTTTTCTCAGGCATCGATGGTTGAAATTCCTCCAATTTCGGCTATCATAATTGCAGAGGAGATCATGATCAAACCACTGGTCTATTCACCTGCCAACCAAACCCGGGTGGAACTGCCTTTTGATCGTTTTCTACCGCTGGACCCGCCCGGTATGGCAGCGCGCTGGCTCCAGAGGGACACGCCAACGGGCAGCACAATTCTCGATCCGATCTGCGCTTCACCACGGGCAATCCTGGAAGCCGCCGCGGCAGGTTACCGGGTTCTGGTTGCGTGCAACAACCCGGTGACAGCTTTTCAACTGGGCTTACTGGCATCGGGTCCAACAAGGGAGGATTTCATTGCGGTGGTCCGGGAACTGGGGGATCAGAAAAAAGGTCAGGAACGACTTGAGACATCGATCATGAACCTGTATACCACACGCTGCGCCAGTTGTGGGGCTGAGATACAGGCGAGCGGGTTTCTATGGATGCGCGGAGAAAAGTTACCAAATGGGAGAATCTACAGCTGTCCGCATTGTTCCGATGCAGGTGAACACCCTATCACTGACGAGGACATTCAACGCATCGAACAGATCCAGCGGAGCGAACCGATGTACCGCGCGCGTGCGCTTTCCAAAGTGTTAGGTAGCAACGTTGCCGACCGTGAGATCGTTGAATCCGCCATTAACATCTACCCGGTTCGCTCACTATACGTGCTATTTACCTTGATGAACAAAATGGAGGGAATGCAGCTTTCAACAGATAAACGCGAGTTACTTGAAGCGATCCTGCTCTCCCTCATGTACAGCGGGAACGCTATCTGGTCATGGCCGGAAGAACGTGAGCGTCCGCGCCTGTTAAGTATGCCTACACGCTATATTGAAAAGAATCTATGGCTTGAGATCGACCACGCCATCCAGACCTGGACCGCTGAAGTTCCACTTGTGGAATTCACGACCTGGCCGGTGTTACCGGCTGGTAATGGGGTATGCCTATACGCCGGAAGGATGCGCGACCTTGAACAGGCAGCGGAGGGATTACAGATCGACCAGGTGATGTGTATCTTTCCTCGGCCTAACCAGGCCTTCTGGACCTTGTGCAGCCTGTGGGCATCCTGGTTATGGGGGCGTGAAAAGGCGGGAAAATTTAGCCAGGTGATCGAACGTCGCCGCTTTGACTGGTATTGGCACACCACCGCGTTGCACGCTGCCCTCATGCCTGCCAGCGTTCTTGCGGGGGATGATGTACCTGTATTCGGCATTGTTCCCGAACCATCTGCCGGTTTGATCAGCGCGGTGATACAAAGCGCGGCGATCTGCCGCATGGAAGTAAGCGGATGCGCGGTAATGAATGAAACGGAACCTGTTCAGATCTCATGGAAAACCGGCAAACGTGATGCAGTATACAAACCGGTGAATGTGCAAAAGATCGCCCGTGAAGCCATGCGTGAATTGCTAACCGAGATCGGTGAACCCACCGAGTACATCGAACTACACACCGCCGCCATGACCGCCCTGGCTGATGAAAACACCTTCCCGCCAACCATTCAACAATTGACATTCGAGAAATCGTCTGAAATTCACGGAGCACTGAACGCTTTGCTGGCGGATAACACTTTTCTCAGGAGACTGGATGCCACGGCGCAGGATCCGGAAAGCGGGTTATGGTGGCTGGCACAAGCGGATGCGCAACAAAACCCGCTGGCTGATCGACTGGAGGTGGAGCTTCGATCATGGCTGCTGAATGAAACTCACATTGCGGATGAAAAACTGTATCACAGGGTCAACCAGCGCTTCTCAGGTTACCTTACCCCGCCAGTTGATCTCATACGAATGATCATGCACTCGTACGCAGACCTGGAACCAGCCTCAGGCGCTTGGATTCTCAAGTCATCAGAAACGGAGCTTTCCCGCGACGCAGACCTGCAAAAAATGCGTGAGATCGTTGCCAGGTTGGGAGAATCTTTTAAGGTAAGGCAGGAAGGAGAGTATCCAATTAATTGGTATTTACACACCGGCCGTGAAGAGCCGATCTATAAGCTCTACATTTTTTCAACCGCCATCATTGATCGAAAAGCGATCGGTTCTGGAAGTTCTGATTACGAAACGGTGTTTATTCTACCTGGAAGTCGGGCTGGTTTACTAAAATTTAAGCTGGAACGTGACCCCTACCTGCGAGAATTGCTTGATAACGGATTTCATTTCCTTAAATATCGTACGTTACGCAGTATCGCTCTGCGTGCGGACCTGACACTTGATCTCTGGAAATTGTTGATTGACACCGATCCGTTGAGCCTTGAGGAAAATACCCAACTCTCGATGTTCCTTTAGTAGATTTGTAACACTCCCCCACGATCAATTTGTCAGCGTACCTGCTTGAAGTTGATGAGAACCAGGTTCTTATCACAATCAGCAGAGGTATCGATGATTACACGGTTGGAAACAGGCATCATCGCCTGGTCGACCAGTTGCACCGCGAGTATAGCTTTGGATTCTATTGGTTTAAATCCGAGGACAAATTCATACCCTGATTCGCCATACCAGGCGGAAGCTCCACCTGAAAGGGTATTCATCTCAATTGTGCGCCCATCGTAGAAACCGGTAAGTCGGACGAGCACGCCGACCACAGGTTTTCCCTGAAGATCCACCACCGTTCCGGCGATTCCCTGCCAGTCACATGTATCGCCAGGATGAAACACTGTATTGGACATTAATGCCGGTTCACCCTGGATCGCGTAAGGATACTCTGTACCTGTATCCATTGCAAAGGTTGGAAACACACCAATCGTGGCTGTGGCGGTAGGGGTATCTACTATTGGGATTGGTGTGTCGGTTGATCGTAAAGTCTGTGTCGCCCGTGGTGTAGGAGTCCAGGTGGGTGGCAGGCGTGGAGGAGTGGCGGTGCTGGTTGGAAGCGCCATTAGAACCGGCATGGTAGGAGGCGGGAAGGGGTTAATCGGAACCTGGGGATTGGAATATAAAATGAAGTAAAAGCCGATCAAGGCAGCAGTGGCAATCACAACCAGCGAGGTTAGGACGTTCCAAAGTATGTTGCGACGACGCTGGCGAGCACGACGCCTGGCCCTCCTATCCAATTCTCGCTGATCGACAAATCGCATACAGACCCCTAATGACGAACTGAATTCTCAGGGTACTAATATTTCTATGGTGCTTTTTTCACGGGCTTGCTTGAGCCAACTCGCCAGAGCTTCCCTTTGCATTTTGAGCCTGGCTTCGGTCGATAAAGGATGTTCGTTATCCCTCTCCAGAACATTCACGATGTGGAAACCAAGACTGCTGGCAATGATCCCGGAGGTTTGACCTGGTTGCAGGGTGAAAACAACCTCCTCAACCTCAGGCTGGGTGAGCATTCCGCGGGGAAACCAACCCAGGTCTCCACCTAAAGTGGGATCCTGCTGGTTCGCGAGTGTATCGAATTCTATACCACTTTCCAATTGTTTCAACGCGGCGATCGCGTTGGCTTCATTCTTAAAGAACAACTGGCGCACGTGGATCTGCTCAGCGGTTTGCGGTACAGCTTCGGCCACAGCATCGCGCTGCCAGGCAGCCGCAACAGCCCGTTTGAGCGCTATACGCAGTGATTCATCCGTGTAGTAATTCGCGTTCTGCCATTCTGTGAGTTTTTCAACACTGCCCAGGTCGCTCACCAACCCGTCGATACGCGCCTGCACATCCTCATCGCTGACCGGGTGCCCAGCCTCAACAGCAGCCTGCGCCAGCAACAATTCATCAATGAAGTTATCGAGAACGCGGGTTTTTTGATCCTCTGGCGTCATTTCCTGTTTAAGCTCGGTAAGGGCGGACTGTAAACGGGAAAGTTCCGCTTCGTATTCAGTAAGCAGGATGCCCTCACCGTTCACACGCAGCGCCATGGGGAGTGATGTGGCAGTGGCTGCGGTTGTGGCGGTGGGCAGGACCGGTTCCTGTGTACCTGAAGGAACGACCGGCGACTCAGTAATCGCAGAGGGGGTGGTCTTGCATCCTGCTAGAATAAACAGCATCAGAACAGAGAGAACGATGAGGATTCGAGGTTTCATCGGGTAGATTATACCCGAAATGCATAAGATAAAAAACTGACAGACCTTACGGTCTGTCAGCACTGTTAATGGTTCCGGATTAGTAATCCATCGGCGGCTGCATCGGAGCCGGGGGATTCTTTTCAGGAATATCCGTGATCAGGGCTTCAGTGGTGAGGATCATGGCAGCGATGGACGCGGCGTTTTCAAGCGCACCACGGGTTACCTTGGCAGGATCACCCAAACCACCTCTGATCATATCGATGTATTCCTCGCGGATAATATCGTAACCGATATTGTGGTTCTTTTTGGCTTTCTGCTCTGCGCGCACCTTTTCGATAACTACAGCGCCATCCATGCCAGCGTTCTCGACGATCTTTTTCATCGGCATTTCAAGGGATTTGCGGACGATCTTGACACCAATCTGCTCATCTTCACTGCCAAGTTTGAGGTCATCCAGAACGACCATGGCATTGATCAGGGCCACACCACCACCGGGGACGATGCCTTCTTCAACAGCGGCACGGGTTGCGGAAAGGGCATCTTCAACACGGTGCTTCTTTTCTTTCAGTTCGGTCTCGGTCGCAGCACCAACACGAATGATGGCGACACCACCGGATAACTTGGCGAGGCGTTCCTGAAGTTTTTCGCGATCGTAATCACTGGTGGTCTTATCGATCTCAACACGAATCTGCTCAATGCGGCCTTTAATGGCGGCTTCGTCACCCTTGCCACCGATAATGGTGGTATTGTCTTTGTCAGAAACAACCTTCTCAGCGCGGCCAAGATCAGGGAGCACAACGGTTTCGAGCTTGCGGCCGGTCTCTTCAGAGATAACGGTAGCGCCAGTGAGGAAAGCGATATCCTGCAGCATGGCCTTGCGGCGATCGCCAAAACCGGGGGCTTTGACAGCCAGAACGTTGAGCATACCGCGGAGTTTATTGACCACAAGGGTAGCCAGGGCTTCACTATCAACATCTTCAGCGATAATGACCAGGTCGCGCTTACCGGTTTGAACGAGTTTCTCGAGGATAGGGACCAGGTCCTGGGCAGCGGAGATCTTCTTATCGTAGATGAGGATATAGGGTTCAGGGATGACGGATTCCATGTGCTCGGAATCGGTAACGAAATAAGGGGAAATGTAACCGCGGTCGAACTGCATGCCTTCAACGTATTCCTGTTCGAATTCGAGGCCTTTAGATTCCTCAACGGTGATCACACCATCTTTACCGACTTTGTCCATCACGTCAGCGATTAATTCGCCGATGGATGAATCCTGGGCGGAAGTGGTGGCAACAGCGGCGATGTCTTCACGGGTTGAAATCGCGATGGCGTGCTTCTTGATCTCTTCTGAAACCTTTTTCGAAGCGATTTCGATACCACGCTTGAGAAGCATGGGATTCCCGCCGGCTGCCAGGGTTTTCAGGCCTTCACTCACGATGGTGTGGGCCAGGAGGGTGGATGTGGTGGTGCCGTCACCGGCGATGTCATTGGTTTTAGTGGCGGCTTCTTTGATCAATTGGGCGCCCATATTTTCATAAGGGTTTTCCAGTTCGATCTCTTTGGCCACAGTCACGCCATCATGGGTGATGGTCGGAGCACCGAACTTGCGATCGATCGCAACATTGCGACCTTTGGGGCCAAGTGTGGTTACAACCGCATTCGCGACAATATCGATACCATTTTTGAGGCTGCGGCGTGCTTCCTCAGAAAAAACGAGTTGTTTTGCTGCCATAGGTTAATTCTCCTTTTAATAAATTGACTATTTGCTGGTAACGATGGCGAGCAGATCGCTCTCGCGCAGGATCAAAAGTTTCTTGCCATCCACTTTGATCTCGGTTCCACCGTATTTCTGGAACAGAACAGTGTCGCCAACTTTCACATCCATGGGGATGTGTTCGCCGTCTTCATCGCGGTCGCCAGGACCGATCGAGAGGATGACACCTTTCTGCGGTTTTTCCTTGGCGGTATCAGGTAACACAATTCCACCCGCGGTAACTTCATTTTCTTCCACGGGCTCTACTAAAACACGATTTCCCAACGGTTTCAAATCTAGTGACATGCTTGCCTCCTGTTTAGGATTGAATTTTCATATTTTTAGCACTCGCCTGATAAGAGTGCTAAAAGCAAATGAATAATAACCGTCTTTGAAATTGAAGTCAAGAGGTTGATCAAATCTCTTATAAAACTCTGATATTTTTTTACATCTGGATCAATTGAATCCGTAATAATTACAGATAGCCACGCCCTCTTTTACAATCCCCATGATGGTTTCATCGGCACTGAACACACTGGTGATCTCGTCGAAAACCTGCATGGCTTCAGTACAATATCCGTTAGAGGGCTGGTGCAAGCCCGCCAGAACAGAACCATAGATGTAGTAATAGATGACCGTGTTATTGGTCATTTCCAAACCCGGGATGGGGATATCCGGGATTTCTTCAGGATCACATTCTTCTCCGCCATTGCGCACCAGGCAGGATTCCTGCGCGGTGCAACCACGCACGGCGCAGCGCAGTGGAAGAATGGAACCTTCGTAGTTGCGCGATTTGTAATACACAACTCCCAGTTGTCCATAAACTGTCGGGTCATCCGGTGAAAATTCGATCGCCTTTAAAACGTTGCGCGCAGCTGCAAAAAACTCACCCATTTGAACATAAGTGTTGGCAATAGAGAGCAATGGGATTGGATCATTAACCCCCAACCGGTCATTGATCGCTACCGCTTTGGCAAAAGCCTCGAGCGTGAGATCGTAATAATAGGTCTGTTCGGGTTTTGTAACCGCCATGTTCGCCAGTTGACGGTAGTTAGCGCCAAGGGACATATACAGGAAATTCAGGTTGGGAGTGATTTCAATTGCTCGTTGATACTCCTCGATCGCCTGGGCATAGTTGGCGGAAGCTTCCTGAATACTGCCATTCACACGGTGCACGTCCATCAGGCTGCTATCAGTCTGCAACGCCTGGTTAATAAACTCTTGCGCTTGGGTGTACTTCAATTGATCGATCAACAATTCGGCGTAATAGGCCATGGCAAGGGCATTGGTGTTGTCATACTGCAATGCTTCAACTGCCGATTGTTCACCCTTGATCAGGTATTCCTGTGATTTTTCACCAGCAACCCCGGATGCTCCATACCAATCCAACGCGAAGGCTTTTACCGCGTGCAGGCTGCTATTCTGCGGTTCGATCTCCAAACCCTCATCAAGGATCGCCAGCGCTTCATCGTAGCGGGCTCTTTTATCGGCATCTACTGTGATCTGAGAAGTTGAGTAAACCTGGATACGGGCAAGCTCAGCCCTCAACGTTGTGTTGCCGGGGTCGATCAGGATGGCATTTTTATAGGCTTCGATCGCCTTTTCAAGATTACCCGCCTGGAAGTGCGTTTGACCTTCCTGGGCGAACGAATTTAAACTGCGGGTTGGTGTTACAGTGGTTTGGATCATGGGGTTGATGGCACCAGTCTTCAATCCACGGATCACGAACAATCCGGCGAGAATAAAGATCAACAAAAGGAAGATCCGAATAGGGTTGGATCTTTTTTTGGAGCTACTGAATATATTTCGTTTGCCGTTGAAATCGATCATTTCACAATTTGGAATGAGGGAACGGAAAGTCTGCTTAGGGAGTAACCTCAGGAGCGGATGTTGCTTCTCCAGGAGCATCGGTAGGGGTTGAGTCTGTAATAGTACCGCCACAGATCTTCACCATTTCTTCCGCGTTATACACCGCAACATCATCGTTGCGTAAACCGTTTTGAACAGCCAGAGAGATCTGGACCGCCTCATCACACTGCCCTTCACGGGCAAGGGCAAGTCCATACGTGTAATAGTACTGGGCGACCCGTCCATACGTCATCGGAATACCCTCCACAGGTGCGCCGTCAGAAGAAGTACCCCCACGGATCGCAATGCGCAAGTTATCGATCGCATCTGCGTACTGGGCAGCGCTGCTGTAAATGAGCCCCAGGTTGCCGTATAAAAACGGATTTGTGGGATCATCCAGCAGCGCGGCTTCAGCGTACTGTATCGCTTTTTGATAATCGCCATTTATGGCATAGGTTCGGGCGATGAGGGTTTCAGGCGTTGAATCCCTCGGGTTCAAAGCGTTCGCCCGGCCGTATTCCGTAATGGCATCGTTGTATTCCTGGAGATAGAAATAGATACGGCCTAAGGCCAGGTGAAGATCGGCAATATTCGGGTTGAGGGCAATGGCAGCTTCAAATTCTGCCGCGGCTTCTTCAAAATTTGAGGTGTATTCCAACACGATCCCCCTTGCCCGATGCGTCTCGATTGTTCCGGGAGCAAGCGATTCTGCCATACGCGATTCACCGATGGCACTATCCATCGTGGTCAGATCGCCCTGACCTGCCTGGAGCATGTAAATGAGTATTTCCGCCAGGTATGCGTGAGCAGCAGCGTTGTTCGGATTCGCATTTACCGTGTCCTGCAGAGCGCCGACCGCGCGTACATAATCCCCGCTCAATCCGATCGCCCAGCCGCGCAACGCCATCGCCTGATCGTTGTTCGGGTTGAGCAGCAGGGCGTTTTCCGCCTGTGAGACGGCTTCTTCGTAATTTCCCAGGTGGATATTCAATCGCGCCAGCGCCATGAAGTTTTCAGGATTGCGGGGATCGGCAGCGACCGCCTGTTTGTAAGCGGTGACCGCCAGAACGTATTTGCCTTCTTGCTCCAGGCTGCGGGCATCTGTTACCAATGATTCAGGTGCTCTCGTGGGGGTGGGAGTAGGCTGAAAAAATTGAGGAATGGTAGGAACGACCATACGATCAAAATAGATCGCAGCCGCGATGAACACCAGCAAAAGAATCACCTTGAACGGATTGGATCGCCGCCGGCGTTTTTGCATGCTGAATTTGCTGCCTTTGATATACATGAAATCATCTTACCAAGTGTGTCCATCAGCGTCAAGATAGGCTGATGGGGATGGGATCGGGATAATTTACATTCCCTGGAGTATTCAACTTGCCACAAGATGGTTTTTATTGCTAGAATTGATTTATGCATTTTGATGTTTTCACCCTTTTTCCAGGTGTTATTCAACCTTACCTCGAGTCAAGCATTCTGCAACGAGCGGTCGATAAGAACTTGATCAGTGTGGCGTTGCATAATATCCGCGATTGGACATTTGACCGGCATCACGTTACCGATGACGCGCCGTACGGGGGCGGAGGCGGGATGGTGATGAAGGTGGAGCCTATCTTCGCGGCGGTTGAATCTGTGCTGGGCGCGCCGCCAATCTGCCCGTTGATTTACATGTCACCGCAAGGCCGACCCTTTACCACGGCGATAGCCCGGGAACTGGCGGCTCAGCCGCGCCTGGCATTTTTATGCGGCCGTTACGAAGGAATTGATGAACGCATCATTGAACACCTGGTCACTGATCAGATCTCTATTGGAGATTATGTGCTCACCGGTGGAGAACTTCCCGCCATGGTGCTTATCGATGCCATCAGCCGGTTCATCCCGGGTGTGTTGGGAGACCCGGACGGCGCACAGGATGACAGTTTCAGCGAGGGGTTACTTGAATACCCCCATTACACCCGTCCGGAGGAATTCAGAGGGTGGCGTGTACCGGATGTTTTATTATCTGGCAATCACGCGGAGATCGCACGCTGGCGGCGCGAGCAATCATTATTTCGAACGCAAAAGTATCGCCCTGACATTCTGGAGAAAGCTGAACTTTCTGATAAAGATAGAAAGACTCTACAAAAATTCAAGGAAAATGGAGATGATTAGATGAAGAAGTTCAACTACGGCAAGATCTTCCTGCTCGGATTTGGTTTCTTTGGAGTGAGTGTTATCTGGACGATCTACAACGCGTTCGTTCCTCTATTCCTCGCGAATAAGTTCGGGCTTTCCGCGGCCTTGATCGGGTTCTTCATGACGCTGGACAACATCGCGGCATTGTTCATCCAGCCGCCTGTCGGCGCCTGGTCAGATAAATTGCGCACACCCATAGGCCGCCGTATGCCGTTCATCCTCATTGGTGCGCCGGTTGGCGCGCTCGCGTTTGGATTGATCCCTATGGCTGCGGTTCTGCCGCTTTTTGTGGCATGCACCAGCACCCTTTTGCTCAGCATGGCGTTCTGGCGCACCCCTGTGGTGGCATTGATGCCTGATATCACCCCTTCACGCTTCCGCTCCCAGGCGAACGGAATCATCAACCTGATGGGCGGACTGGGAACGATCATCGCTTCACTGGTGGGCAGCACATTATACGAGATCAATGTCAATTACCCTTTCTGGATGGGATCAGTCTTGACAGTGGTCGCAGCGCTGCTGGTATTCATCTTTATCAAGGAACCAAAAAACTACGAGGAAGCGGAAAAACAACCCAACATGTTTGCCAGTCTTAAAGAACTGACCAAGGAAAAGGACAAAAGCGGATTGCGAATTTTACTGGCGATCTTCTTCTGGTTCCTCACTTACCAGGGGGTTGAGTCCTTTTTGACCCTGTACGCGACGAAACATCTGGGCATTCCTGACGGCGACGCGGGTAGAATGTCGGGGCATATGGGGATATTCTTTGTGCTCTTTGCCATCATTGCCGGCATTATTGGCAGCCGCCTTGGCCGGAAGAAAACGATTTCCATCGGGATCATTGGGATGGCCACACTTGTGCTGCTGATCGCCATCCTACCCGTCGATTTTCTCACCATCGAGCTCACCAAATTACCCGCCTTGGGAATGATCCGCGTGGTCAACCTGTTCCTGATGGCAGCCGGTATAACATGGTCGTTTATTAACATCAATTCTTTACCAATGGTGGTTGATCTGACCACGGCATCGCGCATTGGCACATTCACCGGTTTGTATTATCTCTTCTCCACACTCGCAGCCATTGTTGGACCTAATCTGAATGGCTTGATCGTTCAGTTAAGCGGGAACAATTACGGTATGGTGATGGTCATTGGGCCGCTGTTCCTGGTTATAGCGCTGATACTGATGCTGGGTGTAAAGCGAGGTGAGGCAACCAAGGAAGATAATATATTAAAGCAATGACACAATTTCCTAATTTACGGCCAATTTTTAGCAAAATTTCGAGGCAAGAATACTCTTGCAAGTGAATGCAAATATCGTTATACTAAATTCATGCACGGGATAAAATCCCGGAAAATCCATCTCTCTGTAGGAGGAGAACCAATGTCAAAGAAATTGTTTGCTGTAATGTCAGTACTCCTGATCGCTATGTTTGTGCTTACCGCTTGCGCGAAAGCAACAGAAGTAGCGAAATTCAAGGCGTGCGAAGTCACCGATACCGGTGGTGTCGATGACAAATCCTTCAATGCAACCGCGTGGAAGGGTGCCCAGGATGCTCAGACCAAACTTGGTATTGAAGCCAAGTACCTGGAATCCAAAGAAGTGGCTGATTTCGAAAAGAACATCAACGCCTTCATCGCTGAGAAATGCGACATTATCATCACCGTCGGTTTCCTGCTGGGCGACGCCACCAAAGCCGCCGCGGAAGCCAACCCGAATGTCAAATTCTCCATCGTTGACTACGGCTATTCCCCTGTCATCCCCAACGTTGTCGGACAGGCATTCCAGACTGATGAAGCCGCCTTCCTGGCTGGTTATCTCTCCGCTGGTGTGACCAAGACCGGAAAGGTCGGCACCTTTGGTGGAATGAACATCCCGACCGTGTCCATCTTCATGGATGGGTATGCTCGCGGCGTTGCTTACTACAACGAAGTTCACGGCACCGCAGTGGAAACCCTGGGATGGGATGTGGTTGCGAAGGAAGGTCTCTTCACCAACGACTTCAGCGATCAGCAGAAGGGTCGCGAGATGGCCATCACCCTCATGGATGAGGGCGCTGACATCATCGTGCCGGTTGCCGGACCTGTAGGACTGGGCGCTGCAGCTGCGGTGAAAGAACGCGGTGGCGCTTACATCATCGGTGTAGACTCAGATTGGTTCCTGACCGCCCCCGATTATGCTGACGTTACCCTCACCTCCATCATGAAGTTGATGGATGTGACCACTCTCGAAGTGATCAAATCCGCCAAGGAAGGCACCTTCAAGGGTGGCTCCGTTGTTGGTAACCTCAAAAATGGTGGTGTCGCGCTCGCACCGTTCCACAACCTGGATGGTGTAGTTCCCGCCGAACTTAAGGCAGAACTTGAAACCCTCAAGGCCGACATCATTTCCGGCAAAGTTACCATGAACCCGGATTACAAACAGTAAATCACTGACATTTACCGCGAAAAGGCTGGAGCGAAATGCTCCAGCCTTTTTTGTTGTCCACTCTCCGTTGCCTAGTTTTTTTGTGCCTATGATACAATATTTCATAATTCCAAAAATTTTTCGTAAATGGAGTAAACATGGCTCCGATTCTTCAGCTAAAAGGAATAACAAAACGGTTCCCCGGTGTGCTGGCGAATGATCACATTGACCTGACGCTTAATCAGGGAGAAATTCTGGCGTTGCTGGGAGAGAACGGCGCGGGTAAAACTACGCTGATGAATATCCTATATGGTCTTTACCAGCCGGATGAAGGAGAAATCCTGGTAAACGACCAAAAGGTGATCATTAACTCCCCTACTGATGCCATTAACACCGGGATTGGAATGGTGCATCAGCACTTCATGTTGATCCCTGTGTTCACGGTCACTGAGAACGTCATGCTGGGATCTGAACCGGTGAAGATGGGAGATTTCCTGGACCGTCCTAAAACCGCCGCCAGAATTCGTGAGATTTCACAGCAGTATAAACTCGAGGTCAACCCGGACGATTATGTGAAGGACCTGCCGGTTGGTGTACAGCAACGTGTTGAGATCATCAAGCTGTTGTACCGTGAAGCGAACATTTTGATCTTCGATGAACCTACTGCAGTACTCACTCCACAAGAAGCGGATGACCTGTTCAACATTATGCGCTCCCTGGTAAAACAGGGCAAGTCGATCATCTTTATCACGCACAAATTACGCGAAGTACTTGATGTGGCAGACCGAATCATGGTCATCCGGCGCGGCGCGGTGGTCGGAGAGGCGGATCCAAAAGTTGCTGATAAGAATAAACTGGCTGAGATGATGGTGGGTCGCGAAGTAAACTTGGTAGTGGAAAAAGATGTCAAAGAACCCGGGGAGGTGATCCTCTCAGTCCAGGATCTTGTTGTTGCCGACCAATTTAAACAGGTTATGGTAGACCACGTATCTTTTGATGTGCACGCTGGTCAGATCCTGGGCATCGCGGGTGTTCAGGGCAACGGTCAAACGGAACTGGTTGAAGCGATCACTGGTTTGGATAAGAGCGCTTCCGGTAGAATACTCTTCAAGAACGAGGATATCACCAACTCCACACCCCGCAAGATCACGGAGGTTGGTTCAGCCCACGTACCTGAAGACCGGCAGGCGGACGGATTGGTACTACCGTTTCCGGTGGCAGAAAACCTGGTGCTGTGTACATACTACAAAGAGCCATATGCCAAAGGGGTTGTACTGCAATACGATAAGATCCTTGAAAATGCCGAGAAACTGATCGCTGATTTTGACATCCGTACACCAAGCCCTCTCACATCAGTGGGAAGTCTTTCAGGCGGAAATCAACAGAAAGTCATTATCGCGCGAGAATTATCACGGCCGATCGAATTGCTGGTTGCCTCTCAACCCACTCGCGGACTTGACGTAGGTTCGATCGAATACATTCACAAGAGGATCGTTCAAAAACGAGACGAAGGGTGTGCCGTTCTACTGGTGTCACCTGAACTGGATGAAGTGATCGAATTGTCAGACCGTATCGCTGTAATGTACCGAGGTAAGATCATTGCTACTGTGAACGCTGATGATGTTACAAAAGAAACGCTTGGTTTATTGATGGCTGGTATCATCCCTGAAAAGATCGAAAAAGCGCAGGGTGAAAAAGTTGTTGAGATCACTTTCTAGAGAGGTGCACCCTTGAGAAAAAAAGACCTGGAAAAGAAAGATCTACTAAAAACAGTAATCGAAGAAATCAATGGGGATGAATCAGCCAAGCCGAAAAAGAAACGCGGTTTTTGGAAAGTGATCCAAATCCCGGCATTGGCAATTCTCACCGGTCTCATCCTGGGTGCCGTCTTAATCGCCGCGACGAGCTTCACAGTTTACGACGCCTTCAAAGTCGGTTTTTTCAACGGGATCGGTACGGCTTTTTCAGAAGTTGGCAAAGCCTATCTCGGATTGTTAACCGGTTCGCTGGGCAACCCGGTGGAGATCATATCCGCGTTGATCTACGGCGATGCTCAGGATGTGCGCAACGCGATTAATCCCATCCTGGAGAGCCTGGTTCAGGCGACGCCGTATATTTTCGCCGGTCTGGCGTGCGCGCTGGCATTTCGGGCTGGATTGTTCAACATTGGTGTTGAAGGTCAATTATTCATGGGCGCTGCTGCCGCGACCTTTGTGGGATACTCCCTCACCGGCCTGCCCGCCATCATTCATATGCCTCTCGCCTTTCTGGCTGGCGCGCTGGGTGGCGCGCTTTGGGGAATGGTTCCAGGGTTGTTGAAAGCAACCACGGGTGGCAACGAGGTGATCAACTGTATCATGATGAATTACATCGCTTACCGCGTTACCACCTGGCTTCTCACCGGACCAATGACACGTCCGGGGACCGGGGGGATGCCGCTCAGCCCGATCATTGAAAAATCCGCACAGATCCCGCAATTCTTTAAAACTCCGATCCGTTTTCATCTGGGTTTCTTCATCGCGCTGGCATTTGCAGCGCTGGTATGGTGGATCCTGTTCAAAACTACATGGGGTTTGAACCTGCGCATGGTTGGTGTGAACCCCCGCGCGGCTAAATACGCCGGATTGAACATCACCCAGGTTACCATTATCGGCATGGCGCTTTCAGGAGCTCTCGCTGGAATGGCTGGCGGCAATGAGATCCTGGCGATCAACCGCAGTATGGCAATTGGTCTTTCTTCAGGCTATGGTTTCGATAGTATCGCACTAGCGCTGCTGGGGAATAACCATCCTGTGGGCGTGATCTTCGCTGCTCTCCTATTTGGAGTGCTGAAGAACGGCGCTACCAAGATGATGGTTGTCTCAGGAACTCCAATTGATATTGTCACAATTCTCCAGGCAGTGATCCTCATTTTTGTCGCTGCTCCGGCTATCATCCGGGCAATTTACCGCATGCGGGCACCGCTAAAAGAAGAAGCAGCCGCGGCCTCGTTCACTTTAAGCGGTTGGGGAGGAGGTAAATAATGGCGACCACGACTGCACCATCAACAGCTGCCATTCATCGCGCCAAAATTGCTGATATCTCTCGCACCCGGCGTATCTCCACCGGGGTGATCGAGATCCTTGTCGCCGTGTTCATCACGTTCGTTTTCGCCAGAACACTGCAGCCTGGTTTGTTAACCAAGTTTGTGATGACACCAGGCGGAATAACAGTGGGTACAATGGGCGATTGGATCATTCCATCCCAATCCACACTATACCTTTTAGCTGCTCTTTGTGTAATCATCGGGGTGTTTCAATTGATCAAAGGATTTGGAAAATTGACCAATTTGATGGTAGGTTTCGTTTTCCTCTTCCTCATTTTCAGTTTCCTCACATGGCAGGCAGCTGGCAAATCGCTAAACCTGGCCGGTATGCTCTCTAGCTCGGTTCAATTGGCAGTCCCCATCACTCTGGGCGCGTTTTCGGGCATCCTGTGTGAGCGGGCTGGCGTGGTGAACATCGCCATCGAAGGAATGATGTTGATGTCGGCCATGGTCTGCGCGCTGATGGGCAGCATCACAGATAGCGCATGGTTGGGGTTGTTTTTTGGTGTGCTCTCTTCGGTTTTGCTCGCCTCACTGCACGCTGTCCTCTCCATCAAGTACAAGATCGATCAGATCATTTCCGGAACAGTGATCAATATGTTCTCTGCGGGAATGACCGCTTTCCTGTCACAGAAATTCCTGCAAACCCGCCAGGAATTAAATAATCCTGCCATGTTCACCAGGGTAGAAATTCCCGGACTGGCTGATATCCCATTGTTGGGTCCGATCTTTTTCAATACGAACTTCTTTGTGTACCTGATGTTCGCGCTGCTGATCATCATCCAGGTTGCCCTATTCTCCACCCGATGGGGACTGCGTATGCGCAGCGTGGGAGAACACCCAAAGGCGGCAGACACACTTGGCATTAATGTGATCAAAACCCGTTATATGGCAGTATTACTGGGTGGATTGGTCGCAGGGTTAGGCGGCGCGTTCTTTACTCTGGGCTCAGTCGGACGGTTTGACGAGGGTATGACCGCTGGAAAGGGATTCATCGGTCTGGCTGCCATGATCTTCGGCAACTACACCCCTGTCGGGGCGCTGGGTGCCGGTATCCTGTTCGGTTTCGCTGATTCCATTGGTTCAAAGCTGTCATTGCTGGGTAGCACGATCCCATCCACGCTTATGTCGACCGCGCCTTATATCATCACCATGATCGTGCTGGCCGGTTTTGTCGGGAAGGGTCATGTACCTGCTGCAGATGGGGTGGCTTACACCAAAGAATAACTTGCGCTGAAACCTTGGAACAGCCTCCAGCGTATACTAAGGGAGGCTGTTTTTCCATGAAAGGATCAATATGTCCACTATCGTTGTAGATAAGATCACAAAATCCTTTGGATCCGTCAAGGCAGTTAAAAACGTCTCCTTTGAGGTCGACCCCGGAGAAATTTTTGGCTTACTGGGACCGAACGGCGCGGGCAAAACCACCTCCATTCGGATCATTCTGGATATCTTTAAACCTGATTCCGGTACAGTGAGCGTTTTGGGCGGTCCGATGAACGAGAGTAAAAAAGACCGCATTGGATACCTGCCAGAAGAACGCGGTTTATACCAGGATATACCCCTTGAACGCTGCCTGGTGTACCTTGCCACCCTTAAAGGCCTTGAGGAAAGCACAGCGCACACCCGCATTAGCGAATTCCTGGAAAGATTTGATCTGGCCAGTTACAGCCGGAAAAAGGTCAAGGAACTCAGTAAAGGTATGCAGCAAAAGGCCCAGTTGATCAATACACTGGTGCATGAGCCTGACGTGATCATTATTGATGAGCCATTTTCTGCTTTGGACCCTGTCAACACACAAATGGTAAAAGATCTATTGCGCGAAAAGCGAAATGAAGGTAAGACGATCATCATGTGCACCCACCAAATGCACCAGGTAGAGGAGCTGGCCGACCGCATCGCCCTGATCGATCAAGGAGAGACCGTACTTTATGGTAATCTCGTTGATATCCGTCGTAATTACTCTGCCGATGGTGTACTGGTTCGAACTCTGAATGAGTTACCGGCATTCCTTCCGGGTGTGCAGGAGATCCGCGACCACAACAGCAGCAAATTTCTCAAGCTTGAACCCGGCAAGACCGCGCAGGACCTGCTGGGCGTGATGGTGGAGAAAGGCATCATTCTCGAGCAGTTCGAGATCGCGCTACCCACGTTGGATGAGATCTTTATCCAGGTTGTGGGCAACAACAGGGGTGCTGAATGAAAAAAACCTGGCTGATCTTCGTCAATGAGTATAAACGGCGCGTTTTGACGAAAAGCTTCGTTTTTGGCATTTTGAGTATGCCCCTTCTGGTTGCGCTGATGATCTTTATTGGTTTTTTAACGGTCTGGTTGGACTATAACAAAGCGCCGATCGGTTTTGTTGATCCTTACCAGGTGATCAAGACGGACCTCCAACCTCAGCCGAAGAAGATGGAGTTGCTCCCTAACGCGCAGGTGAAACGGTTTTCCGATGAGGACAGCGCGAAGAAAGCCATGGAAGCGCACACCATCCAGGCGTATTTTGTGCTGACGGAAAATTACCTCTCAACTGGTGAAGTGATGTTCATTAAAGATGACAAAACCGGTGAAAATGCCAGTGATGATTTTGGGGAATTTCTCGTTCACAATCTTCTGCAGGACAAACCAACACAGATCAGTTCCAGATTGATCGAGGGAGACAACCTCATCATCCGGTCTTTAGACGGATCACGGGAAATGGAAGAGGAAAACTGGTTGAGCATCATGCTGCCAGTATTGGCCGGGGTTCTGTTCATCATCGCGGTCAATATCAGCGGTGGTTACCTGCTGCAAGCTGTGGTTGAAGAAAAAGAAAACCGCACCATGGAAATTCTGGTGACCTCTGTTTCACCTGACCAGTTAATGACCGGTAAGATTCTGGGTGATCTTCTGGTTGGACTGACGCAACTAGTCGTTTGGATACTTTTTGCTGTCATCGCGCTCAGATTTCTGCCTTTATTCATCCCCATTGGGGAAGTACCCAAAATTGAATTCTCATATCTGTTATTGATTGCCGCCACCATGATGCCTTCTTTTGTCATGGTAGCTGCAGCAATGGGCGCAATTGGAGCTACCGCTACAGAAAGCCGCGAAGCGCAACAGGTCGCCGGATGGTTCACCCTGCCGATCATGATTCCGTTGTGGTTCATTACCACGATCATGTTCAATCCTAACGGACCGCTTGCTGTAGGGATGAGCCTCTTTCCGTTGACCGCTCCGATCGCCCTACCCTTGAGAGCCATGTTCACCACTGTTCCAGCCTGGCAGATCATCCTGGTTATCGCGGCGCTGATCTTTTTGGCCATCTTCTCATTATGGCTTTCCGGCCGAGTGTTCCGGCTGGGTATGCTGCGTTATGGCAAACGTGTAAGTCTACGCGAAGTATTTGAACGGGCGAAATGAGGTCATCATGAAAAAGATCATGCTCGTTCTTAAAAACGAATTTCTTGGTGTGGTAACTCGGAAATCCTTCCTGCTGACACTGATCCTGATCCCTGTCACCAGCTTTATTGTCCTGATGGTCATCACAGGAATCCAGAAAAAAACCGGCGCGGACGCCAGCGCTGCCCTGCAAAACCTGTTCATGCCCCCGGTTCAAGAGACAGTGGAGGGATTCGTTGATCAAAGCGGCTTGATGAAAGCCATACCCGCTGGTTTTGAAGGCAAATTGATCCCGTACACCTCTGAACCAGATGCGCTCATAGCTGTCAATGAAGGTAGAGTAGATGCCTATTATTTGATCCCTCAGGATTACCTGGAAACCGGCAACATCATATACGTAAGACCGGATTTCAATCCATTGGGGGGATCCAACCAATCAAGCGCAATTAAAGCGCTTACCGCTTATAACCTGGCAGATGGTGATGAATCGCTGGCATTCCGGATCCAGAATCCGGTCAACGCCAATGAGATTGACCTCAGCGGATCTCAACGGGATGAGACCAATTGGTTGACCTTTTTCCTGCCGTATGTCATCACCTTCCTGTTCTATATCGTTATACTCACTTCTTCTTCGCTGATGCTGAACAGTATTTCCAATGAAAAGGTGAACCGGGTGATGGAGATCCTGATGACTTCAGTAACACCCACCCAGATGCTCACAGGCAAGATCATCGCGTTGGGTCTGGCCGGTCTGCTTCAAACGGTGGTCTGGCTTGGCGCAGGAATGCTCTTACTAAAAATATCCGGCAGGTCGTTTCCTCTCGCCGCCGCGATCCAACTACCGGGAACCATCCTGATCTGGGGGATCCTGTTCTTCCTGTTCGGTTACGCGGTCTACGCCAGTTTGATGGCTGGTATAGGCGCGCTTGTACCCAACCTGCGGGAGGGATCTCAATTAACCACTGTGGTGATCATGCCTATGGTCGTGCCACTGATGTTCGTTGGCACGCTATTGAACACACCCAACAGTCCTTTGGCGATATTTCTGAGCCTTTTCCCCTTAACCTCGCCGGTGACCATGATGATGCGCATCGCGGCGACTGAAGTGCCGATCTGGCAGATCGCTCTCGCACTTGTGCTGCTGGCAGGCACAGCCTGGCTGCTGGTACGCGCCTGCGCAGGATTGTTCAAGGCGCAAAACCTGCTCACTGGTCAATCTGTTAATGTAATGGGATTTATTAAGGCATTAGCCGGAAAGTAATTAGAAACGATCTCTCAGCCTTTGATCGAACCCAGAGGTGTGAGGCTGACCTTGATCTCCACGAGGTCACGCTGAAGATGCATTACTTCATCGATATCTTTGTAAGCCCCTGGGGCTTCATCCAGATTATTGCGAGAGCGTAATCCGTGCAAAATGCCTTGCATCTTGTTCTGTTCCTCCATGAGATCAAGTGAACGGATCGCCTGCTTGCGTCCCATGCGCCTGCCTGCGCCATGCGCACAGGATTCGAAACTATCAGGATTCCCTAACCCGTGGACGATGTAACTTTTCGCACCCATTGATCCGGGAATAATGCCCATGGTGTCACGCGATGCGCGGGTCGCCCCCTTGCGGTGCACCAGCACTTCACGACCGAAATGATGTTCCAGCGCAGCGTAATTGTGATGAATATTGATGGAGTCTAGGATTGTTGCCCCTGTGCAACTTGAAAAGATCTCTGCCACCCGCGTCATCATCAGTGCACGATTGGCGCGGGCAAAATCACAACAGTAGTTCATCGCGCTGAAGTATTCCTCCCCTTCTCGCTCGTCCATGGGCAGATATGCCAGATCCCGGTCGGGTAAGGTGAAACCTTTGCGGGTGCATAGCGCCTGCGCAGTTTTGTGATAATAGTTGGCGGTTTTGAGGCCAAAGTTGCGGCTGCCGGAGTGGATCATGATCCAGACATAGCCGTCTGATCCTTTTTGGACCTCAATAAAATGGTTGCCGCCGCCCAGCGTACCTAATTGCCGGCGTGCTGAGGTCAGTTCCTGTTGTATTATGGGGAGATCTGGAGCGTGATCAAAACCACTCCAGGATTGATCGGAACGATGGTGCTCAAACCCGACCGGTATGGTCTGGCGGATGCCTGCCATTATTTGGCGCAAGGAATCCAGCGGGATATCACGCAAGTCTGTGCGCGCAGCCAGCATGCCGCAGCCAATATCTACACCCACCGCGTTGGGCACAATCGTATCCCGCGCAGCCAGCACCCCGCCAATGGGCATTCCAAATCCTTCGTGGCTGTCCGGCATGATCGCGATCCATTTGAAGGCGAAAGGTAGGTTGGCCAGGTTTTGGGCTTGTTTGAGCGCCCCTTCTTCGATGTTATCCAGCCAGAGCTTGATGGGGATAGGTTCAGAGATGATAGTCTTTTGCATAATTTCATTGTAACAAATGTGGCAAGGGTTGGAATGAATGGTGTATAATTTTGGCGCAAGCCCCCGTAGCTCAATTGGACAGAGTGCCTGACTTCGAATCAGTAGGTTGCGCGTTCGAGCCGCGCCGGGGGCGCTATTTATTTAATCTCGCCGCGCAAGTCCTTACATGATGCTTCGCGAGGGGCGCCAATTTCCGTTTTGACTTCGAATCCCATCGAGGGATGATATCAGAAGGTTGCGCGTTCGAGCCGCGCACGTCCTTACAGGATGCTTCGCAAGGGGCGCCAATTTCCATTTTGACTTCGAACCCCATCGAGGGATGATATCAGTAGGTTGCGCGTACCCAAAGGGTATACTATTCGAGCCGCGCACGTCCTTACAGGATGCTTCGCAAGGGGCGCTATTTATTTAATCTCGCCGCGCACGTCCTTGCAGGATG
>JAXGRS010000010.1:0-87539 GCA_040765685.1 Anaerolineaceae bacterium | reverse complement strand
GGCGAATTATGGCTTTGCGGAGAAAGATCCGGAAACCCGCCAGTATAAACTGGGTCCCGCGTTGGTACAGTTGAGCCGCAGCCTTCTGACCAAGATGCCGCTTCGTGAAACCGCCAAACCATTCCTCCTGCAATTGGTCCATGAGACCGGCGAGTGCGCGCATCTGGGTGTCTTATCTCAAGGGAAGGTTCTCTACATTGATCAGGTGGAATCCTCTCAAACCTTGCGGGTGAACACCGAGGTGGGGTTTACAGCTCCTCTGCATTGCACGGCGTTGGGAAAAGTGTTGATGGCCTGGAATTCGATAGAAATGCCGGCTGAATTTCCACGTTCAACCCCGCGCACCATCGTGGATCCCAAGATGATGCAATTCGAACTCGATAAGACTAGAAGCCTGGGTTACGCGATCGATGATGAGGAATTCAATCTTGGTGTGCGATGTGTGGCAGCACCTGTCATCGATTACCGCGGTAAGGTGATCGGCGCGTTGGGGATATCCGGACCGGCTGCGCGCATTCCTATCGATCGCATGCCGGAAATGGCAAAAAGGGTCACGGCGATCGCGCAAGCCCTATCCGACCGGATGAGTTTTACCAGACAGGATTGAACAGCTCCGAATTTTTCATATAAGGAGATGCGTATGGACGTGTTAAACATCGGTATTATTGGCACCGGCAGGATCTCAGATTTACACGCGATCGAATATCTGCAAAACCCTAAAACGCGTATCACGGCCGTGGCGGATATTGACCTGGATTTAGCAAAATTGCGCGGCGCGAAATGGGGGGTCGCTGACGACCACATATTCAAGGATTATCGTGATCTGCTTGCGCTGAAAGATGTTGACCTGGTGGAAATATTGCTGCCCCATCATCTGCACCGCCAGGCTACCCTGGATGCCGCTGCTGCTGGAAAACATATCTCCTTACAAAAGCCGATGGCTTTATCGGTTGCAGAGGCGGATGAAATGATCGCTGCGGCTGAATCCGCCGGAGTCTTCTTCAAAGTCTTCGAAAACTTTATTTTTTATCCCCCCGTGCTGAAAGCCAAAGAATTGATCGAGAACGGTGAGATCGGCAATCCCCTGACCATCCGCATTAAGAGCAACGCCGGTGTAAGCCCCACCACCTGGGAGGTGCCCCGCGCGGCCCAGGTCTGGCGCTTTGATCCTGATACCTGCGGCGGGGGGCCGCTTGTCTTTGATGATGGACACCACAAGTTTTCACTGGCCTGGTACTTCATGGGTCTGGCTGAAGAGGTGCACGCCTGGATCGGGAGTACTTATGTCAATTCCGGGGTAAACGTGGGCAACCTGGATACTCCGGCGATCGTGTCATGGAAATTCCCGGGCAACCGCTTCGGTTCTCTTGAGGTCGTTTACGCGCCTGAACTCGTGATGGATACGAACCATTATGCCCAGGATGACCGCATTGAGATCACCGGCACGAAAGGAGTGATCTGGGTGACACGCGGGCACGGAAAGATGATGGATATTCCACCCGTGATCCTGTATCGCGACCGCAGAACATTCACTTACTCTGATATGCCGGTGGGGTGGGAACACAGCTTCATCAACTCCACCCGGCAGATGATCGACGCTTTTTTCAAGGGAAAGCAACCGAGCCTTACCGCCTGGGAAGGTCGAGAGATCTTGCGGTTTGCCCTGGCTGCCCAGGAATCTGCCAGGGCTGGACAAAGCATTCGTCTTTGATTATTCGGGAGGTCAATTATGGCAATGGCTGATGATTGGCTAAGAGAACGGGAGGAGCGCCTTTCTGAGCGCATCGCCCGGGCTGGGACCATTAAAAATGCCGGGAGTGTTGATGCAGCCATCCGGAACGGAGACCTGCCCGAACACATCAATACGACCGTTTCAGAAGCGCTAATCCTGGGATTGCTTTTACAGGGGGTCAAAAAATTCATCGTCGTTCTGGGGCACGGTTCCACCGAGATCGGGGAAGTGCTGCGGGTCTACAGTGAAGCGGGTCTCTGCCGCGTCTACGGGGTACGCAGCGAGGTGGAAGCTTCTCACGCCGCGGCCGCGTTAAACTGGATGCGCGGTGAAAAAGCAGCCGTGGTCACCTCAATCGGCCCCGGAGGGTTGCACGCGTTGGCCGCCTCTCTGGTTCCAGCTTCAGATGGGCTGGGGGTTTGGTATCTGCTGGGGGATGAAACGACCGAGGACGAGGGATATAACATGCAGCAGATCCCATTGCCCCGGCAAGGCTCTTACCTGAGATTGTTCTCCAGCATGGGAGAGGCGTATACATTGCATACTCCCCTCGCGCTACCGGCCATGCTGCGGCGCGGATTGAACACCACATCAGATCCGCATCGCGCGGGGCCTTTTTACCTGCTGCTGCCAATGAACATTCAGGCTGCTGATCTGCCGCAATTCAATCTGCGTGAATTACCTCGCGGTGAAGTGCCGGGGATCAGCAGGGCTGGTGATGAAGAGGTTTACAGGTTGGCTGCTGAACTGTTGCTCAAGGCGAAAAAGGTTGTGGTCAAGATCGGCAACGGGGGCAGGAAGATCGGTAAACCACTCGAGGAATTCCTGGAACTGGTGGACGGCGTGGCGGTCACCTCGCCCATCTCCACCGGATCCATCCCAGCTTCCAACGAACGCTGTATGTTCGTTGGAGGATCCAAGGGATCCATAAGTGGTAATTACGCCATGCAAAACGCTGACCTGCTGGTGGCCATCGGCACAAGGTTCGTGTGCCAGTCGGATTGTTCGCGCACCGGTTACCCCGTGGTGGAAAACGTGATCAATATGAACACGGACAAGGGCGATGTCACACATTACAACAATACTATCGCTTTGCTGGGTGATGCCGGGTCGACGCTGCGGCATCTGACCGAAGTGCTGAAGGAATTACCACCAAAAATCCGGGAGGGGAGATCAGAATGGTTCATATCCTGCCTGGAAAAGCGCCGGGATTGGCAGGCGTTAAAGCAATCACGTATGGAAAATCCGCTGTTATTTGATCCGGTCTGGCAGCGCGAGGTGTTGACACAGCCTGCTGTGGTCAAGACCGCGCTGGATTGGGCGAGAGAGCATGCGGTAAAAGTGGTCTTCGACGCGGGAGATGTGCAGGCGAATGGCTTCCAGATGGCAGAGGAAGAAACCCCGGACGAGATCTACAATGAAAGCGGGGCATCCTATATGGGGTTCGCGGTTTCTTCATTACTGGCAACCGGGATTGCCGAAGAACCGTTTTACGCCCTGGCGCTCAGCGGGGATGGCTCACTGACAATGAACCCGCAGGTACTCATTGATGGTGTGCAACATGGCGCGCGCGGGTGCGTTCTGCTGCTGGATAACCGGCGCATGGGCGCGATCACCGGGCTGCAGATGGACCAGTACGGGCGCGAGGTGGCGACCAATGACAGCGTGGAGGTGGATTATGTCGCCTGGGCGAATGCCATCAAAGGCGTCAATGCGCTACATGGCGGTTATTCAACAGGTGAATTAAAAGCAGCGCTGGAAAAAGCTTTTGAATACAAGGGATTATCGCTCATTCATGTACCAGTGTATTTTGGGCAGCATGAGATGGGCGGGTTGGGCGTTTACGGACGCTGGAACGTGGGCAACTGGTCCGCGCAGGTGCAGGCGTTGCGCCATCAGATCGGCCTATGAATACCCGTTGGAGGAATTAATGACAACCGCCTTATCCCCAGAGAAATTATCGATCAAGACCAAACTTTTTTACGGCATCGGCGATGTCGGCAACGCGCTGGTCAATTCAGCCGTCCAATTCTTCCTGCTGATCTACTTCACAGATGGCGCTTTGCTGCCGCCGGCGCTGGTTGGGAGCGCGCTGCTCATCGGCAAGATCTGGGACGCGGTCAATGACCCCTTGTTTGGCTGGTTTTCAGATCGTTTTTCCTCGAAACGCTTTGGTAAACGCCGTTTCTTCATGATCTTTGGGGCTATTCCACTGGCAATAAGTATCATGCTCTTGTGGTCTGTACCGCGCGGGCTCGAGCAACTGGGGATATTCATCTGGATCGCGTTCACATTCATTTTGTTCGACACTATCTGGACGCTCACCAACGTTCCTTACTACTCCCTTTCCTCCGAACTGACCGAGGATTACGATGAGCGGTCCAGCCTTACCTCATTTCGCATGATCCTGGCTGTGCCGGCTTACATCGTGGGTGCAGCCATCACGCCTGCAATTGTCGGTCTCTTCGCTTCCAAGTACACTGGGTACGGTTTCATTGGTATTCTTTATGGCGTGATCGCTGCCACAGCGCTGCTTATATCCGCTTCAGGATTGAAGGAAAAACCCGACATTGTTGCAAATAAATCGGAGATCTCTCCCCTTAAAGCGATCAAGTACACTTTCCGCAATAAACCGTTTGTACGCCTGATCATCGCCTACCTGCTGATGAATCTTTCGTTTGCTTTCATAAAAACCCTGATGGCTTACTTCCTGACCTATCAATTAAAAATGGAGCCACAGGTATCGATCGTGATGGGCTTGCTGCTGGTGGTGGTAACGATCATGATCTTTCCATGGAAAAAGATCGCGGAGAAGTGGGATAAAGGCCCGGCATACGCGCTGGGCATGGGCATCGGTGCGGTAGCCATTGGTCTGTGCTTTTTCCTGCCCAACCAGCCTACCTGGCTGATCTACGTGATCGCGGTTGTTGCCGGTATCGGATTCGCGGTCAACTGGGTCTTCCCGTGGGCGATGATCCCGGATGTGGTCGATTATGACCGCCTGGAGACCGGAGAATACCGCAGCGGCATGTACTTTGGGGTGTGGGGGCTGGCGACCAAGATCTCTGAAGCCATTGCGCTCGCCGGCACCGGATGGATCCTGGCGCTCTTTAATTATGTTCCCAATGTTGAGCAGAGCGCTTCCACCCTGTTCGGCATCCGTTTCTTCTTTGGTCCCATACCAGCGTTGTTCATCCTGGCTTCTCTGCCTTTGCTCATCTGGTATCCCATTACCCGCTCTGCTCATCTCAAAATACGGCAGCAGCTGGCGGAAAAAGGTGTGCTCGCGGCTGATGCGGCAAGGGAGGACGTGTTATGAAAAAGATCAACGTGGCTTTTGTCGGCTGCGGGCGGATCTCTGATCTGCACTACATGGGGTACAAAGACAGGGAGGATGCCAGCCTGGTAGCCCTGTGTGACAGCAACGAAGCGCGCGCCAAAGCCAAAGCCCGGGAATGGGGGGTCAAACGTGTGTTTAAGCATTACGATGAGCTGCTAAAACAACCCGATATTGACCTGGTGGAATTACTGGTACCGCACCACCTGCATTGCAGCATGACCTTGCAGGCCTTACGCGCCGGAAAGCACGTATCTGTGCAGAAACCCATGGCGCTCAACCTGGCGGAGGCGGACGAGATGATCGCGGAGGCTGCCAAAACCGGGCGGGTACTGCGCATCTATGAAAATTTTGTATTCTATCCGCCGCATGTGGAAGCGAAGCGCCTGCTGAAGACGGGGAAAATTGGTGAGCCGCAGATGCTGCGTATGCACGTAAGCACTGGCAAGAGCAAAACGCAGTGGAAGGTGCCGCTGACGAGCTGGGTGTGGCGTTTGAATGAAGAGACCAGCGGAGGCGGTCCGCTCATCTTCGATCATGGTTACCATCTCTTTTCGCTGGCTTACGACCTTATGGGTCCTGTGAAGCGGGTGAATGCGTGGATCGACCGCTCCAAGGTGCCCCCGGGAGTATACATTGACGCGCCGGCGGTGATGATGTTCCAGTTCCAGGAAAAAACGCGTTACGGCACGCTGGATTTTGCCAATACGCCCAACCTGGTGATGGACAGTATTTACTATTCGGATGATGACCGGGTGGAGATCATCGGTGACAAAGGGATCATCATCATTAATCGCTGCACCGCAAAAACGCTGGATTACCCGCCACTGGTGCTCTTCAAGGACGGCATCACCCGCGAAATAGCGGTTGAACGTTACGAGTGGCACGACAGCTTTATCGATTGCACACGTCATCTCATCGATGTGCTGACCAAAGGCGGCAGTCCACGGTTGGATGGCCGCACCGCCCGTAATGTGCTGGAGTTCTCGATCGCCGCGCATGAATCCGCGCGGACGAATCAACAGGTTGTGATCGATCAAAAAGCGGTTACATAGAGGAGAAGCAGGTATGAACTATCTGAGTGAAGCAAGAATCCTGGAATTGGAAGAGATCGCGCGCCAGATCCGTGTGGAGAGCATCCGCATGATCTACCGACGTGGATCAGGTCATCCCGGCGGCGCATTATCCGCCGCGGAGATCATCGCGGTACTGTTTTTCGATAAGATGAAGCACAACCCCGCGAATCCGCAATGGGAGGACCGCGACCGGTTCTTCCTCAGCAAGGGGCACGCATCTGCGGCTTTGTACGCTGCGCTGGCGAAAACGGGTTATTTCCCGGCTGAGGATCTGTGGAATTGGGGCGAACTCAACTGCCACCTGCAGGGGCACCCTGACCGGGTAAAGACACCCGGTGTTGAGATGAGCGCCGGCCCGCTGGGGCATGGCCTGGCGGTGGGCGCAGGTGTGGCAATGGCGGCGCGTTTGAATAAAAAGCGCTGCCGCACCTATGTATTATTGGGAGATGGGGAGATGCAGGCGGGCATCATCTGGGAGGCTGCCAATGTGGCTTCCAAGTATCACCTTTCCAACCTGACCGCGATACTGGATTACAACGATGTTCAGCTGGATGGTTCGGTGCACGATATTATGCCGCTCGAACCCCTGACTGATAAATGGCGCGCCTTCAACTGGAATGTGATCGAGATCAATGGTCACAACATCCGCCAGGTGCGTGATGCGCTGGATCTGGCGGAAGAGGTGCATAGCCTGCCCACCATCATCATCGCCCATACCACAAAAGGGAAAGGTGTCAGTTACATGGAGAACAGTGCAAAATGGCATGGGGCCGTTCCGACCGCGGAGCAACTCGAGATCGCCATGCGGGAATTGAATGAATCAGGAGGTGCCAAATGAGCGACATGCCTCAGCGCGAAGCGTATGGCCGGGCATTGGCCAATTATGGTGACCTGAACAAGAAAGTAGTCGTGTTGGATGCCGATACCTCCTCTTCCACCCTGACCCATTTCTTCGCTTCCCGGTTCCCCGATCGATTTTTCAATGTAGGGATCGCTGAGCCCTGCCTGGTGGATTTTGGTGTGGGCTTGTCACTGGGCGGGTTCATTCCCTTCGTCAATGCCTTCGCGGCGTTCCTGTCGTTGCGGGCGGTCGAGCAGGTGCGCACCTGCGTGGCTTACGCCGAAACGAATGTCAAGCTCGTGGGGCATTATGCCGGCGTTTCTGACTTCAAAGACGGTCCGACGCATAATTGCGTGATGGATCTGGCGGTAATGCGCGCGATGCCGAAAATGACCGTGATCGTACCTGCCGATAACAACGAGATCATTAACTGGCTGCCGGTGATCGCTGAGCACAATGGACCGCTGTATTTCAGAATGAGCCGCGATAAGTCATTACCCGTTCACACGGAAGGCGTCAAACCGGAGATCGGAAAAGGCATTTGGGTCAGGGAGGGAAATGATGTGACGTTGATCGCCAACGGCGCGATGCTGGGGCGGGCGGTGCAGGCTGCCGAATTATTGGCTGAAAGAAAGATCTCGGCAGGTGTGCTGGAGATCCACACCCTCAAACCTTTGGACGTGGAGGCGATCTGCCTGGCAGCCGCGCAAAGCGGTGCCATCGTCACCGCAGAAGAGCACACGATCATTGGCGGCCTGGGCGGCGCGGTCGCGGAGACGCTGGCGGTCAATTGCCCCGTTCCGCTTGAGCGGGTGGGCATCGCTGACCGCTTCCCGCTTACCTCAAAATCCGCTGATCTTTTAATGGATCACATGGGGTTGCGAGTGCTGGACGTTGTCGCGGCGGCGGAAAAAGCGCTGCGCAGAAAGGAGCGATGATGAAAATCGCGGTCATCAATGAAACCAGCGCTGCGGACCGCAACGCGGACATTCTGGCAGCGTTGGAAGGACATGGGCATACAGTTTTAAACGTGGGGATGAAAAAAAACGGTGAAAAACCGGAGCTCACTTACATTCACACCGGCCTTTTGGCGGCGCTGATGTTGAACACCGGCGCGGCTGACCTGGTGGTGGGCGGTTGCGGTACCGGCCAGGGATTTCTGAATTCAGCCATGCAGTACCCCGGCGTTTTTTGCGGATTGATCTCAGGTCCGTTGGACGCGTGGCTGTTCACCCAGATCAACGGCGGTAACTGCGTTTCGCTGCCATTGAACCAGGGGTACGGCTGGGCGGCGGATATCAACCTGCGCTTTATTTTTGAACGGTTGTTCAGTGTGGAACGCGGCAGTGGTTACCCACCGCATCGCAAAGAATCACAAGCCCAATCACGCGATCTTTTGAATGAGGTGAACAGGCAGGCGCATCAACCACTGGGTGAGATCCTTACCCGATTACCTGAAGCAGTGCTCAGACCGGCGTTGGATTATCCCGGTGTGATAGATCTGCTGAGGTCGCAGGTCATAAAGGAAGAGGGATTACGGCAGTTCATCATAGGTTGGAAGTGATTATCCATCTACCAGGGGAGGGAAGAAAAGGATCCGACAGACAAACGCCGGATCCTTATCAAATAACTGATCTGGAAGACTCGCCGGAAAAGTGGAGCGATTGAGCAGATGTGTCAAAAACAAACGGGTGCTTCTGGTATGGGAGATTGTATAATGAATATGGATTAGACTATGAAAAAGTACTTACCCATATTTGTCACAATTGGCTTGATCTTTCTGGTGCTTATTGTGCTCACGTACCGCAAGCCAGCAAAAAAGGATATCCTGGATGGCAGCATTTGGCGTGTGGATAAACTGCAAACCGCACAAACGCTTGAGTTCTCCACCCTGACGCTGCGTTTCCACAATAACAAGATCAGCGGTTCATCGGAATGTAACCGGTTTTACGGAATTTATGAAATCACCGGTGATCAGATCGTGATCGAGGTGCGAGAGCGGACAGAGGAAAAATGCATGGAGCCCGGGATCATTCAACAGGATGAGCTATTCGTTGCCCAACTTCAAAATGCTGAGCGGTTTTCATATTCAGGCAGCGATTTGAAGCTTTACGCCGCTGATGGTCAGGAGATCGTGGATTTCCTGTTGATGGCCGATTGACCTTGTTCCCGGTTTCCTAATCGACCTTACCCAGCCATACCTCGATGCGATGTTCCGCTCCGGGCAGGTCAACCGGAACGAGGTTCCCCTCGGTATTTTTTTCATCCACTTGCAGTTTTATGACCCCGCGGCAAACGTGCTCGGGATTATGAACTTTGATATTCCAAGTTTTATTACGAAAACGCCTGGTCACCTCGAAACCTTCCCACGCAGCGGGGATGCAGGGATCGATGCGCAGACCGTTGATTTCAGCCTGGATGCCGAGGATGTAGCGGGTGGCGCTGTAATAACTCCACGCGGCGGCACCGGTGAGCCAGGAGGTGCGTGTGTTGCCGGCGCGCGGCGAGAAAGTGGAGTAGGTGGTTTGCGCGTGCACGTAAGGTTCGCTCTGCCGTAGCTCAGCGCGGTCGTTGTAGGCAGCCGGCATGGTGGCTCTCAGGTATTCGTAAGCCCGGTCGCCATTGCCCCGCAGGCACTCGGCCATTACCCCCCATCCCTGGGTGTGATTGAAGATGCCGGCGTTCTCTTTGATGCCCGGGTTGTACACCACCGCGCGCATCACATCTACTGGGGTCTGTTTAAATGGTGGAGCTGCCAGCATCAAGCCGTAAGGGGTGTGCAGGCCTTCGTAAACCGTTTGCAGGCAGCGCTGCGCCTGCTCAGGAGTGGCGGCTTCACTGATGACCGACCAAACCTGGGTATTCAGGTAAACCTGACCCTCAGACTGCGACCTGGAACCGTAAACTTCGCCGTTTTCACCGATGGCCCAGATGAACCAGCCGCCATCCCAACCCACAGCCTGGATGCGCTCGTCAAGCATCTTGCGCTCGCGCAATGCCCATTGCGCCTCCGCCGGGAGATCAAGTAGGGTGGAAATCTGCGCGTAAACGGTCAATCCCAAGCGCACCTGGAAGGCGACAAACAGGCTCTCACCGTTATAGCCCAGGCGCAGGCAATCGTTCCAATCCGCTGATAGACCGCAGGGGAGCCCGTTTGCTCCGCTGCGTTCAAGGTTGAACTCCAGAGCGCGGCGCAGATGACCCAACACACTGGCTTCTCCCGCATCGGCATAGGGGAGGATTTTTCGATAAAAATCGATATCGCCGCTCTCCTGCACATAAGCTGGAACGGCGTTGAAGAACCACAGGCAGTCATCGGATCGATAATCCTCTGCACGCGGAAGTGGCTCAACGCCCGGATGGTGGTCGAAGGGTTTAATGACCGGGATGGCTCCTCCGTTTGAAACCTGGCCGGTAAGCATCAGCTCCAGCCGTTCACGCGCTTTTTCTGGGGCGCTTGTAACAATACCCAGCACATCCTGCACCGAATCCCTGAACCCCAGGCCGTCGCGTTCCCCGTTGTACACCAGGCTGGCAGACCGCGACCAGTTGAAGGTGATCAGGCAGTTGTAAAGACCCCACATATTGATATAGTGGTTCAATTCCTCATCTGGTGTCTTTATTGTGAAGTTTTCAAGCTGTTGATGCCAGTATTGCTTAACGGTTTTCAGTTCGGTCTCAGCTCGCGCGAGATTTCCAAATTCACGATAGATCTCCTGCCCAACTGTGCGTGCATCACCAACACCCAGTAATACAAGCAGTTCACGGGTTTCGCCGGGTTGCAGTTTTAGGTTGATCTGGTAACTGCCGCAGGCGTTGTCTCCGTAAGCTTCGCTGTTGCTGCAGTCCCCGCGCAGCACTGCTTCGGGTCGGCGGTAATCCCCGTAAGTTCCCAGGAAAGCCTGCCGGCTGGTATCGAAGCGGCTGACCGGCGCACCGGCCAGACCCATCCAGCAGCGCATCCCCGCATCGCTCTGACCGGAAGCATGCGCCTGAGCGGTGAGGTTATCCTGAATGGCAATACGGAGCAGGTCATTTTCAATTTTTTCACCCTTCACGATGAACAGCGAGTATTGCAGGTTGACCTGGTCCTGCTGGGTGTCCCACTGGTTGGAGAATTCACAGTAGGTAAACACGGATAACTTGCGTGGAGTGCCTCTTTCGTTGGTCAGGCGCAGGATCCAGTACTCGAAATGCTGACCCAATGGCACGAAATAGGTGCTTTCCGAACGGATACCTGAGTAGTGTGAATCGATGGTTGTGTACGCGGTACCATGCCGGCAGGTGGAGGTGTATTCACCAAGGGGTTTGCCCACGGGCTGCCAGGAGGTGGACCAATAGTCCTCGGTTTCGTTATCCCTGATGTAGAAGTAGCGACCTGGCTGATCCATGGGAATGCTGTTGAAACGCAGGCGCAGGAAACGCCCCTTTGCCCCTGAGCGGAAGAAACCATACCCACCGGCGTTGTTGGTGATCACAGTTCCGTACTCGCGATCGCCCAAGTAATTGCTCCAGGAGAGCGGCGTATCGGGTCGCGTGATCACATATTCTTTAGCAGAGTCGTCAAAAAATCCGTATTGCAACTCAGCACCTCTTGGTTGAACTGTTTATTCTTCCGTTATTAATCCGTTTTGCCTGGATACATTGCCATACCAGTAAGCGCTGTCTTTTGGGTAACGCTTGAGAGTGGCATAATCGACATAAACAAGTCCAAACCGCTGAGCGTATCCGAATGCCCATTCGAAGTTATCCAACAGCGACCAGACGTAATAACCGGATACCGGTATACCGCACTTGATCGCGCGGCCGATCGCTTCGATATGTGATTGCAGGTATTCAATGCGTCTCACGTCGCGGACTCGTCCGTTTACGTCCGGCGCATCCGAGTAACTGGCTCCGTTTTCGGTAATTATGATCTCGGGCGGTTTGTAAGTGAAATATGCGCGGCAGATCGTCTCGTAAAGACCGAAGGGGAATATTTCCCAACCCATCTCGGTGTGTTGCGAATCCGCGTTAGGGGAGGGATTCACATTATCAGGAAAATTACCGGTGTGTTCCCTGGTGTTAACGACGCCGCGTGTGTAGTAATTCAAACCCAGAAAGTCTGTAGGCGCAGCGATCTTTTCCATGTCGCCGTTGTGAATAAAATCGGGATCGGTGGATTGCAAAACCCCTGCTTTCACATAATCTCTGAGCATGTCTGCCGGGTAGTGCCTGCCGTACACCGGATCCAGGAACCAGCGGTTCAATTCTCCATCGGCGTGGCGAGCAGCTTCAAGATCGTTCCACGATCGGGTGGTCGGGTAAAAAGGACCTTCGTTCAATGTGATACCGGTACTTACAGAGGGGGCTTCAGAACGCAAAACCGATACAGCCAGACCGTGCGCCAGCAATAAATGATGCGCTGCCAGCAGAGCTTTGTAGGGATCCTGCATCCCGGGGGCGTGACGGCCGTATTTGTAACTGAGAAAACTGGAACAGAAAGGTTCATTGATCGTTACCCATTGCTTGACGCGGTCGCCGAAAGCCCTGGCGGCGACAGCAGTATATTCCATGAAGGCTTCTGGTGTGGAGCGCTCCAGCCAGCCTCCGGGCAGCGCGATTGGAAGATCCCAGTGATAAAGCGTGATCAGGGGGTGGATCTCCGCCGCCAGTAGTTCATCGATCAGACGATCATAAAAATCGATCCCGGGTTGATTGACCTTTCCCCGGCCATCCGGTAGGATGCGCGGCCAGGACAGTGAAAAGCGGTAAGCTTTGTAACCGAGATCTTTCATCAACTGTACATCTTCCTTCATGTGATGATAATGATCATCTGCCACATCGCCGGTATCCCCATTGGCAACCCGTCCAGGTGTGTGAGAGAACACGTCCCAGATGGATTCCTTGCGGCCGTCCTCGCGGGCAGCCCCTTCGATCTGGTAGGCGGCGGTGGCTGTACCCCAGGCGAAATTCTGCGGAAAGTCTAAAAATTTTGACATAACACCTCTTTCAGAGAGATTTTTATGATGAAGGCCAAATCACCCTTTCAATGACGGGGTAAAAACCGGGGCGGTGCTTGCGAACACGAGCGTGTTCTGCGTTCTTTGCTTCCGAGGGTATACCAGCCGTGCTTTATCACCGCAGGTGGACAGGTCTATCCCTAAGATGTGGGTCAAATCAAGCCCTCCATCAATTTAATAATCCTGTTAATCAACCGGGCAAACGAACACCCGATCCATAACAGGTATTTTATCTTTACCACTGACCGTGAAGGTACCTGTCAATCGGATATCCTCTGAGGAGGAACCGATCATCACAGAAAACTGTCCGGGTTCCAGCATGAGTTCAAGGTTTTCATCGTAAAAAGCGAGATGCCGGGTATCCAGGTGGAAGGTGATGCGCTGCTGTTCAGACGGCTCAAGATGAAGACGCTTGGACCCTTTCAACTCTTTTACCGGTCGCGGGAAACTGGCGAAATCATCGCGCAAATATAACTGGACCACTTCATCACCAGCCATGGATCCACTGTTGCGGATCTCAAGCGAAATGTCGACGATTCCGCCTGGTTCTACAACTGACGGGTTGATCTGTAAATTACTGTATTCGAAACTGGTGTAACTCAATCCGTGCCCGAAGCAGAACAAGGGTTCGGCTGATTCATCGAAGTAATCACCAAAGATATTTGAGCGCATACCTGATGGTTTGTGGTTGTAAAAGACCGGTATCTGCCCGGCTGAGCGCAGGATGGATAGGGGCAGTTTGCCGCCCGGATTGAGCTTTCCGAAGAGAGCTGCTGCCACTGCCCGCCCGCCTTCCTCGCCGGGGATCCAGGCTTCAAGGATGGCATTGACTTTGCTGACGACCTCCGGAATAGCCGCCGGACGGCCGTTCACCAGCACCAGTGTAACCGGTTTGCCAGTTGCCAGCACGGCATGGATCAGTTTCTCCTGCACACCGGGCAATCCAAGACTTGTGGCGTCACGGAATTCACCAGTGGTACAGTTAGGGGTCAGCCCTGATCGACCACCCATAACCATCACGACGGCGTCGGATGCACGGGCGAGTTCTACTGCTGCGTTAAACCCGCTTTCGTCATCCGAGTTAACATCACAGCCTTGCGCGTAGTCCACATTGGTTGTGGCAGAGACTGCCTCCCGGATGCCTTCCAGCACCGTGACCATTTTAACGGTTGGTGTACTGGCTTTGGCCATGCTGTACGTGGAAAAGACTGAATCAGGGTTTGGCAGGGCGGTGAGCAGTTCAGCGGTGGCGTTGTAAGAGTAATCCCCCATCTGGCTGCGCGCTGAATCCGCGTTGGGGCCGATGACCGCGAGTTTTCGAATGGATGGTTTGAGAGGAAGGATGCCATCATTCTTCAGCAGTACCAGGCTCTGGCAGGCGATCTCGTTTGCCAGCGCCCGGTTGGCAGTGGTCTCGAAGACCTCAAGAACTGAGTCCTCGTTCACATACGGGTTTTCGAATAATCCCAGCTCAAATTTCTTCTGCAAGTGGCGGCTGACCGAGAGGTCGATGGTCTCCACTGAAACTTCCCCGGCTTCCATTGCCTTGATCAGTTCCTCGCCATAACAGACCACCGTCGGCAGTTCCACATCAATGCCCGCGTTGAGGGCTTTCGCGGCGGCTGCCTGTTTTGTCTCGGCAGCGTAATGGTAGTTGTGGATCATGATGATCGCTTCATAATCCGAGACCACCAGGCCGTCAAAACCCAGTTGGTTGCGCAGCAGGTCGGTGAGGATGCGGCGGGAAGCCGCGACCACTTCGCCATCCAGCTGGGGGTAGGCATTCATCATCGTTGCCAGACCGGCATCTCGAATGGCAGCCTGGAAAGGTGCCAGGTAGACATCCAATAATTCCCGCATTCCCAGATGCACCGGGGCGCAATTCATTCCGCCCAGTGAAAAAGAATGTCCAACAAAATGTTTGCCGGTGGCCATCACACCTGTTGAGAGGTCGTCACCTTGTAGACCGCGAATGTAAGCCGAACCGAACTGGCTCACCAGCATGGGGTCTTCTCCAAAGGTCTCTTCGATGCGTCCCCAGCGCGGATCACGCGCCACATCCAGCACAGGGGCAAGCCCCTGGTGCGCCCCGATCGCGCGCATCTGTTTACGGATATCGTCCGTCATGCGCTGCGCCAGTTCAGGCTGGAAGGTGCTGGCGAGACCGATGATCTGGGGGTAGACCGTGCTGCCCGCGGACATCAACCCAACGCAGCATTCCTCGTGAACAATGGCCGGGATCCCAAGCCTGGTATGTTCCTTGAGATAACGCTGCAGCCGGTTGGCGGAAATAGCTGCCTCGCGTGGCTGCTGGTCGCTCGCGCCTGCAATACGGGTGATCTGACCGATGCCAAGGTTAAGTCGCTGGTTGACCTTGTTGTCATCCAGTCTGCCGTTGGTGTGTAGTTCATACACCCAACAGCTGCCCAACTGGGCGAGCTTCTCTTCCAGTGTCATCTGCGCGATCAACGCGCTGACCTGTTTTTTGATCTGGTTAGAACCTTTGGGATTCATATTCCTCCGATTTACAGATTAGCTGGATTTAGCGCATGCCCAGCAGGATATCGATGGTGAGCTGATCCAGGCGCTCGTACTTCAAGCCGCGGCTGGCGATCGCGACCCGGTCAAAGGAGCGGTTTTTCAGCTCTTGGGCTTTTTCACGGGTGTACCTGCCAAATAGCGGTGTCAGCGCCGGATCTTCGGATTGGATCTCAGCTAGCAGGCTTTGGATCTCGGTATCGGCGTTGAATTGGGCTGCTTTCTCTTTCAGCATCAGGTAGGTGCGCATGCAACCGCGAGCGAAATCTTTCACACCCTCGTAATCCTCGGTGCGGTAGGCGTGGGCATCAAAGTGGCGTGAACCATCGTATCCAACGTCCTCCAGGAATTTGACCAGGTAAAAGGCCGCCTTGATATCGCGGGAACCAAAGCGCAGATCCTGGTCATATCGCCCGGGGTACTGATCATTCAGGTCAATATGGAAAAGTTTACCGGCTTCCCAGGCAGCAGCCACGCCGTGCATGAAGTTGAGCCCCGACATGTGTTCATGGGCGACCTCCGGGTTGAGCCCAACCATTTCCGGGTGGTCGAGCGAGGCGATGAATCCGAGCATGTGCCCAACGGTGGGGTTGTAGATATCCCCCCGGGGTTCATTGGGTTTGGGTTCCAGGGCAAACCTGAGGTCATACTTGTTGTCGATGGCGTATTCACACAGGAAGTTCATCGCTTCACGGTTGCGCTTGATGGCCTCAGCGGCATTTTTGCTGGAATCGGTTTCAGTGCCTTCACGACCGCCCCAAAAAACATAGAGTTTCGCGCCGAATTCGACACCCAGATCGATGGCGCGCATGGTCTTCTGCAGCGCGTAGGCGCGTACCTTGGGGTCATTGGCTGTGAACGCGCCATCCTTGAAGATCGGGTCACCAAACAGGTTGGTGGTAGCCATAGGGACGACCAGCCCGGTATCCTGCAACGCCTTGCGAAAGTCCTTCTTAATGGCTTCTGCTTCCGCGGGGGTCGCATCGATGGGGATGAGGTCGTTGTCGTGGAAGTTTACGCCATATGCCCCCACCTCTCCCAGCAGGTACACCAGCTCGGCAGGGGATTTGGGATCGCGCACTGGTCCGCCGAAGGGATCGCGGCCAGTGGAACCTACGGTCCAGAGTCCAAAGGTAAACTTGTGTTCAGGTTTAGGGGTAAAGCTGGTCATGGTATTTCTCCTTTTGATTTGATGATTCAGAGATTCAATAATTCTTAATCCTCAAACTCCTGGCAATCAAGCCATTTGATCGGCCGGCTGCCGGCTTCACCCAAACCGAAACCATATGGGAAGAGAGGAGCCTCACAACCTTTGAGTTCAGAGGAATTGTTGACGTTAATTGGAAGCTGAGAGTTGAATCTTGGCCATGTGTAAGGCAATTGACCGGTGAAAGGCGTAAGCCCAAACAAGCCATCAGCCACTCCCTGGCCCTCGGTACCGGGCAACCAGGCCGCTACCCAGGCATCCGCGATCGGGTACTGATCGGTGATGATCAACGGCCGGCCTGAAACGATGACCACGATCAGTTTCCTGGCGTGTTCACGAAGCTGGTTGATAATCTCCTGGTCATACCCGGAGAGGGAAAGGTCTTTTTTGTCGCCGTAGCCTTCTGCGTATGGTACTTCGCCCACAACGGCAATGCCATAATCCGCGATGCCGTCAAAGACCGCGGCTTCGCTGTACGTCACCTGCGTGGCTTCGGATACGCTAGCCTGAATGCCCTCCAGGATGGTCGTGCCGGGTTGGATGGGACCGGTTGATCCCTGCCAGGTGATGGTCCAGCCTCCGCACTGTGTGCCGATATCATTGGCTGCCACCCCTGCGACGTAGATAGTGGCAGTGTTCCTTGGGATGGGCAGCGCTTTCTTTTCGTTCTTCAATAGTACGAGTGACTTGTTGACGGCTTCACGCGCCAAAGCGCGATGTTCCTTTGATCCGATGGTGGAGATGAGCGTCTCTTCCGCGTAGGGATGATCGAATACACCCATCATGAACTTCACGCGTAAAATACGGCGCACCGCGTCATCGACGCGTTCAATGGAAATATCCCCTTTGTTGACGGCCTGTTTTACCGTGTTAATAAACTCTCTGTAGTCGCAGGGGACCATGCTCATATCAATACCGGCGTTGATACTGGTGACCACGGAGGTGTAATAGTCAGGTGCCACTTGATCGATCCCGCCGTAATCGGACACGATGAACCCATCAAAACCAAGCTCATCTTTCAGCACATCGGTCAGCCAGTATTTCTGACCGTGCATTTTTTCGCCGTTCCAGCTGTTGTATGAAGCCATCACGCTGAATGCGCCAGCCTGCACCGCTGACCGATAAGGCGGCAGAAAGAGCTCCCGCACCTTTTCTTCAGGAAGCCGCATGTCACCCTGGTCAAGCAGGTAGGTCTGGTCAGGACTGGCGTAGCCGTATCGGATGGTGGAAGTGCCAAATGTGGTGCCGCCATCACCGAGGAAATGTTTGGCGGTGGCCAATATGAAAATGGATTGCCCCGGCGCTAATTTCACGGTTGCGGGAATGGATTGCAGCCCTGAAATATAGGCCGCGCCTAGTTCACCAGCGAGGGCAGTGTCTTCACTATAAGATTCATAAGTGCGACCCCATCGGATGTCCTGTGGAACTGCAACAATCGGTGCAAAATTCCAGCGGGTGCCGGTGGCAGCCATCTCAAGAGCGGTAGCCTGCCCGATGCGGCGAACGAGGTCGGCATCACGCGTAGCGCCCAGTCCGACCTCCTGGGGGAAAATCGTCGCGCCATACAATGTCGCGTGACCGTGGATCGAATCAATACCATAGAGGATCGGAATCCCCAGGCGGGTGGAGAGGGCTTCATCCTGGAATTTCGCGATCATTTTTACCCAGTCTTGGGGCTCGTTGGGCGCGGGCGAACTGCCGCCCCCGCTGAAGACCGAACCCATGAAATATTTCCGTATCGCCCCATCCTGGAAGCAGAGTCGCTCAACCTGGGTCATCTGACCGATCTTTTCATCAAGGGTCATCTGTACAAGCAGGTCGTCGATACGCTGTTCGAACTTCGGTGAGGGTGTGATTGGTGCGGTAGGTGTCGGGATAAATTCAGTGGAGGATTGCAGCGCGGGGGTCTGACCGCAGCCTGATAAGAATATGAACGCAATGATAAAAAAGAACAACCTGCGTTTCATGCATTCCTCCCTGGGTACCATTTGTTCTTCAATATAATACCGCGGAGATGACCACCTTCTTGGGAGGGTCAGCGGGAATTGGTACGAGGTTGCCGTTCACTTCCTTCCCGTCAACAGTGAGGCTGACGCGGTTGCCAGGTCCAGTGCGTTTCACCTCGATGTCGAAATGAATGCCTCGAAATACGCGTTGTGCTTTAAAGCCATCCCAATTCGAGGGGATCACCGGGTTCAGGATGAGCCCTTCATAAGTTGGCCGGATACCCAGGATCCACTGGGTGATGGCGACAAAATTCCACGCCGCGGTACCGGTGAGCCACGAATTTTTAGCCAAACCCGGTGTGGCAGATTCCTTACCGGCGATCGTTTGCGCGTATACGTACGGTTCACAGCGGTGAATTTCGCTCAACTCTTCACGAGCTGATGGATTGATGCGCAGGTAATAATCCATAGCACGATCTCCCCGTCCGATGCGGGTTTCCGCGATCATGATCCATGGATTGGAGTGGCAAAAGACGCTGCCATTTTCCTTGTATCCCGGTGGATAGGAAGAGATCTCACCCAGGTTGAGATGGTATCGTTTGTAAGCCGGGTATAACACAACAATGCCATGCTCGAAGGCAAGGAGATCAGCCGCTGCATCGAGCGCTTTCTGTGCGCGGCCATCTTCAATACCCACCCCTGCCATTACACACAAACCCTGGGGTTCTATGAATATTTGACCTTCTTCGTTTGTTGTCGATCCCACCGGATGGCCGAAATCATCGTAGGCGCGGCGGAACCAGGAGCCATCCCATCCAGCGGAGTCAATGGCTGCTTCGAATTGCGCGCGGTGGTGGGCGTATTTATCCACATCCGCAGGTATGCCCAGATGTGAAGCAATCTGCTCCATCTCACGGGCCGCGAGAATGAAAAGCGCACCCACGAAAACACTCTCTGCCGTTTTGCCATCCCTGTTGGTTAGCGTCTGAAAGGATTGTCCGGGCGCGTCTGAAAAAGCGTTGAGGTTGAGGCAGTCGTTCCAATCAGCCCGCCCGATGAGCGGCAACCCGTGCGGACCGATCCGGTCAAGCGTGTATTGCATGGAACGGTGAATGTGTTCAATGAAAGGAGCTTCTGTGCCTGCCTTGTTGTCGAATGGGACGGGTTCGTCCAAAATGCTCCAATCACCGGTTTCCTTCATGTACGCTGCCACTGCCAGCACCAGCCACAGAGGATCGTCGCTGAAGTTTCCGCCAACATCGAGGTTGCCCTTTTTAGTCAGTGGTTGATACTGATGGTAAGCTCCGCCGTCGGGTAATTGCGTGGCGGCGAGGTCGAGCAGGCGCGTGCGGACTTTGGCGGGCAGCAGGTGCACGAAGCCGAGCAGGTCCTGGGCGGAATCACGGAAGCCCATACCCCTGCCGATGCCTGATTCAAAATAGGAAGCCGAGCGGGAAAAGTTGTACGTGACCATCATCTGGTAAGTGTTCCAGATGTTCACCATGCGGTTGGCGTGAGGCTCCGGGGTGTCCACCTGGAATTTTGCCAGCAAGTCGCGCCAATATCTGCTCAGCGCGCCAAAACTCTCCTCCACCGCAGCGGGTTTTAGATAGCGGTCGATCAACGGTCTGACGCTGGCCTTGTTTATAATGTTGGAGTCGTATGGCACGAATTTGTGCTGAGGGTCATTCTCGTGATACCCCAGCAGGTAGATCACCGTGCGGGTCTCGCCCGGTGCCAGGATCAGCTTGTTATGGTGTACACCTACCGGCTGCCATCCATGGGCGATGGAATTAGTGCATTGTCCCTGTTCAACGGCAAATGGTTGATCCCAGCCGCGGTAAGGCCCCAGGAAGGCTTCACGACTGGTGTCAAACCCGGTCAGCGGTTCTGAACAGGCAAAATACGCGAAGTGATTGCGTCGCTCGCGGTATTCTGTTTTATGGTAGATGACACCATCTTCCACTTCCACCTCACCAATGTTCAGGTTGCGCTGGAAGTTGGTGGCGTCGTCCATTGCGTCCCACAGGCAGAACTCGACCGCCGAAAAAAGTGAAACATCAGCCGGCGCATCCCGCAGGTTGGTGATCTCCAACCGCCAGATCTCAAGGTTTTCTCGCAATGGAATGAAGTACGTGACGCGGGAGCGGATCGCGGTCTTTTCAGCGGTAATGGTTGTGTAGCCCAAACCATGCCGGCATTCATATGTGTCTAATTCTGTGCGGACAGGCTGCCAGGAGGCTGACCAATACGAGGGAACAGATGCAGAATTATCGCGGATATATATGTAACGACCGCCTTCATCCAGGGGGGCGTTGTTATACCGGTAGCGGGTCAATCTGCGCAGACGGGCGTCTTTATAAAAGGAATAACCACCAGCAGTGTTGGAGATAATCCCGAAATAATCCTCCATGCCCAGGTAATTGATCCATGGCAGGGGGGTATCCGGTCTGGTGATGACGTATTCAAGGTTTGGATCATCAAAATAGCCAAAACGCATATTGTATCCTGTATGACAGCCTCAGGCTTCCCTAAACCAGTGGCATGCATGGGTATAGGGTGAAATATCTAACAGCAGGCACTTCTAAACAGTGCTTGAATTAATATTGCACTTACTCTTTCACGGCTCCCATTGAAATACCGTTGACGATGTAGCGCGAGAACAGGAAGTAAATGATGATGATGGGCACAACGGAGGCGGCCAATCCAAGGTAGATGGCCCCGTACTCGTGCCGGTAAACATCACCGCGCAACGTCTGAACGAGCATGGGCAGGGTGTATTTATCGCGCGAGGTGATCAAAATGAACGCGTTGAAGAAGTTGTTCCAGGCCGCGACGAATGTGAAGATACCCAGAGTGAACGCACCAGGGGCTGCCAGTGGGAACATGATGCGGTGGAAGATGCCCAGTTCACTGGCACCGTCGATCCTGCCAGCGTCGATCAGATCCTGGATCATCACGCCTTCAAGGTATTGCTTACAGAAGAACACAGAGGCTGCTGAAGCAATGCTGGGGAGGATCAACGACAGGTAGTTGTCATCGAGTCCGATCTTCACCATGTAGTGATAAAAACCGATGATCGAAAGCTGCATCGGGATCATGACCAGCACCAGGATGAAGTTGTATAAGAATTTTTTAAACTTGAACTCGTAGGCAACGATCCCATAAGCGGTTAACATGGAAAAGTAAACCGTGATCAATGTGGTGGCAGCTGCGATAGTGAAGCTGTTGAGAAAACCGCGCGGCAGGTCCAGACCTTTGCTCAGCAGTATCTTGTAATTGGATAGGATAAAGTTGCTGGGCAGGAAACTGATTCCCTGTTGGATCTGGAGGGTAGAACGAGTGGCATTTACGATCAGCAGCCATACTGGTACAAGTGTGATCACCAGCAGGATAGTCAGAAGAAGGTAGATCAAAACGCGGGAGAGAATGAGCGAAAAGCGATAATGTTCTTTTTTCATTGTTCTCCTCCTACGCTTTTATTGGTTTGTCGTCATGCTTTTCGCGCAGTAAATAGAAGATCAGCAGCGCGACGACGGTGGTCATGATGAATACCATCACACCGATAGATGAAGCAGCACCGATATGACCCTGGCTGCTGCGGAAGCGCATGTACATCATGATGTTGTTGGTGAGGATCGAGTTAGCCGGGCTGCCCCGTCCATCCGTCAACAGCATGGGGATGTCGAACATCTGCATACCACCTACCAGTGACGTGACCAAGATGAAGACCATCACGGGTTTGATCAACGGCAGCGTGACGTAGCGGAATATCTGTCCAGTCCCCGCCCCGTCAATCAGGGCAGCTTCATACAACGCGGGTGATACCGAGGTGATGGCTGCCATTAAGAGGATAGTCGTCTGACCGTACCACATCCACCATTGGATGAAAACCACCAGTCCGCGCATGACCGCCGGGCTGCGGATGTAATCCACCGCTTGTGCCTGCAGATTGGCCCGAACGAGGAACTGGTTAACCGGACCGTAGAAAGAGAAGAGGCTGAAAAACAACGCGGCGACAGCCGCGGACATCATCAGGTTTGGCATGTAGAAGAGCATACGCCATACGCCGCCGCCTTTGATCCTTAAGCGAGTGTTGGTAAACCATAACGCCAGCAGCATGGATATGCCAATCTGCGGGATGAAGTTCATCAGCCACAATTCCCAGGTATTGGTGATGGCGGTGATGAAGGTTTTGTCAGCAAAGAGCCGTTGGAAGTTCTTGAGCCCGATGAAATTGGAATCCGCTTTCATCAGGGTGGTATCGGTGAAGCTCAATCCCAGCGTGTGGAGAACAGGGTATAACCCGAAAACCAGAAAACCAATAACGAAGGGGGCAATGAAGAAATAGCCGTAATGCTCTTTGTTAATCCGCTTACCAATCATCTTACCTCCTTTTGGCAATGAGTCAGTGTACAAAAATCATACACTGACTCATTAACTAGCGCCAGTTACATGCTTTAGGGAATATTAAGATCCGGGAATTCGTTGCGGACTGCATCTTTCCACAGTGACCACATCTCATCCAGGGTGATCGTTCCTTCAAGGTAAGAGTTCAACGGGTCGTTCAGCGCGCGCTGGATCGCATCGTCAGAACCCTGCATCAGCCGGGCATTGACGTTGGGGGCGGCGGCGGCAAATCCACCGTAGGAGTTCTGTCCGCCGAGGAATTTGCTTAGGTCGGAATTATCGAATCCGGCGGTGATCTTTTCCACCACTACCTGGCTGCCAACAAAGTCGCCAGCGGCCTGGAATTGACCTTCAGGAACTGTCGGGTCGATGGCTTTGAGGTACTCATTGGTGTACACACCGGTCGCCCAGTTGGTCAGGTTTTCTTCATCCAGGGTGCAGAAGCGGACGAATTCTTTGGCGAGATCGAAGTTCTTGGTTTCCTTCATGACACCCATCCAGGTGCCGCCCCACTGGTAGGGGAGCGGTCCTTCGATGACTGCCCAGTCGCCCACGGTGGTGCTGGCGCCATCAGCAGAGGTGGCATTGGGGGCGAGCACGTACGGCAGACCCCAGGTGGGGAGGAAGTAAGAGAAGATCTTCTTGGGGTTGCCTTCAGCGTCCACAAGGGTGTCATTCATGCCGGCGAACCAGCCTTCCTGCCATTGGGTTGCCTTTGCTTCGTAACCGTTGTCGCGGAACAGCTTAACGGTCTCCACCATCTTTTCCACCATCGGATCAACGGTCAGGGTATTATCCACGACCCAGGGTTGCTCGCGATTGGCATAGAAGAGGTTCATGAAATCGCCATTGGAGGCTACCATGTAGGTGTTGCCACCGGATTTTTGTTTGACGACTTCAGCGGCAGCGGCATACTTGTCCATGTCGCTCAAAAGCGCCTGGATCTCAACGGGATCATCGGTGCCGAAATACTCTTTGGCGAGGCTGCGGCGATAGAAGAGAGCGCCCGGAGTCGCCTGGTAGGAGTAAGCCTTGGTGACACCAGCAGGATCGGTACCGACCTCGTAAACGAAGGGGTACATCTTCAGTTCCTGGGTGATGGGCATCAGGTCGCTCAGGTCAGCCAGGAAATCGCTTTCCACGTAGCTTTTGACGAAAGCGGCTTCAAGGGCAACGACATCGGGAACCGCGTCAGTGCCCAGGGTGGCCATCAACTTGGTCTGGTACTCACCGTTGGTCATCGGGATCATGGTGTAAACCACATCCACATCCGGGTGCTTGCCTTCGAACGCGATGGCCATGGTCTGAATTTCATTGGTGAAGGACCATACATTGAGGACGGTCTTTCCGGCAGCAGGAGCTTCAGTTGCAGCCGGAGCAGCGGGGGCTTCGGTGGCGGCTGGAGCAGCGGGAGCTTCGGTGGCGGCTGGAGCAGCCGGAGCTTCGGTCGGCGCGGGGGTCGCGCAGGCTGCCAAGAGCATGGCAGCGATCAGTACTACTGAGAACAACAAGGTAAAGCGTTTCATTATTTTCTCCTTCTTTATTTTTATGTTCAGACGAGACTAACCGACAAAAATTTTTTCGTTTCACCTCCTGGCATCTCATTAAGAGAACTTATGAGAGCGGTCTCAAAATTTTCCTGATTGCTCAAACTTCTACTCTGATCTTTTTTGCACCACAGGAATCCCGTATGACCAGTTCGGTGTCCAGGATGATACGCCTGGCTGGTTTGGTACCGTTTTCGATCAGGTCGATCAATAATTCAACGGCTTTAATACCGAAACGGGTGATGGGTTGCCTGATGGTTGTCAATTGAACATTCAACTGCCTGGCGACGGGAATATCATCAAACCCGATAATGGCAACATCTTCAGGAATACTTAATCCGATCTCCTGCATCCAGCGCATTGCACCGACCGCCATGATATCGGATTGAGCGACAATGGCATCGGGTTTCATGGGGAGGAGGAGTTTCACTGCCTGGTAACCGCTTGCCTCTGAAAAATCGCCCTCAGCGACCATTTCCGGGTTAAATTCCCGGCCTGCCGCGTTGAGCGCTTTTTTGTATCCTTCCAACCGGTCCATGCTCACTGTGCTATCGTGATTGCCGGTAATGGTGGCGATGCGCTGGTAACCCAGATCGATCAAGTGTTGAGTGGCTTTGATCGCCGCGTTTACATTGTCAATGTCAATAAAACTGAGACCATCCGACAGGAATGGACGGCCAATAATAACACTAGGAATGTTGGATTTGGTTAACCGGTCAATTAGGAACTCGTCGGGGCGTCCGGATTGAATTAAGACGCCGTCCAGGAAACCGCGCCTGGCAATGCGAGGCAGGATCTTTTCTTCATCCTCACGGTTGCCGGCCAGGAAGAGCGAGAGAGAAAGGTTATTATTGTTGCAACCGAACGCAATACCCTGCGTGAGATGCGGGAAGAATGGATCGGTGAAGAATGAGCTGACGCTACGAGGAAGAACCAATCCGATCATATAGGAGCGCTGCGACGCCAGTGAGCGCGCAGCCGCGTTAGGCTGATAACCGGTGGATTGAATTACCTTTTGTACGCGTTTGCGTACCTGCGGGCTGACGTTCGGAGAATCATTAATGACCCGCGATACCGTTGAGCGGTGTACACCGGCCAGTTTTGCCACATCTTCCAGCGTGAACTTTTCCATCAGCTCCTGGTAAGTGAGAATGCTCGTGAGAGCGCTCTCATGTCCATCCTTATCATACAGATAAAATCTGCGCTTGTCAACCAGTTTCTGGAAAATTTAAGATTTGTGCAATACGAAATCCTCTAAATTTGGAAAGTGTACGATCGCCCATACTTGTTTTGGCTAAGAGAGCGCTATCATATATAATCATCAGTGTGGTGGTTTTCGTTTTACCATTTCACCCGGAGGGGTAAAAATGAAAAAAGCTTTCAGATTGTGCACATTGATCAGCCTGGCACTGATCCTATTACTTTCAGCATGTGGCTCCCCCGGGGTGACTCAAACGGCGGCACCGATGGAAACCATTGCCACACCAACTCAGCAGCCGGCAGCCTCCATTCCCCCTGAGGTTCCCGGTGAGGTCGTTTACATTCCCTTCCCGGTACCCATCCAGGTTGATGGCGACCTTTCTGACTGGGCGGATATTCCCAGTATTTATGTGGATCGAGGACCTACACCTTCTGCCGACCCAGCTGAAAATGGCTCTTTCACCTTCTCGGTTGCGGCCGACGCGGATTACCTCTACGTGACGATGCAAATGCCGGACAAGAATATCATCGCCGGCAAACATGGAACCGAGTTCTGGAACGAGGATTCGATGGAGTTTTACGTCAATGCCTCTGACGACCTCAATGCCACTGCTTATGGAATGAAAATGATGCAGGTCAACATCAACGCGGCCGATATCGGTAACACCGACCCCGGTGCGTTGACGATCACCGGGGTTTTCAGCACCGACGCAAAGGTCAACGGCTTTGTGTTCAAGACCGCGGACGGGTGGGGGTTTGAAGCAGCGCTCGCTCTGGATGACCTGCTTGAGGTGACGCACGGAAAGGAGATCGGATTCCAGACGCAGATCAACGGAGCTTCTACACAGGACCGCGATATCAAATTGATCTGGTCAAAAGCCGATACTGAGGATTTATCCTGGCAGCACCCCAATCTCTTCGGGCGGGCATTGTTCTACGAACTTGGCCGGTCAGATATTCCGCAACCCAGCGCGGTAGCTGTATTGCCAACCCCGGTTCCTACTGCCGGTCCGGTGGTTATTCCACCACTGGTGAGCGTCAATCAGGTGGGATACTTCGTAAACGGAGTCAAGATCGCGCTCGTCGCGGCTGAAAACAGTGATGCGCTGCCCTGGGTTTTGAAAAACGCAGCTGGTGAAGCGGTATTGAGCGGTACAACAACCTTTAAGGGCGAGGATGTCAACTCAGGGGATACTCTGCATGAGATCGATTTCTCATCTTACAAAACGCCCGGTGTGGGGTACACCCTGGAAGCCGCCGGACTGACTAGCGCACCGTTTAACATCTCAGATGAGATCTACAGCCAGCTTAAGCACGAAGCGTTGTCATATTTCTACATGAACCGCAGTGGAATTGAGATCGATGCGCAATACGCCGGCGAGGATTGGGCAAGACCGGCGGGGCATGTCACCGATGCAGAAGTGACATGCTTCAAAGGCAGTGACGCCGATGGAATCGACTGGCCGGGCTGCAATTACTCCCTGGATGCCTTGGGAGGCTGGTATGACGCCGGCGATTTCGGCAAGTATGTGGTCAATGGCGGCATAGCAGCCTGGACATTGATGAACCTGTATGAGCAGGGCTGGGACGCTTTCAGCGATGGATCTCAGCAGATCCCCGAACAGGATAATGGGGTGCCCGATCTTCTGGATGAGGCGCGCTGGGAGATGGAGTTCCTGCTGGCAATGCAGGTACCGGAGGGACAACCACTGGCGGGTATGGCGCACCACAAGCTTCACGATGAGGCGTGGGCCGGGATGCCAATGGTGCCCCCGACTGAAGTGAACAATGATAATGCGAACGAGATTCCTGCCAGTGGGAGATACGTATACGCCCCCAGCACCGCTGCCACACTCAACCTGGCGGCCACAGCGGCGCAATGCGCGCGCATCTGGCCAGATCTCGACGCGGAATTTGCTGATCGCTGCCTCGTTGCGGCGGAAAGCGCCTGGCAGGCGGCGCGCGAGAACCCCGCCATTTACGCGGGCAACAACCCCGGCAGCGGAGGAGGCAATTACGAAGATCAGAATGTGAGCGATGAATTCTACTGGGCAGCCGCGGAGCTTTACATTACCACCGGCAAAGCGGAGTATCGCGATTACCTGCTGGCGTCCGATCATTTCGCGGCGGCCGATGCCTTTGACTGGGGTCACACCTGGCCATTGGGCACGCTTTCCTTGTTAACTGTTGCCAGTGATCTTCCGGCAGACAGGAGAATGGAAGTTGAAGCAGCCGTTACCGGATTTGCGGAAAAACTGCTCACTGTTCAGGCGCGGGATGGTTACGCAGTATCGATCGATGAAGATTACCCCTGGGGATCGAACGGCTTGATCCTCAACAACATAATGCTGATGAGCATGGCGTATGACATCAGTGGAAACGCGCGATACCTGAATGCTGTACGTCTGGGTATGGATTACATCCTGGGGCGCAACGCGTTAAACAAGTGTTTTGTGGCGGGCTATGGCACTTACCCGATGCTGCACCCGCATCACCGCTTCTGGGCGAATGATCCGGCGCAGGGTTACCCCCCGCCTCCGCCAGGCGCGCTTTCAGGCGGACCGAACTTCAATCCTGATGACCCGCCGTCAGTGAAGGCTGACCTGATGAGCCTGGCACCCGCCAAACGTTACCTTGATGACATCGGATCATTCTCCACCAATGAAGTGGCGATCAATTGGAACGCCCCGCTGGTGTGGGTGGCAGCCTTTCTGGATGAGACAGTGCCTTAAGCGAGTCGCCTGTTATGTTCAACTATGTTGAATGTGAGGATCGTGGAAATGAACAGTAGGTGGATGCCGGAAGTTTTTCAGCGTCCACGCTTATGAACAGATCAATTGAGCCCTGAGAACTGGGACCTAGTAAGGTAAGAGGAATCCAACCGTTACAGGTTGGTCTGGGTTTGCAGCATGGATTCCATCGATTTTTGGGCTTCGTCGAGCGGAATATTCATTGAGCGGGACCATTCCGTGAGAAGCGAATCGATGGCGTGTTCCAGGATGGATTTTTCCTGGTCGTTCAACTTGGCGTTATGTTTATAGTAACTCAAATCACGAACCACCCGGCAAATTGAGGATAATTGACCGTCCTTCAACAGATCCGTCAGATGTTTCTTGCGCTCCAGTCGGTCCTCTTCCAGGTGGTCATGTGGGGTGGTGAGGATCTCCATGGTTTTAATGAACTCTTCGGGTGAGGTGGGTTTTCTAAGGCTGTTCTGCCCGGGTATATCTGCTGGAACCCAGATGGTCATGTTATTCACCTGAACCACATAACAGTGGGTTTGAGCTCCATTGATAATTCTTTCTTGAATGTCAATGATCTCGCCAAGTCCAAAGGTGCGGTGAATGATTTTGTCGCCTATTTGAAGATCCATCGCGTCCCTTTCCCTTCTAAGGTCACGTCTTTGCCCGGAACCGATTTGATCCCGGGCAAGGACGTGTGTGGTTACCTTACCTGCGCCTTCGATCGTCATATCTTTGGGGGCGGTCTTCGCGTGGTTTTGCCACGTTCACCTTCAACTCGCGGTTATCCACAGTCTTTCCATTGAACATTTGGATGGCTTTTTCTGCCTCAGCCTGAGTTTTCATCGTAACAAACGCGAATCCTTTAGGGCGTCTTGTGTCTCGGTCCATGATCATATCCACTGAGTCTACGGTGCCAGCCTCAGCAAATAACTCACGCAGTTTATCCTCGGTGGTGTCGTAGGATAGATTTCCAACATACAATTTTGAGATCATTTTTATCCTTTTCTATGGGTTGTGTTTTCGAGGGATCAATCAATCCACGCGACTTTGAACGGATCTTCCGGAATTTGAGATGAAAAAAGCCGCCATTCGATTCAGAATGGCGACTTAGAATGCAAGCAGGAATCTGGAGTCCGGTTACTTCTATTATAACAGGTATCTCACTAAAAAAGGGGCAGGTTCATTTCCGGGTTGATGCCAATAAATCATCTGCAAATGGAGAAGATCGCAAAAACAACATTGCGGGTAAAAAATTTACTTCAGGCCTGTCTGTCTGTTTCCAGGTTCCTTAAGTATAATGACGGTATGCCCGGCATGTAACATTGACGTTCAGATGGGCTGTAATGCCGCGATGCAGCCCCGGTTTCGCAGGATCTTATGCTCACAGGTCTGGTTTTTGACATTAAAGAGTTTTCCATACATGATGGACCCGGGATTCGCACCACGGTCTTTCTGAAAGGGTGTCCGCTGAGCTGCATGTGGTGCCATAATCCCGAAGGACAATCTGCGCTGCCCCAGGTGATGCAAAACCCGACGGGAGACCGCCTGGCAGGGCAATACTACACTTCCTCTGAATTAGCCCGGCTCCTCAATCGGCAGGCATCAATCTTCAGGTTGAATGAGGGTGGGATCACTTTTTCCGGTGGAGAACCTCTACTGCAGGCTGAATTTTTGGCAGAAGTGATCGATCAGTTGGATGACCTGCATGTTCTGCTGGATACGAGCGGACAGGGTAGCAGCGCCGATCTCCAACTTCTGCTTAACAGGGTCGACCTGGTTTACTACGATCTGAAACTGATCGATCCCAAACGCCATAAACGTTACACCGGACAGGAAAACAACCAGATCATTGAAAATCTATCTCTCGTCAGCCAAAGCGGGGTCCCCTTTGTCATTCGGGTGCCCTTGATACCTTCAATAACCGACACAAAAGAAAACTTGAGCGCCATCGCTGATACAATCCGTGATCTTCCCGGTTTGATGGGAGTAGAGCTGCTGCCTTATAATAGGTCAGCGGGTGCCAAGTATCATGCCGCAGGGAAGACCTGGTTGCCTGATTTTAATGAAAATGGTCCCGTGAACGGGGATTTGACAGTCTTTATAGAAGCCGGGATACAGGTGTGTGTCAAGTGAACGATCGATTGGAAGCGTTGAAACGAAAGGTCATGGACGGTTATCAGAAACATTACCGGCAGCTTTTTGCTTTAAACCCTCTCCAGGAATTGGAAGCTGAGCATCTGACCTGGATACAAAGGGTTTCCCGCCTGACCATACGTCAATGTAAAGCCGAGACTCCCATAATTGAGGATGACGAGCAGATCGTTTTTACGCGTACTCTTTCTGCTTCTATCCCTGACCTTTATGCACCAGAAGAATGGGAAAAGCTCATTGATGGAAGGACTTTGCACGAACTCGGACCCATCAACAACATCTCACCCGACTGGGGGAAGGTCCTATCGAGCGGATTATTAGGACTAAAACAGACCGCAGTCACAGCAAAGTTGCGATTTCGATCCGATCCACAAACGCAGGAATTCCTTGATTGTGCCATCGACTGCATGGATGGCGTGCTTGACCTGACCCGCCGTTACGCGCTTGAGGCTCGCCGGAAGAACCGCGTGGATCTGGCAGAGGTGCTGGAACAAGTCCCCGCGCTGGCAGCACGGACTTTCCGTGAAGCCCTGCAATCCCTGCGCATTCTGCACGCGGTGACGTACCTGATCGGACACTACCAGATCGGCTTCGGCAGGTTTGACCAGTATATGTGGCCATACTTACAGGCGGATCTGCAGAGCGGAAACCTGAACATGGATCAGGCTTATGAGCTACTGGCTGAATTCTTCATCTCTTTGAACAAGGATAGCGACCTGTACCCCGGAATACAACAGGGAGATAACGGTCAGACGATCACACTGGGCGGTGTGGACCGCGATGGCAACAACGCCATCAATGACCTGACCTATCTCTGTCTGCGGGCATCCAGGGATGTGAGCATGATCGATCCCAAGATCAACCTGCGCATCTCCGCTGATATTGACCTTACCCTTCTTTCCCTGGCTACCGAGTTGACCCGCAAAGGATTGGGTTTTCCACAGTATTCCAACGATGATGTGGTCATTCCAGCCCTGGTTGCTCACGGTTACTCACTGGAGGATGCCAGGGATTACGCAGTGGCCGCGTGCTGGGAATTCATCATCCCCGGCAAAGGCATGGACGTGGTAAATATTGGAGCTGTGTCATTCCCCGCAGCAGTGGATGTGGCCCTGCGCCAGGGATTTTTAAATGGCGAGGGAATGGAAGGTGTTTTACAACGCGTGAGCTTGAATATCCAACAGCAGGTGGACCGCCTTGCTGGCGATTATGAGAAACTGATCCTACCCCCGGCTCCCTTCCTCTCCGCGCTTATGAGCGATTGTCTTGAGAAAGGCAAGGACTTATCAACGGGTGCAAAATACAATAATTTTGGAATTCATGGGGCGGGTTCAGCCAATGCCGCTGATGCCCTGGCTGCCGTTCAGGAACTCATTTTTGATAATGGCAGCTTGAGTCTTGAAGAACTCCTGACTGCGCTTGACCGGAATTATGTAGGTTATGAAAGTCTACAACTGGAATTGACCGATAAAGCGCCCAAGGTGGGGAATGACGATGACCGGGCAGACCGGTTTCTGGTGATGCTTTTTGAGATGCTGGCGGATGCCTGCAAAGATTATGGTGTCACATCCCGTGGAGGAATTTTACGCCCTGGAACTGGTTCAGCCATGTATTATATCTGGTTGACACAGGGTTCTGCAGGGATGCGTGAACCCATGGTGGGAGCGACAGCTGAAGGCCGCCGGAAAGGGGAGCCGCTAAGTGCCAACCTTGCTCCGACGCAAGGGGTGCAGATCCGTGGACCCTTCAGTGTGCTCCTTTCATTTGCGAAGATCGATTACAGGAGAATTTGCAACGGCGGACCGATCACGATCGAACTCTCCGATTCGGTTTTTCGCGATCAGGAATCTGTTGAGAAGGTGGCTATGCTGGTGCGTGCTTTTGCGCAACAGGGATGTCAGCAGCTTCAAGTTAATAGTATGAATGTGGATACCTTGCAGGACGCCAGGATCCACCCGGAAAACCACAAGAACCTGATCGTGCGTGTGTGGGGATGGAGTGGATACTTTTGCGAACTGAGCCCGGAATACCAGGACCAGATCATTGCGCGGCATATTTTTACAATGAATTAATCCTCGTTTGATTATCGCCTCAGTTAGCCTGTTAAATTCAACGATTCACAGGACCATCGTATATGGTTGTGTTTTCTTGTTTCCAGTTTTGATAGTGTGTTCTCGTTAAAAAGGTGAATTCTTAAAAAATAATGTATTGCAGGAATTTTTAAGATAAAATGCTTGAAATTGATCGATTTCTGTGTATACTATAATCATTCATGATTGATTGGAGAATTAAATGAGCGGATTTGCTTATTCTCCTGAACGTTCGGATAAGATTCTGGAAATGCTTGCCCGTAAGGGAAAGTTATCTGTTACCGAAATCGTCGAGTCATTCTCGGTAAGCGAAGCCACCGCGCGAAGAGATCTGAATTTTCTGGCGCGTGAAGGCAAGATCCGCCGGTATTATGGGGGTGCTATACTCTGTCAGGAGGCTGCACCGGAAGGACCGATCCTGCAGCGGACGATGGAACAGCAGGAAGAGAAAGAACGCATTGGCAGAGCGGCAGCCAACCTGGTCGAAGATGGTGAGACCATCTTCCTCGGTTCAGGTACAACAGTCCTGCAGGTGGCAAAAAATCTTGCCGGTCGTTCGCTGACTGTCATTACAAATTCACTTCCAATTATCAATTTGATGGCTGATTGGCCGGAGATAACGCTCACCGCGCTGGGTGGTCAATTTCGCTCCAGCGAGCGCTCGTTCATCGGTCACATCACCGATAAATTCATCCAGGATCTACGCGCTAACAAGGTCATCATTGGCATTCGTGCTATCAGCCTGGAACATGGTTTGACCAATGATTACATGCCCGAAACGATCACCGATCGGGCTATCTTGGGCATGGGGCAAAAGGTGATCATCGTGGCTGATCACACCAAGTTTGATCGAGTTTCAACAGTACATGTCGCACCGGTTGAAGTTGCCGGCACCATCGTCACAGATACACTGGTGCCTGCCGGTTATATCGAAGAATTAAGATCACGCGATGTTGAGCTGATTGTTGTCTAATGCCTAAACGATCATACTCATCAGAAAGGAGCCAGCCGAAAGAATCTAATGTTGAAGGTGATTTCCTCAATACCCATATTCAAAAAGGAGAAGAAAAATTGAAACACAATAAATTGTTCCTGTTAGTTTCCATCATACTCAGCATGGCGTTTGTATTAGCTGCATGCGCTACACCGGCAACCCAAGCTCCTGTCGTTGAAGAACCTGTGGTTGAAGCCCCTGCGACAGAAGCCCCTGCCGCTACAGAAGCGCCAGCCGCAACGGAAGCTCCTGCCGCAGCAGAAACGATCACTGTGATCTTCCCAAAGCATGAGGCGGATATCAAAGGCGCATTTGAATCCCGAATTCGTGAGTTTGAGACCGAAACCGGCATCAAAGTCAACCTGATTCAAAGTGACTGGGATTCAGTCGCGAACCGTGTAGTGCCTGAACTGGCCACCGGCGGATCGGCTTATGATGTGGTTGAGTTTGATAACGGCTGGGTAGCCGAATGGTGTGGAGCTGGTTGGGTAACCTCGTTGAATGACTACATGGAACCCGGTTACACCGACGAAATGATCCCCGGTCTGGTTGACCTGTTCACCTGCCCGGATGGAGAAGTTTACGGTCTTGTTTGGAACAACGATACCCGCTTCTTCTATTATAACGCTGAGAAACTGGCTGCTGCCGGATTTGCCGAACCCCCCAAGACCTGGGAGGAGCTCACAGCGCAGAGTCTCGCCGCCAAGGATGCCGGAGTAGTGAAATTTGGCGTGGCACCATTCTGGAACCAGGAATGGTCACTGGCCAATGAGCTGCACTTCTACACCTATGTTTTCGGTGGATCGCTGGTTGATGAAAAGGGTTGTCTGACGCTGAACACAGACCCGAAGACACTCAGTGCCGTTCAATTCATGATCGATAACCTGAGCAATGGTGCTTATGATCCTGCCGGATTGACCTACAACCAGGCTGCTGCCCAGGATATCTTCTTCAAAGGTGAGACCTTGTTCCTGCCGCAAGGCATTGCCGGGTTGTTTGCCTACACTGAAGACCCCACACTTTCAAACGTGGTCGGACAAGTCAAGATCGGTCTCGTACCCACTACAGCAACCGGCTCCAGTGCTGCGCTGACCCTCCCCGAGGCATACGCCATCCCCACGGGATCTCAGCATAAAGAAGCAGCCTGGAAGTTCATTGAATATATGACAAGCAAAGATACAGACAAGAAACTGGCCCAGGAAATCGGGATCCTGCCGATTTGGGTGGACCTTTTCTCTGATCCTGACCTGACCGCTTTGTACCCTTACTGGGCTGATTTCCAGGCTCAGTTATCCACTGCCAGAGGTCTATCCAAGTTGACCTGGTACAGCGATTTTGTCGACATCTCCAACGCAGAACTTCACAAAGCCCTTGCCGGTGAACAAACCGCACAGGAAGCTTTGGATAACACTGCCGCGCAGCTCCAGGAATTCAACTGCGTTCCATAATCTATGTCTCAAAAAGAGGTCTGGATTTATTCCAGACCTCTTTCCCTCGTTACAGGATGATATGAGAGCGATTCGAGATTTTTTTACGGATAATGAGCGTTCCCTGGGTTGGTTGATGTCGATGCCAGCCTTGTTGGCGATCCTGGGAATTATCCTTATTCCAATGATCCAATCAATGGCGCAAAGTTTTCAACGCCTCGACCTGGCAAGACCCGCTTCAAATGGTTTTATTGGCCTGGCAAATTACGCTAATCTTCTGAAAGACGCCAGATACACCCATTCATTGTTCGCAACATTTCGATTCTCAGTTATTTCGGTTATTTTTGAAATTATACTTGGTGTATCCATAGCGATTGTACTTAACAAGAAATTTATCGGGCGTGGTTTTGTGCGTGGATTGATGATCCTGCCATGGGCGATGCCCTCCATAGTGAACGCGGCGATGTGGAAGTGGATCTACAACGCGGATTATGGAGCGCTAAATGCCTTAATGTCCCAATTAGGCATCATCGACAAATACCAGGTCTGGCTGAGTGATCCGTTCTGGGCAACAGCCCTCATCATCCTGGCAAATGTATGGAAGGAAACCCCGTTTACGGTGATCATGCTGCTCGCCGCGCTGCAAACCATCCCAGAGGAAGTATACGAGGCGGCGAAGGTTGACGGATCTACCTCGTGGTGGACATTCATCAAGATCACCATACCGTTGATCGCGCCGACCTTGATGATCGTCAGTATCCTGCAGTTCCTGTGGGGCTTTCAAACTTTTGAGCTGGTCACGATCGTGACCGGCGGTGGGCCATTCAGTTCGACCGAATTGGTGGCAGTCAGGATCTACCAGACCACTTTCCGTTCGCTGCGTTTTGGATATGGTTCAGCCATGGCGTACTTTACCAGTCTGTTCATCTTGATTCCATTGATTGTATATGCCCGCTCTGCGTATAAGAAAATGGTGGATTATTAATGAAAGAAAAGAAGAAGCTCGCGAGAGTATTGCTCTACCTCGTCGTGATCCTCATCGTGGTCTGGACCATTGCTCCCTATCTGTGGCTGGTCATCTCTTCATTTTCTTATAAGATCGACCTGATCACAGTTCCGTTGAAGTGGATACCGACCCGCCTGACCCTGGAAAATTACACGGGTCTTTTCTATTCCAATGGAGAGGCCTCCTTCAATGTGGGATTATTCCTTAAGTCTCTTAGGAACTCGCTCATTATCTCCATTTCAACAATGCTGATCTCACTGCCCATTGGTGTGCTTGCAGCGTACGCATCAACGCGGCTGAAATACAAAGGGAGTGGGATCGTGATGTTCACCAGTCTGATTGCGCAACTCATTCCCCCCATCATCCTGGTCATACCCTTGTTTGTGATCATGCGCCAGTTCGTATTGATCGATAAACCCATTGGCTTGATCTTGGTGGATATCAGTATCGCCCTCCCGTTGGTGATCTGGTTAATGAGGGGTTACTTTGCCACCATCCCGTTCGACCTCGAAGATGCGGCGCGTATCGACGGCTGCACACGGCTGGGAGCTTTGGTGAGGGTCATCCTCCCCCTCACCGGTCCGGGATTGGTGAGTGTGATGATCTTCGCCTTCATCAGTTCCTGGAATGAGTACCTTTACGCTTTTGTCTTCACCCAGGTGCAAGCGAAAACCCTGCCGGTTTTAATTGGTGAATTTAGCACCAAGCTGGGACTGGATTATCTGAAGATCGCGGCAGCAGGTGTACTGGCCAGCCTGCCGCCGGTTGGACTGGCTTTATTGTTCCAGAAGTTTATCATTCGCGGGCTGACGTCGGGTTCTGTAAAATAGAACTTTTATCAATTATATAATGATCAATGAACGCTGCAATACCAGCCTGAAAACTGACACTAGATTCAAAAGGAAACCTTATGGATTATCACACTTACAATGAAATCAAAACACAAACTGAAGCCTGGAAAGAGGCTATCGCGGTTACAGTTGAACAGGCTGAAGAGATCAGAAAACTTACCGATCGATACGAACAGGTAATTTTTACCGGCTGCGGATCTACTTACTATCTTTCACTGGCTGGTTCTGCGTTGTTTCAATCGCTCACCAATAAATCCGCCAGGGCGGTGCCGGCGAGTGAACTGTTGTTCAACACATCCAGTGTGATCAATAAGGGTTCCCGGCATCTGCTGGTGGCTGTGAGCCGCTCCGGTACTACCACTGAAACATTGCGCGCGGTCGAGATGTTCAAACGGGAGCAACTCGGAGAAGTGATTGTGATCAGCAATTACGATACGTCCATGTCGCAGCTGGCTGACCTGAAGATCGTCATCCCTGCGGGTCAGGAAAAATCGGTTGCTCAAACACGATCCTTTGCATCTATGTATGTGGCTGTAACCGCTCTATGCGTCATCGCGAGTGGAAAAGTGGATCTACTGGATCAGTTATTCTCACTGCCTGAGGTCGGCAACCGGTTGATGGATCAATACGAGTCACTGGCAAAGGAAACGGGAGAGAATCTGGCTTATGACCGCTTTTACTTCCTCGGATCCGGCACGAACTACGGACTGGCTTGTGAGGTAAATTTAAAAATGAAAGAGATGACCCTCACGCATAGCGAACCTTTCTATTTCATGGAATTCCGGCACGGACCAATGTCGATGGTAAATGAAAACACCGTCATCGTAGGGTTATTGTCGGACAAGAACTTGAAACATGAAAAGGCTGTGTTGGATGAGATGGCGGCGAAGGGAGCGTGTGTGCTGGCGTTGTCTGAGAAACTGGGTCAGGTCACCTTCGAATCAGGAATTGCTGAAGAAATCAGGGGTGTTTTATACCTCCCAGTGTTGCAATTGATGGCTTGTTACCGATCCCTCGCCAAAGGGATGAATCCTGACAGTCCGAAGAACCTGACAGCGGTTGTAAAATTGGATATATAGATACGTAATATAAAATGCCCTATAAGTTGACGGCGAAATCCAATTGACCGGAACTAAAACAGTGCTGCCGATTTATGAAATTTCCTGGATGTTCATAGATAAATGAAAAATATATCGATCGGAAAACTGCGCGGGCTGCAACAAATATCCTCTTCACGGGGAACTTTTACAGCCCTGGCGCTGGATCACCGCCAGAATTTACGCAAAGCGAATGCGACCTTCGTTGACAATGAAGAATTGTCACGCTTCAAATCGGATGTGGTCGCTTCCCTTGCCCCGTATTCCACCGCTGTTTTACTCGACCCCGAAGTATCTGCCGCGCAGGCGATCGCCGGCTCACACCTGCCGGGAAATGTCGGCCTGGTGGTGGCGCTTGAATCAACTGGCTACACAGGAGAGGCTATCGACCGTCGCAGCCAGATCATTCCGGGCTGGAGTGTGGAAAAGTGCAAACGCATGGGTGCCAGCGCGATCAAATTGCTGGTCTATTATCACCCCGATGCGCCATCTTCCAGTGAGATCGAGGATTTTGTTTTAGCGGTTGCGGAAGAGTGCCGGAAATATGACCTGGCGATGATGCTCGAGCCGCTGTCTTACTCGCTGGATGAGAAGACCCTTGCGCTTTCAAACAAAAAAGAGGTGGTGATCGAAACCGCCAGGCGTTTATCGAAGTTGAACATTGATGTTTTGAAAATTGAATTCCCTCTGGACAAATCCGATCTGGATGAATCCCGCTGGCTCGCAGCCTGCCAGGAGGTATCTGCCGTCAGCGCCGCACCCTGGATCCTCCTATCTGCGGCTGTAGATTTTGAGACTTACCTCAAGCAGGTCGTCACTGCCTGCCGCGCCGGATCAAGCGGGATCGCGGTAGGTCGCGCCGTCTGGCAGGAAGCAGTAAACTTGCCTTCCAGGGAGCGGATCGATTTTTTGCAAACCACTGCGCGCTTGCGTCTTTCCCGCTTGAATTCACTTTGTTATTCGCTAGCCAGACCATTTACTGATTTTTATAATGCTTTTGCGCCTTTTGAATGGTACAAGGAATACTAAAATCGATGATTAACTCTGACCGTAAGTTTGACGTCCTCGTGGCAGGTGAGATTAATCCTGATCTGATGCTTTCAGGGGATATCACCCCTGAATTTGGTCAGGTGGAAAAGATCGTTGATGATGCCACACTTTCTATTGGTTCCTCCAGCGCGATCTTTGCCTGCGGGGCGGCCAGACTTGGGCTGCGCGTCGCATTTATCGGCAAATGCGGTGATGACCATTTTGGGCGTTTTATGCTGGAAGAAATGCAGTTGAGGAATGTGAATGTAGACCATGTCATTATTGACAAAGGACGAACCGGCCTGTCAGTGATCCTCACCTCGGGGGCTGACAGGGCGATCATGACCTACCTTGGGTTGATACCGGCCTTACGAGCTGATGAGATCCCGGATGACCTGCTCGACCAAACCGCCCATTTACACGTGGCTTCCTACTTCCTGCAGGAAGCGCTGCAGCCGGGGCTGTACTCCCTTTTTGAGAAGGCCAGGGCGCGCGGAGTGACGACCTCGCTGGACACGAATTATGACCCCAGGGAAGAGTGGCTGGGTGTAAACGAACTGCTGAAGGTGACGAACCTGTTCTTCCCCAATGAAACAGAAGTTAAATCGCTCACGCATTGTGCCACTATTGATCAGGCAGTTGATGCGCTGCGAGGGAAAGCAGAGATCACTGCCATCAAACTTGGCGCGGACGGCGCTCTGGGGATCACAAAGGAGCAGTCGGTCAGGGCAGATTCGATTCCTGTGCAAATTGTCGACACGGTTGGGGCGGGGGATTCATTCGCTGCCGGATTTATTTACGGGTATATCAATCATTGGGATCTAAAAAGATCATTACGGTTGGCGTGTGTTTGCGGTGCCCTGTCAACCCGCAAAGCCGGTGGGACGGAAGCCCAACCCACACTGGAAGAGGCGTGCGAATATGTATCTTGACGACATACTGACAGCACAAAAACAGGGTATATCGCGGGGTATTTTCTCTGTTTGTTCAGCTCACCCCGATGTGATCAAGCAAACATTGATCACCTGCCACCAATTGAACATTCCCGCACTCATCGAGGCAACCTGCAACCAGGTCAACCAGTTTGGCGGTTACACCGGTATGCAGCCCGCGGATTTTGTAGATTACGTTCACGCCATCGCCGATGACGTCCAATTCCCTTACGAAGATATTATCCTGGGGGGAGATCACCTGGGACCATCTGTCTGGCAGAATGAACCCGAAATGGTTGCGATGGCAAAGGCGGAAGATCTGATCCGGCGATATATCGAAGCGCGTTTCCAGAAGATCCACCTGGACTGCAGTATGCGACTGGCGGATGATCCCCCAGGTCCATTGGATGTTGAAATATCCGCAAAACGGGCAGCGCGATTGGCGCGGGTGGCAGAGGACGCGGGAACCCTTGAGCCCCGTTATGTGATTGGAACGGAAGTGCCTGTGCCTGGCGGGACCACTGAGCATGAAGACAGCGTTCAAGTCTCACGGATCGAAGATGTTTATAAGACGATAGAACTGACACGTGATGAATTTTACAAAGCTGGTTTGCAATCCGCGTGGGAGCGCGTGATCGCTGTAGTCGTGCAGCCCGGGGTGGAATTTGGCGACGATTTTGTGCTGCCGTACCAGCCTGAAAAAGCAACCGAACTCTCGCGTTTCATTGAGGGTTACCCATTGGTATACGAAGCGCATTCGACCGATTACCAGACCCGAGAGGCGCTCTCCAACCTGGTGCGTGACCATTTTGCCATCCTGAAGGTTGGACCCGGGCTCACATTCGCTTTCCGCGAGGCTGTTTTCCTGTTGGCACACATTGAAAATGAATTGATGCCTGCGCAAACCCGCTCGAATATCATCCAGGTTCTGGATGAGGTGATGATAAATCAGCCAGGCTACTGGCGCAGTTATTATCAGGGTAATGAGCAGCAGATCGCACACAAACGCAAATACAGTTTGAGCGACAGGATACGTTATTACTGGACACAACCTGCTGTTCAACATGCGCTCGGTCAGCTGATGACAAACCTCAGTGGTGTGGATCTGCCTGCGAATTTGTTGAGGGAGCTGGCTCCGGATTTGAGAGTTGAAGATTCAATTGACGCGCGATTTACAGCCGAGCAAGTCATCTCAGCCAAAATACAACTGGTTTTGAACGATTATGCTGCGGCGTGCAATCCTCACTGATATTAGACAGCAGGTGTGTAAAAAAGGGGCAAGGGGCATCTTTCAGTAGTCTAAAAAGCCTCCCGCGCTACGACATGCGCAGCATAGTTTCACGGTTGACCTCTTCTCACTACATTACATGTATTTGATTGACTATTCCTCCATTTTTAATGTATAAATATTAAATCGTTAATGAACGCCTCCGCGACTGGAGTTTAACCAATGACGCCTCGTAAAGACGAGAAGGTTGTTCGCGCCAAAAGATTAGATTTTTCCAGTTTATTTTTCAACTCACTCCTTCCTTTAGCTGGGATGCTTTTGGCGCTGCTCATCGGCGCCATTATGTTGCTCTTTCTTAAAGTTAATCCACTGACGGCTTATGCTCAGCTCATCAATGGAGCGTTTGGAAATGTCTCAGGCCTCACTCAAACACTGGTAAAAGCAACACCACTTCTGCTCGTGGGGTTGGGCATCTGCATCGCTTTCCGCGCCAGCGTGATCAACATTGGCGGGGAGGGGCAGATCATTGTCGGAGCCCTTGCGGCCACCTGGTTCCCGCTGACTTTCCGCACCTGGCCGGGTTGGGCGCTCATCCCCTGCACGCTTTTGGTGGGTTTCCTGGCAGGAGCTATTTGGGGCTTTATACCGGGCATCCTTAAAGCACGTCTGCGGGTCAACGAGATCCTGAGCACGGTGATGATGAACGCTGTGGCTTTGCAACTGATGAACCTGCTGGTGCGCTCGGTGCTGATGGATCCGGCGGGGATCACGTCAGGTACTTACCTGGCGCAGTCAGAGCGGCTGCCTGAGCAGGCCTGGCTGACGCGTCTTGTCCCTCAAACGCTATTGCACACAGGATTACTAATCGCGATCGCGCTGGCTGTGATCGTTTTTATTTTTCTCTGGCGCACTACCATCGGCTACCGCATCCGAGCCGTCGGGTTTAACTCCGAGGCTGCGCGTTATTCCGGTATCAACGTGCCCTTCTACCAGGCGCTTTCCCTTACCCTCGCCGGAGGCTTCTCCGGTATTGCCGGGGCGATCGAAGTAATGGGCGTTCAGCACCGGCTGCTGGAGGGGATCACCAGCGGTTATGGATTTTCAGGGATCGTCGCCGCGTTGTTCGGGGGATTGCATCCTCTCGGTACCATCCCGGCTTCGATCCTGTTCGGCGCTTTGCTGGTGGGCGGTGATAAAATGCAGCGCGCTGTTCAGGTTCCGAACTCGTTAATCGATGCCATTCTCGGTCTTGTGGTTTTATTTGTGGTGGGTTCAGCCCTGTGGTCACGCCGCTGGGCAGCGCGCCGTCAAATGACAGCCGCGAGAAGCCAGGAGGAGCAGGCATGAACGAGGTCTTTCAACTCAGCGTGGTAGTCGGCATACTCACCTCAGCCATCCGTCTCGCAACGCCTTACCTTTACGCGGCGATCGGTGAAGCTTTCTCGCAACGCTCCGGTGTGTTAAACCTGGGAGTGGATGGCGTGATGCTGATCAGCGCTTTTGCGTCATTTTATGTTGTGCTCAACACCGGCAGCGTCTGGCTTGGATTGCTGGCGGCGATCCTTGTGGGCTTATTAATGGGTTTGCTGATGTCCTTTATCAGTATCACGCTCAAAGCCGAGCAGGGCATCAGCGGTATCGGGTTGTACATGTTCGGGCTTGGACTTTCAAGTTTGTTGTTTAAGACCATGATAGGAACGGTGAAAACGGTGACCGGTTTTCAGCCGGTCAAGGTGCCGTTGCTGGGTGATATTCCGGTTATCGGTGAAATTTTCTTCCACCACAGTCTGTTGGTGTACGGGGCATTTCTGCTGGTACCCCTTGCATGGTGGATAATGGAAAAAACCACCTGGGGGCTGCGCATCAAGTCGGTCGGGCAGAACCCTGCTGCGGCAGACTCGCTGGGTGTTAATGTAGACCGTGTGCGATATTTCAGCGTCTGCCTGGGCTCCATCCTGGCTGGGATTGCCGGAGCGTCACTATCCATTTCGTTGTTGAATCTTTTCCAGGAGAACCTGACCGCCGGGATGGGATTCATTGCCGTTGCCCTGGTCTATTTTGGGGGCTGGAAGCCGGTGGGAATTTTGTGGGGCGCGCTGTTATTCAGCACAGTCAACGCATTCCAACTGTGGATGCAGGTGCTGGGGGTCAACATCCCTTCCGATGTCGCCATCATGCTCCCATATATATTGACAATCGCTGCCCTGGCGTTCGCCATCAACCGGGTGCGTGCCCCGGCAGCATTGAACAAGCCTTTTGAAAGAGGCGAGAGTTGATCAACCCTAATACCCCAAAGGAGGATCGAAAATGTTCAAGAGAATGATCGTGGTTTTGGTACTAGTGGCAATGCTCGTTACGGGCTGCGCCAAACCCGCCCCCACCGCCGCTCCAGTCGAAACTTTCCGGATCGCCGTGGTTATGCCGAGTGCCATCACTGACCTGGCATTCAGTCAGTCCATGTATAGCGCTCTCGTCGCCATACAAAAAGAAATGGGAGGAGAATCGGCTCTCGAGATCAAATACTCGGAGAATATGTTCAAGGTACCGGATGCCGCGACTGCCATCCGCGATTATGCGAGCCAGGGGTTCGACGTGGTGATCGCGCATGGTTCGCAGTATGGTTCATCCGTGCAGGAAATTGCACCTGATTTCCCGAACATCACCTTCGCATGGGGGACAGACGTCAACACGTTTGGCATGCCCAATGTGTATGCGTACACCGCCGCGGCTGAAGAGGGTGGATACGTCAATGGTGTACTCGCTGCCATGTTGACCAAATCCAAGACCATCGGCGTGACGGGTCCTGTTGAGGTTGGTGATGCGAAAACCTACATCGACGGCTTTGTGCAGGGAGTTGCCTCGGTTGATCCAACGCTGACCGTCTCCAAGACATGGACCGGCTCGTTCTCGGACGTGGCATTAATGACCGAAGCCGCCAAGACTCACATCGCAGCCGGCGCTGATATCCTGACTGGTTCTTCTCAATCTGTGGTGGGCTCGATCGGCGCTGCCAAGGAAAACGGAGCAGTATTGTGGTTCGGCACCCAGCAGGACCAGGCTTCACTGGCTCCGGATCTGGTAGTTGCCAGCCAGGTGTACGACTGGACCGGGATGCTTAGAGAGATCATCAGCCAGAATAAAGCCGGTACCCTTGGCGGTAAGACCTACATCCTGCGGTTGGAGAATGGCGGACTCAAGATCGCCTACAACCCCGGTTACGCGCTTGATCCTGCTGTGAAAGCCGCTGGTGATAAGGCCATCGCTGATATCATATCCGGCGCGATAAAAGTAGAACCATAATATCGGATTCGGGGCCTTCTTTCACTGATTGATGATTAAGGCCACAATGAGCCAGGGGAAGTGAGATTCTGCCGAGCCTCACTTCCCCTTGAAACCGATTGATTTATTTGAGGTAATCAGATGGTAGATGAGGCACAAATCACCTTAGAAAAGCAGATCCAGCGGGTTGAGATGTGCAATATCATCAAGTATTTCCCGGGTGTTCTGGCAAATGACCGGGTGTGTTTTGACGTAAACCAGGGTGAGGTACACGCGTTATTGGGCGAAAATGGAGCGGGGAAAAGCACATTGATGCGCCAGCTGTATGGTCTTTACCGCCCTGATGAAGGTGAGATCCTGATCAATGGCAAACCTTACATCTTCAATTCCCCCGCTGATGCGATCGCTGCCGGTATCGGCATGATCCATCAGCATTTCATGCTCGTCCCCACCCTCACTGTAACGGAAAACGTGGCGCTGGGATTGCGTTCAAGCCGCGAGCCAATTCTGGATTTAACCAGGGTTGAATTGCGAATTCGCGAACTCTCTCAAATGTATGGTCTGTCTGTGGATCCCTCCGCGTATGTGTGGCAGCTCTCGGTCGGAGAGCAGCAGCGGGTTGAGATCATCAAAGCGTTGTACCGCGGCGCGAGCCTGATCATATTGGACGAACCCACCGCGGTGTTAACCCCGCAGGAAGTGAGCGACCTGTTTGCCACGCTCAAACGCATGGTAAAAGAAGGACATGCGTTAATTTTCATCTCACACAAATTGCACGAGGTAATGGAGATCAGCGACCGGGTAACCGTGCTGCGGGATGGACGCATCATCGGAACCCGCAATACCACTGAGGTGACCCGCAACGAACTGGTGACCATGATGGTGGGGCGCCCGGTTCGTCCGCTTTCTCCGCAGCCGCTCAAAAGCGGGATGCTGAGGCTGGAAATAAGGGGGCTAAAGGCGATGGGCGACCGTGGCACCGAGGCGCTGCGCGGGATCGACCTGCAGATCCACGGCGGCGAGATACTCGGGCTTGCCGGTGTTTCAGGCAACGGGCAGCGTGAACTGGCCGAATGCCTGGCGGGTGTGAGGAAGATCACCCAGGGATCGGTTCATTTGGACAACCTGGATATCACCGCAATGCACCTCAAGCAGCGCGTTGAATCAGGACTGGCCTATATCCCTGAAGAACGCATGCGCGACGGGGCCATCCGGGAGTTTTCGGTGCAGGAGAATGTTTTTCTGCATGATCATGCCTCACCCAAATACACCCGGGGTATATTCCTTGATTTTCCACGCATGCGCAAACACGCTGCTGACCTGGTAAGTAAATTCAGCGTCAAAACTCCCAGCCTGGATACCCCGATAAAGAATCTGTCCGGCGGAAACATACAAAAGCTGATCCTGGCGAGGGAACTTTCCCGCCAGCCCAAGGTATTGATCGCTTCTCAACCCACCCGCGGCGTTGACATTGGTGCCACTGAGTATATTCATCAACGCCTGCTGCAGCAGCGCGAAGAGGGTACCGCTATCCTCCTGATCTCAGAAGACCTGGATGAGATCCGTGTCCTATCTGACCGTATTGCCGTCTTATACGAAGGGCGCATCATGGGTATTATTGGGCGGGATGAAGCCACCGTGGATCAAATTGGATTGATGATGGCTGGCATATCAATGGCCGAAGCCTTGCAGCGTGGCGGGTAGCCTGGAAATCTGCCTTGATTAAATAACTTGGTCGAGAATCCTCCACCGAATTTGATCAAAATAAAGCACCCCTTTTAATTGATGGCGTCCAAATTGCGGGGTGCTAAAAATTTTATTCCGGATTGCTTCAAAGAATCGTACCTCTCATGTAAAGTGAAGGATGGAGAGGTTGCGTTCTCACCTGTAAGTAGCGGGTGAAACTACACTTTATGGACCTTAAACATGGGTAGATAATCCTTGTGCTGTGCAAACAACTCGTTTGTCATTTGACGGATCTCAGCCAGGGATAATACAGCTGAAGTGAGGGGGTCGTGCGCGATTGCCCGATAGATGGCAACCGGGTCGCCAGTGAGCGCGCCCTGGATCGCCAGTTCCTCGATGCCACTGGATAATGAAGTGAGGAGTGCGCACTCAGGGGGTAACGCGCCGACGTGCATGGGATGGAACCCGGCGCGGTCGACCAGCACGGGTACTTCCACACAGGCACCTTCGGGGAGGTTGGTGATGAGGCTTGTATTGGGCACATTACCGTTGAACTTGAACATCTCCCCGCCACGCAGTGCGTTGATGATGAATGCGGCGTATTCCTCCCCGCGTTCCAGGTCACCTTCGGTCAGCGGTTTAGCAAGTTCTTCTTTGACGATGTCTTTCCAGGTGGCTTCAGTATTCTGATATTCCTTCAGAATATAGGCATACTCACCCGGATTCCAGCCGGTGCCGTGCGTGCAATACTTTTCGATGAGGTCAGGGCGTTTGCGAAACCAGGGGTTGTATTCAGAGTTGTGACCGCTCGACTCAGTGACATACTTGCCCAATGCCAGGAACATTTCATTACGCACAATCTCTTCATAGTAGATCTCCGGGCGTTCTGTGATGGCCTTGTAGATAAGAGGGTAAGCATCCTGACCTTTCCATTTATACTCCAGGTACCAGGCCTGGTGATTAATGCCCGCGCAAAGGTAATCGATCTCATTGTAGGGAGCGCCAATCCAATCGGCGAGCATCATAGCGGAACCCTGGACAGAATGACATAGACCTGTCACCCGGATGAAGGTCTGTTTCTGAAGCGCAGCACAGAGCATAGCCATGGGGTTGGTGTAATTCAGCAGAACCGCGTTCGGGCAGTACTTTTCCATATCGCGCACAATTTCCATCATGGGTGGCAGTGTGCGCAAAAAACGGAAGATCCCGCTGGGTCCGCGGGTATCTCCCACATTGATATCGACGCCGTATTTCTTGGGGATCTCAATATCATGCCGCCAGACCTGTGTGCTTCCCGCCAGGATGGTGGTGAGGACCACATCAGCACCTTTCAAGGCTTCAGCCCTGTCAAGTGTGGCGGATACTGAGGCGGGGTACTTGCCTGAGGCTATGATTTTCGCAACCGAGGTTTTTGCGAATTCCAGGCGCTCAGGGTTCAGGTCCATCAGGGCAATGTGGGCGTCTTGCAGGAGTGGGAAAGTGAAGATATCACGCACGAGTTCACTCGTGAAACCCAGGCTGCCTGCACCAATAAATGTAATTTTGGTCATTTTTTATCTCCCAAATCAGGAATGAGGATCTCGACTCAACGCTTTACACCGGAAAGTGCAATTCCTTCAATGAACTGCTTCTGAGCGACGAAGAAGACGATCAGAAGAGGCAGTATTGAGAGAAAGGCTCCGGCCATTAGGACTGTGAACTTACCGCCCGCCACCAGTTGCTGCTGAAAGAACGCCAGGCCTACTGTTAATGTAGTCTGGTGCAGGTCCGTTGGTAAATAAACCAGCGGGTGTAGCAGATCATTCCAGGCATCCTTAAAAACAAAGATAGCCAGCGCGGCTACAGCCGGTTTGCTCAAGGGCAGGTAGATGCGCCAAAAAATTCCCAATAACGAAGCCCCATCCATACGGGCGGCATCCACCAAGTCGCGCGGGATGGTGAGGAAATACTGGCGTAGCAGGAAGGTGCCGAACGCCCCTCCCAGGAATGAGGGCAGAATAAGCGGCCACTGGGTACCGATAAGCCCTAGGTACTTAAAAATGATAAAGTTCGGGATCAACGAAACCTGGGATGGGATCATCATGGTCCCCAGCAGCAAAGCAAAGAGAAAATTTCGTCCTCTAAACTTGCAGACGGCAAAAGCAAATGCCGCCATGGCGCAAGTGAGGATCTGACCAATGACTGCCAGGAGCGACAATTTAAAGCTATTCGTGGTCAGAAAAATAAAAGCGTCGTTCGGCAGGTCTTGGAACAGATCAATGTAGTTTTGAATCGTGACAGGGTTCGGAATGAGTTCGCGCGAGTACTGCTGAGCGGGGACGCGAAAGGACACTGAGATCATCCAGATGAAAGGCACGATCATGATGATCGCCCCAATGATGAGCGCGGTGTAGGTGAGAATATCTGCCAGGAGTTTATACTTGGATTTTGTCATGGTACCTCCTATTCGTACACCACGTAATGGCGCTCCCACCACAGCAGGATCCCCATGAACAACGCCACCAGCAAGGCAAGTTGAATTGCCTGCGCGCTGGCATCACCCATACGGAAGAAGTTAAACGCGTTGCGGTAAATGGAATACACGGCAACAGGAACTGTGCTGTTGCCCTGTCCGCGCCGGGTAAGCATGTAAATATAATCATACGCCTGGAAAGCATTAATACCGGTGATGAGGGTCTGGAAAAAAATACTCGGCGTGATAAGTGGCAGGGTGATGTGGAAAAACTGTTGAGTGGTATTCGCGCCGTCCATTGAGGCGGCTTCATAATAATCTCGCGGGATCGCGGTGAGGCCTGCCAGAAAAATGATCATCCCTTCGCCCAACGCGCCCCACACGTTCACGATCACGACCGAGGTCATGGCGTTATCGGCGCACAGCCAGCAGACAGGTGCCATCCCAATGCTTTCAAGCAAAAAGTTGAGAATTCCGGTATCTTTACCGTAGATCATGTTCCAGACAAGAGCAGAGGCTACAGCCGAAGTGACAGTGGGTAAAAAGTAGATCGTGCGGAAGACCCCCACCCCGCGGATCTTACGGTTGAGCAGGACTGCCAGTAAGAGCGAGAGGATCACAACTGCGGGTACATATTCAGCTGAGAACTTCAATGTGTTCGTGAAAGCTCTAACGTATTCCTCGTTTTCGATTAAAGCGATGTAATTTGACCCGCCAGCCCATTTTGGAGGATTGATCAGATCCCAATCAAAAAAGCTGAGGCCGAGTGTGGCCAGCAACGACCCCAGTGTGCCAAATACGAGTCCGACCAGGGTCGGAAATAGCAGGAACCAGAGCCAGAATTTCTCCCGACCAAGAGGTTTCAGGCCGTAATTCATAGATCCTCCTGGATCTCCTCTTCCTTATTATTGGAAGAGGAGATCAACATTGAGGCTGAGATCATTTATTTTTTGCCAGAATTTCGTCCGCGGCTTTTACGACTTCATCGAGCGTGGCGTTCAATTCGGCATCACCATCAAAAACGGGCGTCAATCCATCACCAACTACACCAGCCCATTCCTCATAACCTTTGAACACCGGTTTGGTGCGGGCGAATGCGATCGAGTCAAGAAAGACTTTTTGATTCAGCGTACCGGGTTGCTTGAGGTAAGAATCACTTTCTGCAACTGATTTGAGCACAGGGATGGCAAAGCCTAGCTCAGCCAGGCGTTTTTGTCCTGCTTCGCCAAGCGCGAATTTGATAAATTCGAACGCAGCATCGGGATTTTTGGAGTCTTTGGAAACAACGAATCCGGCACTGTTAACACTGGTGGCTTTACCAACTGGCCCAGTTGGCATGGGCACCACATCAAAATTGAGCCCTGCCTGCACATATCCTGGTACTGCCCAGTGGCCGATCGTGGTCATAGCGGACATATTAGATTGGAATAGGTCATCGCCGTACTCGCCCGCGGTAGTGGGAGAGGGCATCACCCCCGCTTTGTAAAGGCTGTCAATGTAAGCCCAGGCGTCACGTGCACCACCCTCGCCGATCAGCGTTTTAGTGTGGTCCTCACTGATGATCTCTCCACCGTACGCCCAGATCGCCTCGCTCCAGAAGAGCTCCATGTCCCATGTATCCGTCCAAAGGCCGAACTGGTCAATTTTACCGTCACCATCTTTGTCCAACGTCAAGGCTTTTGCGGCGGTGAGCAGATCGTCATACGTCCAATCCGCGGTGGGGTAAGCTAAACCGGCGGCATCGAACATATCCTTGTTATAAAAGAGGACAATGGATTGGAAATCCCGTGGAAGTCCGTAATAACCATCTGGGGTTTTATAAGCGGTGAGTGTCTGAGGATAGAACCCGTCCAAAAAGCCGGGATTCTTGTCAATGTATGGCTGCAGGTTCATTAACGCGCCGCGGCTTTGCCAATCCAGGAAGAGCGGAGCGTCCATGGCAAAAACATCCGGTGGAGTGCTACCGGCAATCAGGGTGTTCAGTTTTGTCCAGTATGAATCCCAATCTGAGACATCCACTTTTACAGTGATGGATGGATTGGCGGTGTGGAAATCATCCACCACAGCCTGCCAGACGGCAAGTTCCTCAGGTGCTCCCCACATCATAAAGGTGACTTCTGTTGCTTTATCAGCGGCTGGTGCACCACCGCATGCTGCCAGCAGCATGCTGGCGACAACGATAACAAAAAGCAGTTTTTTCATTTTCTTCTCCTTTTGTTTTGACTTAACGAGCAGGGTTCACTTAATTGCCCGCCCGGGACGGCCATACTCAGCATAGAGGATCGAATGATGTTGTGTCATAAATTGTAGTCTCGTTTGTTTATCCCATCTCCAGAACACGCCGGGCATTCCCTTGATACACCTTGCGTAAAACTTCATCCGGTAAGCCGAGGCCATAAATGTACCAGCGCCCCTGATCCGGGATCTCGCTCGTACTGTAATTGAAGTATTCGTCAAATGTCTCAAGAAACCGGTAATTGATCCGATACGCCTCAACATCCGGTCCCATATCTGACCCGAAAAGGATACGATCCTGGTATCTAATGAAAAATTCTCTTGCTGTGTATGGTTGTCTACCTAGTTCGCCGATGCGGCCTGAGATATCGATGTAGTAATTGGGACATTCTTCAAGCATATTACCAACCCAGGCAAGGTTTTCAGCATAACAGCCTACGTGAGCACCGATGAAGGTGGTTGAGGGATGGCGTTGGACAAGTGTCTTCAAGCCATTGAGGATCTCAATAAATGGAGGAAAAGGGGGGCTGGTAAATGCCCAATCAGGATGATTACCAAGCTCTTCCCAGCGCTCATTGGTTTCATCTATCGGGTCAAAGAAGGCTACCGGGTCTGCCACATGGATCAGGACGGGGAGTTTTAACTCGCCAGCGGTCTGCCAGATTGGTGCAAGGCGTTCATCCTCGATCTTTACCAATTGACCGGTATGGTCGGTAACTTTGAGACCGAATGGTTTCCAGATCTTGATCCCCTGGGCACCGGCGTTCTTTTGCACCCTGATCCTGCCCGCTGCCCAATCCGTAAACCCTTCTCCGCGCTCATGCCACGCGTTCCAATCAACACCGCCAAAAACTTGAAACCGATCAGGGGCTTTTTCTTTGAAATGATGGATGTGGTTGATGAGAATCTCTTCACCCCAGCCGCCATCCAGGTCTATATATTGTTGAATTGCAGCTTCATCGAGCAGGTCAAGCAATTGGCTGAGGGGTTTCTTATCCCAGCCGCCGCCAAACGGATTGGATAGATGATTGTGAGCATCAACTACAGGATACCGCGGTCGGGTGACCTCAGTTTTTTTGGTGATAAGTTTGGGGTATGGACGGTATTTTACCAGTTCCATTAGTTATTATTGTATACAAAAGTCCCCGGAAGGTCAAAAATTCATACCCTCAGATTTTTAACCCCTGAATCTGCTGGATCTATAAGAAACACTAATTTATGATTTTTATCCTCCAATAAGAATCCCCTTCATGAAGAAGGGAATTATAGAAATCACTTTCGTTTTCAGGCACGCCTGGCCAGGCGGATGTTCATATCAGCAACAGCCCGGATGGAGAGGCGTTCTTTTCCTTTAATATACGTTTCAAGTAGATCGCCGATCGGATCTGCCCATGCTTTGGGTACGGCATGTATCACGCCCAGTACATTACCTACCAGACCACCATTACAATCCACGTCATATCCAGCCTTTGCCAGCAGCGCCATTGACTCAGTAAAATCACCATTTCCGTACCATAATGCCAGCAGATCAGCTGCCAGATTGGGATAGGCATGGATCCAGTTGTATCGTTCAAAATGTTTATCCAGCTTTGCCCATGCTGTTGATAGATCCGTGTTCTCTTTGAGCACATTAAAGCAATAAGTTAACTTGGCAGCATACTCACTTCGAGCCGGGATATATCCCGCTCCCTCTAGCGCGATCGCTTTTGGATCGTCCAACACAAAAGCCAGCGATGTGATCACTGCCGCATAGATTTCGCCGTACACACCATTTCGCGCGTGAGAGATGACCGCATCAATGTGCGCCAGCCGGGCTGCTTCCATCGGGTCTCCAGGAGCCAGCATCCCGCACACCATCCCGCGCATTTGCGCCCCGATCCAATCGCAATATGGATTGAGGAAGGTACCGGATTCAGGGGGATAGATCCCCAGGTTCAGGTTGCGCAGCGCGGTACCCTCGGCAGAAACTCCGTAGGGTAGTTTCTTGACCCATTCGTCTCCCAGCGCGTCCGAAGTGATCTCCTTGCCCATTTTTTCGTAAACATCCAAGAGCAGCAACTCGTACACGACATCGTCGTTGGTTGTTTCCGGTGGAATCAGGTAACCTCTAACCTCGCCATAGACCTCCTGGATGCGTTTTCCGGTATATCCTTCTATGGCAGTGCCAAAAGATCCGCCAGCGATCTGTCCGAGCCAACCCTGGTAAATGCGTTCCGCGTATTCTTCCTTCCAGCCGGAATACGGTTTGTAATCTGGAGCTGCGGGCATAGCCGCCTTAACCTCCTCCCAGGAGGCCGGGTGCTCGAAGCTATGATAGGGGTGGTCAGGTATCCTTGGGGCTTCTCTTAACGCTTTCATGATCCGAGCAGAAACAACACGCAGTTCCTCCATGCGCCCTTGGGCTTCAAGTTTCTGACCCACAGGCAGCAAGGGTTCCGCTTCGCTGACATCATAACCCTGGTTGGCCCAGTCCTGGACCATACTGATGAAGAATGCGTCAGGCGCCTGGGATCCCGGGACGCGTACGTTCCAGTTCCAGCGCAACAGGCCATCCCCATGTGGAAAATCACCCACGTGTTCCCAATTGGCTGCTTCTTTACGGCGGTCCACCGGGATCGCACTATCGCGGTATTCTCTTTCCAGTTGCCAGGCTTTTTTTACCATCTGACTTCTCCGTTAAGCGAGTTGTTTTTTCTTTAATCGCATGGAATACACAAATAATGCGATCAATGTTGCGACATACGGGACCATTTCAGTAAATTGCGGCGGCATGGATTGCTGCATAAACAACCCCAGTCCATCCGTGAATCCAAATAACAATGAGATGAGCGCGATTCCGATCGGACTGCCCGACACCAGGATCACCGCTGCCAGTGAGATCCACCCCTTGCCGGCTGAAATGCCTTCGGTGAAGCCGGTGACGACACCCAGAGAGAGAAATGCGCCGGCCAATCCGCACAACACGCCACACGCAATCAATGAAATGATGCGGATGCGGTTGGCAGATACCCCGCTGGAATCCAAGCAGATGCGATTGTACCCCGCGGCTCTTAATCGCAATCCAAAACGGGTTTTGAACACCAGGTAATTAACCAGGATGACCGCCAGAAGGGTCAGGTAGACGATAAGGTTATGACCACTTAGTATTTCTCCCACAACAGGTATATCCCGAACCAATGGAATATCCACCCTCGGAATAGATACGATCTCAGGGCTGGCAAACATTCCTTTAACATGAAAGATCTGCCGCAGCATGTAGGTTGTTGAACCGAGCGCCAGCAGGTTTAAACCGATACCAGTGATGAATTCATCCATTTTCAAAACCACTGCAAAAAGAATGAAGATCAGCGCCATTAGAATGGAACCCAGTATGGCAAATAGAATGCCTATGACCCAGGATTGAAAGTAATAAGAACCTAAAACGGCAAAGAACGCGCCGCCAAGCATCATACCTTCCATGGCGATGTTGAAAATACCGGCATAATAGGTCAACGAACCGCCCAGTGCAGCCAATAAAATTGGGGTGGCAGAGGCCAGCATGCCATTGATCAGCCCGATAATGATCTTCATTATGACCTGCCTTTCATTTTTCGCCTGGCTTCCATACGGGCGAACAATCCTTCAAAGTAGCCTCTGCCCGCAACCACGATCAGCACGATGATCGCCTGCAGCACTTTGATCAACTCCCGAGGCACCTCCACCTGAAGTTCCATCCCAAGCGCTCCGGTTTGAAGGATCGCAAAGAACAAGCCGAAGATCAGTGTCATGATGACACCGCTGTTCGCAACCATGGCGATCATGATGCCGTCCCAGGCGTAATTGCCGCCAATATCTTTGATAAAACGATGCGGACCAGACATGATCACCAGTCCACCTGCCAGGCCAGCGAGCGCGCCGGTAAGCAGCATGACTGCCAGGTAATTCTTCTTTACATCCACGCCGCCCAGACGGCTGAACAGACTGTTTTGACCCGAGATGCGCCATTCGTAACCGGAGGTGGTTTTATTGACGATGAACCAGATCACGAAGAACACCAGGACCATGACGACCACGTTTGAGCCTAAAATCCCCCATTCAGGCATCCATCCGCTTTTTGCGATGAGGGGAGTCTGCGGGTGGTTGGCATTCTTTTCAAAAAGTGGATAACTAATCGCCCAAAGGGTAAATGAATCCGCTATCATGTTCAACATTAAAGTGGTAATAAATTCACTCATATTAAAAAAATGTTTGAAGAGCGCTGCGACCCCTGACCAGAGTGCGCCCCCAAGCATCGCTAAAACCAGCAGCAAAGGGATCATTACAACCGGCGGGAGGTTTAAGTACAACCCGCCGACTGTCGCAAAAAGGGCTCCCATTAAAAGTTGACCGGGTTGCCCCAGGTTGATCGGGCCGGAGGCAAACGCGACCGTTGCGGATAAGCCGGTTAAGATCAAGGGAACCGATTTGTTCAATGTATAAGCGATCTTAGTGGGAGAACCCAGCGAGTATGCAAACAATTGGGCGTAGGCCTCAAAAGGATTCTTGCCTTGAAATACCATTACCAGCGCACCTAACGCAAACGCCAGGAGGATTCCGACTATGTTAATGAGAACCTTACGCTTCATAAGCCATTCCCTCCAGCATTAAGTAGCCGACTTCGGTCACATTGGTTTTTTCTGTAATAAGGTCGGCCACGATCTTGCCGCGGTGCATCACGATTAAGCGATCCGAAAGCCGGAACAATTCTTCAAGGTCGGCGGAGATGAGCAGCATTCCCCGATTCTGCGTGCGCATGGCCACAATTTTCTTGTGCACGTATTCGATCGATCCCACATCAAGTCCACGCGTAGGTTGATCAAGGAGAATAAAAGGTGCTTCTAGCATTAATTCGCGACCCAGAATTACCTTTTGCTGGTTCCCTCCGGAAAGGGATTTAAAGATCGCCTGCCCTGAGGTCATTTGTACATCAAACATATCCCGAACTTCGTCGGTGAACTGATCAGCTTGCTTATAATCCATCACTCTGCCACCCAGATTGGTAAAACGGGGATCGAGGCGGTGATGCGTCATGATGACATTTTCAGTGATCTTCGCAGGAACGCACGCTCCCATGTTGGCACGATCCTGGGTGACGAATGCGATCCTGCGGCGCTTTTCGAGGATCGGCAGATTTGTGATCTCCACACCCTGGGCGCGAATCGACCCGGATTGCGGATTGATTAATCCCATTATCACATTCACCAGTTCCAACTGGCCGTTGCCTTCAACACCCGCCACCCCTACAATTTCACCGGCTTTTACATTTAAATTGATGTTTTGTAAGCGCGGTTTGTGGTTGGGATCGGTGTAATTCAGCCCGTTGATCTCAAAGATCACATCGCCCGTTGCGTGTTCATCACGAATCGCTTCAAAGATCACCTCCCGTCCAACCATCATCTGCGCCAAGCCGGATTTCGTGGCTTTACTGGTTTCGAGAGTTCCAACTTTTACACCTTTACGCAATACCGTAACGCGGTCTGAAAGGTCGAGTACCTCATCGAGGTGGTGAGAAATGAACATGATGGTGTGACCGTTGTCACGCAGCCGTTTCAACTCGCCGAATAACTGAGGCACCTCCTGTGGTGTGAGTACTGAGGTGGGTTCATCCATGATCAAAATAGATACATTGCGGAACAACAGCTTAAGGATTTCTACTTTTTGTCTGGCAGCTACCGACAGGTCGGCAATTTTTATATCCGGGTCCAGGTTGAGGTGAAATTCATCAATTTTGGCCTTAACCTGCTCCCGGGCTAATTTCATATCCAGATGATCGATAAATTTTACCGGTTCTTTACCCAGAACGACGTTCTCCCAAACAGTGTATTCAGATATCAAAAGGATTTCCTGGTGAACCATGCCGATGCCAGCGGCAATGGCTTCACCGGGATCATTGAATTTGACTTTACTTCCCTTCAGGTAGATCTCGCCTTTGTCTGCTGGCTGCATACCGTACAGGATCTTCATCAGGGTGGATTTTCCCGCTCCATTTTCACCCACAATGGCATGGATCTCTCCTTCTCTGAAGTCCATGCTTACATCATCCAGCGCCACGAGGTTGGGCGGAAAAACTTTGTAGATGCCTTTCATTTCGATGATATTATCCACCGGCACCTTCCCTTTCCAGTTTCGGGATGCCGGATCATACCGGCATCCCATTAGACGAATTACTGATTACGGAACGTATATTTCAACCTTGAGATCGCCGCTGATGATCTTCTGGCGAGTCTCGTTAACTTTATCGATGATGGGCTGAGGTACGATGCCGCCGTTATCTTCGAATACCACATCAATCGCGCCTGAAGCAAGGCCGGCGTTGATCACCTGCCCGGGAACATAGGTTCCATCTTTAATGGTTTTAAATACTGTGATGATGGATTTGCCAATGTCTTTGATGTCTGAGCAGGTGACGTGGCCCGGAGCCAGCGCGTTTTGGTTGGTATCCACACCAATGGAATACAGGTTCCGTTCCTGTGATGCCTGCAGCACACCCAGGCCTGCGGCGGCAGCGATCTGGAAGACTATATCAGCTCCCATATCATAAAGCTGCAGGGTGGCCTGTTTTCCTTTGGCGGTATCCACCCAATCACCCAGGTATTTGCGTTCCATCACGATTGCGGAGTCAACCGATTTGGCGCCGTTCTCGTAAGCGAACATAAAGGCGTCGATGACTGGATCCTGATCCCCACCCACAGCCCCAATGATCTTTTCGGCATTGATGTTGGGTATGGTTGTATCGATGGTCATCATTCCTGCAACGATCCCTGCCAGGTAGGCGCTTTCTTCTTCAATATAATCAACAGAGGTAATGGTATTTTTTTCATTTTGAACAGTAGTGTCAAGATTGACGAAGATCTTGTCAGGGTATTTGTCCGCGTACTCCTTAAGTAGATCCTCGTAACCATACGAGATGACAAAGATCACATCAGCGAAATTGACGGCAGCTTCAAGACCAGGTTCATACTGGGCAGCGTCGTATCCGTCTTCGATGGTGCGGATCTCCAGACCATAATCCTTCTTGATCGTATCCATACCCCGTTGGCCGGAATCGAAGAAGGCGTTGTCACCAAGGGCGCCGTTGATCAGGTAAACGACCTTGGTGGTGTCAATAGTTGACGCGGCCGGACCCTCAGGCGCTGTGGGTTTTGGCGCGCAGCCCGTAAATACCAGCATCAGAACAGTGAGTATGGATACTAAAGCAAAAATCTTTTTCATCTTTTCTCCTTTTGTGGTTAATTTTCCAGGTTGGCGTACCAGCTGATTTTTTTCTCTAAACCTCCTTCTACTGAATTACTTCAGGATTGGCATCGGGATCCTGGCGTAAATCAATGAATTCTTCAATTTCTTTTTTATTCGGAATTGAGGTTTGCGCTCCAAGGCGTGTAACGGCTATGGCAGATGCTGCGCTGGCGTATTGTAAAGCCCTGGCCGGCGATCTTCCAGCGATCAGCGATGCGGCAAAACTACCTACAAAAGTATCTCCCGCGGCGGTTGTATCGACCGCTTTTACTTTAAATGCGGGTTGAAAAATGGGTCCGTTTGAATCCATTAATACCGCGCCAGTCTCACCGAGGGTGATGATCACGGTTTTTACGCCGATTTCAAGAATCTTGCTGGCGGCGTGTATAGCGCCATCAACCCCGGCGGTTATATTTCCGGTGAGGTCTGCCGCCTCGCTTTCGTTCAATACGAGGATATCGACAAGTTGGAGAATATCGACGGGAATGGGATACATGGGAGCGGGATTCAGCAATACGCGGATTCTCTGCTGTTGGCAATATTTTATGATCTCGTGTACGGTCGGCAAGGGAATTTCATGCTGCAAAATGACCAGATCAGAATAGGAGAGCAGTCCCAATCTTTGGGATACATAATTAAAGGTTACTTCTCCATTTGCGCCTGGAATGATGATGATCCGGTTCCTGCCGTTTTCCTCCACAAGGATCGTGGCGGTTCCCGTGGATACACCTTCTATGCGGGAAACACCCGTGGCGTCAACCCCGGTAACCTTTAACGACCGGAGCAAGACTTTACCAAAGGGATCCTCGCCTACACACCCGATCATGCGGGTTTTTGCACCAGAGAGACTGGCAGCGGCGGCCTGATTCGCCCCTTTTCCTCCGGGTATTAAATGAAGTTCCTGGCCGGCCAGTGTTTCCCCGGGGAGCGGGATCCTGCTGGTAAGAACGACCAGATCGATGTTCAAGCTCCCGACGACGACGATGGTTGAACCCATGAATACTCCGGTTAGATGGAATGAACAGGATAGGCAGGTAGATAGAAGCTCGTGAGAGGGTAATGCCAAACAGAGAAAATTACCAGATTACTTCTCATGTATGTGATGATTATATAATAACGCCGGGTAGTTGAGAAAGACTGCGAATTTATCTCCCGGTAATTGATATGTAAAATGAAAAACCAGGTGTGTAGAGAGCGTCTAACAATTAACTGGCGGGTTCAATAAAAAAACGCTGGAAGGGGGTAATTTATTTCCAAAATACCGGTTAATTGACTGGAGAAGTTAACAGTGGACTTGTCAGCCCTGACTGACAGTTCAGCGAACCAAAACCTACAGTTTTTGAAGAAAACGATCTGATATAGAAATTAGCGGAAACCTTGATGTTCCAGGGTTGGGTAATTTAATAAAGGATCTCTTTTCTTTTCCATCCGGAATTAATCCGTTTCCAGGTTTCATCCCAGGTTTTTATTCCACTCAAAACATCGGCTGTTTCTACATTACACGCGCCAACAGCCAGCGCAAACGTCATGGAATCTGTCGGACTTAGGCCATGAAGCACCGCGGCTAGAAAACCTGCAACAGTCACATCACCAGATCCTGTTGTACCCACAACCTTTACATCAAAACAGGGAGCCGCGCAATTCACATTTGACCATTCGCGTAGATCGACAAGCTTTCCCAGTCCCGAGTCATTATCTTGATATAAATCTTTTGTTCGTAGAAACAACCCCTGGTCTCCCAGTTTGAGCAGCACCACTTTTGTACCCATGGCAAGTAGTTCTTCACTTACCATTTCAAGCAGGTTGGTAGCGAGGCCTACGGATTCTGATTTCCTCAGCATAAAGAGGATCTCCTCAATACTTGGGACAAAAATATCCACATATGGAAGTACATTCCGTAGAATAGACACCCAATCTGCTCTTCCTGCTGCAGAAGCAGGGTCCGGGAACGCCATATCCAACGATGTGATTAACCCGCTCCCTTTAACCTTATTAAAAAGATGTTTAAGTCGGTTACCATCATCGGCGTACATTTTCTCCATCAGAGGAGGATAACCAAAATGAAACAAATACGCGTCTTTAAGATGTTCGTCAATGATATCGATCTCAGTAAAAAGGTCATTAGCACCAGGATGGTGGAGGAAACGCCTATCGGTACCCTGCGGGTTGATCACGATTGAATAAGATGTGGTTGCATCAGCGCTGCTGACGATACCCTCTCCTAAACCCGGTCCCTGATCTGCCAGGCACTGGCGTAATGTTTTGCCCAGTGGATCTTCGCCAACCTTGGCGATCAACTTTGTGTGGATACCCAGGCGATTTAATGCCAGCCCTGTATTGGATACCGCACCACCTGGAGAAAGGGCTGCCGGACCGGATTGTACCAGCCTGCCCGGTTGGAAGTGTTTTTCGAACTGATCGGCAGTTAGCGTGGACAGGTCCGGGATAATATCCAGACAAATATGACCCGCGACAATTGCCTCTGCCATCTCAGCTGCCCAGGAGGTGATTAACAATAAGCAAATCGAGTTCTTCGTAGTCTCTCATACTGCGAAGTTCCTCGACTTTATCAACGTCCAGAGACCTGGCCAGCTCAACCAGGCGAAGAAAGATTTCACGGCTGTTTCTAAGGTGTTTTGTGGATTGATCTTTGGTTTGTGTTCGCAGCGCTTTTACGTCCAAACCCACAAATTCACCCTGCTGACCATAACCATTCCTCTCTAAAACCCATACCTGATTGAAGGCGCGCCGCAAGTCCACCACGCCGAATGATTTGTCCTCATCGAACTTCAATCCATTCTGATCGTTCAGGTGCACTGACCATAGTTTCTTATGGAAAAGAGCGTACGCCATCTCATCTGATGGATCCAACCCTGCCAGGATGGTATGAGCAGATTCGATCAAGGTTCCCACCCGTTTTGGGTCAATCGTCAGGTGAGCCAGACCAAGGAAATGCCCAGTGGTAGGTATGTATGCCTGATCCATGGGTTCATTCGGCTTCATTTCACCAAGAATGCGAATATCGCTGCTGTATTCGAGCAAGGCATTCATCCATTCAACCAAATAGCCAACCGCTGCGACAGGATCTTTGGCTTCCCGCATATAAGTTCCTTCGCGGGCCGGCCAAAGAACAATATTGTTAGTGCCAATGATTTTGGCTATGTCTATCGCGCGTAAAGACCGTTCCAGCGCATACTTTCTCGCGTCTGCTGAATTGGAGGTAATTGCGCCATCGATCGTCAACGGATGTTCCCAAAGCCGGGGCGCAACAAATTCAGCTTCAAGCCCGTGATCATCGAGCAATTGTCTCATCCTTTTCGCTTCATACTCCTGCTTTGCCCATGGAGAATCTGCGCTGATCACCACATCATCATCATGGAATTGCACACCATCAAAACCGAGCTTTTTGTACATCTCAAGTTTTTCAGAAAAAAGAAATTCATCGCGCACGGCCGGTCCAAATGGATCTGCACCTGAATGAATATTCCATGGTCCAAATGAGAAACGATAGTGAGTTAACATGATATGCTCCTGTATTGATTTTTTTATCCGGATAATCCTGCGCTGGGTTGAGCAGCTTTGTTTGGCACTGCAGTCAGGTCAAGAATTGGCTGGACAATTACTGGGCGAATATACTTTTCAACCAGTGAACGTGAATTTGCACATCCAAGATGCTGAAATAATAAATCAAATTGCAATTCCCATGTGTGAATGATGATTTCTTTATCACCGACGGGCAGGTTCCACAAGGCTTTTTTAAAAGGCGCGAGAGCGTGCATTTCAACCTTGTGGTAAAACTGGGATTCAGTCATCTCGTTCGACCGTATGTGAGCGTAATTCATGTCCAGCCAATTGTGGATCCGTAGATCCAGGTCCGGGGGTAAGTGCTTGAACACAGTGGTCATAAACAATGTCGCGAGATGAACTTCCAGCGCGCCATAGTGCACCAATTGACCGAATTCTTCGATGGGCAGGGTGGATGCGCCATGCTGGACTACACCTCCCAATCCATAAGATTGCTGGCCGATCGCGCTGATTTTTTGGAGGGCAGCGAAATCGATGACAGGTCTGGCGATCGACCCGTCCGGCAGCGCAATTCCACCATGCGTGGTGCCGGTGTGGATGCTGATCTTGCTTAACCCCGGCTGTGAAGGATTTGTGGCTGCAAAAGCATTCGTAAACTGGCGTAAGTACGAATGCAGCTCTTCTGTTGTGGTAATATGACCACCGACCTCGCCTATTTCTCCACCGATGGATACCACAACATCCGCGGGTTGTCTGTTCCGTATGAAGGAAGCCAGATTAGCAGATACTTCCGCGTTCAGGTATTGTTGTTCATCTACATTGTGTTTATTCAGATCCACGAGGGTGCTCGCATCAATATCAATGTTGTAAAAACCAGCTTGAATCGCATCAGTGACAAGACCCTTGATAGTCAATATTTCATCTTGAAGGGGCAACTGAGAGGACAACTGGAAATGATCGCCCTGGAGGAATACGGGACCCGTGTACTCTTCGGCAATGGCTGCGCCAAGAATGCAGGCAGTGTATTCAGCCAGTGAAATTCCACCCCAAACCAATTCAACCCTGGCGATTTCAAAGATAACCATGGATGAGTTGATTTTCCGGGCAGACCTGAAGGCAGCCCTGGCGGCATCATAACTCAGGGTGCGAAGATTGATAGCAGGGACGGTAAAGATGGGGGGAACCTCACCTTTTCCACGAGCGATATACAAATCCTGGATAGACGATGGAATGACACCAAGTTCAAGCGCGCTAATGCGGATAAGGAATTGTGCCCATGCCGCCCGCGCAGCAGAATCAAACACAGCAATCCTTACCAGCCTTTCGATGGATCGCTTAAGTTTGATCTCATCATAAATGTAGACCTTATCGCCTAATAACTCAAGCCCAAATTCGTGAATATCGAAAGGTGGACCTTTGATATTTTCCTCCGTAAAACAAGCCCGCGATAGGAAAAACAAGGCAATTGTTTAGAATAAAAACTAAATCAAAATAATGATATAACATCGCGGCGCCCGAGTCAATCAAAAGATGTTTGTATTATTTAGGAATAAAACCTGTGTTTGTTAAGTTTTCAAATCGAGACAAAATGCGACCAAGAAACTTTCAGTCATAGTCCGTTGAAAAAAGGGGAGGCGTTTCAGACAGGAAAAGAGTGAAATCTAAAAAATTCCTTCTTACCGTAATGTGGAAGCGTTAGGACAGCCTGTGCACAAGAATTATTTCCAGCATTGGTAAGCGAAAAACCTTAAAATTTTCTCAAAAATATTGACATTTATTTTGGATTTTGCTACTATTAGTTTGTTGCCTAAATAAACTAAAGCCCCATTGTTACTGAAATTATTACACAATTCACTCTTTAAAAATGTTTTTCACCGGGATTAATACATAAAGAATGGTGAAGAAGGCAAGCTATCAAGCAGGCGACCAGACAATGTTGCGGAAGATCAATCTTTCCGCAATTATGAACTATGTCAGGATAGACGCGCCGATTTCAAGAAGCACACTCGCAAAGAAAACGGGATTAAACAAAGCCACGATCACCAGACTGGTCGGGGAGTTAATTGCCAGAAATATTGTCAAGGAAGTCGGTCTTGAATCCAATGGGATAGGTCGACCTTCGATGAACCTGATCCTCAATCCAGATGCGGGTTTTATGATTGGTGTAGAAATTGGCGTTGATTTTATCAACGTGCTGGGTACGGATTTTTCTCCTAAAGAGATCTTTCATGTAGTGGATAAAACTTCTGTTGATCTTTCGGTCGATGAAGTGCTTGAATTAATGAACAAGCGTATCAACCAGGCGGTGGAGATATGCAAACGTGAAGTGGGGGGGAATTTCCTGGGTTTAGCGATCGGGGTTCCCGGTTTGGTTGATTACGACGAAGGTAAGCTGTTGTTTGCGCCGAACCTGAAATGGCAAAATGTAGAATTAAAAAAACGATTAAGCGCTTTATACGATGCGCCGATCATTATTGATAACGAAGCCAACCTTGCGGCGTTTGGCGAGTATTTCTTTGGATCAGCTTACCAGCATCCTGACGTGCTTTATCTTAGCGCAGGGGTTGGATTGGGTGGTGGAATATTGCACGGTTCAGAATTGCTGCGGGGCGTAAACGGAATGGCCGGTGAGCTGGGGCACATCACCGTGCTGCCTGATGGTGAATTATGTGGTTGTGGAAACAAAGGTTGTTGGGAGACTCTTGTCAGCCTGCGCGCGCTTTACCGTTATATTCAAGAACAATTTGCCATCGATAAAACAAGTGAATTGTGGCAAAAAACGGGGGGAAACATCAATCAATTAACGGTGGAAATGGTCATTACAGCGGCTCAAAGGGGAGACAGAATCGCCATCGTGGCGCTCACAAAGGTTGGAAGATATCTCGGTATAGGTATCGCATCATTGATCAATTCCTTAAATCCATCTATTGTAGTGTTTGGTGGAATCATGAGTGATGCATGGAAGTTCCTCGAACCGGTTGTGTTAGCGGAAATTAAAAATCGCGCATTATTTTGGAATCGTGAAAATACAGAAATAGTATTAGCCAAACACGGAATTGACGCCTGTGTAATGGGCGGTGTCGCCACTATTTACCAGGCAACAATTTCTCAACCGATTGCTGGGTGATTCTACAACCGACTTTTGTTTTACATTGGAGGAGGTGATTACAAGATCAGCGTTTCGGTCGTTACGACCAGGATTTCCGGTTTGGCATGGCTGATATTAAAAGCGCGTTCTTCCTCGTTAAATTCCTTGAGGATGTTAAATACAATGGCGCACGGCATTTTGATGCACACGCATTCAGAACTGAAGATTATGAAGGGGTAAAGGATTTTGGACGTGGTTGCATGCGGACCTATCTGATCCTCAAAGAGAAAGCGGAGCAATGGAACGCAGATAAAGAAATCCAGGCAATAATCGCTGATATCAATTCAGATCAACAGGGCGCATCCGGTTTGCTTGATCCTTACAGCAAAGAAAACCTGGATAAACTTCGCTCAGCCAGGTTTGATCGTGTTGAGATTGCCAAACGTGGTTTTAATTATGAACGCCTGGATCAACTCACAATGGATATACTTCTTGGAGTTCGATAAAAAGTGGGATAAAAATGAAACTGTTTCTTGGTATTGACATTGGAACCAGTGGAGTAAAAGCCCTGCTCGTTGATGAGCAGGGCAATATTCAAGCCAGCGCCATGGTCGAGTATCCGATCTATACCCCCTTTCCGCTTTGGAGTGAGCAGGAACCTGAGGACTGGTGGAAGGGAACGATTGAGGTTCTACAGCAATTGGTGCAGAAGGTCGGAAACCACTCAAAACAGATCTGCGCGATCGGCTTAACCGGACAAATGCACGGGGCAGTGTTTTTGGATAAGCAAAACCAGGTGATCAGACGGGCATTGCTTTGGAACGACCAGAGAACATCAAAGGAATGTGAACAAATTACCGGGCTCATCGGTCGAGAGAAACTTATTCAAATCGCCGGAAACCCGGCGTTGACAGGTTTTCAGGCTCCAAAAATCCTCTGGCTGCGCAATAATGAACCAGAGGCTTATGAAAAACTGGACAAGGTGCTGCTTCCCAAAGATTTCATCCGGTACAAGCTTACCGGCGAATACGCGTCAGATTGTTCGGATGCAGCCGGGACGCTTCTTCTGGATCTAAAAAAGAGGGATTGGAGCAGAGAGATCTTGGAAAAGTTATCCATTCCGATCTCATGGCTGCCAAAAGTTTACGAAGGCTCACAAATAACCGGGAGATTATTGCCCCGAATTGCCGACCTGCTTGGAATTCCCGCGGGCATTCCGGTGGTGGCAGGAGGCGGCGACAACGCTGCCGCCGCAGTGGGAACCGGCATCGTGAAGCAGGGATTGGTGAGCAGCAGCATTGGCACAAGCGGAGTGATCTTTGCGCACAGTGATGGGCTATCGTTTGATCCTGAAGGCAGGTTGCACACGTTTTGCCACGCCGTGCCAATGAAGAACCACCTGATGGCGGTCACATTATCAGCTGGTAATTCATTACGCTGGTTGAGAGACACCTTCCGGGAAATCCTCCCCGATGAATATGGCAATTCTATCGGTTATGCTGATTTGACCTCTCTGGCATCCAAAGTGGATGTTGGCAGCGAGGGATTGATCTTCCTGCCGTTTTTGAACGGCGAAAGGACCCCTCATTTGGACCCTTACGCCACTGGCGCGTTCGTGGGGCTAACCAGCCGCCACACCGCAGGGCACATTGCCCGTGCAGTGATGGAAGGCGTCGTCTTTTCTCTCATGGATGGATTGGAAATAATGCGTAGCATGGGAGTCCCCATTGATCAGGTAAGGGCGATCGGCGGGGGCGGCAAAAGTGACCTGTGGTGCCAGATGCAGGCGGATGTGTTCGGGTGCGAAGTGGTCAACCTGGAGGTGGAAGAAGGGCCTGCGTACGGCGCGGCTTTGCTGGCCATTGCCGCTGATCAGGACGCGGATGGAGTTTCCAGGATTTCAGAAGAGTGCGTACGCACCAAAACCGCGAGGCACCCGAATGAAACGCACTTTAACCGTTATCAGCAGTATTACGCAGTTTACCGTGATTTGTATCGATCTTTGAAGGACGATATGCATAAACTCACCAGCCTCGCATCGTCGTAGTTGTGGAAATTCCTTGATTATTTTTGGTATGAAGTACACAAACCCGCAGCCATCTGCGGGTTTGTGTTGTGGTGGATGCTTTGGACCGTGGATTTCATGATGTAGGTGATGATTGAGTCCTTGGGTTAAGAGCGCAGGAATGAGAGAACTGTATCATTCAGGCAGTCCGTATCGTTGTATTGGACGTTTCGGGGGCAGGGTGGATGATGAAAGGTAAATCATCCTAACAAGAGAATATCTAGTGATCCACCGGGGACTTGAACCCCGAACCCACTGATTAAGAGTCAGTTGCTCTGCCATTGAGCTAGTGGACCGTGTTTCGGGGGTTATTATACCCTAATTGAACTCAGTGTCAATTTACGATGCCGCCTGCCGCCGACGGATGACAGCTTTTTTCACCGGTTCCAAACGCAGGGTGAACAGCAGCACAACATATATGATTGCCAGGATCGCCAACGGCTTGATCCCGCTGCCCGCGGAGCTCGCACCGCTGTAATGGAGCAGCAACAGAACATTCGCCGGGTACACCCACCAGTGGATCTTGCGCCAGATCTTTTTGACCGCTTTTTTCACCGGATTGATCGTTGTGGCTGCCAGCACAAGCAGGATCAGAAAAGCGAATGCCCCCGGGATGATGAATCGCCGGAATGACAGAGCTTCGACCATCGCAGGAAAGTTCAGATTATAGCTCAGCACCGTGAATACCAGCATATGCGCCGCTGCCCAGTAAAATGCGTTGAGCCCGAAGGTTTTACGCAGAGGGATGATGATGGACCATCCGGTCACTGTGCGCAGCGGGGTGATCGTGAGCGATGCCAGTAAAAACACATACGCGGTCCTGCCGGTCCACAACTGTGCGGCGCGGATCGGGGAGTCGCCCAGCCAGCCAGCCAGGTACGCGGTGAGCACAAAGAGGAATAGCACCGCGGAACCCGCGTTGACAATGCGCGATAATTTTGTCGATTTCAGATTTTTTTTCGTCACGGTTTAAAAATCCTTTGCCAGGTCCATACCCTCGTACAGGTACGCCACCTCTTCTTCGTATCCGTTGAATAGTTGCGTGGGGCGATTGCCAGTTTCTCCTACGCGTGACTCGGTAGCTTGTGACCAGCGCGGGTGATCCACGTTCGGGTTGACGTTGGCATAAAAACCGTACTCGCCGGGGGCGGTCACATTCCAGAAGGTGGCGGGTTGCTCAGCAGTAAATTCGATGGCAGAAATCGATTTGATGCTCTTGAACCCATACTTCCATGGCACCACCAATCTCAGTGGAGCGCCGTTTTGTTTGGTCAGTTCCTTGCCGTAAAGACCCCAGGCAAGCAGGGTCAGGTTATTCAGCGCTTCATCCAGTCGTAAGCCTTCCGCGTATGGCCAGGTGAAATAATAATAGGATTTCTGACCGGGCATTTGCTCAGGATCATACAGTGTGGTGAACTTTACGTACTTGGCTTCCGGTTTCACTTTTAGATCCGCGATCAGTTTTTGCAGCGGGAATCCATACCACGGGATGACCATGCTCCAGCCTTCCACGCAACGCATGCGGTAGATCCGTTCCTCTCCGCCGTAGGTTTTGATCAGTTCCGCCGCGTCTACGGTTTGTTCCTTCTCCACCAGCCCGCTGATCTTGATCGGCCAGGGGGAGGTTTGCAGGTTTTGGGCAAGTTTGGCCGGCTCAAATTTATCTGTGGAGAACTCGTAGAAATTGGTAAAACCGGTGATCTTTTCCAACGGGGTGTTCAGCGCGTTCGCCGCAGGAATTTCCAGCGTGGCTGAGGGGGGTGTTTCGGTTAAAGCAATAGGGGTTTCCGCAATACCGCACGCAGCCAGGGCATAAGCGGTGCCAAACATAGCCGCCAGCCGTAAAAATTTTCGCCTGGAGTAAAAGAGTTTTTCCGGTGTGATTTGATCCTTTTTTGGGTTAATAGGGTTTGATGTCATTGTTCCTCATTATAATCTGACACTTTTAGTCATATTATAAAGAACCATTCTCAGAGTTGTATTAGAAAGCATCACCTGTACAATCTTTGGCTGCAGACTTTGATTTTATTAATGAAGTTGTGTACTGTCAATTGTAATTGCGGATGGATGGCTGCCGCAGTTGGATGACCACCGCCACTACCAAAATCAAGCAGGCAAAGACAAACACGGTAAGCGCTTCGCTGGTGACACCCGCCAGGTAACCCGCCACCAACGCGCCGATGGGAAAGCCGCCCTGGAAGAGCAGGATGTACACGCTCATCACCCTGCCGCGTAATTCATCCGGGATGTGGGTCTGGATGAGTGCGTTGGTGAGGTTCACCACCGACATCAGGCTCCAGCCCATCACCACCAGCATCAGCAGCGAGACCGGCAGAGTGCGGAAGAGCGCGAAGGCTGCCAGGGTTAGCGGCAGCACGATGCTGCCCAGCGTCCACAGTTTTCCGCGCACAATGCGCGCACCCAAATAGGCGATCATTAACGCAGCGATCAACGAACCAACTCCGCGTGCCGATAGCAGCAGTCCGTTGGTGCGTACATCCCCGCCCAACACGTGGGTCGCCCAGGCGGGCATCAGGTTCAGTAAACCGAACCCGAAGACGGCTGAGGCGGTCAACATGATCAGTAATACCCTGATGTTTTGGTCGCCAAAGGCGTAGCGCAGACCTTCAGTGAGGTCGCGCTTGACCGAGCGTTCGACTGTCAATACCGGGGTGCGCGGTACGATGCGCATGCGCGCCAGGGCGATCAACACTGCGATGAACGATATCCCATTGATGGTAAAACACCAGGCTGGTCCGAGCCAGGCGTAAACCAACCCCGCGACGGAGGGTCCAATGATGGTACCCAGGTTGAACACGGAGCTGTTCAGCGCGATGGCATTGGTGAGATCCTCCCGCGGGACCATTTCCACCACGAAGGATTGACGCGCCGGGGCATCGAAGGCGTTGGCAGTGCCCAGCAGCAACGCCATGATCACGATGTGCCATGCCTGGATGGTATCAGTGAATGTCAATATGGCGAGAATGAATGCCAGTATCATCATGGAGCCCTGGGTGATCATGATCAATTTTTTACGCGAGATCCTGTCTGCGATGAGACCGGCGTATAACGAGAAAAGCCACACCGGTATGCCATTGGCAAACCCCACGATACCCAGCATGATAGGCGAGGAGGTCAATTCATACACCAGGTACCCCTGCGCAGTCGCCTGCATCCACGTGCCGATCAGAGAGACGACCTGACCGCTGAACCACAGGCGGAAGTTAGGGTGTTTGAGTGATGCAAAGGTTTGAGACAGGTTGTAGGTTGACATCAGGATGATCAAGTAGAAGTATATATGAATCCGCCCGGTTCGACCACACCGATTACAACCGATTGCTTTTAATAGTGACTTGACGAAAAAGGTCAAAATGCGTAGACTATTATTATCTTAAGCAGGAAAGGAGGACAAAAAATGATGAGATCAACCAATCGTGAAAACCGATCGTATCTTTGCGTGCCTCCTGTGGGGAACCGGCTTTAGATCCTGTTTCCTTACCTGCCACAGGTGCGCCGCACCTGTGGTTTTTTGTTTAAAACGGATTGTTAAACTGGAAATTTTGCTAAAACAAATGGAAGAGAAGAAAAGATGAATTACAAAATGATAAATGACCTGGATGACCCCGATACTACCAAAATACCGGGTCTCAAGGTACGCCACAATGAAATAAGAAGAAAGGGAAAGCGTCTGTTGACCCAACGCGGCGCTCAGCAGATCGAGCGCACGGTAACCCCATTCGAGGAAGCCGATTACCCTTTTACCTATCACGCCTCACGCCACGAAAAGCAATGGCTGCTAAGCTCGATCAACGAATTTTACGAGCAGGACTGGATCGAGGACATCCTGAAGATGGTAAATGGCGGAAAGGAAGCCACGGTCTATCTGTGTTCCAGGCCGGCAACCGCGCCACAACATCTGCTGGCAGCCAAGATCTACAGACCGCGCCAGTTTCGAAATTTAAAGAAAGATCACCTTTACCGTGAAGGACGCGATCAACTGGACGCAACAGGAAGGGTAATTCTGGATGATCGTTCATTGCACGCGATGAAAAAACGAACTGCTTACGGGCAGGAATTGCTGCATTCTTCGTGGATAGGGCACGAATACCATACCATGCAGCTGCTGGCGGATGCAGGGGTGGATATGCCGCGACCTTACGCCAGTTCTGATAACGCCATCCTGATGGATTTTGTCGGGGATGAATTCGAATCAGCACCAGCGCTAAACTCGGTCACTTTAAGTCATACTGAGGCGCGCCAGCTGTTTGAACGTGTGGTTTTCAATATTGAATTGATGCTGCGCTTCAACCGGGTGCATGCCGATCTATCAGCCTACAACATCCTGTACTGGCAGGGCGGGATCAAGCTGATCGATTTTCCGCAGGCGATCAATCCGGATGAGAATCACAATGCCTACCGTATTTTTGCTCGTGATGTGCAACGAACCTGTGAGTACTTTGGCACCCGTGGGGTCAGGAGCGACCCCGCAATACTGGCAGCTACTTTGTGGAAAAGCAAGGGGAGGTTGACCGAACCGGACCTTGATCCGTTATACCTTGACCCGGAGAAGGAGGAGGACAGGCGGGCTTGGAACAGAATAAAATGAAGGCTTGATGCCGGAGAGCGTACCTTGATTAGCCGCAAGCGGCGCAGGTTTCTTTACCGGCTGCTTTTTCGAACGCCTCGCGTCCTTCGCCGAACGCAAACCAGGCGATACCGATCGCGCCAAGTGTGTCGATGAAAGCGAGGCCGGTTAACATGTAGACCAGGCTGGAGGCAAGCAGCACGACCGACATGTAAATGCAGGTTTTGGTGCAATTGGCATCGGCGATGATCGGGTCGGAGTTGAGCTTTCGACCCACATGCAGTTTTGCCCTGTACAGGAAGATCATCACGCTGAGTGAAATGAGGGAAATGATCAATCCGTTGAGAGAGGTTTCAGGTTTAGCCCGGGTGATCAGGTTCAATATCGCAGTTAAAACCAGCCCCGCGGTGAGGAGGTAAAAACTGACCCCCGTGATCTTTAGCGCAGTCACCTCAAATTTGGACCGGGGTGATTCCGGTTCCTGCGCGATACGCAGGATCATGATCGAGATCCCCACGGCGGAGATCACTTCAATGAAGCTGTCCAGGCCAAAACCAAATAACGCCAGGGTGCCGTCCCGCTGACCCAGGATCGTGGAAAATCCCCCTTCTACCAGGTTGGCGAGGATGGTGAAGAGGCTCAATAGAAAAGCGAAACGATAATCCCGGTCAAAATTTTTGGGCATGTTTAAGACCTCAAATAATATATGGACGATTTTACTCCAAATTACATCAATCGCACCAAAGCCAAAAAAACTTTATAATAATCCCAGGCATCTTCCGTTCGCCTGGGATGTTATTATCCTTGCACCAGTTCTTTTATTTCGATAAACATCCTTATCACGAAAGACTTACTTGCTCCATTTTATAAATGGCGGAAATAATAAAACTAGTTTTCTACGGAGAAACTAATGAGTGATTTCATTGATGTAATTCTAAAACGCCGCAGCATCCGTAAATTCACGGATCAGCCGGTGGAACCGGAAAAACTGAACCTTCTGCTGCAAGCGGCCATGGCAGGACCCAGCGCGACGAACGCGCAGCCGTGGGAATTTGTGGTCATCACAGAAAAAGAGGTGATGGACAAGTTCCGCAGTGTGATCATGTTTGGCAAGATGAACGCCACAGCGGCCATTTGTGTTTTAGGCAGCACCCGCATGCAGAAGAGCAGGGTGGGGGAGAAGTTCTGGGTGCAGGATTGTAGCGCAGCGACTGAAAACATCCTGTTGGCTGCAACCGCGCTCGGGCTTGGCTCCGTGTGGGTGGGGATCCACCCGGTCAACCTGTACAAGCGCCAGGTCAGTGAGATCCTGAACCTGCCGGATGGGGTGACCCCTTTGAACCTGATCTATCTCGGTAACCCGGCTGAAGAAAAGGAACCCCGCACGCAATACGATCCTGCCCGCGTGCACTGGGGTCCTTTCCCTGTGTCGGAAAAAGCAAAGTCCAAAAAAGACCCGCTGACAAAGATCTTTGTGAGCGATGAAAGTACAAATGAGCATCCAGATCAGTGAGATGACCGCTGGAGATTATGAGGAAGCGCTGGCATTGTGGCAGCGCTGCCCCGGGATGGGATTGAGTGACGCGGATGAACAAATTCCGCTGTCGCGCTTCCTGGAACGCAACCCCGGGTTGAGCTGCATCGCCCGGGACGGCGAATTGCTCATCGGCACCTGCCTGTGCGGCAGCGATGGGCGGCGGGGTTACCTGTATCACCTGGCGGTGGACCCGGGTTACCGGCGCCGTGGGATTGGCAGAGACCTGGTGGCATATGTGTTCAACAAATTGCGCGAACTGGACATTCATAAATGCCACATCATGGTGTATGGGACGAATGAGGTCGGACTGGCCTTCTGGAAGCAGGAGGGCTGGGTGACACGCCCTGAGATCGTGCTCATGTCGAAGAATGTTGATCGCGTGATATTGGAAGCGGAATGTTAGATTTTAAATTATCGATCAAACAGTTATCCAGTGAAAACCGGCAGGATTTTTACGCCGTCCATCGAGCTGGAGAATACACTGATTTTTGCCTGTGCGGGTACTGGTGGGTTCCGAATAGTGATGGCTGGTCTGAGCGCACCGAGCAGGAAGCGATCGCACAACGGGAAGACCTTTTTTCCCGGAAAATTTCTGATGGCTATCTGCTTTACAAGGATAACCAGCCAGTGGGGTGGTGCCAGGTTTATCAGCGCGATGAGTTGCCCAACCTGGTGAACACGTTTAAATTCGATCCTGATGCGGATGTGTGGTGCATCGGGTGTTTTATGATCATTCCGAAAATGCGCGGGATGGGCTTGGCACGTCGCTTCCTCGCGATGATGCTGGTCGACCTGCAGGACCGGGGAATCAGGAAGATCCAGGCTTATCCAAAGACGCAAAGCGGCTTATCCGCGAATGAAGTTTGGACAGGCCCTACAAGTTTATTTCAAAAAGCGGGATTCAAATTTATAAGCGAACAATCAGGACGCGCGGTATGGGAACTTAACCTGCCGGGAAGTGTGCTTTATGAGTAATTACGCGAAAATTTTCCTGCTGAGCGTGGTAATTGTATCCCTACTGAGCGCGTGCGCAAACGGCAGTCCGGGTTACTCCACACCGGATTGGGAAAAGATCCCGGATCAACTTCCTGCCTCTCTCAAGGGGTATGAACTCTACTCCTGGCAGGTAAACGAGGAGTGGAACTTCACATTGACCACCGGTACCAACCGCAGCAAATCATTTGAAGAGATCACCTCAACCGAAAACAAATACGAGGATGAATTTATCAAGATCACAGTTACCGATGTGGAGGATCTTAAGACCCTGCTGGGTCGCTTACCTGCGGGTACGGAGGTCTTCTGGAGCGGGATCGATCTCACCGGCCAGGTGGAAGAGGACGCGCTGTATTTCTCCTATCCCCCGCCAGAGACCGTAAAAGAGATCACTAAATGGGCTGAAGAACTGGATATTCAACTGCACACGCTGCAAAACCCCTGATCAAGGATGGTGAAAGATGATCTCTCCTGATATCCCACTGGTTGAATTGCACCGACACCTGGATGGCAGCATCCGGCTTTCTACGATTCTGGATCTGGGGCTGCAGCACAACCTCCCCCTGCCGGCAAGAACTCTTGAGGGATTGCGCCCATACGTTCAGGTCTCCACCCCGCAGCCCGGCGTGATGAAGTTCATCGAAAAGTTTGAATGGATGACCGGCGTGTTGGTGGATTATGACGCGTGCCGGCGTGTGGCGTATGAAAACGTAGAAGACGCATACAACGAGGGCATCGATTACATCGAATTGCGCTACAGCCCCTGGTTCATGGCCGAGGCGCATCGCTTGCGGCCGGAAGGAGTAGTGGAGGCTGTCACGGATGGCATCCGCGCCGGTGAGCGGAATTTTCCGATAAAAGTTAATCAATTGGGCATACTTTCCCGCCATTACGGACCGGAAATCGCCATGCAGGAACTGGATGCGCAACTGCGTTTTGCGCATGAGTTTGCCGGGCTGGACCTGGCGGGTGACGAGGCGCGCTACCCGGGCGAATGGTACACAGAGCATTTCAAGAGGGCGCGTGATGCCGGCTGGCACATCACTGCGCACGCAGGAGAAGCCGCCGGAGCCAGGTCGATCTGGCAGGCTGTAACCGAATTGGGCGCGGAGCGTATCGGCCACGGCGTGCACGCACCTGAAGATGCCAGGCTGATGGATTTTCTGCGCGACAAGGGGATCGGCATCGAGTGCAACCTGACCAGTAACGTGCAAACCAGTACCGTATCCAATTATCCCTCACATCCTCTGCGTCTGTTCCTTGAAAAGGGCATCCTGGCTTCCATTAACACCGATGATCCGGGTATCAGCGCGATAAATCTGCATTATGAATATGAAGTGGCGGCGCCCAAAGCCGGGTTGACCCCCGAAATGATCAGGCAGGCGCAGGAGAACGCGCTCAACACCGCTTTTCTGACCGAAGCTGAAAAGAATGCCTTGAGGTCGAAAAAGACCGGCAGCCACCAGGCTTTGGCGAAACCGCGTTAATGCTATAATGCACATCACAAAGGCAGTGAATTACCAGTCATGAGATATCTGATCACAGGGGCAGCCGGTTTTTTAGGATCTGCATTAGCCAACCGCCTTGCGGCGGGGGGCGATGTAGTGGTGGGTGTGGATGATCTCTCCACCGGCGATCAGAAAGCGCTTGACCCGGCTGTGCAATTCTCGCGTGGTGATGTCAACGACCGGCCCAAATTATGGTCGATGTTGCAGGGTGTCGATTGCGTCTATCACCTCGCGGCCAAGGTAAGCGTACCAGAGTCTGTGCTCTATCCACGGGAATACAACCATGTTAATGTAGGCGGAACTGTGACGCTTATGGAAGCCATGCGCGATGTGGGTGTACGGCGCGTGGTGTTCATCTCTTCCGGCACAGTTTACGGCAACCAGCCGGTGCAACCGGTGGTCGAAGGCGTCATTCCCAATCCACGCGTGCCTTACGCTGTCTCCAAGATCGCCGCGGAGTACTACGTCAAATCGATCGGCAACCTGTGGGGGATCGAGACGGTGTGCCTGCGGGTCTTCAATGCCTATGGACCCGGTCAGCATATCCCGCCTGTTCACACTCCGGTCATCCCCAGCTTTTTGCGGCAGGCCTGGGAGAATGGCACCATCGTTGTGCACGGTGACGGCAACCAGACGCGCGATTATGTGTATGTGGATGACGTGGTGGCTGCCATGGTATCAGCGGCGACCGCACCGGATGTGAACAACCTGACCATTAATGTGGGCAGCGGGACCGAAACCAGCATCCGTGAACTCGCCCGTCTTGCCATTGAGGTCACAGGGGGGCATCCTGAAGTGGTCTACAATCCGCGCAATGAAGGCGGGCTAAGCCGTTTGTGCGCCGATATCCACCTGGCGCAGGAACGACTGGGTTATGAGCCGCGTGTACCGCTGGTGGAGGGTTTGACCCGAACATTGCAGCGCGATATTTCACCCTCCAGGATCTTCAACGGCAGTTGATCTCACGATTTCGGCACCCCATTGGGTGCCATTTTTTTACGGCTCCGATTGCGGTCACGCAGGGATGCCGTTTGGGTATAATACCCTTATGACTTGTTTGAATGAAGATTTCTTCCTGCGGGAAGTGACCGATGTGGCGCGCGATCTGTTGGGCAAGCGCCTGGTGCGCTGTGTCGAGGGTCAGCGCGTTTCCGGCATTATCACCGAGACGGAAGCTTACCGCGGGGAGGAGGATCTGGCCTGCCATGCTCGCAGCGGAAAAACCAATCGCAACGCGGTGATGTACGGTATGGCTGGCAGAGCTTATATTTACTTTACTTATGGTATGCACTGGTGCCTGAACGCGGTCTGCGGTCCGCAGGGGTTCCCCGCGGCGGTACTGGTGCGAGCTATTTATCCTCAGGAAGGGTTGGATTTAATCTCAGCCCGGCGGAAAGGCGTCAGACCGGTCGACTGGTGCAGAGGTCCGGCGCGCTTGTGCAAAGCCCTGGCCATTGATGGCGCGCTGAACGGTGTAATGTTATGCGACCAGGAAAGCCCTATTTATATGGAAGAAGGCTACGCAGTGGATGATGTTTCGGTAACCGTTTCGCCGAGGGTCGGTATCAATTATGCGCCGGAACCGTGGCGCTCAAAACCCTGGCGTTACACGACCAATACCGTGTGGGGGCATGGTTGATGGCAAACCCGCTCGCGTTCTACCGCGCCATGTACCGCATCCGCCGCTTTGAAGAGACTGTGCTGCAGGAGTTCAAGCGTGGTGTATTCTCCGGCACTACACACACCTCGCTCGGGCAGGAAGCCAACGCCGTCGGGGTGATCTCCGCGCTGCAAGCAGATGATGTCATTGTCACCAACCACCGCTGCCACGGGCACTTCCTGGCGTACGGGGGCGATATGCGCGCCCTTTTCGCCGAATTAATGGGCAGGGAGAGCGGCGTGTGCGGAGGAAGGGGAGGTTCGCAGCATATTCACTGGCGCAACCTCTACTCGAACGGCGTGCAGGGGGGCATCGTTCCGATCGCAGCTGGCATGGCGCTGGCTGAAAAGCAAAAGAAATCCGGGGCGATCGTGGCGGTTTTCATCGGTGATGGTACTTTTGGAGAAGGCATTATATATGAAGCGTTCAACATGGCGCGCCTATGGTCGCTGCCTTTGTTGATCGTGGTCGAGCACAACCACATTGCCCAGACCACCCCCACTGACCAGGTGCAGGTGGGTCAGCTGGCAGATCGTATGCGCGCTTTTGAGATTCCGGTCAATGAGTTGGATAACAGCGATGTGGATGAGATCCACAAGGCAGCATTGAACGCGGTGGAAAGCATACGCCGCGACCAGCTCCCGTCCGCGCTGCTGCTGCACACCGTTCGTTTCGGCCCGCACTCCAAGGGGGATGATACGCGTGATGAAGCCGAATTACGCGCATTGCAGGATCAACGCGATCCATTGAAAATACTTGGCCAAAGGCTTTCACCTTCAGCGCTCACAACGATACACGAAGAAGTCGATCAGGAGGTCAGCCGGGCGTTCACGCAGGCGCTGGGGGATCTGCCGGCGGTGTTGGAAGGCGGGCGTAATGAATAAGACCGTGCTGGCATCCCTCAACTCCGGCTTGTTATCCGCCTTGCAGCAGGATGAACGCGTGTACCTGTTGGGGGAGGACATTCTAGATCCTTACGGCGGCGCGTTTAAAGTGACCCGCGGCTGTTCCACGGCGTATCCTGAACGGGTGTTCACAACACCCATATCAGAAGCCGGGTTGGCTGGGTTGAGCGCGGGGATGGCGCTGCGCGGGCTGCGGCCAGTGCTGGAGATCATGTTCGGTGACTTCGTGACTCTCACTGCCGATCAACTGGTCAATCACGTCAGCAAGTTCCGTTGGATGTACAACAACACCGTCAACCTGCCCATGGTTATTCGAACGCCTATGGGTGGGCGGCGCGGGTATGGCCCCACGCACTCGCAAACGCTGGAGAAAATGTTCATGGGCGTACCGGGGCTGACCCTCTTCGCGCCGGTCAACCTGGTGGCGCAAACCTTCCGCCAGGAACCCGGTGACCTGCTGGAGTCGATCATTTTGCACACCGATGATCCGGTGCTGTTCATTGAAAACAAACTGCAATATCTGCTGCATGTCCATTCACCTGAAGATCTGCCGGACCTGGATGTTCGTGTGGAAGTGGAAAGCGCGGGGGGCGAAATTAAAATTCCAACATACGTGCTTAACATAAAAGGTGCTCCGCCACCGCAGGTGACACTGGCCGCTTACGGGTACATGGCCGAACTGGCGCGCCAGGCTCAAACCAAATTGGCGTACGAGGATGAGATCTTTACAGAGCTGGTCATCCCGACCCGCCTGGTTCCGTTCGAAACAGGTGCCATCAACCGTTCGGTTGACCAAACCTGTCGACTGGTGACAGTGGAAGAGAGCAGCCTGACGCTGGGATGGGGAGCCGAAGTGATCGCCCGTGTGCAGGAATGCCTGTCCGGTCGCGGGCTGGCTGCGCGACGGGTCGCTGCGCGCGACCTGCCGGTGCCGGCTGCGCCAACGCTTGAGAATGAGGTTCTGCCTCAGCTGGAGGATATTCTGCTGGGAGTGAGAAAGGTGCTGGAAAATGACCGATAAAATTTTAGCCGTGCTGGTACCCCTGATCAATCCGAATGAACCGGAATCCCTATTGGCGGAACTGCCCATCCGCGAGGGAATGAAGGTAAACAAAGACCAGGTACTAGCCAGTTTTGAAACCACAAAATCCACTTTTGAACTGACCGCGGAACAGGATGGTTTTGTGCGCGGATTGCGCTTCAAGGCGGGTGATACGATCAAGGCTGGTGAACGGTTATGCTATCTGACCGTTTCTGTAGATCAATTACTGCCGGAAGAGAAGGCAACAGGAATTGAAAAAACTGCTGGAAACACCGATGAAATCCCTGCAGATCTGCGCATTACCCGGCCGGCGTTAGCCCTGGCTCGCCAACATCAACTGGACTTAAATTCACTGCCCCAAGGCAGGCTGGTTACAGAAAAAATGATTACCGAACTGCTTGCTCCGGGTGCGGATAAGGATGACCCGGCTGCGCTGGTCATTTACGGCGGCGGCGGACACGCCAAATCGTTGATCGATCTCATCCGGGCGGCTGGTAAGTACACGATCGCCGCGATCCTGGATGATGGTATCCCCGCCGGGACGCGTATCCTGGACCTGACCGTGTCAGGCGGTGGGGAACTGCTACCTGTGCTGCGCCGTGAAGGCATCTACCAGGCGGTAAACGCGGTTGGTGGGATTGGCAGCATCACCCCGCGGTTGGCGGTGTACAGCCGGCTTAGAGACGCCGGATTTACCTGTGTCACGGTGATCCACCCGCGTGCCTACATTGAACCAAACGCGATCATTTCGGATGGCTGCCAGGTGTTCTTCAATGCCTATATTGGCAGCGATGTGCGGGTGGGGTTCGGTACCATCATCAACACCGGCGCGATCATTTCGCATGATTGCACGCTGGGAGAATACACGAATATCTCGCCGGGCGCGATCCTGGCGGGCGCGGTGCTGGTGGGTGATCGTGCGTTGATCGGTATGGGCGCGACTGTCAACCTGGGTGTGCGCATCGGCGCCGGAGCGCGCGTGGGAAACAGCGCGGTGGTCAAAAAAGATGTACCGGAGAACGGTATCGTGCGGGCGGGTATGATCTGGCCGCCGGATTGAAACAGGGTGTTACGTAGAATTCAGCCGCGGGGCGGGCATTGTGAATGGTAAAATAAACACACAGCGATTTTGCTGATCATTCGAAATTAACCACCGCTTCGTAGCCACGGGGCGGAGTTGGTTAACCCGCAGAGGCAGGTCATGTTTAAAAAATCAACCCCCGAAGTGCAAAAACAACCTGAACCGGTCGAGCGCGTTACATCGGTGTTAGGGCCCGGTATTAACTGGGCTGGCAACCTTGGCGGCCGCGGAGGGATTCGCATTGAGGGGACTTTTGAGGGGGATATTCGCATCCGCGGGCTGGTGGTGATCGGTGAGACCGGACGGGTGACCTGCCAGCACCTGCGTGCTAACAACGTCATTGTAGCAGGCGCACTGCGTGGAAACGTGACCGCGGAGAAACTTGAGATCCGTTCCACCGGGCGGGTGTGGGGGGATGTGGTGACGATCGCTTTTGCCACCGAGGAAGGCGCATTTTTGCGCGGTCAGGTGCGTATGGAAGAGCAGGTGGAACTTGAGCTGGAAGAACCGACGGTTATCGAGAATGAGCCGGAAGCCGAGTTCAAAGAAGAACAAAAACCACTCAAAGGCAGGCAGGTGGCGGGCGAATGAATCCTATCGACACCAAATTCTGGCTGGGTTACCTGAGCGAATGGCTGGGTGTGATCGCCGTGGTGATGATCGCGGGCACGAGCCCGTTATTTAAAAAGATCCGCCGCATTGAGTTCCGTTTTCCGCGCCGCGAGACCACCTTCGCGCTTATCCTTTTCGCGTTGATTTTCTTCTTTGCTTTCCAATTCTTTTCCAACCGCATATTTAATTTCCTGCGCTCCTTTGCCGGGGAATTACAGGGTGGAGAGGTCGCGCAGCGCATGCTCATCGCGGTCATCTCTCTTTTGCCTTTGCTCGTTCTGCTCATTGTGCGCGGTCAGCCTCCCAAGAGCACCGGCTGGAGCAAAGAGAACACACGCACCAGCCTCACCCTGGGTGTGTTGCTGCTACTTTTGGTCGTCTTTCTGCGCGGCAAATTTATCACCCTCCTGCAGGGAGTATCAACTGAACAGGGCAGCCTGCTGTTTGTGGTATTGGTATGGTGCCTGGCGGAGGAGACGATCTTCCGTGGTTATATTCAATTACGCCTGATGTCCTTCCTGGGACAAACCTGGGGCTGGCTGGCGACAACTTTTTTGTACGTGCTGTGGCAATTACCCGGCAACGCCGTGTTCACCTCTTTTGCCACTGAATGGCCGCAGCTGGTCATCGCGCTGGTGCAGGGTCTGTTGCTCGGTTGGATCATGCGCAAAACCTACCACGTGGCTGCGCCCGTTCTGTTGAGGGCAGCGGCCACCTGGCTTATGTTGATCTGAAACAACCCCTGATGGAACGATAATCATGCATCTTTCCCGTCTTTTCAGTCAAACTCTGCGGGAGACTCCCTCTGAAGCCGAGGTGGTCAGCCATCAGTTGCTGGTCCGCGCCGGCTTTATCCGCCAGCTGGGCACCGGTATTTTCAGCTATCTTCCGCTGGCTCACCGTGTGATCAGTAAGATCATGACGATCATGCGCGAGGAGATGAACGCGCTGGGCGGGCAGGAGATCCTGATGCCCGTGGTACAACCCGCGGATGTGTGGAAGGAGACCGGACGCTATTTCCAGATTGGCAGCGAAATGGGGCGTTTTTCCGACAAGAATGGCCACGAGATGGTTTTGGCGATGACCCATGAGGAAGTGGTCGCAGATCTCGTCCGAAATACGATCCGTTCTTACCGCCAGCTGCCTGCTTTGATCTATCATCTGCAGACCAAGTGGCGCGATGACCCGCGTCCGCGCGCGGGGTTGATCCGTGTGCGTGAGTTCATCATGCTGGATTCCTACAGCCTCGATGCGGATTGGAGCGGCCTGGACCGGCAGTACGACGCGCATTATGATGCTTATTTCCGCATCTTCAAGCGTTGCGGCCTGAGCACTGTGGCAGTGCGCTCCGATTCAGGCATGATGGGCGGCAAGGAAGCGCATGAATACATGTACCTCACACCCATCGGAGAAGACAGCCTGCTGTTCTGTGATGCCTGCGGTTACTCGGCCAACCGGCAGGTAGCTGCCATGCGTAAACCGCTGCCAGAGCCGGAGGAAGCATTGCCACTGGAGCAAGTGGCTACACCCGGGACAACCTCCATAGAAGAACTGGCAGCTTTCCTCAATATACCTGCCGCGAAGACGGCTAAAGCGGTCTTTTTCATGGGCGTCTTCCCGACTGAAAATGGCGCACGTGAAGGGTTGATCTTTACCGTTGTGCGCGGGGATATGGAAGTGAACGAGACCAAGGTCGCCAACATGGCGAAAGCTGCTGAGTTGCGGCCCGCCACGGATGAGGAGATCCGCGCGAGCGGCGCGGTACCAGGTTATGCCTCACCGATTGGTCTCAAGGGGGTTAAGATCATCGTGGATGATCTGGTCGCGCAGTCACCCAACCTGGTAGCCGGAGCCAATCTGGCGGGTTACCACCTGCGCAATGTCAATTACCTGCGCGATTATTCGGCTGACCTTGTGGCGGATATCGCCGCGGTGAGGGATGGCGATGCCTGCCCGCAGTGCGGAGCCCCGCTGCGGCTGGCGCGCGGGGTGGAAGTGGGCAACATCTTCAAACTCGGAACGCGCTATTCAGACGCGCTGCATTGCACTTACCTGGATGAAAACGGCAGCAGCCTGCCGGTGATCATGGGGTCCTACGGCATTGGCGTGGGCCGACTGCTGGCTTGCGTTGCGGAGGAACATCACGATGAGCGCGGTCTCATTTGGCCGGCTGCGATCGCGCCCTACCCGGTGCACATGGTAGTGCTGCCCGGCCGCGCGGTGGACACGGGTGTGATTGCCGCGAGCGTGGAGGCCGCCCTGACCGCGGCTGACCTTGAGCCGCTGGTGGATGACCGTGAGGAATCCGCCGGGGTCAAGTTCAATGACGCGGACCTGATCGGGCTGCCGGTGCGTCTCACAGTTAGTGAACGCGCATTCAAACAGGGCGGTGTGGAATTCAAATTAAGGGATGCTGCGCAGTCGCGCGTGATCCCGCTGGACCAGGTCGTGACGGAGGTACGCACTTCGATCGATCTCCTGTCACAAACTTAGATCAACCCATATTACATTAAAAAAAGAGAGTACAACAAAACTCATGAAAAAACCCGAACCTTTGGTACCCATGTCCCTGCCGGATCTCACTTCCGCTGAACGCGAAGCGGTAATGTCCGTGTTGAACACCCCCAACCTGAGCATGGGACCTCAGATCAACGAATTTGAACAGGAATTTGCGCGTTACATCGGGGTAAACGAAGCGATCGGGGTAAATTCAGGCACCGCGGGGCTGCACTTGTGCGTGCGGGCCGCGGATATTCGCCCGGGTGACCTGGTGATCACCACACCGTTCTCCTTTGTGGCATCCTCCAACGTGATCCTGTATGAAAAAGCCATTCCGGTGTTCGTGGATGTGAACCCGCAAACCGGAAATATGGATACTGCGCAGGCGGCACGCGCGGTGAGAGACCTGGCGGAAGGCGGAAAGGCTGCCCAACACTGGCTGCCGCGCAGGGGTGCTGAAAACGCAGGGAACTTAAAGGCCATCCTGGCGATCGATGTATTTGGTCAACCGGCGGATTATGATCAATTAAGACCGCTGGCAGGGAATCATCACCTGAAATTGATCGAGGACTGCTGCGAAGCACTTGGCGCGGAGTATCGTTCTCAACGTGTGGGTGTGCAGGGGGATTACGGTGTGTTCGCTTTTTACCCCAATAAGCAGATCACCACAGGTGAGGGGGGGATGATCGTGACCGATAACAAGGAAGCGGCGCAATTCATGCGCGCATTGCGCAACCAGGGACGCGCTCCCGGTGACACCTGGCTGCAGCACACGCACCTGGGGTACAACTACCGTCTGGATGAGATGAGCGCGGCTTTGGGTCTGACACAACTCAGGCGCATCGAGGAACTGCTCAACAAACGTCAACAGGTGGCGGATTGGTACGCGGTGCGACTTAAAAACATTGCTGGTGTGGAAGCACCGGTAGTCGTTCCTAATACAACGCGGGTCTCCTGGTTCGTGTATGTGATCCGCCTGGCCCCGGGGCTGGACCGTGACGCCATCGCAGCCCGGCTGGAGGAGCGGCGCATCCCTGTACGCCCGTACTTTCTGCCGATCCATTTGCAGCCTTACATGGTGGAAAAGTTCGCTTACAGGGCGGGTGATTTTCCGGTCACCGAAGACCTGGGCAGGCGCGGGCTGGCGCTGCCCTTCTCGGGAATGATGAGCGAAGAGCAGGTGGACCTGGTATGCCGCACTCTGGCTGAATGCCTTTAAAGTTGAGTTCAATTTAAGTATGGCTGAAAAGCAGGTTTTCCTCCCACCACGCACCACCGGGATCGCGCTGCATGTGTTGATCCTGTTAGTCTTATTGGCGGGGATCACACTTCTGGTGATACAGGCGTTTTCACAACCGGTGGGTTGGTCGTTGATCCTGTACCTGCTTGGCGCGCTGGCATTGGCTGTGTTGCTGCCCATAGTCGCTTATCGCGGATACGCCCTATTGCATGCCGTGTACACCCTGGAACGGGACGGGTTGCGCGTGCGTTGGGGGCTGCGCTCGGAGGACCTGCCCATGACCGAGGTGATCTGGGTCAGGCAGGCGGCGGATCTGGTGCAGCCTTTGAAGCTGCCGCGTTTTTCCATGCCAGGCGCCCTGCTGGGTGCATCTCACCACGACGAATTAGGACGGGTGGAGTTCATCGCCAGCAGTGCGGCTGACCTGGTGATCGTTTCGGCGATCAATAAGACTCTGATTCTCTCTCCACAGGACCCTGAGGATTTCACTAGGCGTTTCCAGCGCGTGATCGAAATGGGCAGTCTCTCTCCAATCGGCGCGCACACAGCGGTGCCCACCGCTTTCTTCAACCAGGTTTTCAAGGACCGGCTGTCACGGGTGTTGATCCCGCTGGGGGTTGGGCTCGCTTTGCTGTTGCTGGTAGCTACCAGTGTCATGGTGCCCTTCAGGCAGATGGTGTCCCTGGGATACGACCGTTCCGGTGTGCCGCTTGAGCCAGTGCGTTCCAGCCGTCTGTTATTGCTTCCTATAATCGGGCTGGTGTTTAATTTCTTTGACCTGATCACCGGGTTGTTCGCCTACCGGCGCATTGAGACTCGCCTGATTGCTTATTTATTGTGGGGGGCGGGGATTCTCACCTCTGTACTTCTTTTAATCGCAGTTCTGCTGCTCTTTCTGGTCTAAAGGGCATAAAATATGATCAACCCTGCGCAAATTTTCCTGGGTGCGCTGCTGGCAGCGCTGGTGGCGTACGCGGCCTATCGGTTGAGATCGCTTGACCGCAGCGGCGCGCTGGCGGCTTTTCTGCTGGGTGTGGTGGTGTTCGGGTTTGGCGGACTGCCCTGGGCGGTGGTGCTGTTAACCTTCTTTATCACCTCCAGCGGACTCTCCCGCGTATTGAAGCACAGGAAAGAGGAACTGGAGCAGGATTTCGCCAAAGGGTCGCGGCGCGACGCTGGGCAGGTAGCGGCGAATGGGGGGCTGGCCGGGCTGGCAGCGCTGACATCGATATTCTGGCCGCAATCGGTAATCCCGTGGGTGCTGTTCGGAGCGGCTTTCGCGGCCGCCAACGCCGATACCTGGGCGACCGAGCTCGGTGTGTTCAACCGCGCGTGGCCACGCAGCATCCGCTCCTGGCAGCGGGTTATGCCCGGCACTTCAGGCGCCATCAGTCCGGCGGGTTCGCTGGCAGCAGCCGGCGGCTCCTCGTTGATCGCGCTGGCAGCGCTGCTCTTCTGGCCGATTAAGGAAACTTTAATGGTCGATCGGGTTGTGCTGGGTCTGATCATCGCCGGTGCGGGGTTCATCGGCAGCCTGGCGGACAGCTTGCTCGGCGCGACCCTCCAGGCGATCTACTGGTGCCCGAAATGCAGAAAAGAAACGGAAAAGTCAAAGTTGCACACCTGCCAGACCCCTACCACGCTGTTGCGCGGATGGAAATGGATGAACAACGACTTGGTAAATTTCTTGTGCACTGCCAGCGCAGCGCTGCTTGCCGGTCTTTTACTGATTCTGATCGGTTGAAATTGTGTCGTCCGGTATTACTGATTATTCTGCCGGCTACTTAACAATTCTGCAATAAACTGCCAGATATTGGCGCAACGTCGTATAATAATTTTGGCGGAAGTCCCTATTCAAGACATCGTCTTGTATTCATATCCATTCATCCGGTGAGGGTCGGGGAGAAGATGATCATTGGTATAAAGCACACAGGAAAACGCAATTTCGGCCAGGGCCTGGTGGAACTGGCGTTGACCCTGCCCATCTTCCTCCTGCTTGTCTATGGCATCTTCGAAGTTGGCCGGCTGATCTTTATGTATAGCGCGGTGCTCAACGCCAGTCGCGACGCGGCGCGCTACGCGGCAGCCAGCGGGAAAAACCCCAGCGGTGTTGAATACTATCGGGATTGCAATGGAATAAAAGCCCACGCGGATAAGGTCAGCTCCTTTGTGGATCTGAGCGCAACCAATGCAGTGGTTATTCAATATGACCATGGCCCGGTGGATACAACCAGTGAAGTGGTCACATTTGCGACCTGCCCGCTAACATCAGGTCAAAAACTCAGACTGGGTGATCGCGTGGTGGTCACCGTTAGCACCACATTCAACCCGATCGTTCCGTTGGTTAACCTGGGCAATATCCCCATTACTGCAAAGACCACACGCAGCGTGATCACGGAAGTGGATATCTGGAACCCTTAACGAGCAGGTCAGGAAATTCGGAAAGCCTGTGATCTGAATACTTATTGCTCTTATTTCTGGAATAGGTTTTTATGGAAAACATGAATCTGAAGAAATTGCCATATCAGAAGGAAAAAGGCCAAAGCCTGGTGGAATTGGCGGTGGGTACGTTGGTTCTGATTTGGCTGCTTTCAGGCATTTTTGATGTGGGTCGGGCAATCTTCATGCAGTTTGCTTTGCAGGACGCCGCGGAAGAAGGCATTATCTATGGGATTGCGTATCCAGGTAAATGTGACCTGATTGAAACCCGGGTAAGGCAGAGCCTTGAGGAAAACAGCAGCATTACGATGGTCCCTTCTGTCACCATTAAGATCAATAATTCTGCTTGTGTACAGGATAATACCGGTCTCGTATATGGGCAAAAGATGGTCATCGAGGTAGGCTCCACGTTTACCATGACGATGCCGCTCCTGACCGGTACAACTGTCAATTTACGTGGTACTGCCAA
>JAXGRS010000001.1:0-36774 GCA_040765685.1 Anaerolineaceae bacterium | reverse complement strand
CTGAATCCGTGCCATTTGTGCGGCGGGCTCTGCAAATCAGCCGACCTGACGAACTCTGGTCCACGCTTGCCGGGCACGCTGCGGTAGCTAATCGATATTCGTATAGTATCTGTTTTACGTGGGTTCGTCAAGTACTTTTTCTTGCTTTTCTTCATTCCTCTTTCCAATTCAATTTATTCAAATCAATTTTCTCATGGGGGATGCGTCCTCCCTGATTCAATAATGGTGCATCGCACCATTAGTTATTGATTCCCCAGTCATGGGTGTTCCACAATCTCATTATGCCTGCATAAGGTAAGGACTAATTCTATTCCCCTGCCCGTCTATTTGCGCACCTGTTGCCAGCTTATTTTATAAGGTTCGGAGAGCCATTCAAGATGCAATGTAAAGACTTAGATTTTTTTATTGCTCAAGATAAAAAGAACCCCGTTGAACTTCGAGGCTATGTTTGGAAAGTCATTATGGATCCAACCAGGGTCGATGATGATCCAGGGATGTTCTTTGGTAGGTTGTTTCGAATGATCGATATCCGCCTTAATCGGGACGAGAAATCAACCTGGCCGGAAGGAATCGTGTTTGAACACATTACCTCAGGATGCCGCCTTACTTATAAAGATGGCTTGTTGATGGATCTAACAAATTCCAAAGTCATTCAGAAAAAGCCAAGAATCCGTGATCGCAGCCGGCGGTCAGGTTGTAGAAACCAAACTAAAGGTGAAAGCATGCCTCGAAAACCAAATCATATTTCATCAATCAGTCAGATGCGTCGGTTTGTGTTAATTCGAGTGGAAGACCTCACTGGTGTTTCAGGGACTGGTGAAGTTGCAGAAGGAACCGTGTTTAGCAGTGGTTTGGCGGTCATTCACTGGCTCAGGGAACCTTATGCCATGGGTGTTTATCAGTCTCTCGAAGATGTCATTTCTGTCCACGGTCATGAAGGCCGAACACAACTGCAATTTATCGATTAAGGAAAAATAAAATGACCACAAAAATTATCACCATTTCGAACCAGAAAGGCGGGGTAGGAAAGACAACCACCGCCGTAAATCTGGCACATGCTCTCACTCTGAAAACTAAACAAGTGTTGTTGATTGACCTTGATCCACAAGGACAGTGCGCAACCAAGTTGGGTATGGATAGCCAAATGGGAACGTATTATTTTCTGACAACCCAACCAGGCTCTCCAAGTGAAATAACATTTATTCGCCAATGGGTCCGTGACACAGGCCGTGATTTCTTGCAGTTGATTCCAGGCAACTCAATGACCTCCGCTGCGCAAATGATGTTGGGTGTCCAGGACCAACCGATCTCCTACATAAAAGGGCTGCTGAAAACATTCACTAAAGATCGGTTTGATTACATCATTTTCGATACCTCCCCATCTGTGGGTGGTTTACAGGAACGTGCAATCTGGGCAGCTGACCTGGTGATTGTTCCTACGGCAACTGAATTCGCATCATTAGATTCTTTAGCGAAGATAGTCACAACCATCCAAACCTTGAGGGACAAAAAGAATTGGCAAGGGGGATTGCTGGGGATATTACCTACCTTTTTCGATAGTACCAATGAGTCACGCGACTCCCTACAGGATCTGCAGGCAACATTCAGCGACAAGGTGCTTTTCCCCATTCATCGGGCGACTGTCTTGCGTGAATGTTGGTCTGAGGCAAAGACCATTCTTGAGTATGCGCCAGAAACGCGAGCTGCCGAGGAATATAAAGCTTTGGCAACTCTCGTATTGAAATATTAGAGGTCATGATGGCAAGGCGAGACGCATTTACAAGTCTACGGGATACTAATCCAATAATCGAGGTTGAGGAGGATCAACAACAAGTAACCACGATCCTCCAGCGACAGCCCTTGGATTTAATTCCCACAGCAGATCTCAGGAAGAAAAGATCCCGTAAGTGGGAACAAGGTCATCGGCTTGAAACTGTAACGTACCGGGGAATTCCTCAGCAGATTGTGGATTTGATTATCAAAGATGCTCAGTCTCTTTCGGTTCCTAGGGATGAAGTCGTTAGGGCGTTTCTGGAATATGGCGCAAGGCTTTACCGCAATGGAGAGATCAAACTTTTAGCGTACCCCAAAGCGCAGCGAATGACCTTGTACTCTGAATGCAATGAAGGAATCCCAATCTTGCCTGTTCAAAAACCGGCAAACCATAAATGGCTGGCTGATGCATTCCCGGTTCCAGAAAAGAAAGCTGGTGGAATAAAAAAGAAAAAATCCAAGAAAGACCATGAAGCTCTTCCTCAATGGGAAATAAGAGTGACATTCCGAATTCCAGCATTATTAAAGGAAGAAGTTCGGTCGATCGCGCGGGAGCATACTTTACCGGTCGGAGAAGTTGTCTGTTTCTTCGTTATAGAAGGTTCACAGGCTTTTCACAATGGAAGCTTAATCCTGCAACCGTCTCCTAAGACAATAGGGAAGACTTTATTTCTGGAGTGATGCTAATGGGCTCTACCCTTTCCTGGAAAATCAACAATTTCATTTTTACTGCAAGAATCACGTCTGCGTCCATGCTGACGTGCCGCAGACGTGCTGCTGACATGCCGCAGACGTTGACGCAGACGGAGTTGCTGACGTTGAAACCACAGGAAGCCCGTAAAGGGGTCTTTTCTGGATGGAATGGGATAACTACCGTTCTTCCAACTAAGGCTGTAAATGTGCCTTTATTTCGCTTTATTCGAGATTGATTTTTTTATCAATAGGGATTTCTTTTATGAATGCAGTCATTGGATTTTCACCGGAGAAGGCTTGGCAAGCGGCCATTGCTAACCTCGAAATGGATATGTCGCGGGCGGCTTTTAGTACCTGGGTGAAGCCAACCCATTTGGTGGATTTTTCAGATGACACATTTGTAATCGGCTGCATGAATTCGTATGGCCGTGAGTGGTTAGAAAACCGATTAACGACCACCCTGCAGCGATTCCTAATGGGCGTGATGAACAGAGAAGTTAAGGTTCGTTTCGTTGTTTGTGACCAGGAAATTGATGATGGGGATGATCTCACTCAGGAAGTTAATCCAAGCCAGGAATATTCTCAGGACAATCCGATTGAGTTGGATATCCATTACAGCTCCATCCGGAATTACCTCATTGAGCCAAGCCGGGTAGTTCGCTTACCTGTATATTACCTGCGCTGGCTGCCATACGTCGGATCACAAATGATTTTCTTGATCTTGGCATTATGGCAGGAGTATTATCTGGCGAGCAGTGGAAAGGCACGAAAAGGGAGCTGCAAAGTTGCCGTTCGCGCTGAGCGTATTTGCCAATGGGCTGGGATCAGCCGGGCTCAGTTCTTTCGCTTGCTGCAACCCGGTAGCAGTCTGGGATGGTTTGCGAGAAAGATTGACACCGATCATGAAGTAGATAAGCGCTCAGGTAGAGCCAAAAAGTCCTCCAACAAATATGAACTATTCGAATCCCCACTGACACCTGGGGATGCTGAAGACTTGAAAACTTTCTTACTGGCTCACGGTATCCAGGATTCCCCCCAGTCTGCTTTGCAATTGGCTATCAACGCGAATCCAAAGGACATCTTGCATTATCCGGCGCGGCTCCCTCAAGAAGAATTCGACAAAACGATTCCACATTATCAGACCGTTCAGGATGTCATCCGGGAATTGATTGGTCACCGGCTCGACGGAGAACTTGGGACCCTGGCAGATCAGCTTGCTGACCGATTATTTGGTCAGGGTGATTTCATCCTGGTCACTTGGTATTTCCTCAGAAACTGGTTACCGGTTCTCGGAGCAGATGCTGCCATGTTTGTCCTGGTTCTGCGCAATCTGTGCTACTTCAATGATGAGAAAGGTGAGATCAGAGATGCAGTCTGGATTGAGGGTGGATATCAAGCTATCGCAAATCGTCTAGGGATCAATAACGCTCGTGTGGTGGCGAACTGGCTTCCAGCCTGGATTGAGCGAGGAAAACGTAAGGATGAATTAAGTGATCGTACCGTTGATGAATTTTCTCGCCGGCAACGTCTCCAGGATCTATTAGCCCTTTTTGTTGAGCGCATCGATCATCGGATTAATTCTGAGGGCAGCTATAGTTGGAAATTCAAGGTACAGAGGATTGATCCACTCACTCCACAACACCAAGCCATCCAACAGGCTGTTTCGTCCCTTCTTGTGAAATCAGAAGATTATCGTGTTCAAGACGAATTAAATTCTTGGATCACTTTATTGGGCAATGTTTGTTTCGAGACTGTCAAAACAGAACCAAAGGTTGTTTTGAGACTCTCAGATTTAACCAAGGATTGTTCTGAGACTCTCAAGGGTATCCTCAATGATTGTTTTGCGACGCTCGACCCGGAAGCCAAGGGTTGTTTTGAGACCCTTTTAAAGATTCTCAAAAGCTTTAAAGATTCCCCAAAAGAAAAAGATACCTCCTCTACCCAAGATACATCGATTTTGCTGAACGATCCAACCAGTCAATCGGTGGCAGTGGTAACTGATTCGAGTGGAAATTGGTCATTGGAAAAATTGTTGGCGCGCGCAGACAAGAAAAATCGGCAGGTTTTCCTCGATCAAGAAAAGAATGCTTTACCTTTTGTGTCCTGGATCATTCATGGCGCTTCCCAACCCAACATCCAGAATCCGTACAGCCTGGCCATCGCCAAGCTAAAAGAGAACCCCAGAATCGGAGCCGGTGGAGCGAGTGAACGACTGGCTGAATTACAGCCGCGAAATCTTGCCCGCCTGATAGAGCAGTCGTTCACTTTTTATTCCCCAACCGACCAAAATTGGCGACGGCTTTTTGCAGAGGTGAAAAGGGATCGTATCCGGCTTTTAGGAGATGCGCTGGGATTGGTTCTGGATATCGAGGAGGAAACAGGTTGGATGAGTAACTAAGCCAGACGCACTTTGTGTACTACCGAATTCAAACTAACATTCATAAAAAGGAGACAACAATTTATGGCGCAAGGAAATCTTACGTGGCAACGTGGCGACATCACCGGGGATATCTATTTTGATTATCTGCGTCCCCAGAATCAGGACCCTATCCCTTATGTTCGCCTGTACCTGATGATTGACGGCAGCCCGGAATCAAAACCGGTGAAGGGGTTAAGAGTGCTGGTTTATGGCACCCTGGCTGAATTGGTGTACGGACATGTTCAGAAAGGCAGCCGGATCGGTGTTGAAGGGCATATTCAACTGCGCTACCGGCCAAACACGACGACCCCCGTGTTTGAAGTTGTTGCCGAGCGAGTTGAATTTATCCGCAATATTGATTATGAACGCGGAAAACAAGTGATCGCAGATTTAAAACAGCGTGGAAAACGAAATTCCGTAACCGATCTGGAAATCATCACACAAATCCTAGAAGTTGGAGAATTGGGTCATGACAGTGAATAATCCTAGTGAACCGGAAATCCAGATTTCTGAAGAAAAACTGCAAAAGCTTGGTTGGATACTGTTCGGTCTTGCGGTTTTTTTTACCATTATTGGTACGTTCGTTTCCCCATTGGATGACCAGGGGAAACCGGTACTTCTCTTGCCGGAGGTCAAAGCAGTAGAAGATTACAGAAAATCTGCACAAGCATGGATTTCTGAGTTAAACACTTTGGATGGCGAGATCGCTTACATTATTGCTGCTGACCAACAAGGCGATCTCTTTTCACAGTCCAGATCCGCCCAACAAACCCTCCAGCATGCTGTTGAACTTGCTCACCAGGTTGATCGGACCCGAGTACCCCCAATTGGTATGGGTATGCATGAGCAAATGCTCTCGACAACGCTGAGTTATCTTGAAGCTGCTCGAAGCGCTCTACAGTGGGTCAGCGCGCCAGAGCAAGAAAATCAGGACCAGGCTATCCAATTACTTGAAGATTCTCGCCAGATGAAATCGGAATTGGAGAAAAACAAGTGGTTGATCTCACGTTAGAAGAATTCCAACGCAATCAGTCTACTCGAATCTCCAGAGAAATCATCAGGCAAAGCGAGGAGCACGAGCAAAAAATGCAGGCCAATGCTCAGAAATTATGGGAAAATGCCCACAAACATCTTGTCGCACTTTTAAGGCTTCTGGATCAGGATTACGACGAATCCTGCGAAAAAGCGACCCGACCATTGGAATCATTTAACGATGATGACCTGGCATATCTGATTCATGTTCGGCTGCGAACTTTGCAAGGGCCAGCATCGAAGAAAATTGAGCCCGAGGCAATAAATGATTTAAAACAGCGCTTGAAAGAACTCAATCAGAAATATTCTGATCTGGAACGTGAGCTCATTGCCACACAGGAATCGAAAAAGAACACACAGGCAGAGAAGGCAGCACTGGAAGCCCACTTAGCTGCCCTTCGACAGATCCAGAAAGATGAGGTTGCCCAGGACATTCAATCCCCAAAATCGGGTACTGAAGAATCGAAGGACCTTACGCCTGTTCCGGATTGGGTAAAAACCTGGCAGTCCACCAAGAACTACGAAAAAACATCGGCGGCAATTTTTGTGATGGGTGAAATGGGGATTGCTTTACGACCATCCATCATAAAGCAAATGGCAAAACGCCTTTCCTTATCAGCCGCAAACAAAAACCTGGATGAAGCCTTGAATTGGTTAATGTCACCGGAAGGAAATGACTTCCCAATCTTGGTTGAACAGATAAGTGGTGTTGTTGAGCAAGGATCAAGTTCTGGTGGAAATCAGCCTGCGGTGCTGCATTTGACTCGGGATGGTCAAGTTGCATATGAGGTATTAAGTGGCAAAATTCCCAATGAGAATGAATTTGATTCCCTAATAAGACACCATTCTTCACCGGAACATACCATTCTGAATATTCAGGCTGGGGAAATCCTAGTAGAAGAAGGTTACCAAATTCGGGGACGGGTACAGTCTATCAATCTGTCCAATGGCGAAACCTATATCCCGGATATTGTTGCTGTCAATCCCAAAACAGGTGAAGTTATTTTTATTGAGGTGGAGCGGGATGTGAGTAAAGATCAAGTCTCCAGAAAACAGAAATGGATGAAATTTTACGAAGCATCGAACGGAAACCTGTATGTATTTTGCGACAACCAAAACTGCCAGAGAGCTATTCAGGGAGAAATCAATCTTGCTTTAAATGGGTTAAATTACAACTCGTTCCTAACAAATCTCCATGGATTGCGAAATGGGAAGCGTGCAGGAAAGGATGGAAGCATCTGGTTTTCTCAACGGAGAGGAAATGAAAAATAGAACGGTGTGCGCTCCGTTCTATCTGCATCGTTCCTCTAGAGTCTTAAGGGGGAACAGAGTGATTGGTCTAACATTTCTAGGTTATACGTAATAATATGAATTGCATTGATTATCGAATCATATAATAGAAAAATCTCGGACAACACTGAATGAGCCACATGGTAGAATGCAACAGTAGAATGCAAATAATTGACAGTCCAATAAAACCAAGGTACACTTCTTCCGTCAATGGTAACAACAATCCAACGATCACTCTTAGTATTAATCTTAATCTTAACGGCTATTAATTTGGCTGGACATATCACCGCGCCTACTCAATGCTGTACTGTACAGGACAACACGAACTATGCAGGAGATACCGATTGCCTGGCTTGCACACTTCAAGTAGGCACATGGGTGCCCCATTCTTTGATAATCGAAATGGCTTCAAAGCCAAGTTGTTCTTCGCCAGGAAATCCGTCTTTGGTTCTTAGTCTTGTATTTGATATTCCACACCCCCCAATTGCTTAATACAACTGAATAGTTAACGTTTAAAAACCTCGTTTGAATTTTCATCGAGGCTTGTGGTTACGTTAACGTACCCCGCCATTTACCAGAACTTTTGTTGTTCGATCCTGGCGGCTGTACATTTGGATTCTCAATCGGGAAAAAGACCTCATGAAAAAACGACCTGTTTTACCCCTTCTAATAATAGGGATAGGCACTGTGCTCATTTTATCAGCGATATATATCAACACCAATCTTAGAACCGTATCCCAAGCTCCTCAGCCATTGACTTCCGAGGAAGAAACTTTCCCCGAAATTCCACGGGTTACCCTAAAAGATGCCTTCACAGCTTTCCAGGGTGGGTCAGCCGTGTTCATTGACGTCCGTGATGCCGACTCTTACACAAACTCACACATTCCAGGAGCAAAATCATTCCCCCTAGCTCAGCTAGAAGATCAACTGAAAAAAATTGGCGCTGAGACCTGGATCATTACCTACTGTACCTGACCGGCCGAAGAATCGAGCGCCCGTGCGGCGCGCATTCTGTTGGACAACGGTTTCAAGAAGGTTACTCCCATTTTGGGCGGTTTTCGAGCCTGGGAAAAAGCCGGTTATCCAGTGGAAACCAGCCCTTAGCCTACAAAGGATTACTAAATGCATATTATGCAAATTAAACTATCTCGTTTGCGACCAATTCTGTACCTCCTGGTGCTGCTCGTCGCAGGTCTTCTTTCATCCTGTAACAATAAGACTCCGCAGATCAGCATCCAGCCTCCTCTGCAGGATTTAGGGACTCAACCTCAGCAACTGATCGATCTTGTTTTTGAAGTGAGGAACACTGGCAACGCAGATCTTGTTATTGAAAAAGTAAGCGTTTCGTGCGAGTGTACGACAGCCGAGTTGGAAAAGAGCACTATCCCGCCCGGTGAATCAGCTGAATTACGGGTTAAATTTGACCCGGCTGAAGATAACTTGTTTGGCGAAATCCAGCGCATCATTTATCTGCGCAGCAATGATCCGAACCAACCGGAGGCTGAAGCAGAATTTCGCGCTACGATCCAAAAGCCAGAAGGATAATCGAATGCTCAAAAAATGGCTGAATAAGTTGGGCGGTGGAAATACCCTGTACTATCCGGGCTGTGTTACCCGCTATGCACTACCCGAAATACAGGAGCGATACGAACGATTGCTTCGGCAAGCGAAAGTCGATTTCATTGTCCTACCCGGGGAGCTTCAATGCTGTGGCAGTCCAGTCCGGCGGGCTGGCTATCAACAGGATTTCGAACAGTTGAAAGCTAAAAACCTGGAAACATTTGCACGTTTTAGCGTCAATAAAATCATCACCAACTGCCCTGGCTGTTATCACACACTGAAGCACGAGTACCAGCTCGATGTCTATCACACGACACAGGTATTGTCTGAAAAAGGCAGGATCTCGCCCGGCCAATTCGAACCGGATGGAAAGCAATCAATAACCTATCACGATCCTTGCCATCTCGGCCGCTGGTCAGATATTTACGAAGAACCACGCCGTCTCCTGGATCAAGCCGGCTGGCAAGTGGTCGAACTGGCAGATAACCGGACTATGAGCCTGTGCTGCGGTGCGGGAGGCGGAGTGAAATCAAATTATCCAGATCTGGCCAATTCGATCGCTCAGGCTCGCCTGACCCAAGTAAATAATGGTCGATTATGTACCGCCTGCCCTCTGTGTTACGCTCATTTCAAAGAAAATGCCGGCGATATTCAGATAATGGAGTTCAGTGAAGCCTTGATGCAGGCATCGGAAGCGAGGCGATAACCTATGATATCCCTTGAAGCATTGTTTCAACCAGGTCAGGTATCCAAACGCGAAGAGACGATGGTTGTCTACAGCCGGGACGCATCACGAATTCAAGGTCCTTGCCAAGGGGTTGTTTGGCCGGAAACTGTTAACGACGTTGTCCGCCTGGCGCAGTGGGCTGCCGAAACTGGGATCGATCTGGTACCTCGGGGCGCAGGCACAGGGCTGTGTGGCGGAGCAACCCCACAAAACTCGGTCGTTGTGGATTCATCCCGGCTACGGCAAATCGGTGCTGGTGAAATTCAATCCAAAAAAGTGATGGTTGATGCCGGCGTTCCCCTGGACTTGCTCAATCGAACCCTTCGCCAGGATGGGTTGTTCTTGCCGGTGGTCCCAGGCAGCCATCGCTCGGCGACCATCGGGGGAATGATCGCCACCAATGCCGCCGGGTTGCACGCCGTCCGTTACGGCAGAATGAGTAATTGGGTCGAGGAAGTGGTGTTGGTGGATGGGAAGGGTGAGGTTCATCAACTGACCGCTGATGACCGAAAAGCATCCTTAGGACGGGAAGGGATCACCGGGATGATCGTTCAGGCAACACTTCACCTAACGGAGATTCCCGAGATCCGTTCGCTCACGCTTTTCACGTTTGAAAATCTCGAGGAAATGCTGAAGCAAGTCGAAGAATTGAAAACAAATCCTGCTCTTTCGGCGTTGGAATATCTGAATCCCCTGGCGGCTGCACTGGTTGGTTGGACAGCAAGGCATAGTGTATTGGCTGAGTTCCATGGCGCGGAAGGGAAGATCCGGGATTCGGCTGGGATGGCCAACCTGTGGGGAGCACGAGAAAGCCTGTCTGCCCGATTAACTCAGGCGGGATTCCCCATATCCGAAGATCCGCAGTTTCCTCCTGACGCGCTGGAAGAAAGCATTGATTGGCTAACAACACAGCGTATCCCAACCTTTGGTCACCTGGGGGTTGGTATCCTTCACCCCCGATTCCTGCAAAATGATGCGCGGATCGCGGAGCTTTACCGCCGGGTTTCTGTCTCCGGTGGGCAAATCAGTGGGGAACACGGGATGGGGTTAAAAAAGCGGCAGTGGGCCAGTGAGTCATTTCAGGCAGACGTCCAGGCATTGAAAACACAGTTCGATCCCTACAATATTTTTAATCGAGGCAAGCAATGTTGACCGACCTTACCGAAAACCCAACCTGCATCGAGTGTGGACTTTGTCGGGAGGTCTGCCCGGTCTTTCAGACCCAACGACAGGAAGAATATAGCCCCCGCGGTCGCGCGATGCTAGGTTACGCCGGTCTTCAGACCCTGGTCTTTTATCAATGTACCCTATGTCGCGCTTGTCGGGCTATCTGCCCGGTTGAGCACGACCCAAGTGGTGAGACCTTACGGGCAGGATTAATTTCAGCTGGTATTGAAACAGAAGCCAATCAACTGATGATTGCCAATATTCGCACCTACGGCAATCCCTTCGGGCCGCTTGCCGAGGGCGAGTTACCTAAAACGTTAACTTGCTGCTAGAAAAGGATATCGGAACAAACATGAAAAAAATTCTATTAATTTCCAGCTTACTAATTGCACTCATCTTATTCGTGATGCCTGTCAACGCAGATAATACTGGACGGCAGGCAGTGGTCTATTACAACGAAGCTTGTGATGAATGCGCAATCTATATCAATGGCGAACTGCAAGAAATCCTCCAGGCTAACCAGGTAGAGATGGTTCGTAAAGACTATATCAACCAACGGGAGAACAGAAAGGAATTGAACCAAAAAAACGATTCCCTGGGTGTGCCGTTGGAACTGCAAAGCCACCTGGTCACATTTATTGATGAAGGCCGAATTATCTTGCAAGGCGAGCCACCCCGGCATGTAGTTGAAGACCTACTTTCCACTCAAAACCTGCCCGTTCGAATCCTGATTTACAGCGAAGAGGGTGAAGGCGATGGGTACAAAGCATGGGCATACTCCGGACCCGTGCAGTCATATGGACCAAATGAACCTATCACGACTTACTTAATCTGGTTTGAGGCAAACCAGGCATCTTTTGAAAATGTAAGCATCGATGGAACGAAAAGCAAGCTGCTTCCCGCTGTTCTGTTGACCGGACTTATAGACGGTATCAATCCCTGCGCGATGGCGATTCTGCTTTTTTTCATCACTTTTTTGTTTACAATCCGAAAAAGGCGAGCAGCCATAGCTCGCATGGGGCTTGTCTATATTGCCTGCGTTTACATCGTTTACTTTCTAGTAGGGTTGGGGTTACTTCGTGCGACCTCCCTTGTGCAGGGTCATTGGTTGGGTCAATTGGGAGCAGCTCTGCTGATCCTATTTGGAGTAACAAACCTGCTTGGTGCAGTGTTTCCAAAATTCCCAATTCGGTTGGAAGTGCCCGAAATTGGTAAAGAGGGTCTGAAAAATTGGATGTACCGGGCGACCTTGCCTGCTACCATTGTGCTAGGAACTTTGATGGGACTGGAAAGTTTTCCTTGCTCGGGGGGACCGTATGTCGCTATTTTAGGGTTACTGGGCAGCCAGACGAGTTTCTGGGAAGGCTTTGGTTACCTGGCACTCTATAACCTGATGTTTATTATGCCGCTGGTTATCATCTTGATTCTTGCCTTAAATCCGGTTATGGGGGCAAAGATTCAAGCGTGGGAAAGATCATCATCTCATAAGGTTCGCGGGATCACGGGTGGGGTGATGGCGCTCATTGGGTTAGCACTTTTGATCTGGGTTCTTTAAAATTTACTGAAATAGGAGTTGTGATGTCTAGAAAATATTTAAAAACAACCAATCGTTCGAAAAAATCACCAAGGAGGGTTAACTGGTGGATTCTTGGTGTCTTGAGCATAATCCTTGTAGCGGCTATTGCCACAATCGTGATGCAACAAAACCAGAATAATATCGATCCAGTAGCAATTGCACCAATTGAAATCAGCCAAGATAAAAGCCTAGGAAGTGCAGACGCTCCGGTTATTGTCGTTGAGTATGGGGACTACCAGTGCCCAGCATGCGGGCGGTTCGCAGAGACAGTCAAACCCCAAATTGTAGAAGAATTCGTTAATTCAGGGCAGGTTCGTTTCGTTTTCCGGAGTTTCCAGTTCATTGGGGAAGAATCACAGTGGGCGGCTGAGGCGGCGGAATGCGCTAATGAACAAGGAAAGTTCTGGGAATATTACGATAAATTGTATTCGTCTCAAGCTGGCGAGAACGCTGGAGCATTCAAGAAGGAAAACCTGGAAGGATTTGCAGCCGAGTTAGGTTTGCAGACTGAGCAATTTAACCAATGTCTGGCAACGGGTAAATACACCGAAAAAGTAAAATCGGAAACCTTGGAAGCGCAAAACCTTGGACTTCGCGGGACGCCTGCACTACTCGTGAACGGAATATTTGTGGAAGGCGGCAGTCAATATGATATTCTAAGTCAAAGTATAAAAGAGGCGCTCTCTAAATCCAAGTAGACCTTGATTTATACCGGGTACTCTAGTCCTGGGTGGTTTTCAAACCTTTGAGGTATCAAGCAATTGGCAATTTTCTGCTTCAGAAGGTAGATTATACCCAGGACTGTTCTTTGTCATTTTTGTACTTTACGAGCTGATATTTGGTTTCTCCAGCAGGATTACTCGATATTGCCCATGAAGCATTGCGGATTCATCGATCACAATAATCGCTTCAGGGATAATCTTCGCCATTTCTCCGAATCTTCGGTTAGGATCGGTTCCCAATTGACGGATTAGCCCACCCAGCAAGCCGCGGGAGAATGTCAGCCTTGAGTGATCGGGAAGAAATTTGTCGAATATAGCGATTCGTCCGCCTGGGCGCAACACTCGCCAGGCCTCCTGCAGGCATTTTTTTCCATCCGGTACAACCGAGAGGATCAGGTTCAGCAAAACCGCATCAAAGGAACTGTCTGGAAATTGCAGCGTTTGAGCATCCATTTCCATCAATTTCAGCCCTTCATACGATTTCCTTTTTGCTTCTGAAAGCATCGCCGGGCTGATATCGGTACCGGTCACTTGTACGCCAGCGGAGATATTAGCGAGATCTAGCCCTGTTCCAATACCTGGAATAAGAAGATGATCCCCAGGCTGGAGACTAAGGAGGTCTACGGAACGTTGGCGGGCTTTCTTCATCACGGTACCAAATAACCGATCATATATCGGGGCGTATATTGGATACACGGATTGATTGACTGGATTGCTCATGTCACTTCCCTTGGTTCGATGCAAAACTTATGAAAGGTCTTATCGTACATAGGTCACCTGTAAAAATCCGACTAATTTAATCTTTTAGTTGCGAATCTGGTATCTCAACAAGCGTAATGCGTTTATCACAACCAGGATCGTGCTCCCCTCATGCGCCACCACCGCCCAACTGAGTTGTACCAATCCGGAGACCGAAGTGACTATCAATAGGGCAATGACTCCCAATGAAATGACCAGGTTCTGTTTAATAATCATCCGGCTGGCACGGCTTAAGCCTACAGCAAATGGCAGCTTACCCAAATCGTCAGCCATTAAGGCAACATCCGCTGTTTCAAGAGCAACAGCTGTCCCCGCTCCTCCCATAGCAATTCCAACCGTAGCTGTTGCAAGCGCGGGCGCATCATTTACCCCGTCTCCGATCATGGCAACTGCCCCATACTCTTTTTGCAATCGTTGGATAGTTCCCAGCTTATCTTCTGGCAGCAAATCTGCTTCAATGTTGGTGACTCCAACTTCTTGTGCAATTTGTTGTGCTACTTTTTGATTATCTCCGGTGAGCATAATTAGGTGCTTCACGCCCAGGTTTCGCAGCCGTGATAATACCGCGGCAACTCCAGGACGTGCAACATCTGATAATCCCAAAACCCCAAGAAACATACCATTCCGGTTGACAGTCATTGTAGTCCGGCCTGTGTTTTCCAGCTGAGTCACTGTTTGCTGAATAGTTTTATCATTAACTTTTCCATCTTTATCTTCAAATAGTTTGAGTGAGCCAATCCATACCGGCTGACCTTCCACTTGACTACGTACACCACGGCCTGGAATATTCTCTAAACCATTCGCTAAAGGAAGGGTCAGATTTCGTTCTTTTGCTGCATTCACGATCGCTAAGGCTAACGGATGGCTGGACTGCTGTTCAACAGCCCCTGCCAAACGCAGGACATCATCTGGTTTTGACCCATTGAAGGGAATGACATCGGTAACCTGAAATTTGCCCTTTGTGAGGGTTCCAGTTTTGTCAAAGGCTATTGCGTTCAGTCGCCCTAGATTTTCAAGATGGACTCCACCTTTTATTAAAACGCCGTTGCGTGCTGCCTGTGCAATCCCTGCTAGCACTGTGGCTGGTGTACCGATAGCCAAAGCACAGGGTGAAGCCGCGACCAGAAGAAGCATGGCTCGATAAAAACTTTCGGAAAATGGCATCCAACCCACAATAGGTGGAATAACTGCAACGAGCACGACCAAAACTAATACAATTGGAACAAAACGGGCGGTAAATCGATCAGTGAACTGCTGTGTTGGGCTTTGCTGACCTTGCGCCTCTGATACCATTTTCATGACTCGGCTTAAAGTATTATCTTTTGCAAGCCGAGTGATTTTCACTTCCAGCGCAGCTTCCTGGTTAATTGTTCCGGTAAAAACTTCATCACCAATGCTCTTCTGTACAGGGACAGATTCTCCAGTGATGGGGCTTTGATCGACGGCACTCTCACCCAGAGAAATTACCCCGTCCACTGGAATACGGTCGCCAGGTCGGATGACAACCATGTCACCAATGATAAGTTGGTCAACAGGTTCTTCCATGATTTGGTCTCCGCGCCGGACATGCGCAGTCTTGGGCATCAGTTCACCCAACGCGCTGATAGCATTACGCGCCCGGCCTAAAGCATAATGCTCGCCGGCATGCCCCAACCCAAATAGAAAGAGCAGGAAAGCACCTTCAGCCCAGGCACCCAAGAAAGCTGCTCCTACTGCTGCCGCCAGCATTAAGACATCTGTATCAAACTTACCCCGAAGTAGTGCCGGGATGGCATGATGCGAGATATCGTAGCCGCTGGCAGCATAAGAAAGAATAAACAAAATCAGTGCAACGCTTGTTGGTAAGCCAAAAAATTGCTCCCCAGCCCAACCTATAAGGAGAAATACACCGCCAGTGACAATCAGAAATATTGCCCAGCGCTCCTGAAGCCAATGTGGAAGAAAAGAAGGTGCCGTCCCGTGGTCGTGTTCGTGCTCATGTTCATGAGCTTCCTTTTCTTCTTTTACTACTGGCTGCGTTAAAAGACGGGCTCCAAACCGGCGCATGGTGCGTTGGATCTGGTCCATGGAAACGATTTTCGTATCATAAGCGACAATTGCCAGCCCTGCGGCATAACTTACACTGGCATGGAGCATCCCATCCATACCTTCGAGCTCTTTGGCGATCATGGTAGCTGAATCAGCGCTATCTAGTCCATTAAAAGGAATCTGTTCGTGGTGATAACGATTGCGTAATTCCGATCCAGCCTCCTCAGCAATGCGTTTGACCGCGGCCAAGGAAATTAAGTTAGGATCATAATGTATGCATAATTCCATTGGATCATGATCCAAATGCAAGTGCGTTTGGAGAATGCCTCTTTGGGCTTGCAAGCGGGTCTGCAATAGCTCTACACAATGGTCGCAAGCATCTTGATTTTCTGGCAACAACAAAGGCAGTGAGATTTCCACCGTTTTTTCTATCATTGGTATGTCCTTTATAAATTAATCACATTGAAAATTGAAAGCATAATTTAAACCAGCCACGCTAAAAAGCGCCTGTTCATCACTTGATTAGGAGTTTTGTTATCGAATGGGAGGAGGTACGAAAACTGAAAGTTTTCTTGTCCGGGGGAATTGCCAGCAGGAAAGTTCAATCTTTACAAAAAATGCAATGAGAAATATTGCAAGGATCACACCCATAAAAATTCCGTAATGAATGGCTCCATTGCACGAACCTGAACTTATTCCGAAGATGTCCGAATCCCCAGGTTGTAAATCGTGGAGAAAATGAACGCCAACGCTAAACGTAATCAGTAGTAATAGAAGGAAAATAATGAGATTATGAGGAATTCGAATATTATTCATGGCAGACGTGGTCCAGACCACGTTTGAACAGCTCGCTGATGTGTTCATCATCTAAAGCAACAAATACCTGTCTGCCTTTTTTCCTTGCGCGTATTACGCGCTTGTCGCGCAAACCCCGGAGTTGATGTGAAATAGCGGATTTACTCAATCCCATGGCTTGGACGAGATCCCCTACATTCACCTCACCGGCAACCAGGGCTGAAATGATCCTTACACGGGTTGGATCGCTCAAAGACTCAAATAGGCTGGCTACTCGTTCTGCTGTTTGTTCATCCACGCTTGTAATATCACAATTATCTATCATAAGAACCTTATTGTTGAATGGTTGCTCAACTAATGTTTAGTTTATTACAAAAAGGACTGAATGTCAAGTATAGATATTAGGACATAAAAAACCACTAAGCCCATGTTTTCAATACATCCAACCTAGGTTATCTATGCTTCCAACTGCTCTTGACAAATATAACTATATTCGATAATATATCAACGTATCATGATATATAAATATATATTTCTAGGAGTGTTGGAATGCTAAATGTAGGCAATTCAGAAGGTGTTCAACTTCAATCAAAGCTATTTCGCGGATTTGGCGACCCGGCGCGCCTGAACATTTTACAGGTGCTGCGCAACGGTCCCATGACTGTGTCAGAAATTGTGGCCGCTACCTGTATGAGTCAATCCAATACTTCCAACCATCTGCGCTGCCTCCGCGAATGCGGTCTGGTTGCTGCTGAACAACAAGGCAAGTTTGCCCTGTATCGCCTCAGCGACGACCGCGTGGGCGATCTACTGGCCTTGGGCGAATCCTTGTTGGCCGATGTTGCCCGCGGGGTGTACGAATGCACCCGTTACAGTTCTCCGCAGGATATAAGCGCGGGACAGAAAATAAAATGAAAAAACGACTTCATATCTTCATTCCCTTTCTGATCGTCCTTCTTCTGGATGTATTGACCAAGGTTTGGGCTGAAAAGGCATTATCTTCGCCCATACCCATCTTGGGCAATTTTTTCCGTCTGACCCTTGGGTACAACAGTGGCGTTGCGTTTGGTCTGTTCGCCAATGGCGGAATTGGACCGCTGGTTGTCACAGGGATCATTATTGTGGGCATCGTAATCTGGCTCGTGAAGATGATGCTCAGCGACGAATTACCACTTATTGTAACTTGGCCTATCGGACTAATCATCGGTGGAGCAATTGGTAATTTTGTTGACCGATTACCTGATGGTCGGGTGACAGATTTCGTGGACTTTGGTTGGGGTCTCACGCGTTGGCCGACTTTCAATCTGGCAGATAGTTTTATCGTGGTTGGATGCCTTTTACTTTTACTCATTATTCCGAAGATTAATTCCATTGAAAAGGAGCAGACGGCGTGAAAGCTTTGAAGGTGCTTGTGAAATTTTTACTGATCCTGGTTGGCATCGGCCTGATCTGGCGTTGGTTGAGTCGCAATCGTTCTTTACCCTGCCCGACCTGGTTGGCGAGTATGCTAGACAGCCGCTGGTCGGATAGGTTGCTTGGTACACAGACAACCCTTGATCGCATCGGACTTCGGCCAGGTCAACGTGTATTAGAGATCGGCCCAGGGCCGGGTCGACTTCTGATCCCTACCGCAAAGCGCGTGCTGCCCGGAGGTGAAGTCTTTGGACTGGACATCCAGCTCGGGATGATCGAGAAGCTTAAAACACACGCAGCGCGAGTAGGCGCATCTAATCTAACGATGATCCTGGGCGATGCCACTCAGCCGAACGTTCCACCGGAGAGTTTTGATGTGGTTTACCTGTGTACTGTGCTGGGTGAAATTCCAGACAGGGAAGCAGCCTTGCGGCAATGTTATATTTTGCTCAAACCAGGCGGTAGACTCTCGATCACGGAAATCTTCCCTGATCCACATTACCAATCCCGCGCAACGGTACAACGGCTGGCAGAGGCGGCGGACTTTCGCCTGCAAGCGACGCACGGTTCCTGGTACTTTTTCACCGCAAATTTCATCAAAGCATAGCGGAGAGTCGCAAGGGTTACTATAGGACGCTGCACGATGAGTTGGCTGGCTATTGATATTATGCAGGCCAAGATCAGATTCGCTTGACCCCAGGAATTAGGTAAGACACGACAAATGGAGTGATGATGACACGGACAGCTTGTGGCGGGCGTTGCTTACCAAAATTACTCAACTGCTCTCCGAGCACAAGCTCGGCCACGTCACCGATGAAAGTGTTGCAGATCTACCAAAGCAGATTATTGGGGCAAGAACCGCGATGAAATTCCGCTTAGGTAAATGGGTGAAGTTTATGAATGACGAACCGACACCTTGAAAAGAGCATTCCCGCTGACAGCAACCACCCACAAGCAACAAGCACAAAATTGTGGATAACTAAATCAAGTCATTCGAAAAACGAGACTTTAGGAGGAAATAGATTCATGGAAAACTTTGATTACACAGTGGAAACCACTAAAAGCGTTGACGAAACAGTCGCCGCCATCGAGGTTAAAGCAGCGGAGAAGGGCTTTCGAGTGCTGCACGTTCACGATGTGCAGGCCACGCTCGCCGCAAAGGGCTTTGAGAGCGAACCGATGAAGATCGTCGAGGTGTGCAATGCCAAGTTCGCCAGCCAGGTGCTGGCGAAAGACAAGAAAATATCGCTGATGCTGCCCTGCCCGATCAGTGTTTTTGGGGAGGCAGGTAAGACTTACATCAGCGCCCTCAAGCCACGGGTTTTGTCCAATTATTATCCGGACATAGGCATCGATGAGATTGCCGTAGAGGTTGAAAAAGTGATCATCAGTCTGGTTGACGAAACCAGATAATTTACATTGAATGGAGAACCTATGGAATCGACAAAAATTGAAGTACGGGTCAGTAATCTGGACTGCGAGCATGATGCAGCCAACATCGAACGAGGATTGGAAGGCTTTGCCGGCCTGGTAGGTTTGAAGGTCTATCCGAAATCTGCCAAAGTCGCTTTGACTTTTAATCCCGACCAAACCAACCCGGGCGCCTTGAAACAAAAACTGGAGACACTGGGTTTCCCACCCCAAAAAGGGATGGAGATGGCCGAACAGCCCAAACCCTGGAAGAACCCCAAAGTGTTGACCGCGTTTGCTTCAGGTGTTCTGCTTCTGGTCGGTTGGCTCATCGGTCTGGCTGGCGCGCCGGCGCTTATCTCGACGATTATATTTATTGCCGCCATCCTGATCGGTGGCTATTACTTTGGTCGCGAGGCTATCGAAGAATTAATCTTCGAGCGTCAGATCGGAATTGAATTATTGATGGTGGTTGCCGCGGTGGTTGCTTCCGCAATGGGTGAGTTATTGGAGGGCGCCATGCTGGTTTTCCTCTACTCCATCAGCGAAGCTGCGGAAGGCTATACCGAGGAGAAAACGCGCGCCGCAATCAAGGCTTTGATGAACCTGGCGCCCAAGGTAGCGTTAGTCCGCCGGAACGGTCGCGAGCAGGAAATCCCGGTCGAAGACTTGGTGGTCGGGGACGTGTTCATCGTCAAGCCAGGCCAATCCATGGCGACCGACGGTGAGGTGCTGGTTGGGTCTTCCAGCGTCAACCAGGCCCCGGTGACGGGTGAGAGCGTTCCGGTAGAAAAGCAAGTGGGTAATCCGGTCTTTGCTGGCAGCATCAACGGTGAAGGCGCGCTGGAAATCCGCGCCACCAAAACCTTTGCCGATAATACGATCGCCCGCATTATTACCATGGTCGAAGAAGCCCAGGAAAAGAAAGGCAAAAGCCAACGCTTTATCGAGCGCTTCGGTGCGCGCTACAGCCCTATCGTTTTACTCATCGGCATCCTCATTGCGCTTGTCCCGCCGCTATTTTTTGGCGCAGCCTGGGTGATGTGGATAACTCGTGCAACAGTCTTCATTGTTGCCGCTGCGCCCTGCGCCCTGGTCATTTCCATCCCGATTACCCTGGTGGCCTCACTGGGTACTGGCGCGCGTAATGGCGTACTGATCAAAGGTGGAATCTATGTAGAAGAACTGGCCAAAGTGAAAGTCGTAGCAATGGACAAGACTGGCACCCTGACTCGCGGTGAGCCGGAAGTGACCGACATCATCTTAATTAATCAGAATCCGGATCCATTGGTAAATTCAAAACAGGAATTTTTAGCGGCAGCAGCCGGGATTGAACGACGCAGCGGCCATCCTCTGGCACAAGCGATCGTCCGGTACGTGGAAGCGCAAGGTATTCAACCCATCGAACTGTCTGAATTTCACTCCATGACCGGGGCAGGAGCTTCTGCCCGTATGGATGGGCGGACGATCTTCGTGGGTAGTCCAGACCTGTTCCACTCTAAGCTTGGCGTCTCCCTGGAGCATGTGTGGGGGGACATTAATCATCTCCAGAGCGAAGGGAAAACCGTGGTGTTGTTAGGTGATGATCAAGGCCCCTGGGGGATGATTGCCATCCGTGACAACATCCGTCTCAATGCGCAAAAGGCGATCGATGCCATGCACGCCGCCGGAATTGACAAAGTGGTGATGCTGACCGGCGACAATGAGCGCACCGCCCAGGCAATTGCTCAGGAATTGGGGATCGATGAAGTGTACGCGGACTTAAAGCCGGAGGATAAGGCGGTCAAGGTCCGTGAGCTGACCTCGCGTTATGGGCATGTGGCAATGGTCGGGGATGGGGTCAACGACGCCCCCGCGCTGGCTGAAGCAACCGTGGGTGTCGCCATGGGTGCCGCGGGAACGGATGTAGCCCTGGAAACCGCTGATGTTGCGCTGATGGCTGACGATCTGGAGAAACTGGCCTATGGATTGCGCCTGGCAAAGCGCAATCAATCTGTCGTCAATCAGAACCTGGCCCTTTCTGCGATTGTCATTAGTGTATTGATCATCGGTGCAGTGGGTGGTTGGTTCACACTGCCGATCGCCGTACTGGCGCACGAGATCAGCGAATTTGTGGTTATTGGTAGCGGGCTGAGAATGTTGAAAAGTTAACCCTTCACCCATCAAAAACTCATAGTGGACTGCAAATGACAAATTGCAGCCCACTTTTTTAATTAAATATATATTGAGTTATTCGATTTTTTTTGAGTGGTAAATGATATCGTTCTGATAATTATTCATTGTTTTACAGTCACTAAAACCGGCCTAAACTTACATCCATAAGCTGCCGGCTTCCCTACCATAGTCCAGGATAATCTTTCAACTGTATTCCACCAAATCCCTGGCACTTCGTACCATTGCGCACCAACCACATCCTTTGGGATATCTGGATCTGGGGTGGTATCTCGCGCAAGAGCTCCATCCGGATGGATACCAACTTAGGTATATACATTTATGTAGGTTCAAATCACCGGAGAAATCTCGATTCCTTGGAGCATATTCTAAATTTGGTTGTATGAATTGAGTCAAGCCGATTGAACTAATACCTATTACATCTGCTCAGCAAGGAATCCAGTGCCCGTATAGCGCAAATTCTACTTAACTATGGCTTTCAATATGTCAAATCAAAATAATAACTTTTTATAAAATGAGGAAAGGCAAGAACACCTCCTCCCAATCTTTACACAATCTTTAAGTATGCTTCAAAGAGCCTTTACTCATCCTCGATACACTAAGACAGTAATGAGAATCTGAAAATGCACAGGAGTAAGCATTATGAATAAAAAATTGAGCATTACATTAGCGGTAATCGGCGGCGTTGTTGTAGCTGCCTTAGTCTTTGGAACAGGACTCTTCCTCGGGCATTCCAATGTTTTCGCGAATAATTACACTTTGAATGGTATCCGAGGGCAGACGATTAATAATCCAGGCTATTCGATGATGGGCGGATACAACATGATGGGTGGTTTTAACACGACAGGTTCATTCGAAAAAAACGACCCTACTAATATTAATCCCCTGACTGTCGACCAGGCCAAACAAGCAATAGAGGGTTACTTGAAGAACCTGAACAATTCCGATCTTGAACTCAAAGAGATCATGGTTTTCAACAATAACGCCTATGCTCGCATCGTCGAAAAAAGTACAGGCATCGGCGCCATGGAGTTGCTTGTGGACCCCACTACCTTATCGGTTTTCCCTGAATATGGGCCGAACATGATGTGGAATCAGAAATATGGACATATGGGCGGGTATGGCATGATGGGCGGTGCAGGTATGATGGGAGGATACTACAACAACTCCTCTTCCGCCTCTACTCAGATGACTGTCTCTGCCGAACAAGCGTTGCAACTCGCACAGCAGTATCTGGACCAGCAGTATCCCGGATACAAGACTGCAATCGATGCAGATCCTTTCTATGGTTATTACACCATCGATATTATGAAAGACAACCAACCAGCAGGAATGCTGAGTGTCAATGGCTATAGTGGACAGATTTTCCTGCACACCTGGCACGGCACCTTTATTGAAATGTGGGAATGATCTGATCCACACTCCTCCTTACCAGGGATCGGCAGTTCCGCCGATCCCTGTTTATATGTAAAATGGATATATGATTAAATTTACTACAAGGAAAATAAGATGCCTGCTGCCAAGTTACTCATAATCGACGATGAATCCTCCATTCATAACGTTTTAAGTGCCTATTTGAAGACGGAGGGATATGAATTCCAATCTGCCTATGATGGGCCATCAGGGTTGGCTACCGCCCGTTCCTTCAAACCGGATATCATTGTGCTGGACGTCATGCTGCCTGGTATGGACGGGATTGAGCTGCTTGCTAACCTGAGACGAGAGTCGAACGTTTATGTGATCATGCTTACAGCCCGGTCGGAGGAAACGGATAAGATCGTGGGGCTTTCCATCGGTGCAGACGATTACTTGACAAAGCCTTTCAGTCCGCGTGAACTGGTCGCCCGCATCAAGGCAGCTCTCAGGCGCCTACAGAACCCAACTGGGAATGCCGGGGAAGCTGCTGTTCTTAATTTCGCGCACCTTCGTATCGATGTTGCTGCCAGGCGGGTTTGGGTCGGTGAAAATTTGATCGATCTAACTTCGGTTGAATTTGATTTACTGTTGACTCTTGCCCAGCATCAGAGTATGGTGCTCAGCCGCGAACAACTGTTGGAGAAGATATGGGGATACGATTATTTTGGTGATGATCGGGTGGTGGACGTCCATATCGGCCATGTTCGCCAAAAACTGGGGATTATATCCATGATCGAAACAATCCGCGGGGTCGGTTACCGGTTCGAAGATAAGTAGGTGATGTCATGATGAAGTTTTTACGCACGCATCTGGTTTGGAAAGTATTCCTTTCGTATGTTCTCGTGGTATTAGTTGGTGCAATTATTCTGATAACCGCCGCCAGCTTGTCTGTCCCTGCGGCTTTTGAGCGTCACATGGCCAGCATGAACGAGATCATGAACAATGCTAACGCGATGGGCAACAACCAGCAAATGCAATCCGAGTTATTTTCTCAGTACACCACGGCAGTGTACGAAGCAGTCACATATGCTGCACTCGCGGCCTTGATTGCAGCAATCCTGGCAAGCTTTTTCATCAGCCGCCAGGTGGTCACCCCTATGCTACACATGATGAGCCTCAGCCAACGCATCGCGGAGGGAGAATACCAAGAAAGGTTGGCTCTCCCTGGAGGCCAGCAAGCCGATCAGACAGATGAATTAGGCCAGTTGGCGCTCAGGTTCAATCAGATGGCAGATAAGCTGGAAAAGACTGAGACCATGCGCAGGCAACTGATTGGGGATGTTACCCACGAACTGCGTACCCCACTGACAGCAGTCAAAGGATACCTGGAGGGATTGATGGATGGCGTTTTACCCGCCGACCCGGAAACCTACGAGCAGATCCACTCAGAAATCGACCGGCTACAGCGCCTGGTGAATGATCTACAGGAATTAAGCCGGGTGGAAGCTGGGGCAATTCAGTTGAATCTCGCCCCTGTACCACCTGAACGCTTGATCGAGAGAATTCAAAGTACTTTTGGACGTCAATTCGAAGATAAGAACATCCAGCTGGTGACTGACGTGGAAACCGGCTTACCCAACCTTTTTGTGGACAAAGACCGTATTATTCAGGTGCTCACGAACCTGGCGGGAAATGCCTTGCAATATACTCCCAATGGAGGGAAAGTGTCCATAAGTGTGCGCCGGGAAAAGTCAGAGATACTTTTCGCTGTTAAGGATACCGGAATCGGAATCTCCACCGAACAACTCACCTTCATATTCAATCGCTTCTACCGCACCGACAAGTCAAGAAACCGTGCCAGCGGCGGCAGCGGTATTGGCTTGACTATCGCCAAGGCTCTCGTCCAGGCACATCAGGGGAAAATCTGGGCTGAGAGTAATGGCGAAGGGAAAGGCAGTACTTTTTCTTTCCTGATCCCCCTTCCCAAATAAAGGGGAACTACTTTCCCGTTTTCTTTAACGAAACTTTACAAACCCTTTAATAATGCTTCATCCTCCCAGGTTAAGATAAGCCTGTAAGTAAAAAACGGACAGCTCTTGATTGGGCAACATGAAAGGATGAAACATTATGATGATGGGTTATTGGTACGGTGGTCTTGGTTGGATTGGCATGCTCATCAACCTGGTCATTTCGGTCGTATTGATCATTGGTGTGATATTCCTGGTTATCTGGATTGTGAAGCGATTAAGCAATAACAATTCGGAACGAGAATTTAACAACACCACGCTTTCTGCGGTCGATATTGCAAAAGAACGTTACGCAAAGGGTGAGATTACCCGAGAAGAGTTTCAAAAACTATTAGTTGATCTGGGAACAAGGTAGGTGAAAGATGATGGGTTTTGGAATGATGGGTGGCATGCTGGTTTTTTGGGTCATTATCATCGTTCTGGCAGTTCTGCTGGTCAAGGGGCTGTTCGGTAACAATGGCGCGCACGCAAAAAATAACAGTGCAACCGCCAAACAGATCCTTGACGAAAGATATGCCAGAGGTGAGATCACCCAGGAGCAATACCAGACCATGGTAAAAGATATTCATTAATAGCTTCAATATGGAAGCGCAAGGCCGACTCACTGAATTTACTCTCCCAATCTGGCCAAATTTATAGAATTTTTAGGAAAAGGAAACCAAATCAATGAAAAAACCTCAAGGATTGATAATCGCAATAATCGTTGCAGTCATTGTGATCACAGTCGGTGCCTTTCTGGTGAAGAAACCTGTAAGCCAATCGAACACTGCTTTCCTGGAAAAATATGGATTAAGTGGACTTTCTGTTGAGGAAATTGTACAAAAACTCGACAGTTCCACATCGGATGCCTCGGGACTCCGGGCTAGCATCACCAGCGATTATCTTATCCTCTCAGATGCATCAGACGAAGTTAGGGTGGTGCTTCCCAAGGATAAGTTCTATCTCTCCTTCGCACCTTACCTTTCGCAATCACATCCCTGTGGTACACACAACCTGACATCCTGCCAGGGCGAGCTGGTCAACCAGCAAATTCACACAGTCATTACCGATAAAGCAGGAAAAGAGATCGTCAATTCCGACTTGACCACCATGGCGAACGGATTTGTAGGGGTGTGGCTGCCCCGCAACATTGATGGGTCTGTAAGCGTCAGCTACGATGGGAAAGTCGCTCAGGCACCCATCTCAACCTATGCTGGAAGCAATACCTGCCTGACGACCGCGCTTCAACTTAACTGATGATCTGATTTTGGGAGGGCAAAGCCAATTCACAGGATTTGCTCTCCCTCCCCGCAAAACGCTCTTGGTTGGGCAACTTGATTATCAGCGAAAACCAGTTAAAATACAGATACTCTCGCCGACGTCGTCATCCAGCCAAGATGATTGTGTCGGCGATATTTATTGCATGTGAAATAACATAAATTGAATTACTGCCTTTATTATTTGCAATCATACTAGGTGAACAATGAATGACGAACCTAAAAAAGACGATGAAAAAATAAAGAACATAGATCATTCCACGATGCATCACTCAAATTATGAACACGACCGTCCTATGCATGATATGACAGGGATCGAGCACAATCACGACAAGATGGCGGCTGACCATGAAACCCCTGCTGGTCATGAAATGAACAAGAAGGAGATGGGTATGGGAGGACACGCCGACCATAATATGTCCATGGATCATAACGGACATGAGGGTCACGGCGCGCACGTGGACCACTCCGGCCACGAGCAGATGTTCAGGCGCAAGTTCTGGGTATCGCTGATACTCTCGGTGCCGGTGCTGCTTTTTAGCCAGGGTTTCCAGACCTTGTTGGGATTTTCAATGCCAGTATTTCCTGGTTCGCGTTGGATTACACCTATCTTTGCAGTAATCGTCTTTGTTTATGGCGGCTTGCCTTTTATCAAGATGGCAATCCCTGAAATTCGCAACCGCCAGCCGGGTATGATGACCTTGATCTCCCTGGCCATCATCGTAGCTTTTGTTTACAGCGTGGCCAGTCTGTTCCTGGCGAACCAGATGGATTTCTTCTGGGAGCTGGCGACATTGATCGCCATCATGCTCCTGGGGCACTGGATCGAGATGCGTTCCATTCGGCAGGCATCAGGCGCTCTAAACGCCCTGGCTAAATTGATGCCAGACTCTGCCGAGCGCATAGAAGCCAATGGCCAGATAACGAAAGTGGCTGTGTCTGAACTAAAATCCGGGGATCTACTGCTTGTTCGACCGGGATCTAGTGTTCCGGCAGATGGCAAGGTTGAGGACGGCGAGTCGGCAGTAAACGAATCAATGATTACCGGCGAGTCGAAGCCGGTTCACAAACACCCGGGTGAAAAGGTCGTAGGGGGTTCAATCAATGGGGATGGCAGCCTGCGTGTACGGGTGACCGCCACAGGCGATCAGACTGCTCTTGCCGGTATCATGCGTTTGGTGCAGCAGGCTCAGATGTCTAAGAGCCGCACACAGTTGTTGGCTGACCGAGCTGCCGGGTGGTTGTTTTACATCGCTTTGGGCACCGCTGTGATCACTGCCATCGCTTGGACGATTGGGGTTGGGTTCAATGTAAAAGTGATCGAGCGCGTGGCCACCGTGCTTGTGATCGCCTGCCCGCATGCGCTGGGTCTTGCCATCCCGCTGGTGGTGGCCATCACCACAGCAATGGGAGCTAACAATGGCATCCTGGTGCGGAACCGACTGGCGCTAGAAGCAGCCCGCGAAATCAACATGATCGTCTTTGATAAAACTGGAACACTGACAGAAGGTCGTTTTGGGGTGGTGGGAATCGAAACCATAGATGGGATTAAACCGCAGGATGCTCTGGCGTTGACCGCCGCTGTGGAAGGCGATTCTGAACACACCATCGCCCAGGGCATCCGCCGCTCTGCGCAGCAGAAGGGTCTGGACTTGCCTGTTGTGCAGGATTTTGAAGCGATCAAAGGCCGCGGTATCCACGCCAAAACGAATGGACATGATGTCTACGTTGGCGGACCACGATTGCTGGAAATGCTGAACGTCACGCTTCCTGAATTGCTGTCAACCTTTGATCAAGCTGCCAGCGCCAAAGGGCAAAGTGTGGTTCATCTTGTGCAGGATGGCAAGCTGCTGGCATCGCTTGCTTTGGCGGACGTGATCCGCCCAGAGAGCCATGAAGCCATCCAACGGCTGCATGAGATGGGCGTGCAGGTGGCTATGCTGACTGGCGACAGCCAGGCAGTGGCCAAAGCGGTGGCAGGTGAATTGGGTATCGATACCTATTTTGCCGAGGTGCTGCCGGAAAACAAAGATCAGAAGGTAATCGAACTGCAGAAGCAGGGATTGCGCGTGGCGATGGTTGGAGATGGTGTAAATGACGCTCCTGCATTGACCCGCGCAGATGTGGGCATTGCAATCGGCAGTGGAACGGACGTGGCCGTGGAGAGCGCTGGGATCATTCTGGTGAAATCCAACCCGCTGGATGTGGTCAAGGTGATCGAACTGAGCCGAGCCAGCTACCGCAAGATGCGCCAGAATCTGATCTGGGCGGCAGGGTACAATGTAATCGCTATTCCTCTGGCAGCTGGAGTGTTGGCACCGTGGGGCATATTACTCTCACCCGCTGTTGGCGCCATCTTTATGTCGCTGAGCACAGTCATCGTGGCTATCAATGCCCAATTGCTGCGCACGAAGCGATTGTAATTCGCGAAAAGGTGTCCTATTGGGAGAAAACTTCATAAATTCGCTGATGTACCGATGCCCTTGGTAATTTACGCAGGGTAATTATCAAGGGCATAAAATAAATCGCATGCCGGTATTAAGCAGTCTAAAATCTTTTAAAGGTAGGGATTAAGTGATTAGATTAATAAATAAAGTCTTTTTTTTTAGGTAACGACTTAATTTAGATTGATCGCGCACTCTGATACTTGAATAAAAACCCACCGACTAAAAAACCGTTTCGCTGCCTTGAATAAGCATCAGTTGTCATCATCTTAGACAATCTACTTCTCTAAACTTACATCCATAAGCTGCCGGCTTCCCCACCATCGTCCAGGATAATCTTTCAACCGTATTCCACCAGATTCCAGGCACTTCATACCACTTAGCATTTGCCACATCTTTTGGGATATCTGGATCTGGGGCGGTGCCTCGCGCAAGAGCTCCATCCGGGTGGATGCCTACTTCGGTATAAACAAATGAATAAATTGGACCCAGGGTGGCTAAAGATAACATCATACCCCACCCGCACCGGGAAGGTTCAACCGTTTTTGCGGCATCTATCCGGTCAGCAACGAATTCGAAGTAGGTCATCCCTTTTGGAGCTTCAGGAACCTGCATAGGTTGGTTTCCTTTGTAGGCAACGAATAAAATACTGGAGCAAATCGCCAGGATGACTGCAGTTTTGACAACCCATCCAATCAACTTAAGAATCACTACGATGAATTTCATTTTCTCCTTCATTTTTTTTATCTGTCTGATACTGATCTTCTAGTCGGGCTCCCTCTCGTAGGACCCGGTTATAACGAATTTCCTCCCGATACATTCGGTCAAGTGCAACCTCAATCACATCGCTTTCACTCCGTCCCATCACGCTTGCCATTGCTCTTAATTGACTCACACCTTCTGGACTTATTCGAAAAGAACGTACTGGTTTACTCGCAGAATTTGTTTTCGGCATTTCAACCTCCAGTTTTTAATATAGTAATACTAGAGTATACTTTTGTCAATAATGAAAACAGGATCCTTGCAATAAAAACTACTGAAGTCCATAATTGAATGGTAAAAAATGTCCCCCTTGCCATGTTTTTCCGTCTTACATATAGAGCTCAAAATTACTCAAAACCTGCAGGATCTCGTGAAAACGCTTTGAAAGGAAATTTATGGCAGAAAGCAGTATTGCATTGGCATCCGAAAAGATCAATCGTGAGTCAGATGAATTAAAGATAATTAAAGCTGCAAGGCAGGATCCCAAGGTATTTGGGGAGTTATATAAGCTATATGTAGAACAAGTCTTCCGATATCTATACAGCCGGATTGGGTATGTGCATGGTGCAGAAGATATTACTGCTCAAACATTTCTAATCGCGTTTGAATCCTTTGACAGATTTCGACAGGATGGGCATTTCGCTTCCTGGCTGTTTACGATTGCCCGTAATAAAGCGATGGATCATTTTCGTCAACGAAAAAATACATCATCCATTGATGAAATTGAGGATATTCCTGTGGAAAATGACCCCTTATGCGGGGTAATTCAATTAGAACAAACAGCAGCCCTATCAAAATTGATTCAGGCATTGCCCGAGGAAGACCGGGAACTGCTCCGTTTGAGATTTCTTGCTGAAATGAGTTTTCCAGAAATTGCTCGTATCCTTCACCGCAATGAAGAAGCGGTGAAAAAAACAATTTACCGGTTGCTGGCACGGTTACATAGCCAGCTGGAGGTTTCTAATGAATGAAAAGTATCCAACTCCTCAGTTTGAAGAGAGTGTTCGTAAATCTTTCGGAGTACCTGAGATACGCTCCAAATTTGTTGACGAGGTTTATAGTGATTTGATGCAACGTGCGGTTGCAAAATCTCGACGACATCATCCTTTCTATGGATTGCGACCTGCATCGACCGTTGCTCTTGCGATTCTTTCCCTCATGATCATCGGCACCCTGGTAATTGGTCCACAGCGCGTCTACGCTGCTGTACTTCAGCTCTTTGGTTATATACCGGGTGTCGGAATTGTGAACCAAAGCAGCCCTGTCCGCATGTTAGCTGAACCAGTGAGTATCACTCGAAATGGGGTCACCGTTTCTGTCAACCAGGCAGTTCTCACTGGGACTGAGACGCGCCTAGACTTTGGCGTCTCTGGCGTTCCACTTTCTGCTTACCCAATAGAGGAAGCCATATCAGGATGCATCGAGCGAGAATATCTACGCATGCCAGATGGCACAAGAATGGATGTGAATGCCCCCATCCCAGCCAAAGTGAATGAAGCTACCTTCGTTCTTCCATGTATCTTCAACACGCTTCCAGGCACGGTTCCGATCGATTGGGAACTGCCTATCCATTTTGTCGCTGCTCCGCCTGACCTCACCATTCTGCCGGTCATCGATGTGACCCCTGTAGTTTCGTCAGCAGACAACAAACCTGGTCTGGATAGCGAAACACTCACAGCAACCACGAATGGATCAACTCAAGCTATCGTTTCTATGGATAAAATCATCGTAACTGAGGATGGTTATATTCTGCTGGGCTCTGTACGCACTAACATTCCTGCAGGAAGCTGGTTGCAAATCACTGGCCCTGCAACGATCAAAGACGCGAACGGCAAAAATGTTAGTTACACGTTCCCCAATGACGTTCAGCCATTAGATGACGCGAGTCTTGGCCAGGGTGGGTACTCCTGGGTGATGCAAATCAAGGGAGCCGGAGTGAAGTTCCCCCTAACCATCCGCTTTTCCGGGGTAATCATTTCACAGGTAGACCCGCAAGCTTCAGCTAAAACCACTATCGATGTCGGAACAAACCCGCAGCCAGAACAAATCTGGGAGGTCAATCAGGATGTTCAATTGGCTGGAAATACGATTCGATTGGTATCGGTCACAGCCCAATCAGATGGATATTCCTTCCGCATCGATCCAGGGAAGAATATGAGTGAGGTTAGTGTTCAAATCGAAGGATATCAAGCTAATGGAAGTGGAGGCGGTGGCGGCACAACAAACGGAAAGGTGTTTACTACAAGCCACATCTATAGTAATTTACCTAAAGGTGAATTGACTATTCTATTCTCCAATCCACGTTCAGCCAGCCCCACCAAAACCTGGCAAGTGGAATGGCAGCCGGAGACCATTCGTCAATTTCCTTTGATCGCTGAGCCTTCTACAACCTGCTTGAACGCGGACACAATTCAAAATATCAATCCACTACCGTCGGGATTTAATGGCAAAGTTGTGTTAACCCAACTAAACCCGCAACTTCAAATCGTGCTTGCAGGGATGGATGGCAGCCTGCAACAGGTACTTGCAGCAGGCAGCGGACGGGCTGCTCTCACGCAGGACAGTACTCGCTTGGCATATACCACCGAAGATGGAATCAAAATCCAGGACCTAGCGAGTGGAGAGTTCACTGTGATAGCTGGCGTTTTTGGGCGAGATCTTCACTGGTCACAGGATGGAAGCCAGATCGCTTATGTGAACTCGGGTGATCTATATGGCATGTTCTTGATCAATAGTGATGGCAAGAATCCCAAACAGCTTTCCAACCTGGGTTATGAATCGATTGCGGGTTGGTCGCCAGATGGATCCCATCTTTATTATGCAATTCCTGGTTCGAGCGGAGATGGCTTCCTGCTGCGGTCGGTTGATGTAAGTACTGGAAATTCTCAAGATCTATTCGTGATAGAAAACTCATCCCGAAAAGCACCAATGCCGGCTGTGTCTCCGGATGGAAAGTGGATTGTTTATAGGGCCAGCGATAATAGTAGTCTATATATCAAAGGATTGGATGGGAGCCCAGCACGTCTGTTATTAGACAACCCTGCCACAGCGATTAACGGCATCGCTTGGGATAAAGAAAGTCACTTGCTTGGTGTGAGCTTGATCACCCCTGAATATCCGGATGGGGAGATCATCTTAATCACACCTGATAGCTGTGAAACCTATCGTCTTCCTGGTTTGAGCGGCGAATTGGATGGAGTATTCATCCCATAAACCGCCCGATAGGCAAATGATCAAAAAAGTGAAAAGAAGGAGGGTCGCTATAGCTGCCCTCCTTCCACCATCCAATGAGGAAAATTATGATTTTTCGGTTAAATAGGTTTATCTTGTGGTTGATCGTCGTACTCATCCTTTCAGGTTGTACTCCAGTGTTATCAGTTGACACACAACCAGACGCAACGGCGATACAGGTCACTGCATCACTTTTTCCAACGGCTACAAACCTACCGGTAACATTGACACCACTTCCGTCACCAACTACTACATCCACACCGCTAGTTACTCCAATGCCATCCGTTCAAGGCACCACCTTTATCTTTATCGGCGAAACCGTCCCGGACGGAACAAATTTTCAACCCGGGCAAATCTTCCAAAAAACATGGACATTGAAGAATGGTGGCAACAGCACATGGGATAAGGATTTCAGCTTGGTAAGGACTTCCTCCTCTCCGGCCAACGAAACTCTTGGCAGCCTGGAGCAAATTCCACTCCCCGAGGAAGCAAAACCGGGAGAGACCATCCAAATTGGGGTCGATCTGGTTGTTCCAAAACAAAACGGTCAGTACACTGTTTTCTACCAGCTTCAGGATGGAACAGGCTTGCCAGTGCCCAATAGCCAGATCTGGGTAACTATCACCGTTGGAAACATTCCTTTACCGGGTTCGGGAGGGGTTACCGCACAACTATTAACCGCCTCAATGGAAAATGCGGAATTCACAGTGGATTTCTGTATGCAGCTTCCAGACGGACGTCAATGGTATCCCTGGAACGTGATCCTGTCCGCCAATCAACAACAATACTCTCCAAGTGGCAGCCGCATTGATCCTGTTGGAGCGACGACAGCCAATAAATGCTTCAGTTTTAGTTTCCCGGTTTCGATTTCTTCGGGGACGACTTATCAGTTAGCACTCGGAAAAGTGGAATTACCCCCGGAAGTACATCAGGCTGAAAATTGTGCTTATGCTCAAACAACATTGCGGGCAACTTACCCGGGATTAGATTTCAAATGTGCCGGTCCTGGTTCTTGGTATACCAATCTGGTTTTGCCATCCAGTATGACTAAAGAACAGGCCGACCAATTGATTCTGGATGCGATGTCCAGCTCAATTTATGGTCCATGGATATTAAACGGGATTGCTCCCTAACCCCACCATTTTTTATTGCGGATAAATCAGAAAATGTGAAAAGGGTTCGGTCAAATTCCGAATTCTTTTCATTTGACCACCTAGGATAAAGGGTTTCCTCTTGTTATGATTGGAGTTACAACCAAATATCTGTTCGGTCGCTGATAATCATCAGCTGTTCCATATAATCCTTGGAGCGACCATCACGTCTTTCCTGTTTGCACCTTTCTTCAAGTGCTTTCAGGGATTGAAGACTTGGTTGGTCGCTTTTGTTTTAACTTACTTTCGAATCCGTTTACCGGAAAAGGAGAAAAAATTGAAAGAAATTCCAGTCTCAAAACGAAATCTGCTCATTGCCGTCATCCTGGCAGTTGTCATTGCTGTCGGTATCCTGTTGATCGAAAACTGGCCACTTCGTACGGAGCAGAGTTCAGCAGCAGCAACCAACGAAGACAGTCTGGTGTCTACTGCAGCGGTCAATGCCATCGAGCAGGTCTTCCAGGTGAACTATCAGGAAGGAAAAGAAGCCTGGCTTGAGCGTATCTGCGAGGTAAGCACTCCCGCTGGATGTGAGCTGTTTTCGGCCGGCGCAGACCGTATGTGGGAAAAATACGTGGATGCCAAATCTGTGGTCACAGCTGCCTCTCAGGCAGCAGAAAAAGTAGCAGACAATGGTTCCGAGCAAGTCTGGCAGATGACCATCACGTTATCTTCTCCCTTACCGGGTAGCAATAAAACCCAGGATACAGCATATGTTGTTCTCGCGAAAACAGAAAGTGGTTGGAAGTTTGATCGTTTCCTGTTGGAAGAAGAAATCAATGCCATTCTCGCTCGGGGAAAAACTCCCACCACAACTGTAGAAGAAGGAAAGAAGTAGTGAAAAGAATCTTCCTGATCATTGTCGTTATGACCTTGCTCATACCATCTGCTGTTTATGCTCAGGGCACTGATCCCTGGTCAGAAGTTTTTCAGCCGGATGGAAATCTGAATCCTGATTTGATTGATCTGGGAGTTACCACAGATCACCCCGATTGGATGTCAATTGAACTGCCCTTTGGCCAGTCCATTGATCTTGATGCAAATTATCACCGCTATCAAACACCTAGCGGGAATATCGTTGTCTTACCCTCTGCCTCGACGTTATTTTTTATGGCCATGAACCCCCAAGAAAGCGGTTTGACCGGCTCTTATGGATCACTGGGAAATGGTTACGGCAGCCTGATCTCTTTTCTTGGGCTTGTTGCCGGCGATAATCTGGATTGGAGCAAGGTACAGGCGGAACATCCAGAGTACACCAGCCCGGATCAATTCTGGGGAGCGGTTCTCAATGGTCAGCAAGATGTGTGGACCTATTTCTCCGGGTGGGGATTCATCACAACCCTGCTTCAAATGACTTGGAATGATGGCGCTCTCCGCTCGTTGTATTTGTTGTATTTGAATGGTTCACAAAACTGTGCGGCCATTCCAGGGGGGTGCTCGGGAATTGTCACCCCACCTCCTCCCCCAAGGGAGTGTCCTGATCCAACGGTTTCTATGCAACAACCTGTCCTCGTCATTCAAAAAACTGCGCCGAACAATCCCCTGGTTGTGGGACAAGATACCGAAAATCGCCGCGGTGCAGATATCCAGGTCAGGGTGACAGTTCCTCCAGTGATTTTCACCTGGTATGAGCCGATTTATGAAGAAAGAGATGTTTGCCGCTCAGCCAATTCCGGAGAAACCGCCAATTGCAATACCGGAGCTGGATCAGTTATCAATGATGGTGTCTCAGATACAGAAATGGTATTCAAGGAATGCCGGACACATGTAGAACATCTACCGGATGCGGTAGCATCCCTGCAAGCTACTGCAGCATTGGATGGTGCCAGCCAGGATTGGATCACAGGTAGATTAGGGCAAACCCATTATGAAGCCTTCGTCCACCAGGCAAATTTCACCCTGATTCCCGGAATTGGTTCATGGACAGGCGGATGTAATGGCGGCGGTACCTGTACTGCTACTGGCCAGGCACTCCGTGTTCCATTTGCAGATCCAGGAACCTTCAACTTGCGAATGGACGTAGTGACCACGGGCACTCACTTCCGCGGAGTTCCAATCACCCAGCCGAGGCGAGTAGGGATTGATGGAACGATGCAAGTATATGTGGCTCTTCCGGCATTGGTGCCATAAAAGGTCAAAGTGCAGATTTTATCGATTGCGATCGGCGTGTTGCTGACAGTCGTCCTGGGTTTCATGGCCGTCATCAATTTCCTACTGGTGATTGGGTTGTGGTGTCCACGAAACGATTATGACAAGTAAGGAGGCATTGGTTCATGACAGATTATTTTGTCGTCTTTGGAGATTTTCTCGGCGCTCTGCCTACTTACCTGTTGAACGGTGTTCTCGCAACCGTTTACTGGCTTGGCGAATCTGGAGCTGCTCTGGTAAGTATTCTTTGCGCAGGGTTGATCATCCGTTTTGTGGATCAACGTGTGCAATCCAGAGCAGCTTTCCGACCTGGACGAAGTGGGCGGGAAGCAACTACTCCGGATTTATACACAGCTCAAATCACGACGGCGATAATTCTGGTGCTGTGGGTAATCAGCCAATGGGGGATGGGAGCACCGGTCCCCTGGCTGGGTGCAGCGATGTGGATCGGTGGCACAATCATCCTCTTACTGGTGCACATGCAGGAACATACCCTTTTGTGGAATATGAAATCGGGAATTGCGATTTATTCCCTGGCCGTCATCGGAAGCCGGCTCTACCTGGCATACACCGCTCAATTATCAGCAGATCAATGGGCTGCACTGATAGGGACATCTGAAAGCGCATCAGCAGTGATTGCAAATACACGCGGAAATGTAACTACGATTATTCTTTGGGCTTTGTGGTTGGTGATCCCGTTAGGTTATTTTGCCATGTTGCTGCAGCAAGTTCTGATCAATCCGATGTCGTTGGTCAATCCATTGGCAGGCGCCAGCGAGTTGATCAATCGCTATCGAACCAGAAGATAGGGTGATAGATGAAACCAGCACACAAAATCGTGGGCTTGCTTGATTTATTACTCT